>CAIKAC010000001.1 GCA_903825305.1 uncultured Actinomycetes bacterium
CAGGCGCAAAGTGGTAGCCCATGGGATTGAGCACCTTGGTCAAATCAAGATTCACCACACCAGGCTCAACCCAAGCAACACGATTCTCAAGATCGATCTCAAGAATCTGATTCATCTTCATGGTGGACACCACGATCGGTGCACCGAGAGGAATTGCACCTCCAGCTAAACCAGTCCCTGCTCCGCGAGGCACGATGGCCCGAGCGTACTCATTCGCGATACGCACAATGGCTTGAACCTCTTCTGCGCAGACAGGAAAGCAAACAGGACCGCATGAACCATCTTTAAAGATGGAAGCGTCATGACTGAAGAGCGAGAGTTCGACGCCGTCATCTCGCACCCGTTCTGGACTCAGCGCACCTCGAAGACGAGCAACCAAATCCTGATCGCCCAATGGCGAACGATAAGTCACGACGGTAAATGGTCGCTGGCGAATTCCCTCATAGCCCCGTAGGACTCACGAGGAGTCGGGGACTTCTCCAGGTCGATGTCACCACATTTGATTGGTGAGCGCATGATCATTCCCATTTTCATGCGCCGGCTTTCGCTAGCGAGTGACGACCCGAGATCCCTCAATGGGCTCTTCAGCGCCGGGATCGAGATCAATGAATGTCGGGATCGGCTCTGCGTCAAGTTCGTGGTGTCCGTCGCCAGGTCGAAGGTCGGCCGGAACGGTCTCATAAGCACCTTCGGTGGTACGAATCACCACGTTAGGACGCTTACGCTTACCAGCCCCATCAACTTGTTGAAGCTCCTTGCAGAGAACCAAGGTCACCGGATAGGCGATGAGAGGCACGATGATCACGAGGACACGCATCAGCCACAGCATGGTGTTGAGCGAAATATGGAAGTAGTTCGCGAGCACGTCGGTAGAACTTGCCACAAAGAGCATGAACAAGAACGACAACATCGCGACACCGAACGCGGTGCGCTTGGGTCTGTCGCGTGGCCGGTCCAACAAGTTGTGCATGGCTGTGTCGCCGGTGTATTTGGCTTCGATCGCCGGCCACACCTGGGCGATCGTGAACACGATGCCCGGGATGATCAGAGCGGGGATGAAGACCTCAAGCGGGATGGTGTGGCCAAAACCAGTCCACTCCCAAGCTGGGAAGATACGCAAGGCTCCGTCAAGCCAACCCATGTACCAGTCAGGCTGCACGGCATAGGAGATCTTGGCCGCCTCATATGGGCCGAACTGCCAAATGGGGTTGATCTGCGCGAGTCCGGCGAGCAGCGCGGTCACGCCCGTCACCAAGAAGATGAACCCCGTCGCCTTCGCGGCGAAGATCGGCATCATAGGAGCACCAACAACGTTGTTCTCGGTGCGACCCTTGCCCTTGAACTGCGTGTGCTTTTGGGTGACCAAGAGCACCAAGTGAGCAGTGACGAGACCCACGATGATGGCCGGGATCAACAAGACGTGCAAGGTGTAGAAGCGGCTAATGATCATGGTGCCCGGGAAGTTGCCACCAAAGAGCAAGGTTGCCAAGGTTGAACCAACGAGCGGAATGGACTCAACGATGGAGAAGGCAATGCGAAGACCGGTACCCGAGACCAAGTCGTCAGGAAGCGAGTAGCCAAGGAAGCCGTTCACGATCGCCAGGATCAACAGAATCGAACCAATGAGCCAGTTCGTTTCGCGTGGCTTGCGGAATGCTCCGGTAAAGAACACGCGGGCCATGTGTACCACGATGGCGCCGACAAAAATGTCACAGGCCCAGTGGTGCATCTGGCGCATGAGCAACCCAGCTCGAACCGAGAAACTCAAGTCAACTGATGAGGCGTAGGCCTGGCTGACGCGCACGCCACGCAAGGGCAGGTACGGGCCGTGATAGACGACCAAGGACTGACTTGGCACGTAGTACAGGGTCAAGAAAATACCCGTAGCCAAGAGCACCATAAATGAATACAGTGCGATCTCGCCCAGCATGAATGACCAGTGGTCAGGGAAGATCTTGTCCATGAGGGTACGACCCCCACGAGCGACTCCCAGCCGATCATCAAGCTCGTTGAGCTTGTCGCCGATCGGGCCGTACGGGCTTTCAGACTTCTTCGTAGTGGAACTCATGAGCGCTCCCAGAATCCCGGGCCAACGGGTTGGTTATAGCCACCTTGCGACCTGACGTATCCACGGCCATCGACATACAGCGGAAGCTGCGGAAGAGGACGAGGGGCCGGGCCGAAGGTGGGCTCACCACCGTTGGCGACGCTGAACATTGATTGGTGACAGGGACAGACCAGCATTTCGAGCTGTTGCTCGTAGAGACCAACGGGGCAACCCAAGTGCGTGCACAACTTGGAATAGGCCACATAGCCAGACGGGCCCCACGATTCTCGACCAGGTCGAGTGGTGAAATCCGTCGTCGCAAGGCGAATCAAGACCGTTTGGTCAACGGCTTGGCCGTTGTCGGTGTCTTGGTATCCCATGGGGAAGACCGTCACGATGCCACCAACGGCAACGTCGCCAACCTTGACGGGGCGTCCCGTGGAATCCACCAGGTACGACCCGGCCTTCCAGTCCGTGGTCTTCAGTGAATTCTTGGGAAGTGGCCCGAGCGAGCGGATGAGGGGGAATGCAGCGACAACACCAAAGACACCAAGTGCTGCACCAGCGAGGCCACCAAGGACCTTGCGACGTCCCAGAATGCCGAGGTTGCGCTCCACAACAGCAGCAGCGAATGCGTTGCGCTGCTCGTCTGAGCTCGCCACCTTGTGGCGCTCTTCCACAAAGGGACCCTTGGGCATGAGGTACTTGCCCCACGCTGTAACGCCAAATCCAAGGAGCACCATGCCGAGGCCGAGGGTGACCCCAAAGGTCCATGCCGGCCAGTTCACCCAGTAGGCGAAACCAAACATGACAAACGAAACCAAGCCAAAGAACATGGCTACGGCAATGAGCTGCTCCATGCGGCGCGGGTTTCGAGCCAGCGGCTGCATGTGGGGATCGTCGATACTCACTGAGGAAATCGACACCGGGGTGTGCTGGTCAGCACTCACGACCTATCTCCAATCCAGAAGGCAATCAAAGCAAGGATTCCAACGCCAAGGGCAAGACCCACAAAGCCTTCGGCCACAGGGCCCAATCCACCAAGTCCGAAACCACCAGGGTTGCTTGGGTGCTGGATGTAGCCAGTGACATAGGCGACGATGTTGCGCACCTGGGCGTCTGAGAGATTTCCGGTAAAGCGCGGCATGTTGCCCGGGCCCGTACGGATCGCCTCGGCAACTTGAGTGGCTGGAATGTTGCGAAGACTTGGTGCATTCGTACCAGCGGCCAGTGCGTCACCACCACCAGTAATGGTGTGACATGCGGCGCAGTTCAGCGCAAAGAGCGAGAATCCATCGCTGACACTGGCACTCGAAATCGAGTTGATGTGCGGAATGTAAGGAGTAGCTGGGTCCAGCGAGTTCACCCACGCAGCGATAGCTAGAGCATCGGTGTGACTGAGGCGAGGTGGGTGGCGTTCTGCTTGAACACTTCGTGGGTCCGCAGCGGGCATGCGGCCCGACTCGACCCAGAAGTCAATGGTTGCTGGGCCAAGTCCCCGAAGGTTTGGATAGGCACCAGGCGTGCCATTGGCCGGCACGCCATTTGCTTCGACGCCGTGGCACGATGCGCAGTTTTGCATGAACACCGCTTCACCGAGAGGGATCAGCGATGACGATGGTGCAACGTAGGTGATGTTCTTGTTGCCATAGGCCACCAACTTGCCCGAGCTATTGAACACCTGCACGCTGGAGTTCGCCGTTCCGGCGTTCTCTCGGGTGGTCTGATATGCCGCGTTGGGGACCGTGGTGGTCGTAGTTGCCGCTTGGGCTTGCGCCACCGTTCCAGCTGCAGTGGTCGGCGTCGTCGATGCTCCCGCGCCGCTGCCTGCAACTACTGAAATCGCTCCGAGGACGGCAACCCCAAGGACTGCTGCCGGGGCCAGAGCACGAATAATTCGACGATTCACCTTGCGCCTCACTTGAGCAGGAAGAGGCAGGAGTAAAGACCTACCCATACGATGTCAACGAAGTGCCAGTAGTAGCTCACGCCTTGGAAAACGCTGAGCTCACCGGGGTCTCCACCCTTGTCACCACGAAGGCGACCCAAGAGCAAGATCATGGCCACGATGCCGATGAACACGTGAATACCGTGCAGGCCAGTCGTGATGTAGAAGATGGAGCCATATGAGTTGGTGTACCACCGTGTCTCAAAGTGCGTCCATTCATAGACTTGGTTCGCCAAGAAAATGGCACCCATGACGATGGATACCACCAGCCAGAACTTTGCCTTCTTGCGCTCGCCACACTCAAATCGATAGAGCGCAGCCCACATCGTCCCCGAAGAGGCCACCAAAATGATGGTGAAAATGCCCGCCTGCAAGGTGTCGAGGTGCGTCCCAACTGGGGGCCACGAGGTGAGGTGAGCGCGGATGGTAAACAGAGCCGCAAAGAGGCCGGAGAAGAACATCAATTCCGAGCCCAGCCAAATCATCACGCCAATGGCGAGCATGGGTGGCCGGTCGTGGACGATGCGCTTATTTCCTGCTGGCGGAGACACAGCTGCTTGGGTCACAGAATCAGTTCCTGTTGTGCTCGGGAGGGTCAGATTCAACCCTAGTCCGCCCTGACAGGCCCTTATGACAACTCCCAAAGAGGCAGAATCAGAGACTTTCCACCGGGAAGGGTTCAGTGGAGACCACGTGAAGCACCTTGGTGGGACGGGTCATGGCGACGTAGAGCGTCCGCAGGCCCCGTGGGTTGGGCCGAGCCCCACCAGCTCGGGCAATCAGGCCCGCTTCGACCACAATTGCCGCATCGAATTCGAGCCCATTAGCTTCATCGGATCGGAGGAGGACGAGCGAATCTTCAAGACCGCCTTCGCCACGTTCGGGGTCAGCAAACGCCACCTGTTGGGCTCTCAAGGCATCGGCAATCGCTCCGCAGAGTTCAGGTGGGGCCAAAATAACGCCCCGACCTGGGGAAACACTTGCCAAGGCCGCAACGGCTGCACGGACCACGCTGTTGGCAAGCTCAGTGGCGTCAACCTGTTCGATGATGGGGGCAATCCCCGATCGACGCACTGGCGTCGGGGCGACCAGGCCAGTACCCGAAGCTGCGAGCACGGGTTCAGAGGCCGCAATCACTTCCGCAGGTGTTCGGTAACTCACCGAGAGTTCCACGTAGGTGGGTTCCTTCTTCGGCGCCAGATGCCCCAAGACGTCTTGCCAGCCTCCAGGCGTCCACGGTCCAGTGGCTTGGGCCAAGTCACCGACCACCGTCATCGACCCTGAGAGCGACCTGCGTTGCAGCATCCTGAGTTGCATCGGGGAGAGGTCCTGCACTTCATCCACCACAATGTGGCCAAAGGACGCAATGTCGTCTTCGCCATGATCGCGACGAGGTTCTTCCGCATCGAGACCTGGCCAGGCATCGTGGCGAGGGGCACTCTTTTTCTTGGAAGCTCGACGAGGTCCGAGCAAGGGACGCAACTCATCGATAAGTGCCGCATCGGCGACCGTCCAGTTCACTTCTTCCAACGTGGCTGAACGGGGGCGAGCCAACAGCTCAACTTCAAAATCATCGAGGAGCCCTGGAGCAGCTGCCTTAATGAGTGCTGGCGCTCCAAAGAAGTCATGAAGTAATTCGTGGGGACTCAGGCGAGGCCACATGCGGCGCAGCGCTTCCACGATTTCGGGAGTTTGCAGCACCGCGCGAGCGAATTCGCTTCGATCGAATTCTTCGGCACCTTCTTCAATACCGAGTCGATTTCGATATTGCGTTTCGAGCGTTGCGGCAATTTCTTGTTCAACAAGACGGCGGCGCGGATTGTGAGGACCACCACGTCGACGAACTCGATTAATGATGTCCTCGGATTTGGCGACGCTCAGGCGAAGCGTCACAGCTCCATAGGGAATGGCCAAGTCTTGGCGAAGGGCTCGCTGGCGCGTTCTCACCGCTCGCGCCATCACCTGCGCCATGCGAGCATCACCTTTGAGCTTTGCAATCTCGTCGGCATCTACACCGCGCACCTTCACTTCGGGCACTAAGCCAGCGATCGTCGACAAGGTGACTCCGGTCTCGCCAAGTGAAGGAAGTACTTGCTCGATGTAGGTCAAAAAGAGCGGGTTGGGCCCAACGACTAAGACACCTTGGCGCTCAAGGGGAAAGCGATAGGTGTAGAGCAAGTAAGCAGCCCGGTGGAGAGCCACCGCAGTCTTACCCGTTCCTGGGCCTCCCTGTACGAGCAACACACCAGGAAGCGGTGCGCGAATGATTTCGTCTTGTTCGCGCTGAATCGTGCCGATGATGTCGCCCATGACACCAGTACGGGCTCGGCCCAATGCAGCGAGTAAGGCACCTCGGCCTCCCAGGGCGACACCGGTTTCGATGAGACCCTCGCGCATTTCGATGGCCCCTTCGTCGCTGGAAGGAACGTGCAGCTCGCCGTCGTCACCAGCGAAATATTCGTCTTCAACGCCAATGACTTCGCGAATGTGGGTAGCGATGTGTCGACGACGAACCAGACCCATCGGGTCGAGACCTGTTGCTCGATAGAAGGGTTCGACAATAGGTGCGCGCCAGTCGATGATGAGCGGCTCGCGATGTTCGTCAGAGACGGCGAGTCGACCGATGTGAAATACCTCAGGCTCTTCATCATCGCCAGTACCGACATCAATGCGACCAAAACACAGGGCTTGGTCGCCGACTTCAAGTTGCTCTAAACGCGCGAGCGAGGTGCGCACCACGATGTCGCGCTCGGTTCGAGACTGAAAGGTGCCACCTTTCGTGCTGGACAAGACCTCATCCAACATGGAGCGCGCTTCGCCTCGCATGAAGTCAAGGGAACGATAGGCATGATCAAGGAACTGCTGCTCCTCAGCAATTTCTCGTTCATGCGACATAGGACTAATTCCCCCAAAACAGGTGAACTGCAGAGTCTAATTGGGGAAAATGAACTTGTTCTGAAGTCTTTGGCTCGGCCCTCCCCCTACGATAGGAACCGCCCTATTGAGGAGGCCGAATCACCGTGACCAAAACGCTAGCCACCGCCCCATTTCTGGCGGCTTGCCGGGGAGAGGAGCCGTCTCGGCTCCCCGTGTGGTTCATGCGCCAAGCTGGGCGCTCGCTTCCTGAATACCGGGCCTTGCGAGGATCGGGTTCGATTTTGGATGCCATTGCTGATCCCAGCATTTCGGCGGAGGTCACCTTGCAGCCGGTGCGACGCTACGGCGTGGACGCTGCCGTGCTCTTTAGCGACATCGTGGTTCCGGTCCACGCGGTTGGCTTTGGCATCGACGTGGTCCCTGGACGCGGCCCCGTCGTCGAGCAGCCCTTTGCCCATGAGCGCGACTTAGAGCGCCTACGTCCACTCAACCCAGAACAAGACATCGCCTACGTAATTGAGACGGTGGAAAAGGTTGTTGAAGAACTCGATGAAACCACCGCGCTGATCGGGTTCGCTGGTGCACCCTTCACCGTGGCGAGCTACCTCGTTGAGGGAGGTCCCTCGAGAACCTTCACCAAGGTGAAGGCGCTCATGCACCGAGAACCCGAACTGTGGGCACAACTGGCTGATCGACTCGCCGATTTGGCCATTGCGTTTACAGGGGCGCAAATTGATGCCGGAGCCGATGCCATTCAACTCTTTGACTCCTGGGCTGGTTCACTGAGCCCCGATGAATACCAGCGCTTTGCCATGCCCGCCACCATCAAGGTCATGGATGCACTTGCGAGCCGTGGTGTGCCGCGAATTCTCTTTGGGGTGGGCACCGGAGAGCTGCTCAGCTTGATGGCAACCACTGGGGCTGACGTCATCGGCGTTGACTGGCGCGTGCCGCTCGATGTGGCGACGAAGCGAATTGGGAATCATCCTCTGCAGGGCAACCTCGACCCAGCCCTGCTCTTCGCGGGTGAAACCGTGATCGCTGATGCCACCCGAGATGTCATCCGAAGGGGTGCCAGCGCACCTGGTCACATCTTTAATCTCGGCCACGGCGTAATGCCAGATATGGATCCCGATGCCCTGAAGTTCGTCGTGGATCTGGTCCACACCGAAGGCGTCACTATTGCAAAGGAAGCACAATGAGCAAAATCGGCGTACTCGTCATGGCCTACGGCACCCCCGGGAGCCGAGAAGAGGTTGAGCCCTACTACACGCGTATTCGTCACGGGCGGCCACCCACCCAAGAACAACTCGACGACCTGATCCGACGCTACGAGGCCATTGGGGGCATCTCGCCTCTCAACGAGCTCACGCAAGCCCAGGTAGCGGGCATTGCCCAAGGCCTCGAAGAACTCGCCCCGGGTCGTTTCGATGTGAGGTTTGGTTCGAAATATACGAGTCCCAGCATCGAAGAGACGGCAGCGGCGTTTGTGGCTGATGGCATCACGGAAGTTGTCGGTCTTACCTTGACCCCTCATGCAGCCTCCATGGGCTCAGCTGAATACATGGAGCGAGCCAAGACGGCGCTAGGGCCCGACATCGACTTTCACCCGATTATGTATTGGTACGACACCCCGGGCTTTCTTGAGATCTTGGCCGACAAAGTAAGGGTTGCGATTGCCTCGCTTCCCACATCGCTACAAGCCAATCCCCTCGTACTCTTCACCGCGCACTCCCTTCCCGTTCGAATTCTTGAATCGGGCGACACCTATCCCGAGCAGTTGGCTGATAGCGCGCAACGCATTGCCGACCTTGCGGGACTGTCGCGCCATGAAGTGGCATGGCAGAGTGCTGGGCGTACCCCCGATCCTTGGCTCGGCCCCGACATTCTCGAAGTGATTGCCGCACTTCCGGCGCGAGACGAACACGCATTGGTCATTTGCCCCGTTGGCTTTGTCGCAGACCACCTTGAAGTGCTCTTTGACGTCGACATCGACGCCCAACGAGTCGCTGCTGAATCTGGCGTTACCTTGGCGCGGACCACATCGCTCAATGCCGATCCCGCGTTCACCACTGTTTTGGCCAAGCGGGTCTTACAGGAATGCCCGTGAAAAACAGCGACGTCATCGTTATCGGTGGCGGAATAGCAGGGCTTGCAGCCGCCCACCGACTCGCGACCCTTGGCCAGGGGGCAGTGACGGTGCGGGTCCTCGAAGCTGGAGGCCGTGTAGGGGGACGACTCGACAAGGTGCAGGTCCATGGCGCCACCGTCGACGCAGCTGCCGATGGGGTGCTCGCGCGTCGGCCAGAACTTGTTGCCTTGCTCACCGAGCTCGGCCATGGTGACGAAACGATGACCATTGCCGCATCAGGGGCACATGTGTTTGCCCGAGGAGCCCTGCGCGAACTCCCTCGAGACTTACAAGTTGGCATTCCGATGCGGTGGCGTTCACTGGCTGCGTCAAAAACGATGTCCACGCGGGGCTTACTCCGTGCCCTCGTCGACGTCGTCGCTCCACGCACGGTGGGTCGAGGCCCACTCCAAGATCGCGCCATTGGTTCACTCGTCGAACGCAAGCTCGGCCTCGAGGTCGTGAACACCTTGGTCGATCCCATGCTCGGTGGCATTGTGGCTGGGCGGGTTCAAGACTTAAGTGCTCAGTCACTCATGCCGCCACTACTTGAGGCAGCCCAGAAGCCAGGCAGTTTGATGAAGGCCATGCGAGACGCCGTGCCCCCCGCATCTGACACGCCTCCCCCGCCCGCCTTCATCAGTGTTGCCGGTGGCATGTATCGACTTATTGATCTCCTCGACGAAGCCCTTGAGCAGTTGGGCGTCGAGCGGATTCTCCACGCCGGCGTCACCAATCTCCATCGCCAGCAGGGCTCCGACCCAGCATGGATGGTGGACACCGAAACATCTACCTATCGAGCCGATGCGGTGATTGTGGCAACCCCCGCTCACCAAAGCGCCACTTTGTTGGGATCCATCGATCGAGAAATCGCCGAACAACTCGCAGCCATTGATTATGCGAGTGTTGGCGTCGTCACCTTGTGCTTGCCTGAATTTGGCGTCACCTTGCCAGAGCATGGAACGGGCATCCTTATCCCTCCCGCCTCAGCCATCCCCCGAGGACCAGCCAAAGGTCAGCGCTTCTTAACCACTGCGGTTACCTTCTTGGACCGCAAGTGGCCTGTGCTCAAGCAGCCAGGGACGCGGTGGCTACGAGCATCGGTCGGCCGTATTGACGATGAGCGATTTAGCCGCATGACCGATGACGAGATCATCGCCGTGGTGCTCGACGAGCTCTCCCTCGTGCTCGGACCAATCGAAACACCTTTCGATGCAGCGGTTACCCGCTGGATGAAAGCACTGCCGCAATATCGGGTGAACCACCAGGCCAAAATCGCCACCATGGAAAATGCAGTAGAGCGCCACAAGGGTTTAGCGTTGGCTGGCTCTTATCTAGAAGGCGTCGGTGTGCCAGCGTGTATCGCCTCCGGCCGCCACGCTGCTGAGACCATCATCAGTCATCAGGATCACTAAGTCTTGCCGGCACCGATCCACAGCACCACCCGGAGCGCCATCGCCATCGGCCTCGGTTTGGTGGCTGGTCTCATTGCTGCTGCTTCGCTGCCTCCCTTAGCGCTGTGGCCGCTCGGGATTCTGGCCATCGCCATCTTGCTCTTGATGGTGGAAGATGAGTCGCGAGGTTGGCGCTTCACGATTGGCTTGGCCTTTGGTCTTGGCCAATTCATCCCCGGACTGTGGTGGGCGCAGCACTTCAGCCTCCCTGGCGCATTCGTCCTCATCGCCGTTGAGGCACTCTTCGTCGCCGGAGCTTGTGTGGCGATTACACCTCGACGAGGCCGAACGTTAAGCGCCATTGGTGCACTAGTGCTCTTTGAATGGCTCCGCATCTCATGGCCCCTCGGGGGACTTCCCATTGGTGGTGTGGCCTTGGGTCAGATCAATGGGCCCTTGGCTCCCTTGGCGCGACTTGGCGGCAGCCTGGCCATCATCGCCGGGGTGGTTATTGCCGGTGCTGGTCTTCGTCACCTCCTCTCGGCATCGGCTTCTCGCAACCAAGGCGATATGAGCGCTGCGCGACGAGCAGTCCTTGGTGGCGTCATGGTGACCTGTGTTGTTGTCCTGGTACTGGTCGCCATGGTGAGCTCATCAGGCGGACCCGTCGTGAACACCATCCACGTGGCCGCCGTCCAAGGTGGTGGTAAGCGCGGCACATCGGCGCAACAAACTGATCCAACGGGCGTCACCCTTGCCCAGCTCAAGGCTTTGCGAGAGGTGCCGACGGGCACCAACCTGTGCGTCTTGCCCGAAGACGTGATCGGTCTCAGCGGACCCTTGGTTGGTTCATGGCAACTCAATGCGCTCTCTGCAGCCGCACGCTCACACCACTGCTATCTCACAGCTGGAGTTACCCAGCCCGTGGGCTTCCATCAATTTTTGAATTACGTCGTAGGCATCAACCCATCGGGAAGCATCATCGCTCACGTTGAGAAGGCCCACCGCGTGCCCTTCGGTGAATACGTTCCCCTCCGGAGCCTATTGAGCCATGTGGCAAATTTTTCGGGCGTTCCGCGCGACGCCGTCATCGGCCATGGCGTGGGTACCATGCAACTTGGTACCACTCGACTCGGCGTCTTGATTTCATTTGAAGTGTTCTTCTCCTCGCGTTCCTTGCCACAAATCCGTGACGGAGCCGAGCTGCTCATCGTCCCCACGAACACCACGTCGTATCCGGGAACCCAGATGCCGAGCGTGGAACTCGCAGCCGCGAGGCTCCAAGCCATGGAGACAGGCCGAAACCTTGTTCAAGCGTCACCAACTGGATTTAGCGCCATCATCAGCCCTAATGGCCATGTTGTGGCCAAAAGCTCCCTGAGCAGCCAGGGCGTCGTGAGCGGAGTCGTGGGTTTGCGAAACGGCCGCACCGTCTATGACGACACTGGGGACCTACCCGTCTTACTCCTCGCCGCGCTCTGCCTTGGCCTTGGATGGGTGCGAGCGCTTAAGTCGCCGGCTACTTACTCGTAGTACCCCGAGTGGAGGTAGACACAGGGAATGCCTTCGTCGACGTACATCTGGTGGTTCGAAGGGTCATCTTCAAAGGCCAACAAGATGTCGAAGCCGCGATCACGCAGATCCATGACGACTCCTCGCTTGAAGTCCGTGACCTGTTCGTAGTCATTCCAATTGCGCATGATGAGCAAATCCCAGCGCAAGCCATAGCGTTCAAGCCACGCCACCGTCTGTGCTTGTACTCGCTGGGGCCGACCGGTGAGCAAGATGACCTGCAGGCTTTGGTCTAAGAGCCCCATGAGCGTGGCTATCTCTTCGATGACGGGATCGGAGCCACAGGCTTCAAAGAAGGCCACCCAGTCACGTTGCCCATAATCAAGAAAGTGTTGGCGACCAGCGGCATCAGAGAGCACGCCATCGATATCGAAGACGACCGCTCGAGATGGCTCAAGCGTACTGTGGTGCTGGAGCCACGCTCCGGTCAGATTGGTGTCACTCATGCTCTATCCATCGTAGATGGCGGGTAGCCCTTGCCCGCTCGCTCGGGTGAGAGAATGGGGTCCCATGGTTCTGAGCACTCCTCTCGAGCACAAACTCGCCATCCCTCTCGGTAGTCGAGTCATGGTGCTTGGATCCCTTGAACTCGGTGCGAGCGCTCATCCCTCGGGTTCCCCTTCTTCGGCCATCGTTATTCGTGAGCTCATGCAGTGGGAGGGCCCGGGAGCACTCATCTTGACGGGGCAATTGTTTGGCGACAATGACGTCGATGCCGCCATCGAGCGCCATCTCGCCCTCTTTGAGGCCATTCGGAGCTTCGCTTCGCACCCCCATCGATCTGCTTTTTTCGTTCACGATCACGCAGCCGGCCACGAATTTTCGGCAGAGCGATTGCAAACCTTCAACCTGAACGTGGTCGATCACCTTGAGGTTCGCTGCACCACGGCGACCGGTGAGCGTCGTGTCCTCGTCACGAGCTCAAGCAATCAGCGCGATGTGAACACGGAGATGATTGAGGGCGCCCCGTGGCTTGAGGGTGCTGAATATCTCGATGAGCCAGGTGCGCTTCGGCGATTCACCCAATCACGAACCCTTTATCGCCGGCTTTCCAAACTGGTGTGGATCCCGCCCGTAGTCGCCGTGATCGTCGCCTTGCTGTCTGCCACCACCTTGGTGAGCAACTCACTCAAACGCATCGCCATCCACGCCAAGGGACATCGCAAAGACATCATCACCGAGATCACCAATGCCAATTGGGGCGAGCGCCTCCTCGTCGCGCTTATTGCGGTCATCGTGGTTGAAGCAATCGTTGGCCTCATTGCCACCTTCTTGGCCCGTCGAGCCTTCGATCACGCCACGCTGATGCCAAGCAATTCCGCTTCCGACATCGGTACCGAATCAGCTGATCAAGACCTCATCGCCGATCAAGACTCCCTCGATGAGGTACGGCGTTATCTTGCCGATGGCGGCACGGGGGTCATCACCTGTGGTGGCCGATCACCTTCGCTGCTGCGCCTTGACGCTGGGTTCTTCGCCACCTTGGGCAGTTCAGGGATGGTCGTCCGAGAACACCAAGGCCGCTTAGGCCTGCCGCCCGTATTTGTGGCTCACCAGCAAGTTGCGTTCCTTGACCTTGAGACCGGCGCTGATATTCACGTGCGCCTCAGCGCCCAAGATCATGAGCTCCAAGAGGCAAGTTTGCTCGAGCGCCTTACAACGAGTGACTGCGTGGCGGAGATTCCCCCTCATCGAGGTGCTCCCCAGCTCATTGCCTCGTGGCCAACCGGTCATTCGTGGCCTCCAGCCTCTGAACAAACTGCTGCCTTTCGCAGCGATCGCCGCATCAAGCGCTTCGCTGCAGCGGCCTTGCTCATCACGGGCTTACTCGACGTGCTCGTCGCCATCTCCCCACCGCTGCGCAGTCGCCTCCACGACATCTTGACCTATCTCCCCTTGGGAGCATCCCAGGCCGCTGCCGCGGTCGTTGCGGTCATCGGCATCTGTCTCGTGATGTTGGCCCGCGGTATTTTGCGAGGACAACGTCGAAGTTGGATTGCTGCGGTGATCTTGCTGGCCTCGTCCATTGTGTTCCACCTCATCCACGCTGGCTCCCTCGGAGCTGCCAGCGTTTCCATTGCCGTCCTTGTTCTCCTCATCGTGAAGCGTGGGTGCTTTAGCGCCTCGACGGATCGACGCAGTCTGGCCACGGCAGCTCCGGCGCTCTTCACCATTGCGGGGGTAGCCATTGCTGCTGGTTTCATCGGCGTGGAACTCTCGGATCTTCGCCACCACCACCCCCTGCCTGCTTGGCCGCTCGTCATTGTCGCGGTAGCCGAGCGAATGGTCGGACTCTCCACCATTGCCTTGCCTGATCACATTGATGACTTTGTCTACCCCACCATGCTCACCGTGGGGATCTGCCTTCTCATTGCCACGCTGTATTTGCTCACTCGGCCGGTGGTGGATCGACGACTCTCTGATCACCATGGTGCGGCTCAGCGTCGAATTGCCGAAGCGCGCGCTCGCGACATTGTGCAGCGTCACGGTCGAGGAACCCTTGACTTTTTTGCGCTCCGCGACGATAAGCAGTTTTTCTTTTTTGGTGACTCGGTGGTGGCCTACGCCGTCTTTGGTGGGATCGCGCTGGCGTCTCCCGACCCCATTGGGCCCGAACAAGAGCGAGTCCAAGTGTGGGCTGCTTTTAAGAGTTTTTGTGATTCCCACGCGTGGACACCAGCGGTGACCGGAGCTGCCGAAGGATGGTTGGAGGTCTACACCGATGCTGGCATGCGCCACATCTACCTCGGTGACGAAGCTGTGGTCAATGTCCAAACCTTCAGCCTTGAAGGCGGAAAGATGAAGGGGTTACGCCAGGCCAACACCCGAGTGGCCCGTAATGGCTACACCGTGGAATTCCTTGACCCAGCCAAGATTGATCCTGCTCGCGTACCCGCCCTCGTCGAACTTATGGAAATGCTGCGACGAGGTGAGCAAGAGCGCGGCTACTCCATGATGCTTGGTCGGCTCTTCAACCCCAAAGACACCGGGTTGTTGCTTACGGTTGTCTCCGATCCCCAGGGCCACCCCGTCGCCATGTGTCACTTCGTCCCCTCACCGGCCATCAATGGCTTCAGTCTCGACATGATGAGGCGCGACCCTGGTGATCATCCCAATGGCTTGCTTGATTTCTGTCTCTGCCAAACCTTTGAGTACCTAAAAGCCCAAGGGGCGACCGGTGTGAGCTTGAACTTTGCCGCCTTCCGATCGATTCTCGACGGCGAACGTGGCGAAGGCATCACCACCAAGATTGAGCGCTGGGGTCTCAAGCGGATGAGCTCCATTCTCCCTATTGAGTCGCTGTGGCGCTTTAATGAGAAATACAACCCCGAATGGCTCGCCCGTTACCTCGTCTACGCCGCACCAGAGCAACTCTTGCCAACGGCAGCTGCGGCACTGCGGGCTGAATCGCTTACCGAGATTCCCCTCGTTGGTCGCCTGCTGGCATCAGATCCTTCCAACCGGCCAGCAACGGTCGTTCCCGAAGAGCTCTTGGAATCGAGTACCGCTAGCCCAAGCGTCGACTAAGCGCTTCGACGAACACTTCGGCCGCCGACGGTTCAAAGCCAAGAAACAAACTGGGCTCTGTGGCTTCGAACTCAATCACGACTGGTCCTTGGTCGGTGGGGACGAGATCCACCCGGGCATAGAGCAAAGGTGCGCTAAGCCCTAGGTGAGCAACCACGCCAGCGTGAGCAGCCACCGCAACCAGCTGCTGTGCTTCATTGGAAACTCGTGCACTGATTTGTTCTTGACGAAAGAGCCGTGAGCGATCCAGAGCGTCAGCTTTCAACATGGGACCTTTCGCGATTGCATGACTGGGCCAGCCATCGATGAGAACGACGGCCGTTTCGTGCTCTTGTTCGACCAAGGAGATGTAGGGCTGCACCATGACGACCTTGCCCTCGTCGAGGAGATCATGCGCATGCTTGCGGGCTCGTAGCTCGTCTCCGGCATCAAAACGCTCGGCGCCCATGGACCCGGCGCCCACACTTGGCTTGAGCACCAAGGCATCGTCGCGAGCAAAGGAGAAGGCGTCAAGCTCTTCGTGACTGGCCAGATAGGTCGTGGGAATTGTAGGGATGCCCATGGCAGCCAAGTCTTCGAGGTATCGCTTGTCGGTGTTCCATGCGACTACCGACGCAGGATTGAAAAGGCGCTCGACGCTCTGTGCCCAGGAAAGAAACTCAGCAAGATGGTCAGTGTAGTCCCAGGTGTTTCGAATTACCGTGACGTCAAAGTTTGACCAATCCACCCCTTCATCGCGCCAATCCTCAAAGCTCAGTGAAATGCCTCGAGCTTCAGCTACTTGGGCAAGGAGTGCGCTATCTTCATCACCTTCGGGGAATTGCGCACAGGTCGCAATGGCGACAGAACGCATTTAGCCGAGGAGTGACATCGTCGCGGCATGCGCCAACGACAACAGCGGCCCAGGCACAATGCCGAAGATGATGGTGAAGGCCGCAGCCAAGGTGACGCCCGTGAGGGCAACGGGAGAAACGCCAACGTGGGCAATTTCGACTTCCGTGGGCAGTTCTTCTTCGAGCATCAGCGTGGCGCCGAGATGATGCATCGGTGCCGAGACGCCGGTCTCCACGCCAAGTTCATCGACATCGGTGGGTGCGCCAACGGGTCGAACGCTGATCAAGGTGAGGCGAAGGTACGCAAAGCCAGAAATCACAGCACTCACCATGGCAATCAACGCCAAGGGCCAACTTCCTACCGACACCGCTGCTGAGAGCACACCCAACTTGGCAAAGAGTCCGGTCGTGAACGGCGCTCCCGCTTGCGCCAGTAGCAACACGACGAGGCACGCACCGAGTAGCGGGCTCCGACGAAGCAAACCTCGATATGACGCAATGTCCGTGTCGCGATCACCGTTACCTGAAACCAAGGTGATGACACCGAAGACGCCCACCGTCATGATGGCGTAGGCGAACAGGTAGTACAGCGCAGCTTGAACACCTCTGGTGGTCGCCGCTTCAACACCCAGCAGGATAAAGCCCGCGTGATTGATTGATGAGTACGCCATCATGCGCTTGACGTCGCGCTGCACCACCATCAACAACGCGCCCAGCAACAGTGACGCAACCGCAAGGGCGTAGATGATGGGCTGCCAGGTAGCCGCTTGGGTGCCAAAGGCACTCAGCAATACGCGCAGCAAGGCGGCGAAGCCACCAATCTTGGCCACAGCAGCCATGAAACCGGTGACAGGAGACGGAGCACCTTGGTAGACGTCGGGCGTCCAGAAGTGGAACGGCACGGCCGCCACCTTGAAGGCAAAGCCAACAATCATGAGGCCGAGGCCGGCGTAGAGGAGTCCTGGGTGCTGCGCGGTGTTCTGTCCGAGGAAGTCGACGATTTGGGTCAGGTTGGTCGTACCCGTGGCGCCATAGGTCAGTGCGATGCCATAAACAAAGACCGCCGATGAGAAGCCTCCGAGAATGAAGTACTTCAGCGCCGCCTCTCCAGATTCAGCCCGGCGAGGGTTGAACGCGACCAGCACGTAGAGCGCGATGGAGAGAATTTCGAGGGCCAAGAAGATGACGACGAGGTCATTGGCTGAGGCCATCAGTACCGCACCGGCTGCTGAGATCAAGGCGAGGATGAGGTACTCAGCGCTCGAGATGTCTTCTCGCTTGAGATAGTCATGGCCAATCAGCGAGGCCAAGATCACACAGCTCGATACTGCGATAGCCATGAAGACCGAGAAGCCATCCATCACGATGGCGTGAGCGATCGTGGTCGTCGCCCCTTGGACCAACACGCGGTGCCACTCAACCAAAGAGGAGATGAGTGCCGCCAAGGCCGTGGTGACCGTCATGGCGGTTGCTACATCACGGCGAAGGCCACCAGGCACCATGGCCGTAATCGCCATGATGAGTACTGCTCCCCCGATGAGGATGAGTACCGGCAAAATGGCGAGGTAGTCAATCGACGGCATCTTGATCATGGTGGTTGCGAGCTCGGTAATCACTTGGAACCTCCCATGCTCTGCGTGGCACAGTGAGACCCAACGGCACAGCTATTCGTTGAGACGTGCGTCAAGGTGTGCCGCACCGATGGCTCGATGCGGTGAAGGATGGGGCCAGGAAAGATACCCAGCACCACGATGAGCAAGATCAGGGGAGCGATAACCGCGCGCTCACCCCAACTGAGATCCTTGGTCGCTGCGTTGGCGCCCTCAGCCTTGCCATGGAAGACCCGCTGATAGGCCCAAAGCAAGTACAGGGCAGCGAACACGACCGCAGTGACACCCACCACCGCCCACCAGCGATGGGTGATGAAGGTGCCGATCAAGACGAGGTATTCACTCACAAAGCCGTTGAGGCCAGGCAGACCAATAGAGGCCAACATGACGATGGTGAAGGTTGCAGCCAGCACAGGCGCTGGGCCTTGGAGGCCGACGAGTTCGCCGGCGTTGGAAGTGCCTCGACGCTTCACAATCCAGCCAATCAACAAGAAGAAGGCAGCCGTGATGATGCCGTGGTTCACCATCAAGAGCACCGATCCAGTCAGGCCGATGGTTGAGAAGGAGAAAATACCCAGCACGATGAAGCCCATTTGGGCGAGCGACGAGTACGCAATAATGCGCTTCAAATCACGCTGAGCGCACGCGACAATCGCACCGTAAATCATGCCGATCACAGCCAAGGTCAACATCACCGGCGCTACCACCCGTGAGGCGTGACCAAAGATGCCAAGGTCGAAACGGATGATGCCATAGGTCCCGAGCTTGGCCATGATGCCGGACAAGATGATGACCGCACCAATGGGGCTCTCGGCATAGGTGTCAGGCGACCAGGTGTGGAAGGGGAAGATCGGCGCCTTGATGGCAAAGCCAATCGTGAACGCGCAGAAGAGCAGCACGCCGGCCACACCAGAGAACTTCGTTCCTTCCAATGCTTGGAGCGAGAAGGTGAGCACGTGGGTTTGTGCTTCGTGAGTGAACGCCACGTAGAGAATGCCCACGAGCATCATCGCTGAACCCAAGAAGGTGTAGAGGAAGAACTTCACGGCAGCCGCGGCGCGAGCCGGTCCACCCCATCCTGCGATCAAGAAGTACGACGGGATCAAGGTCAACTCGAAGAAGAAGAAAAACAAAATCAGGTCGAGGCTGACAAAGGAGCCGATGCAGGCAGCCTCCAAGAGCAACAGCCAGGCCGTAAAGGGCTTGGTGCGACGGTGCTCACCTGCGCCAAGAAGCGCCAAAGGCACGAGCAAGGTCGTGAGCACCACCATAAAGAGGCTGATGCCATCCACCCCCGTCATCCACGAAACACCCAATGAGGTAGCCCAAGAGTGATTAGTGAAGAACTGATACCCATCGTTCCCGGCCTTAAAGCAAATCGCCATGGCCACGGCAACGCCGAGGCTGACGACGGATACGCCAAGTGCGGTCCAACGAATGGCTTGCTTAGCCTGGCGGGGCAACAAGGCAAGCACCAAGGCTCCTAGTGCTGGCAAGCCAATGAGAATCCCAATGAAGGGGAAACTGCTCGAAGTCGGCGAAATTGCGACGTGGGTGATCATGGGTGGAAGGCCTTCACGAGGAGGAACACGAGGATGGCGACGAGGCCAGCGGCAATAAAGAGCGCGTAGTGGCGGACTTGGCCGGTTTGAATGCGGCGCAAGGCCTGAGCGCGCTTAGTGACGACTGCCGCGGCGCCCATGACCGCGCCGTCAATCACCGCAACGTCGGCCCGAGCTGCCTCTTGGGCGAGGCGCTGTCCAGGACGGCCAATAATCGCGTCGTAGAAGTTGTCCCAGTACCAAACATTGGCCAAGAACTTCGGTTCGAGCTTCGGCCGATCGGGGCCGTTTCTCCAGGCCACCCAGGCAACGGCGATGCCGATGACCGCCATGATCGCATCAACGGCCGCCAAGATGATCTGGAGGCCACTTGACTCGTTGGGGTCATAGAGGTTGGTGGTGAACACTGGCTCCAAGAAGGCCTTGAGCGTGTGGGCGTGCATCCAGGGCAAGTCGATGCCAGCGACAAGCAAGGTACCAACAGCCAAGACCACCAGCGGAATGGTCATGACCTTGGGGCTCTCGTGGGGATCATGGATCGCGGGGCGACCATCAGCCGCCGGCTCATCGAAGCGAGCCTTGCCCGTAAAGACCAAGAAGAACAGACGACTCATGTAATAGGCCGTCAAGATCGCAGTGATGATGCCAAGGACCCACAGTGCCGGGTAGTGGCGATACACGCTGTCAAGCACGTCGCCCTTTGACCAGAATGACGCGAAGGGCGGCACACCAGCAATGGCCAACCAGCCAATCAAGAACGTGGCGAAGGTAATGGGCATGAATTTACGCAGTGCGCCCATGCGGTCAATGTCCTGCTCGCCATGGAGACCATGGATGACGGAGCCCGAACCGAGAAAGAGCAGCGCCTTGTAGAAGGCGTGACAGATCATCAAGAAGATGGCGGCTACGTACGCGCCAGTTCCCACGGCGAGCACCATGAAACCAATCTGCGACACCGTCGAGAACGCCAACACTTTCTTGATGTCACGTTGCGAGGTGCCAATGGTGGCAGCCACGAACGCAGTCGCGCCACCAATGATGGCGATAACGACTCGTCCGTCTGGCGAGAGGCTGAGCAAGGGATTCATCCGGCAGAGGAGGTAGACACCAGCGGTCACCATGGTTGCGGCGTGAATCAACGCAGAAACCGGCGTCGGGCCTTCCATGGCATCAGGGAGCCAGTTGAACAGCGGAATCTGCGCTGACTTACCAGCAGCTGCCAGCATCAAGGCCAGAACGGCCATCGTCGCGGCCAAGGTGGTGAACGAGCCAAGGTGCCCGAAGATATCGAGGTAGTTCAGCGTGCCGGTCTTGTCGAAAATCAAGAACATGGCCAGCAGCAAGCCAACGTCACCCACGCGGTTGTAGATGAAGGCCTTCTTGCCGGCAGAAGCTGCAGCATCTTTGTCGAAGTAGTACGAGACGAGCCAGTAGGAGCACACGCCTACGCCTTCCCACCCGACGAAGGTGAGCAGCAGGTTGTTGCCTAAGACCAGCACCAGCATGGAGAACACGAAGAGGTTCAGGTATACGAAGAACTTCGTCGCATCACGCTCGCCGTGCATGTAGCCAGTCGAGTACAGGTGAATCAACGCTGAGATAAAGGTGACGAAGAGACACATGGTGATCGAGAGTGGGTCAACGAGCAGCGCAATGTTGACGTGCAGCGACCCGACCGGAATCCAGGTGTAGAGGTTTTCGGTGACTTCACGGTTGCTTTGACCAAGCAACCCCAGGAAGGTGATCAAGGCCGCTACAAAGGACAGTCCAATCGCCACGGTGGCAATGGTGCCGCTGGCCTTTTCTCCCATGCGTCGGCCGAAGGTAACGAGCACCAAGAAGCCCAAGAGCGGGAAGAACAGCATGACGGGAGCGAAGTGGATCATGGGATCAGCCCTTCATGCTCGAGATGTCGTCAGCCACGGCTGTTGAGCGGCGGCGGAAGATGGATACAACAATGCCGAGACCCACCACTACTTCGGCGGCGGCCACGACCAGGACAAAGAACACCGCGGCTTGACCGCCAATGTCATTAAGCATGCGCGAGAACGTCACCAAGGTGAGGTTCGCCGCGTTCAACATGAGCTCAACGCACATGAACATGATGAGTACGTTTCGACGAATGAGTAGACCCAAGGCTCCAATGCCAAACAAGATGGCAGCGAGGATGAGGTACCACTCTCCAGGAATACTCACGAGGCCACCTCTTCGTTTTCAGGTTGACCATCAGGTTGTTCTGCATTCGCAGCACCTGAACGACGAGCCAGCACGACCGCACCCACCACAGCAATCACCAAGAGTGCGGCTGTGGCTTCAAAGGCAAAGAGATAGGTCGTAAATACCGAGCGACCAAGGTTGTACACGTTCTGATACGGACCGCCTGGTACGCCGCTCACGCTGTGAGGCCCTACGACCCAGTGCGCTTCGGCCCCCAAGGCAATGATGGCGCCTACTGCCATCAGCACAATCACAAAGGCCATCGATCGCTGACCAGCAAGCGGTTCGGCGTCGAGGTCCTCGTTGCGATCGACGCCAAGGAACATGATGACGAAGAGGAAGAGCACCACAATGGCACCGGCGTAGACGATCACCTGCACGGCGGCCAAGAAATCGGCTTGCTGCTCGATAAACAGCACGGCAATACCAAAGAGCGTGAGGATCAACGACAGAGCGGCGTGAACGGGGTTGCGAGACGTGATGACGCCCAAGGCGCCGATCATGATCATGACTGCTCCCGCGGCGAAGACGATGACGTCGGGTATAGCGACGGTGGTGGCGAGCAGCGAGGTCATCACGAGGCCAACTTCTTCGCGGCTTTGGCGTCCTTGCGACGCTGCTTCAGGTCTTGCATCTTGGCTTTGTTGCGCTCAGCGCTGATCTTTGCCCGCCAGATGCGGCCCTTCATG
This sequence comes from uncultured Actinomycetes bacterium, assembly GCA_903825305.1. GTDB lineage: Bacteria > Actinomycetota > Acidimicrobiia > Acidimicrobiales > RAAP-2 > CAIQWC01. The sequence continues at coordinate 22,409 of CAIKAC010000001.1, forward strand.
CCCTTGTGCTCAGCTGGAATGTCGGCAGCGAGCAAGTGGCCTTCGAGTACTTCGCGAATTGGCTTGGTGTGCGTGGCTTCATCGTCTCGAAGCCCACTTTGACCACCTTCAGCAGCCCGAACGCCATAGCCAAGCTCGCCTGACCACTGCGTCACGCCTTCAAAATCTGCGTTCCCCGCAGGAGAGGTTGCGCGCATCCATCCTGAGATCATCAAATCTTCGCCCTCGCGCCAGTCTTCCCAGGGAAGCTTCTGGGGCATGCCGTTGTCATCGACCACCAATTCAGCCTTGGTGTAGATGGCATCGTTGCGGTTGGTGAAGGAGAACTCGAAGAGCTTCGACTCGGTGATGGCTTGGGTGGGGCATGCCTCTACACACATATCGCAGTGGATGCACCGCAAGTAGTTGATTTCGTAGACATAGCCATAGCGCTCGCCCGGAGACACGGGGTGGTCCGGCGGGTTATCAAGACCGCGGACATAGATGCAGTCAGCCGGGCAGACACCGGCGCAGAGTTCGCAACCGATGCACTTCTCCATCCCGTCTTCGTATCGATTGAGAACGTGGCGGCCGTGTTGGCGTGGCTGCTTGGGCTTCTTTTCAAGGGGATACTGACGCGTAACCCGAGGGCGCGTGAGGTGCTTCGTGGTGAGCACAAAGCCACCAAAGAACGACAACTTCTTCTTCACAGTCTCTTGGATGCTCATTGCACTCCACCTTGAGGGTCACCATCAGTAAGTCGACGCAAGAGTCGCGGAGGAACTGGCCGACGACCCACGGGGGGCAGCACCGCCTGGTCGCGGTCCTCGAGATCCGCACCGATCTTGAATGCTCGGGCCAAACCAAAACCAGCAGCAATGACTGCTAGGGCTAGACCCACTCCCCACCATCCATTGACCATGAAGCCAGCAACGATGAGCAGCCAACCGAGCGAAACCGGGATGAGGCGCTTCCAGCCCAGATCCATCAACTTGTCGTAACGCATACGAGGCAAAGCACCACGCAGCCAGACGAAGAAGTAACAGAAGGCAATGGTCTTGACCACAAACCACACGATGGGCATGAAGATCGACCCATAGTGACCGAAGGGGTTGTAGCCATCGGGGCCACCGAAGAACAGTGTCACGATGACTGCAGACATCGTGATCGTGTTCATGAACTCAGCCAAGTAGAAGAGCGCGAAGCGGATTGAGGAGTACTCCGTGTTGAATCCACCAACGAGTTCAGATTCGGCTTCGACGACGTCAAATGGGGGTCGGTTCGTCTCGGCAATCACCGCGATGATGAAGATGATGGCGGGGATGAAACCTAGGCGAATCAAATTCCAGTGCCAGATCGCGCCAGCTTGAGAATTGACAATGGCCCGCGTCGACAGCGAACCGGTCATCATGACCACGGTCACCACGGTCATGCCCAATGCCGCTTCGTAGGAAATCATCTGCGCTGAGGCCCGAACACCCGACAACAGCGGGTACTTCGAACCCGATGCCCAACCAGCAAGCATGATGCCGTAGACACCGATGGCAGACATGGCCAACACCAACAAGATGCCGATGGGTGGGTCAGCCACTTGAAGATCGATGCTTCGCCCAGCGATGGTCACCACGCCACCGAAGGGAACCACGGCAAAAATCACCAGTGCCGGGACGACGGAAAGATAGGGGGCGAGCTTGAAGACGAAACGATCTGACTGTTCGGGGATCAAGTCTTCTTTGAAGAACAACTTGATACCGTCAGCCAGGGTCTGCAAGAGACCAAAAGGTCCCGCACGGTTTGGTCCAATGCGGCTCTGCATGTCAGAGATGACTTTGCGTTCGAACCAAATCATCAAGGTAACGGCGCCCATACAGACGGCAAAAGAGAAGATGATCTTGATCAAGACGATCACCAAGGTGATCCAATTCAACCCGGATGCGTACAGCGGATCTCCTGCGGCGACGAACAGTGACGTCATGAAAGCGACTCCATCCGAACGTCGACAACGGCAACTGAACTATCAAGCAAGGCCAGCACTGCGTTCGTCGTCTCTCCGGCTTGACCGACGTTGAAGTCAATAGCCACGGTGCCACGCGCCACATGGGCGTCGGACTCCACGGCAATGATCATGGTGCCCTTTTGCGAGCGCAAGCGAACCCGGTCACCAGAATGTGCGCCAATGCGATCGAGGTCATACGCATTCACTTTCGCAACCGCGGGAGCTGCCAAGGCAGCCAAAGCTGGAGAAGCGCTCACCGCGGTGCCAAGGTCATAGAGTTTGCGCCCCGAGACGAGACGCAAGGCATACCCGTCTGGAACAACAGCGTTCAAAGCACGACGCTCCGGCAACCGCACCTGCGAGAACGCCACCTCGGAGGCCCCTTGGTTGGACTCGCTAGGCGTTTCTGACGTAATCGATCCCGTAAACGCACCAAGACCAATGTGGTCCGCTGACGCCAAGCCAGGAATGGCCATGGGATCAGCAGCTTTGCGCTCGTGCAGGGTCTCGGTACCCAATGGCACCACCACGCCATCGCTTGCTTGTGAAGAAGCCAGCAAGGAAGTGGTGAGGCCGTGGTGGCTTGGTGCATAGACCGCAATGGCATTGGTCACGTCGTCGAGCGATCCAAAGGGAAGGGTCGTGCCGAGCTCGTGGGCAAGTTCGGTGACCATCATCCAGTCTTCCCATGCATCGCCAGGAGCTACGACCTTTTGGCCCAAGCGAGATACGCGGCCTTCGAGGTTGGTCGTCGTGCCGCCACGTTCATGAGAAATCGCAGCCGGGAGTACCACCTCTGCAGCAGCCACTGTCGTCGATCCATTGCCCGCCACCGCAATGATCGCAGCATCACTGCTCAATGCTCGTTGCACGAGATCAGCGTCGGGAACATCGGCTCCAAGATCGGCGCCAAGCACCACGGTCACTCGCTGTGCACCTTGGTCCATGGCACGAAGTTGCTCCAAGGTGGTGCGACCAGTGCTCGTCGGCTTCTTGGTCCACAGTGCTGACAACGACGAAGCGGCATCTTCCATCGAAACTCGACCTGGTGCCAAGCCCGGGCTCATGCCCATGTCCAATGCACCATGAACATTGGCGCGTCGCAGTGCAGGCAAGAAGGTGGCCTTTGGCAGCGCTTGGTGCAAGGCCAGTGCAGCATCTTCCACGAAAGCTGCGTCTTCGGCCAATGAGCTTCGACCAATCACGACAACGACACCAGTTCCATCGGAACCAACAAGGTGGCGAGCCTTGGCAATTGCGTCAGCATCAAAGGTCGCGCCTTCGGGATGACGAGCAAGCACCTTCATTGCTTCGTCATCACCAGTTAACGCGGCAACGACCTGCGGGGCGTCTCCAGGTCGTGCAGGCAAGCGAACAGCAGCGACCTTGTCGAAGCACGAGGATCCGTTACTCAGATCAATGATTGACGCCTTCTTGGTTGCGGCGCCTGCGCGGAGGCGCAAGAACAGCACGGGCAATTCTTCCCGCAGGTCACCAGACAAGACAATGAGCGTGCAAGCGTCAGCCGCTTCATTGATGGTGGCGCGCGGCAAGCCAAGCACGAGCGAAGGGTCAAGACCATCGCCGAGTTGTGCATCCACGGAATCCGTGCCCAGCACGCCTTTGAGCAAACTGGTCCATGCGAAGGCGCCCTCGTTGGTCAGGCTCGCACCACCTATGGCACCTACCGACTCGGGGGCTGTCTCGCCCAAGAGCGAGGCCGCACGACTAATGGCTTCAGACCAACTCACCGCTACGAGTTCGCCATTGGTGCGAACCATGGGCGAGGTAATGCGACGACGGGGATCCGAAAGTTCGAAATCATCACCGTCGGCGTTCAGCCCCTCAAAGGCAAAGCGGCCCTTGTCACAGAGCCACCCGTGGTTCACCGTGTCGGTGTCGACGCCTAGCAAACGAGTGACGCGACCTTGGGATGACTGCACGGCAACCCGACATCCTGTGGCACAGCCAGTGCAGGTCGATTCAACTTGGTCAAGGTCCCACGGGCGTGCGGCAAAGCGATACGGCGTTGCGGTCAGTGCACCAACAGGGCAAATTTGAACGGTGTTGCCTGAGTAGTAGGAGCTAAAAGGTTCGCCTGGGAAGGTAGACACCTCGACTCGATCACCACGGCCAGCAAAGTCAATCAGGGGTTCGCCGGCGATCTCATCTGCGAAGCGGGTGCAGCGGCCACATTGAATGCAGCGCTCGCGGTCAAGTAATACCAACTCCGAAAGCGCAATGGGCTTTTCGTAGTGGCGCTTTTCTTCTACAAATCGAGTCTCACCTGGCCCATGAAGCAGGGTCTGGTCCTGCAAGGGGCACTCGCCACCTTTGTCACACACTGGGCAGTCCAAGGGGTGATTCGACAGCAAGAATTCCAACACACCGTCTTGCGCCTTTTTCACTTTGTCCGAGTTGGTGCAGACATTCATGCCTTCGCCAGCGGCGACAAAACACGAGGGCATCAAGGTGGACCCTCGGGGGCCCTCCACCTCAACAAGGCACATCCGGCAGTTACCTGATGCCTCCATGCGCGGGTGATAACAAAAACGAGGAATGTAGGTGCCCGCGCGCTCGGCAGCGGCGATGATCGCCTCACCCTTCTTGGCTACAACCTCACGCCCGTCAAGGGTAAAGGTCACGGTTTCGTTCGTCGACTCAGGCATGGGGGCACTTGCCTTGCGTGATGTGGGCGAGGAACTCATCGCGGAAGCGAGAGATCGCCGAGTGGATAGACGAAGGGATGGAGGGGCCAAGGACGCAAATCGTCGTCTGTTGCGGTGGCCAGCCAAGACCTGGGGCAATGTTGTCGCACAAGTCGAGGAGCAAGTCGAGGTCCTCCATGCGGCCTTGACCATTTTCCAAGCGCCACAACACGCGCTCGAGCCAGCCTGAACCTTCACGACACGGCGTGCACTGACCACAGGATTCGCGTGAGAAGAACTTGGTGATTCGCCATGCGGCGCGCACCATGCAGGTGTTGGTGTCCATCACCACAATGGATCCAGAACCAAGCATCGATCCCTGCTCAGCTACTTCATCTTGGCCCAAGGGAATGTCGAGTTGTTCGGGGTAGAACCATGGTGCTGACACACCGCCAGGGATAATGGCCTTGACATCTCCGTTCGGCACGCCACCACCAAGTTCGGGCGAGAAGATCAAGTCTCGAAAGGTGTGCTTGACCATTTCGAGCTCATAGACGCCCGGGTTCCGGACGTGGCCAGACAGGGCAAAGAGTCGAGTGCCCGTTGAGCGGCCAGCGCCGAGAGCCGCGAATGCCGCTCCGCCATTAAGCACAATCCATGGCAAGTTCGACATGGTCTCTACGTTGTTTACAACCGTTGGTTCGCCGTAGAGACCGATCGCTGCTGGAAAGAATGGCGGCTTGATTCGGGGATAGCCACGCTTGCCTTCCAATGCCTCAAGTAGCGCCGTCTCTTCACCGCAGATGTAGGCACCAGCACCGGGGTGCACCACGATGTCAAGGCTGAAGCCAGATCCGAAAATATTGGTTCCCAACGCCCCTGTTTTATAGGCGTCATTGATGGCCTCTTGAACGCGCTCGAGGCCCAGGGCAAATTCACCACGCAAGAAGATGAAAGCTTGATTCACCTGAAGTGCATAAGAGGCAATCGTCACGCCTTCGACGAGTTGGTGGGCGTCACGCTCAACCAAGAGGTGGTCTTTGAAGGTCGCCGGTTCCGATTCGTCGCCGTTCACTACGAGATAGGACACGTCGGCTTTGCGCAACATGGCCCACTTGCGACCAGCAGGGAATCCAGCGCCGCCTCGACCGAGCAAAGAAGCGGCGTCCACTTCGGCTTGCACGGCTTCTGGAGTCATCGTCAATGCCTTCTTCAAGCCGTCGTTGCCGCCGGTGGCCAAGAAGCGCTCCAAGGTGTGCGAGTCGTCATACTGTGCTCGTGCCGTAATGATCTTGGGGGCGTCAGTCAAACTCATGATTGGCCCTCTACGGCTGCTCGACGCGCTGCACGCTCTTGGGCGACCAAACCAGGATCAGCTGCCAAATCAACGTCGCGACGAGTTCGAATCAGGGTGCCGTGAGACGGAATCTCACTCGCTCGACCGCCATCGCGCAACTCAGACACCAAGGCGTCGAATTGCTCAGGTGTGGTGGTGCGAACGTAGCGGTGATTCACCTGAACACAGGGTGCGATGTTGCAGTCAGCAAGACATTCGGTTTCTTCAAGGGTGAACAGACCATCTTCAGTGGTGGCCCCTACGCGAACACCAAGGCTGCCTTCAGCGTGTTCAAGCAGTTCAAGACCGCCTGCCAGCAAGCAGGCAATGTTGGTGCACACACCCACGAGATATTTGCCAACAGGTTCCGTGTGCAACATGTCGTAGAAGGTCGCCGTACCCCGAACTTCAGCGGGAGTTACGCCACACAACTCAGCAACGGCCACCATGCCCTCTTCGCTCAAGTAGCCGTCTTGCTCTTGCACCAAGTGACACAGCGGAATGAGCGCACTGCGCTGCTCTGGGTAAATCGCAATGAGCTGTTCAGCCCGAGCTTGGCGACCATCGGTGAAGTAACTCATCGGTCCACCTCTCCCATTACGGGATCAACCGAAGAAATCACGGCAACGGCGTCAGACATCATTCCTCCGCGAAGCAAGAGTGGCAGCGACTGAAGGTTCACAAAACTTGGCCCACGCACGTGCATGCGGAAGGGCTTTGACGATCCGTCAGAAACCATATAGACACCCAACTCGCCACGCGGAGATTCCACCGCCACGTAGGTTTCACCTTCGGGAACTTTGAAGCCTTCGGTGAAGAGCTTGAAGTGGTGAATGAGCGACTCCATCGATTCATCAATGCGACCACGCGGAGGAGGCGTCACCTTCGGGTCTTGGACGCGATAGTCGCCCTTGGGCATCTTGTCGAGAATTTGGCGCACGATGCGAATGGATTCGCGAATCTCATTAAGGCGAATCGCGTAGCGGTCAAAGTTGTCGCCGTAGGTGCCCACGATGACATCGAAGTCGACCTGGTCGTAGTTCAAGTACGGCATCGAGCGGCGAAGGTCCCAAGGCACGCCCGTCGAGCGAAGCAGCGGTCCCGTCACCGACAAAGCCAACGCTTCTTCGGCCGTTAAGTTCCCAACGCCTTCTTGGCGTTCACGGAAGATGGGCTGACCGGTAAGCAAGTCGTCGTACTCGTAGGTGCGCTCAAGAATGGTGTCGCAGATAACGGCAATGTCGTCTTCCCAACCATCAGGAAGATCGGCGGCGACACCACCGGGACGAATGTAATTGGTGTTCATGCGAAGACCGGTGGTCTTTTCAAAGAAGCTGAGCACCATCTCGCGCTCGCGGAAGGCGTAGATCATCATCGACGAGGAGCCCATGTCCATGCCGTTGGTTGCCATCCACACCAGGTGCGACGCCATTCGGTTCAATTCGCACATCAACATGCGAATCCACGTCGCTCGCTCTGGAATGTCAACGCCGAGCAGTGATTCTGCCGCCAACGAAAACACCAACTCGTTAAACAGAGGACTCATGTAGTCCATGCGCGTCACGTTGGTGCAGCCCTGCACGTAAGTCAGCGCCTCGGCTTGTTTTTCCATGCCGGTGTGCAAGTAACCAATGATCGGCTTGGTGCGAAGCACGGTTTCGCCGTCGAGTTCGAGCATGAGACGCAACACGCCGTGGGTCGATGGGTGCTGCGGGCCCATGTTGAGAATCATGGTCTCATCGTCTGGGCGATCAATGTCGATTTGCGTTGGATCAAGAACCGTTCCATCTGCAAGGCGCAGCACTGCTCCGGTTTCGCGACCCAGCTCTTGCGCTTCCGTCGCATCGCGGCGGCGCAACTCTTGAGCACCTTCAGAGGTTTCACGCGACGACCACGAGGGCCGATGTGCCGTGATGATGTTGTCGGGAACTACGTCACCATCGACTTCGACATGATCCAACACAACGTCTTCGTTCATCGTGGTGTCATCGCTCATCGGGGACCTGGCGTTTCTTTGAACTGCACGGGAACGCGACCAATGGCGTAGTCCTTGCGCAAGGGGTGGCCTTCCCAATCGTCTGGCATCAAGATGCGCGTGAGGTCAGGGTGGCCATTGAAGCGAATCCCGATGAGGTCGAAGGCTTCGCGCTCCATAGCTTCACTGCCCGGATAGAGATCGAAAATCGAATCTATCGACGGGCTGGCTTCAGCAATCTGAACACGAACGCGAACGCGTCGCTTTTGCGAGAGCGACAACAAGTTGACCGCAACTTCAAAGCGTTCGGGAACAATGCCCTCTGGCAACGTGCGACCGGGGTGACCGAGGTAGTCAACGCCGCAGAGATCGGCAAGCATTTCAAAGCCGCTCGCACGAAGTGACGCAATCAATGCGTGATACGAAGCTGCATCGGGGAACACCGATTGGGTGCCGTCAGCACCCGTCGTGGTCGCAAAGCCTTCGAGAGCGCCAATGGCGGTCACGCTCATCGAGGTGTCCCGATACGAACCGCGGTTGGTTGGGCAGGAACCCAAGGGCTGTCTGGGGTTTCGACGAGGTGAAGAGGGTTGCCGTCCCGGCGACGCTGGGTAATTTCGCCAGTCTTGATCTTCTCGTGCAGCGTCAAAATCGCGTGCATGAGGGTTTCTGGACTCGGAGGACACCCCGGGGCGTAAACGTCAACGGGAACGATTTGGTCAACCCCTTGGACGATGGCGTAATTGTTGAACATGCCACCCGACGAAGCACACACTCCCATCGAAATCACCCATTTAGGTTCCATCATCTGGTCATAGACCTGACGAAGTACCGGAGCCATCTTTTGGCTCACGCGGCCGGCCACAATCATGAGGTCGGCTTGGCGAGGCGAGTTCCGGAATACTTCCATGCCAAATCGCGAAAGGTCGTAGTCGGCGGTACCCGCAGCCATCATTTCAATGGCGCAGCACGCTAGGCCGAAGGTTGCTGGCCAAACACTTGCGCGTCGTGCCCACTTCACGAGGTCTTCGACGCGGGCTGTCAGAAAGTTGTGTTGAAGATCTTCGAGTCCCATGAGTCCTATGCAGCCTGGTCGGAGGCGGAATCCGCCGTAATTCTGGCAATCGTTGAATCCGAGCTGCGTGACGGCATGCCCTTGGTCAAGCGCTTGACGGGGCCCCAGGTCAGGGCACCATTCGAAACCAAGAAGACCAAGGAGGCGAACACAACGACGGAGAACACCAGAATTTCAACCAAGCCGAAGGCGCCAAGCTGGCGGAAGACCACGGCGAAGGGGTACAAAAAGACGACTTCGATGTCGAAGATGATGAAGATCATCGCGACGAGGTAGAAGCGAACAGGAAAGCGCTGAGGTGGCTCAACGTCGGCGACAATGCCGCACTCATAGGGCGCAACCTTGGCAGCAGTGGCCTTCTTTCGCGGGGCCAAAAGGCCGGATGCGACGAAGGAACCTGCGGCAAACAGGACGCCAAGAATGATTAGGCCAAGAACGGGGAGGTACTGGTCCACGGTCTTTATTTCTACCACCTCCATGGCCCCTTCATGACCGACCAATGCGGAGCGGCTCATAAGGTGTAAGCCATGCTTGAGGCTTCCTCCCCTATTGCCGATCACTGTTACGACGTTGTCATCGTTGGCGCTGGACCGTCTGGTGCGGCCTGTGCCCACTGGCTCGCCAAAGCCGGATTTGATGTCATCGCTCTCGAGCGAAAGGTGTTCCCCCGAGAGAAGACCTGCGGGGATGGGCTAACCCCACGAACTGTGCGCCAGATCCAAGACATGGGTCTTGAAGCCGAGATTGCCAGTGATGGCCACAAATACACGGGATTGCGGAGCTTTGGCTTTGGCCAGTCACTCGAGATGATCTGGCCGGAGCATCCGAGTTTCCCGAACTACGGCTACTGCCTGCCCCGCAAAGACCTTGATGAGCTCGTCGCCGCTGGCGCTCAGGCCCAAGGCGCCACGGTCGTGTGTGGCATGGAAGTGGTGGGACTGCTCGATCATGTTCCAGGCAGCAGTCCACGGCTCGGTTCGGTATCTGGCGTCATCGCCAAATCAAAGGCCACCGGAGTGACTCAAGAAATTCGAGGTCGCATCGTGGTCGTGGCCGACGGTGCAAATTCACGCATCGGCCGTGAACTCGGCACCGCACGCCGACGTGATTGGCCGATGGGCATGGCGCTTCGTGGGTACTACAACTCGCCCATGAGCGAGGACTCCTTCATCGAGAGCCACCTCGACATTCGCAATGCTGACGGTGAAGTGGTCCCCGGTTACGGCTGGATCTTCCCCCTCGGTGATGGGCGCATCAACGTTGGGGTCGGCTTGTTGTCCACTGATCGTCGCTGGAAAGGCGTCAACACGACGAAGTTGATGGACACCTTCGTGGACTTTGCGCCGGATTATTGGGACATTCGACCAGAAACCGCCTGTGGACCAGCTACGGGTGGGCGTCTCCCCATGGGCTTTGCAGTAGGGCCGCGCACCGGCATCAATGTCATTTGTATCGGTGATGCCTCTGGTGCCATTAACCCCTTCAATGGCGAAGGTATTACCTATGGTTACGAGACCGGCAGACTCGCCGCAGCATCGATTGCCGAGGCCCTCAACGGTGCGAGCACCGCTGCACTCGATGAATACAACGAGCGGCTCATGAAGGCCTATGGGCCCTATTACGACGTTGCACGTGCTTTCGTTCGCATTATCTCTGAGCCCAAGCTCATGGCTTTGTGCGTCGGCGTTGGTATGCGCTCTGAGACCTTGATGAGCGAACTACTCGCCTTGATGGCCAATCTGATGCGCCCTGACGAACTGGGCCCAGCTGAGGTTGGCTACCGAGCACTGCGACGACTCTCCGCGCTCGTGCCGGAGGTCGCTCTCACCAAGATTTTTGGCGAAGCCAATCCGCTCCTCGCCTCAGTTTCCTAGCATCAGGCGCCCGCCCGACTGAGTTGGGCTTAGGCCAGTGATGAGCTGGGGCCCTCTTGGATTTTTTTGGCGAGTTGATTGACAATTTGTTGCGTCTCAGTTGCAGGGAATTGGCGGGGGCCAAAGGTATAGAAACTTTGCTCGATATGGCCCTCGATAATCAGCGTGAGACCCAGCCACTCCTTGGAGGATGACGCCGCCCCATTGCCCGGAAAGGTGAGCTGCGCTTGTGCAGAGCGGATGAACGCACCGTGGCTTTGGGCAATGGTCACTCCATGAGCGGGGATGATGGCTGCAGCAGGATTCGGTACTGCTCCGATCATGCTCATGCGACCAATCGCTTGGTCAAGGCACACGGCGTAGCCAGGGATCGCCATCTGCGCTTGATCCTTAGAAACATTGGATGAATCGGTGTAGTACTGCGTTGCTGTCCCGGCTTCAAAGGCGGTCGCGCTTGGTGTAGCGAGGAACGATGACGAGGGCACTTGGGCGATGGGTTGCACACCAGCAGCCCCAAAGGTTCGATCCGTGGCGTTCGACAATCCGATACACGCTTGGAACCGTGCAATGACAGCGCTGTTTTGAACTTTTTCTTGAGGAGTAAGTGCTGAGCTTGAGCCCGAACCGATGTAGCCCGAAATAGGCGCAGCATTAGCAGGGACACTGATCCAGCCGGGGGGTAATTCATTGAGCGTGAGGTTTACTGCTCCGGCGTAGGCCGATGCTTGCGCTGCACTTAACGGTGCAGCGCGATGCAACACCCTGGGCACCAAGGCACCCAACGCCATCCCAACGATGAGCGCAATGACCACCGGCCAGATGAGTACCTTGAGTCCCTTAGGAGCTTGAGGCGCTTCAGCCATTTCCTCAGGGGCCAGGTCGGAGTCCATTATCGATGTGATGCTGCCACCTCCAACGAGGCTTCTTCCGCGATGGCCACGACCTCGGCCAGAATTTCGTCGGTGTGGCTCATCGAGACAAAGAGAATCTCATAGGCCCCTGGCGCCATTGCAACACCGCGTCGCAACATCGCGTGAAAAAACTCTGGATAGATGCCTTCAGCGATGATGGCCTTGGCCTCTTCATAGTTTGTTGGTGTCGAGATGCTTGCGCTGTGGGCACCCACGTACAGGCCGAGGAGGGGACCAACACTCGCAACACAAGCACTGAGTCCGCCACGGCGAATGGCTGCTTCGAGATCAGCACCGAATGCTTGGGCTCGTTGCGTCAAAGTTCCATAGGAGGCGGGCGTGACGCTTTCGAGCACACTTCGTCCCGCAGCCGTTGCTAAGGGATTCCCGGACAAGGTTCCGGCTTGGTAGACGGGGCCTTGAGGGGCCAGCGCACGAAGTAGCTCAGCCTTGCCACCAAAGGCTCCGACTGGCAATCCGCCACCAATGACTTTGCCAAAGGTCCACAAGTCGGGAATGACCCCAAAGTATTCAGCGGCACCACCTTGGGCCAATCGGAAGCCGGTGATTACTTCGTCAAAGAGCAACAGCGCACCAACGCGATCGCATTCAGCTCGCAGTCCCTCTAAGAACCCTGGAGCCGGAGCCACCAAGTTCATATTCGCGGCAACGGGTTCGACGAGTACGCAAGCGAATGAATCATCGAGCGTGGGTACCACGTTGTAGGGAGCCACCACGGTGTCGGCAACTGCCTCTTCGGGTACTCCAGCAGAACCGGGTAAACCGAGCTCTGCCACCCCTGAGCCACCAGCAACTAGCAGGTGGTCAGCGTGACCGTGGTAGCAACCATCGAACTTGAGAATCTTGGAACGCCCCGTGGCGCCGCGGGCAACTCGTACGGCAGACATGACGGCTTCGGTGCCAGAGGACACAAAGCGAACTTGTTCAAGACCTGGCACTCGCGACGTGATGGCTTCAGCGAGGAGCACTTCACCTTTTGTTGGAGCACCGAAGGTGGTGCCATGTTGTGCGGCTTGGGTGATGGCCTCAATCACGGTCGGATGAGCGTGACCTAGCAAGCTCGCCCCATAGGACTGCACGAGGTCGATGTAGTGGCGGCCTTCAACATCAATGACATGGGGACCGTGGCCTTCGACGACCGTATAGGGAACGCCGCCTACCGAAGAAAAGGAACGCACCGGCGAATCCACGCCGCCCGGGATAACGACCGTAGCCCGGTCAAACCATGCTTGGTTCGTCTCAGCCATCGAGCTTCCCCGCGATCTCTCGTGCGAAGTAGGTGAGGATCATGTCGGCACCCGCTCGCTTCACTGCCGTGAGTTGCTCTAGGGCGACCGCGTCACCATCGATCCAGCCGCGTTCTGCAGCGGCCTTGACCATGGCGTATTCGCCACTGACGTGATACGCGGCGACCGGAACGTCTACGGCAGAAGCAACATCGCTAATCACGTCAAGGTAGGTCAACGCGGGTTTGACCATCACAATGTCCGCCCCTTGTTCAACATCGAGCAGAGCTTCGCGCAACGATTCTCGGCGGTTGGCCGGATCTTGTTGATAGGTGCTTCGATTACCACCGCCCACAATGGACACATCCACAGCTTCTCTGAAGGGCCCAAAGAGTCCCGAGTGATATTTCACCGCATAGGCCAAGATGCCCACGTGAGAAAAGCCAGCACCATCGAGCGCATCGCGAATGGCGCCGACTTGCCCGTCCATCATTCCCGACGGCGCAACGAGGTCTGCGCCCGCTTGGGCTTGGGCAACGGCTATCTCTTGATAACGCAAAAGTGTGGCGTCGTTGTCAACATCGCCGCGACCGTCAAGCACACCGCAGTGGCCGTGATCGGTAAATTCATCGAGACACAGATCGGGCATCAGCACGACTTCGTCTCCGAATTCACTGCGAAGCCGCCTCAGAGCAACTTGCAAAATCCCCTGCTCGTCTGATGCCTGACTGCCGTGTGCGTCTTTCATGGCGGGAAGACCAAAGAGGGTGATTGCCGTCACGCCGGCACCAAGCAAGTCATCCACAGCCGCGACCAAAGAATCGAGGCTGTGCTGGAACTGCCCCGGTAGTGATGAAATCTTGGCGGGACTGGTCAAGGTCTCCGATACGAAGAGGGGGGCGATCAAGTCACGACGCAGCAAGGTCGTCTCGGCAACAAGCCGACGAAGTGCTGGCGTGCGGCGCAGGCGACGAGGTCTAATGAGAGGTGATTCCACGTTCCCAGCCTAGGAGGTTGACTCGAACATCTCCACGCCACGCTCAAGAGCCTCGATAAGGTCATCAATTGCGGGTGTCGCGGCCTCCACGACTCGAAACCCAGCATCACGCGCCGCTCGACTGGTTGTCGGGCCAGTGGCCACCATCACCAGGTCGCGCCCCGTGGGACGGTTGTGCAAAGCGGCCACACCAGAAGGTGCCGCTACGACCATGATCTCGGCTGTCTTCACTAACTGAATTTCATCATCATGCAGATCTCTCGGAACGGTTTGGTAACTCGCCGCCTGCACTACTTCTCGTCCAGCTGCTGTCAGTCGTTCGACGAGTCCTCCTGCTGGAGATTGCGCACCGACGAACAGTAAGGGTCCCGAATCGGGTCGCTGCTCGAGTACCAAGTCGGCAAGTTCCACGCCTCCCGTGCCTGACGCGACGATGTCAGCTCGACAACCTCGCTGCTCAAGAGCCGCTTCGGTGGTGGGGCCAACTACGGCGATGCGTCGAGCTCGTTTCAATTCGGGATGGCTATCGAGTGCGTCAACACCACGAGCAGAACTCAACAGGAGCCAATCAAAATCATCGATGCGCTCTGCCGCAGCTCGAAGAGCTTCGCCACCATCTGAAGGCGCCATACTTGTCGTGAGCTCAACGCTCGACACCTTCGCCCCCGCTGCACGTAAGCGCTCAAGCAAGGGAGCCGCGCGTTGCGCCGAGCGCGCTACGACAATGCGTCGATCAAGGAAGCTCGACACGACGCTGATATTCCTCAAGCACCGTGTTTGCCACGAGCTGACCGAGCAATCTCGGGTCTTGGCCTTGGCGCTCATCTCGAGCCACCACATGGCCATCAAGGTGAGCGAGCACACCGCGAAGCGTGATCATCCCAGCACTATGCGTTGCCCACGCACCGGCAGGAATCGTGCAGCCACTTCCGAGCGTCTCTTGGAAGGCACGTTCAGCCAGGACACATTGCTCAACCGAGCTGTCGCCAATGCCGGCGACGAGCTCAGCACTTAGTCCTTCGCGAGTCTCGAGCGCTATGGCTCCTTGTCCTACTTGTGGCGTGAAGATTTCGGGTTCAAGGCGCTCCCAGACCTCAGGGACAATCTCAAGCCGCTCGAGTGCTGCAGCTGCTGCCACAATGGCGTCGATCCCATTGCTTCCCACCTTGGCGAGCCGGGCAGCCATGTTTCCACGAAGTTCCACCACGTTGAGATCAGGGCGCATCTCCAACAAGAGCGCTCGGCGTCGTGGCGATCCCGTTGCCACCGTGGCACCAGGACCGAGACCGGCCAAGGTTGAACCAACGAGCACATCAGCTGCATCGCGACGCTCAGGAATGGCTGCCAACACCAGGCCTTCAGGGGTAATCGATGGCAAATCCTTCGCTGAGTGGACGGCCACATCGGCGCGTCCTTCTAAGACGGCTAGTTGAATTTGCTTGGCGAAGACGCCCCGGCCACCCAAAGCGGACAGCGGTGTCTTGAGATCACGGTCACCTTCAGTTTCCACCACGACAATTTCGAAGGTGACTCCTTCATGGCGATCTTGAAGCATGGCGGCAACCAATGAGGCTTGGGCCATTGCCAGCGTTGATCCACGCGTTGCGAGTCGAAGGTGTGGTGAACTCACAGGTCGAACAGGGAACGGACGGCTTCGATGAGCCGCTCACCACGCAAGGTCCCGGCCGCATCTTTCAGCGCAACCGTCGGGCCATGCACCAGCTTGGCGAGTAGCGATCGAGTAATCGCGTCCACGACCTCTCGTTGCTCATCGCTAAAGGTCGCTAGGTCGTGGTCGCGACGCTGTAACTCAGCCACACGAATTTCCTCAAAGTGTTCGCGCAGCGCCACCACCGTCGGTGCGGCTCCCCGGCCTCGCTGGTCTTCAAGAAAACGAGTCACCTCATCAAGCACGATGTGAGCGGCTGCCTCAATTTCACCACGCCGACCTTGCATGGCCGCATCAACTTCGCGGCCCAAATCTTCGACGTCCAATAGTGAGCAACTTGGCGAGGAAATCGATGGGGCAACACTTCGTGGCATGCCAAGATCCACAATCAAGCGCAGCGTGGAGTCAGCCACCATCTCCTCATCGATGATCACGCCCTCTGCCTCAACCGCAGCAATCAAGACGTCGGCGTCACGCAGTTCTTGACTCAAAGCATCAAAGGCGACAGCCCGAGAAACCTGTCCAACCGAGCTCACCAGCGTTTCGGCGGTGGCTAGGGTTCGATTCACCACAACGATGTCGCGCGGAGCGCTCACGCCGGTGGTGTCCACCAAGGCTTTGACTACCCCTGACCCCAAGGCTCCAGCCCCGAGCACCACTACCTTGCAATTGGCAAACGTGCCGCCGAGGTGGCGTTGCGCCATAGACACTGATGCTTGCGAGAACGATGTCGTTCCTCGGGCGATGGTGGTCTCACTGCGCACGCGACGTCCCGCTTGAATAGCACTGCGAAACAGTGATTCAAGTTGAGGTCCCGCGGTCCCATCATCAAGCGCGCGCTCGATGGATCGGCGAATTTGTCCGAGCACCTCGGTCTCACCTGGCACCACGGATTCGAGACCTGCAGCCACGCGGAACAAATGAACTGCTGCTCCGCGATCAAAAAACACCGATTCCAAGGACTCCACGTCCACCTGGTCTTTGCCAGCTCGACGAGCCAACAGTGCCGTGGCGTCATCGACCGCATCGTGAAAACGATCAGCCACGAGGTAAATCTCGGTGCGAAGACACGTGGAGACCAAGGCCACTTCTTGAATGTTCTCGTTCGCAATGAGCGAGCGCAAGACTCCCGAGATCTCAGCCTCGTTAATGGTCACCTGTTCAAGCAGATCTAACGGTGCCTTCGAGTGATCGAGACCAATGACGAGAGTAGGCACTACGCACGCCCTCCCTTATCGCCCAAGATTCTTGGAACGCTCAGCCGAGGCCATGACGGCTTCAAAGATCGCTGACCGCGCAGCACGAGATTCCAAGGCGCGCAAACCTGCGGCCGTTGTTCCACCAGGACTCGTGACAGCGGCACGAAGCGATTCGGGGGTCTCGCCGGTTTCCACGAGCATCTTGCCCGCTCCGTAGATTGTTTGTGCGGCCAAGGTGCTCGCGACGTCTCGCGACAATCCAGCTGCGACCCCTGCTTCAATGAGCGCCTCGGCGACCAAGAACAGATAGGCCGGCCCCGAACCTGACAAACCCGTCACCGCGTCAAGATGGCGCTCGGGCAAGCGAATCACCGCGCCTACCTTGCTCAAGAGATCCTCGGCCCAGTCCAAGTCATCCTTGGTTACATGGCTCCCGCCAGAAATGACCGTCATCCCAGCACCGACCAGTGCGGGGGTATTGGGCATGGCGCGCACCACCGAAATCGGCCCCGGCAAGGTGGCCTCGAGTCGTTGGGCAGATACGCCAGCGACGACCGACAAAATTCGCTGCGCACCAAGACCGCCAACCAAGCGACACACCGATTCGGCGATGTCTGGCTTGACCGCGAGCAATACTCCGGTCCTCTCGTCAAGGTGTTCAATCTCAGGGGTGTCAACCACGGTGATCCCGGGGAATTCTTCGGCGAGCTCAAAACGTCGCTCGACACCCGGTTCCACCACCACAACGTCCCCAGGCTTTAATGACCCGCTCGCGAAGATGCCACTGAGCAGGGCTGAGCCCATGCGACCGCCGCCGAGGACCAATAGGGTTGCTGCCATGCTTCAAGGCTACAACTCCTCGCCGATCAGGCCTTTCTGCGCCTATATTTGCCCGGAAAAGCCAAGGCCATCGCGGTGGCGAAATGATCTTCGACATAGGCCAGCATTAAACCGGCAAGATCATCGAGCGTGTCTGAACTCAGAGACCGAGCTGAGATGCGCCCCATGAGATAGATGGCTTCTTCTGGGCCTATGGCGAAGGCCATGGCTCGCAGGTGTGCATTTCTCTTCATGAGATAGCTCAACACGGGGGTCTCATTGCCCTCGAGACAGGGCATGAACTGTGTTTCGTATTGCAGAGTCCGCTGATCAAGGGTGAACCAGATGGTGATGTATTCGCGATCAATGCCTTCAAAGCGCAGCAGCCATCGATCACGAGCATCGGGGCCACCGGCGGCGATGTACTCATAGCCCACCGCAACTTGGGTTTCCATGAGATCTTCAGCCCATGCGCACAACGTGGTGACAGCGGCGTGGCGCTCTGCCTCGCTCAGGAGCTCAGCCGCCTCCACCGGTTATCGGCAACTCACGAGTTGTCGAGAGCACAGGCGCTCAAAGAGATCGTCGAGTCGCTCTGCCGCTGCCCTCCACGAGTAACGACGAGCGTCAAGAACCGCAGCGTGAGCCATGGTGTCATACCCATGGCGGTCCTCAAGAAGTTTTGAGGCCGCAAAGGCGAATGCTCCAGGGTCATGACCCTCGACCAACACGCCAGTCACACCATCTTGAATGACCGTGGTGAGACCCCCCACGGCTGAAGCAATGGTGGGGGTGCCACAGGTAGCCGATTCCAGAGCCACGAGGCCAAAACTCTCTGAGCGCGATGGACAAATCGTCACATCGGCCGCGCGGTAATACGAACTCAACAGTTCGTGAGGTTGTGGCGGGCGAAATATCACAGCATCTTCGAGGTGGTGTTGTGCCACGAATTCATGAAGCTGCGCCATGGTGGCTTCGCCGTGCACGCCAGAGGGGCCACCAACGATGACCAAGGTCGCACGTTGGCCTTGAGCGCGCAACAGCGCCAAGGCTTCAAGGGCAACGTTGGCACCTTTTAACGGCTGGATGCGACCGACAAACAAGAGGAGCGGACCAGTGTCGGGCAAATGAAGGGCTCGTCGCGCTTGGGCTCTATTGCCCGGTGCGAAGAACGCATGGTCCACTCCTGGAGCCACAATTTCAACTTGTTCGGGTCGCGCGCCATACAGGCTCATGAGTTGCTCAGCTTCCACCGAACAAGAAGCCAACACCGCATCAGAACAACCAATGATGGTGGTTTCTGCTTCAGCTCTCCAGGGAGCGTCACGCTCTTCGGGTACCGCCTCGGCCTTCACGCGATCCAAGGTGTGGAAGGTCGAAACCAGTGGCAGGTCCAACTCATGTTTGATGATGTGGCCCGCAAGGCCCGACAGCCAGTAGTTGCCATGAACAATGTCGTAAGGCCCACCATCAGCGGCGCTCAAGGGACTGCCCGATGCTGTCGTCATCTGCGACAGCACGCGATCGGTGAATTCCGGCACGACCGCTCCGAGATCTTCTTTCGCCATGGGACTTTCAGCGCCAGCGGCAACGTGGTGGACCACAAAACCGGGCTCGAGCACTACTGAGCGAGCGAGATCGGCACTGGTTGACCTGGTGAATACATCGCAGCGATGTCCCTTGCGAGCCAATGCGGCGGCGAGTTCGCGGACGTAAACGTTCATCCCCCCACCGTCGCCAGTGCCCGGCTGAGCCAGCGGGGAAGTGTGCATAGAGAGAATCGCGATGCGTTTCGTCATGCTTGATCGACCTCTACTGACTCTGGTGTTGCTCGGACTTCGGCGTTGCCCACAAAGGATCGATAAATCTGAATCAAAGCCTGACGTTGTTCGGCGTTGAGTTTGGGATCACCCAAGATATGTTCCACTAAGTCGCCGGTATCTTCTCGTTCCAAAATGCCCGCCCGTACATAGAGCGTTTCAGCGGAAATGGCTAAGCCCCGAGCAATTTGCTGCAGGATCTCTGCACTGGGTCGGCGGAGGCCACGTTCAATCTGAGAAAGGTAGGGATTGGAAATCCCCGCAACTTCTGAGAGCCGACGCAGGCTCATGCGCGCACTTGATCGTTGTTGGCGAATGAAGTCGCCAAGATCAACGAGACGCTGGGCGGGGTCGTTGCGCACCATCACAGCCTAGGACCTATGCCCCACCGTGCACCCGGTTGTAGCGCCGAACGAGCTTCCATGGGAGTTGGTTGAGCGCCACGGGGCCAAAATCACGGCTATCGGTCGATGCCGCGGGGTTGTCACCTCTTACCGTGGCCTCTCCATTGGTGATTGCAGTGATGCGTTTGACGATGAGACGATCCCCACCAGGCCGAGGGTCATGGAGCGCGACGATTACGCCAACGCTTAAGCCCGAGGGCCGAGTGATGCGACGAAATAACAGTCGGTCCCCGGGCAGCAGGGTTGGAATCATCGAATTGCCTTCGACTTCAAGCCGCAAGAACCAACGATTCGCCCCGATGCCCAAAACCGCTACCACGGCCGCGAGAATCATTGGGCGTAGCCAACGACGCGGTGGGGTCGCTAAGGTCTCAGTCACACCATTCATTATTCACGGTGGCCGTCTCATGGCGAGCGGTTGACCGTCAAAGACAGGAGACACGATGCGCCTTATCGACCGAGTACTCACCCTGGCGGACCGGGTCATTGCCCCGGCCACCGTTTCAGCTCACTGCGACCTTCCCTGCGGCGTTTACGACCCAGCCCAGGCACGCATTGAAGCTCAGAGTGTGAAGGCCACCCAAGAGAAGATCAACGCTTCAGAAGACCACGACTTCATTACCCGTGGCCTCATCATCAAAGAAGAGCGCGCCGAGATGGTCAAGCACCACCTCTGGGTTCTGTGGACTGACTACTTCAAGCCCGAGCACCTCGAAAAGCACCCCAACCTTCACGACTTGGTCTGGAAGGCCACGAAGACCGCGGGTGAAACCAAGAAGACGAATGACCCAGCAGTTGGTCAGCGCCTGCTTGACGAAATCGACGCCATTGCTGAGATCTTCTGGGACACCAAGAAGTAACGAATACCGCAATCGTTTTGTCAGCCGAGACGACGGCTGAGTCCTGGCCTCGCTAGCGACTCAGCCGTCGTTTCTCGTTAAGGCACAACTCGTGCAGCGAGTAGCGGTGGCATCGACTGACAAGCGCTGGTCATCAATAGCGCTGCCACAAGCCTCGCAACTTCCGTAGCTCCCGTCGTCGAGTCGAGCCATGGCGGCTTCGACGGCGTCAAGGGTTGCGGTCAGATCATTGAGTTCGCTCACGCTCTCAGACACTAGTCATCCTTGAGCGCCCTGGCGCCAAGCTTGGTGGAACGCGCCACCGCCGCAGCGCCGAGATTACCCACCAAGAGGGCAACCACCGTTACCAAGTAGAGCTGGCCCAGTACGGCTTCACTCACCGAAAGCGTCCTGCCCAAATTGGCCGCCGCCGTGAAGTCTCCGTAGCCCACGGTGGTCATGGTGGCGAACGAGAAGTAGATGAAGGTGCTTGAAGTCCCCATCCGGTGGTCAGTGAAAAATGGCGTCCCGCCTGCGCCCTGCACCAATCGGAACAACAAGGCGTAGAACAGGCCAAGCATGATGTACAAACTCAGCGCTGCGAGCACCGTCTGCATGTTGAGTTGACGCTCGCGAATGACCCCACGAATGATGGCAATGGGACCAACGATTAAGAGCAAGGCGGTGAGGCCAGCCGCCGTGATATCTGCGAGGCGGCCGGTGTAAAAGAGTTGGGCAATGCCGCTGCCAACACCCAAGATGCTCGCCGTCCATGCGGCAATAAACCAAAAATGTTTGGACCCAGAGGCTTTCAAGGTCATAAGGAGCGTTGTCGACAGCGTCACCGTCATGATGAGGGGAACCCAGCGACTTTGTGGCAGAGCACCCGCCAAGAAAAAGGTCAGGAGCAACAATCCCAGCACGAAGGAGTACTGATACGTCGCTTCGTGATGGTCACGCAACGACCGGCGACGCGAGTCCTCTTCGTCGCCGTCTTCAATCATCGCCACTTCTTCACTCATGCCTAATCTCCTCGACTTCTATGTTCCTAGATTGTCGCTACCATTCGCGCGATAGGTGGGGTCATTGCCTTTCGACCCGCGAAAAACTAGCGTCCGCAGGGATGTTTCGTCGTTTTGCTCCTCTTGTCCTCGTTGCTAGCAGCGCCTTTGTGCTCGGTGGCTGTTTCAGTAGTGGGCCGGCTCCCACCACCACAACAACCTTTCCGAAATCAGGTTTGGCCACCGAACCGGCAAGCTCCATTCTCTACAAAGCCTGTGGTGCTACTCGGGAACTGACCAGCGCAACGATGAGCACGACCTTCTTCCACCCCGCACTGTCGAGCAACTATTCATCGGGAACATGGACGGTGGGCCCAGGAGGAAGTTCAGGGACGATTACCACCAAGGGATTCGGAACGGTTTCAGTGATCTCTACGCCCTTATCGATTTACCTCAAAGCCAACGCCAAATTCTGGACGAATCTGAGTGCAAGTTTCGCCACTCATGCCACCACGTTGGCGTCTCAATGGGTTGCCGTGAGCGTCGATAGTCCTTCATTCCCCCTGGTCTCACCACTTGCGGATCTCGGCAGTATGACCAGGGTCCTCGCAGGTTGCTTCAATCCACCAAACACCGCCGGTATTGGTTCTGCGAACGGCATTCCCCTCGTCTACCTCCACGTCCATGGAGGTTCTGGAACCCAAGCGCTCGGCGTGGCCCTTCGCGGTGACCCACTCATCATCACCATGACTCAATTCTCCGGGTCCTACACCCTGTCGACTACTACCTTGTCGAATTTCAATGCAGCGACGTCGATTAGTGCTCCAAGTTCAGCCGCCCCCATTGCGAGTTTGCTGAAATAAGCGATTTCCTCTCCGCTCAGTTAGCCTGATTTCATGACAACGCGCGGCTGGATTCGACCGCTGCGCGAACGAGACTTCCGCCTTTTCTTTATCGGACAAAGCACCTCACAGTTGGGCAGCACCATGGCCCCGGTGGCGATTGCATTCGCAGTACTCGACCACGGCACTGCCACTGACGTCGGCCTCGTCATGGCCTCAGAAACCATCCCGCTGGTTGTTCTCTTGTTAGTCGGTGGCGTGTTCGGTGATCATATGAACCGGCGAACCTTGATGTTGCGAGCTGATCTCCTCAGAACCTTCGCTGAGTGCAGCTTGGGACTCTGGGTGCTCCTGGGCCACCCACCGCTGTTGGGCTTCATGGTTTTAGCTGCCCTTCTCGGCATCGGCCAAGCATTCTTTAGCCCGTCACTCACTGGCATCGTGCCCCAACTCCTGAGCGACACCTTGCTCCAACAAGGCAACGCGCTCAACAGTTTGTCCTACTCCGGTGGTGCCATTGTGGGTCCAGCCTTCGCTGGCGTGATCATTGCCTCTGCTAATCCGGGCTGGGCAATTCTCATTGACGGCATCACCTTCTTCGTGAGTGTCTTGAGTTTGGCAATGATCAAGATTGATTGGGCGCCAATGGAACATAGGGAGTCATTCACCACGCTGCTCCATGAAGGCTGGCGCGCTCTCTGGGGTAGGACCTGGTTGTGGGTGATCGTCGTTGGGGCCTCGATCGTCAATATGTTCTTTGCTTTCTATTTCGTCTTAGGGCCCGCTGTAGCCAAGGCATCGCTCGGGGGTGCTCCTGCGTGGGGACTGATCTTGGCGGTTGAAGGCGTGGGGGCAATGGCAGCTGGCCTCATCATGCTCAAACTCCACCCCCGACGTCCTCTGTTCTTAGCCACAGTCCTACTGCTCGCGGTCCCCCTCCCCCTCTTGTTCTTGAGCGGACCAAGTCCACTCTGGGCAATCGCTGCCGCAGCATTTTGCTGTGGCGGGGCCCTCACGGCCTTTACGGTGCAGTGGAACACGACCATGCAGCGTGAAATCGAACCCCACCTACTGGCCAGGGTGAGTGCCTATGACTGGTTCGGCTCCTTGGTCTTCATGCCCGTTGGCATGGCCATCGCCGGGCCCACTGCTCGTCTTATCGGCACCTCATCAGCCCTCGTTCTCGCCGGTGTCGTGATTGCCGTCGTGGTACTTGCGAGTCTTTGTGTGCCGTCCATTCGAAACCTCAGGGCCCCTGCCCATCCTGCTTGAGCCACGATCTCGCGATGTCTTTTATTGGGTGAGAAGATGGCGGTGAATCGCAAAACTTCCTAGACGCCAGACCGGGCGCACCGACCATTTCCTAAGGACGCCATCGTGGAGTTACAACTCAAGGATCATGTCATTTTGATAACGGGCGGCACCGACGGCCTTGGTTTCGCCACTGCTCGTCACCTTGTCAATGAGGGCGCTCACGTCATCGTGTGTGGTCGCAACCTTGATCGGCTGGCTCATGCCAGCGATGAGCTTTCCAAAGCCGGGACTCGCGTTCTTGGCGTGCAAGCCGATGTCACTCGAGCAGAAGATATCCATCACCTCATCGAGCGCATCGAGACTGAGTTTGGTCGTCTCGACGGCTTGGTCTCCAATGCTGGAGAAGCAGCAGCGCTGAAGGTTGAGGAAAGTAGCGATGAGCAATGGCAAGCCGATCTTGATCTCAAATTGATGGCAGCAGTGCGATTGGCACGGACTTGTTTGCCCTTGCTACGGAAATCTGAAGCGGGCGCCATCGTCAATGTCTTGGCCTTCGCCGCCAAGGCCCCGAGCGCCGCATCAAGTCCGTCTTCAGTAAGCCGTGCCGCGGGCTTGGCTCTCACCAAGGTGTTGGCCAATGAACTCGGGCCTGATGGTATTCGCGTAAATGCTGTGCTCCCTGGCCTGATCGCCTCGGGGCAGTGGGATCGTCGCGCGGAAACAGCCGACGTCGAGGTGGACGAAATCTATGCGGCCATGCTTGCAAGGAACCCCGTACCGCTGGGACGTTTCGGCTTGGCTGACGAATTTGCCGACGTGGTGATGTGGCTCTTGTCAGCGAGAGCAAGTTACGTAACAGGTACCGCCATTAATGTCGATGGAGGCTTGAGTCCCGTCTCGTAATTATCGACTTCCACCAATCGCGGACAGCGCCGTGTTGGCTGCTTGGAGCCCATAGGTGAGCGCGAGACAAAGTCCGCCGGCATAGGCGTTGGCAAAGACTCCTCCAGCATCGGCACCAGCCGCCAGCAACCCGGGGATCACGTGAGCGCCTGCATCAAGAACACGAGCTTGTGGATCGACGGCGAGTCCGGGATAGGTAAAGGTGACCGCGGGAATCACTTCAATGCAGTAATACGGCGGATGATCGAGTGGCCGAGAGTCAAGAGAGCGAGCCGGTATCGGGCCCGACATGAAGATGGCATCGTTCATAGTCGCAATGGTGTTCATCACCGCCTCCCCTGGGTATCCCCACTCAGGCGGCAGATAGGCAAACTCTTCAAGATCTTGGGCTACTGCACAGCGGCCACCACTGCGCAGCGCCAACTCGAATTTGTCCACGGGAGCAATGCCCTCAACGTAGCTGGTGAGTTCCCATTGGTCTCTGGCTTGTTGGTCATAGATCAACAAGGCTCGTGCTTCAGGTTGCTCGAGCGTGGCGTTGGCATTCAAGTGATCGCCGATGGTTTCATCACAAAAGCGTTGTCCGTCCACGTTGACCAAGGTGCCGTGTTCAGAGTGATACGTCGTCTTCAATGCAAATTCGTAAGGATCGCGATATTCAATGTTCGAGGGGATGAGATGGCCATAGAAACCCGCTCCCAGTCCCGCCATCGCAGCTCCCACCTCTTGACCAAGGCGGAGCCCGTCTCCAACGTTGAGTGGGTGAGAACGTAGCGTCATCGAAGCTGCCTGAGGATGGAGATAGGTCGCACGCAACGCTTCGTTCGCACTAAACCCACCGGTGGCCAACAGTACAAAGCGGGCACGAATTTCGTGGCGCGTGCCCTCCTGATCACTCACTACCGCACCGGCCACTGTTCCTGAATTAGTCAGCAAAGATTCCACGGTGGCGTTCGTGATCACCTGGCACCCGGGTGTCATCTCCACAATCTTCTTGCATTGCTCAAGAAGTCCAGGAAGGTCTACGTGGCAACCCCGGCCATAGCGAAGCACTGCGACGGGATCTCCAACTGCAATGTCCAAGCTGCGCACCCAGGCAAGGGCTCTCTCATAGCCATCGACGAGCACCTGTGTAAGCGCAGGATCAGCTTCGGGATTCACCTCAGCCATGGCCTCGGCGGTGGGTGTGGTCCAAATGAAACCGGCATATTGCGCCGATCCACCGACACTTGCTGCCTTCTCTACTAGGGCAACAGACGCTCCGTGCGAAGCGGCGTAGGCCGCTGCACTGCAGCCAGCCATGCCCCCGCCTATGACCAGAAGATCAATCACATCACGGTCTCGCATCGTGGCCACCCCCTGACCTCAACCTTAGAGACGATTTCACCCATGAACCAATGGTGGATATTGATCGGTCGCTCATCGCTATCGGCATATGGATTCTTCGAGGTATGGCTAACAACGCGCTAGGTCATAGCAAGGTGCCGGAAGGTATCATCGAGTACCTGCGATGTTCTGGAACATCCAGAATGGAGAACCCGTGAAACCGTTGAAGCGCTTACTCCTCTCATTGCTCTTGGCGGCCCCTCTTGGCCTTGTTGTTCCACAAGTGAGCAGTGCGTCGATTATTCGAGTACCCGGCGCTCCCCACATCTCAGCTGTTCGATCAGGCAATGCCACATTCACCGGCCAAGTATTGGAAGCAAGCCTTTCCGTCAGCGCCCAACCGGGATCAACTGGCGGTGCACCCATTACCAAGATCAAGGTTGTGGCCGGATCTCAATCATGCAGCTACACCCCTTCACAAAAGCAGTGCACCTTGAGCGCACTTCCCGTCGGCCAACGCGTTGCTATTTCCGTGCGAGCCGCAAACAAGAAGGGTTACGGAGCCCCAAGTGCTCCGCTGTCCTTTGTTCCTCGCAGTGAAGCCACGTGGTCCAATTCCACCGGCCACGAAACGATTCCGTCCCCTGAAAGCCCTCGAATTTCAGGGATCGCGGCGAGTAGCGCCTTTAGTTTCAACCACACGCGTGTCGTAAACATCCGAGTAACTATGACGTCAGGATCAGTTGGCAGCAGTGCCCTTACCGGCCTTGGCGTGATAACGAACGTTGCTTCTTGCACTACCCAGGGCGTGAGCCAATCATGCGTCCTTCGCAAAGTTCCTACATCAAAGCGACTGACTATCGCCGCCTATTCCCATAACCGTTTCGGCGACAGCCCGCTTTCGCGAAACGTGAGTTTTGTTGATCGTTCACGTGCCACGTGGGTCGCGGGGGATTCAACGACAAACCTGACGAGTGCTGCACCGATCCTGCCTCTAACGCTCAAGAGCCTGACCCACATTCACGCTCGAACTATTGCTGCGGTCGCAACCACCTCAAGTAGCAGTGCGCATGTGCTCGGGGTAGGTCAACTCTCGCGAACCGTCCACAGCGCTACGTCGGTGGTTGGCACCTCCCTCATCGCCATCACCAGCGATGGGTCTCAAGTTTCGCTCTATCAATCGGGCGATGCTTCCATCCTTGACAATCTGCAACATCCCTACCTCACCCCAGACGGACGTCTCCTGCTCTTGTTCAATCAAGGGGTGCCGGTTGTCCCAACAACACCCACGCTCGTGAGTGGAGGCACCTCTGGCGCCACCGGCATTACGGGAGCCGCTGGCGCGAGCGGCGTAACGGGAGTATCGGGGGTGACGGGCTCAACAGGCGCGACGGGTGCGTCTGGTTCCACCGGAACCACAGGATCACCAAGCCAGCCCCAGCAGACCGCTACTTGTTTCTTGGCTCAAGTGGATCAAGCCACCGGTGCCATTAGCTGTCTGTCTACCCTGTTCCCGACCTACCACTTGGGTTGCTACGGCTGTTTGAAGAACATGGAATTTGATTCAGCAGGTGACGCCTTTATCTCGAGTGTGGACGATGGCTATTACCAAGGTCCGGTTTGGCAGAATCTGTCTGACATCATAAGAATTGCGCCCGACGGAACGGTGAGCCACCTCATTCCCCAAGGATTGAACGTTCAATGGTGGCAAGTGCTGCCCAATGGACAGGTATTCGCTAGCGGCTTGTGCGATCAAACGTGCAGCCCCACGGGTTATTTCACCGACATCATCAACAGCGATGGATCCATCAATCAGATTTCTCAGCAGTACTACACGGCCGCCATGCTCGCCCCCGATGGCGGCGTGCTGCTCGGTGGGCTCGCTGATGACTCTGCCAACGCAACCATTTATCACTACACCCCAGGCGCGAGCAATGTGGATGCGCAAGCCTGGATTGGCAACAGCGGAGCTCTACTCAATGAAGCTTTCGTCTGTGATGGAACACAACATTGCGGCTCCGACCCTGCATTTTTCTCTAACGCTGTTTCGATGAACGGCATGACGTTCGCCTTGCCCTATGAGTACTACCCGCCACAGTCGCCGGCGATGTCTGGTTCACTGCTTGAGTACGGTCCCAATTTTGCTGCAGCCAACACCTCTGTCATTCAGACGCCTCTCCTGACTTCTCGACTCGGTGCGAATGACATCGCCATCGCAGGAATTAAGGGGGCGTGCTATCGCGATGTTCCCGATTTTTGGCCCCCTCCCGGTGTTGCGGATCCGCCGTTCTACCAGTGCGATCCCACGCAATCAGATTTTGAAATTTCCATTTACGACACCTCTGCACAGACTGACACCGCGATAGCGATGCCCGTGCAAATCCAACCGTTGTTTTTGCAAGGCACCCAAGATGGGTCGACGGTCTACGTTGGTGGCATCGAGCCAGACGGCACTTGCGCCATTGCCAGTATTGATGTCGCTTCAGGATCAGTCACCGTGACGCCCGTCAGTGGCGATTATCACATGGACGGCACCGCCTTTTCGGCTTTCTTGGTCTTGCCCAATTGAGGACTCGTCCCTCTCAGCCATATCGGCGGTCTCCGGGTCCCAAGAAGGATTATGGGAGTTGCCTACCCAACGCGAACTACTTTTCGCACTGACCTCGAACGGCACAACGTGCGATCGCGGATTGCGATGCCGTCAGTCACCTGAGCGCTTCGACTCCAGGGAATGCGAAACTCGCTGCGCTGACACTCCCTGTCAGTTGCCGTTGCTCAGAATTGATCAAGAGTTCAGGCGATCGCCACGAAGGTAACCGGTATGGCACATGGTCGGCTCAGTACGGTTGAGGCGTGCGACGAGTGCGCACGTGACACGCCCCCTCCAGAAACGAAGCAACAACCATGATTACGACCAGCGGCGCCATGTATTTTCCTGTGCCATCACCCAAGAAACAGAACCACAACGCGCTTGTAAGCGATCTTCGACCACGCACCGGTCATCCTGAAATCGACCCCAAGGCGCTGAAGATATCGACCCCCATTGCCGTTTTCTTCCCTAAGCGGTAGTTCTCACTTGCGAGCTCGTTAGATCCCGGATCCTGAGTAACCACCCAGGC
This sequence comes from uncultured Actinomycetes bacterium, assembly GCA_903825305.1. Lineage (GTDB taxonomy): Bacteria > Actinomycetota > Acidimicrobiia > Acidimicrobiales > RAAP-2 > CAIQWC01. The sequence continues at coordinate 51,642 of CAIKAC010000001.1, forward strand.
AAGATTCGCGACCTCGCAGAGCTCGTTCGACCCTGCCTTTTCGATCCTGGTAAATCCAACGAATGTTCTCGACCACGCCTGAACGGTGGTGCAAGAGAGGCGACGCACAGAACCAAGTTGGGAACCTGTCGGTTCAGCACCTAGAATCTCCTCTCGGGCCGCTAGCTCATCCGGAAGAGCAGGGGACTTTTAATCCCAAGGTGCCGGGATCGAGACCCGGGCGGCCCACTAAAACCCCAGGTGGAAGGGGGTGCGAGAGGTTATTTTCTGGCTCCGATGCCCCGTTTGTTTCCAAAGTTGTGGACGCAGGTGGACGAACCTC
>CAIKAC010000002.1 GCA_903825305.1 uncultured Actinomycetes bacterium
CGCTACCGGCGCAGTCGGTGCGACTGGCGCAGTTGGTGCAACTGGTGCGGTTGGAGCAACAGGATCGGCCGGCGCCACGGGTGCTCAAGGAGCCACTGGCGCTACCGGCGCAGTCGGTGCAACTGGTGCGGTTGGAGCAACAGGATCGGCCGGCGCCACGGGTGCTCAAGGAGCCACGGGTGTTCAGGGTGCGACCGGAGCACAAGGTGCTACTGGTGTAGGTGCAACCGGTGCCCAGGGAGCCACGGGCGCCCAAGGTGCAAGCGGCACCCAAGGAGCACAGGGCGCAACCGGAGCTGGAGCAACTGGTGCCCAAGGCGCAAACGGGGCGACGGGTTCGACCGGCGCTCAAGGTTCGACGGGTTCTACTGGTATGACCGGTGCCCAGGGCAACACTGGCGTGCAAGGTGCCACCGGAGCTCAAGGGTCGATTGGTGCCACTGGTCTTCAGGGCGCGACAGGAAGTCAGGGTCGCGCAGGTAACACGGGCGCAACCGGTGTTCAAGGTTCCACTGGTCTTCAGGGTGCAACCGGTGCTCAAGGTGGCACTGGTGTTCAAGGTGCGACTGGCGCAACCGGTGTTCAAGGTGCAACTGGTCTTCAGGGTGCCACAGGAAGTCAGGGTCGCGCAGGCGCAACCGGTGTTCAAGGTGCCACTGGTGTAGGTGCCACTGGTCTTCAGGGTGCAACCGGTACTCAGGGCAACACTGGCGTGCAAGGTGCCACCGGAGCTCAAGGGTCGATTGGTGCCACTGGTCTTCAGGGCGCGACAGGAAGTCAGGGTCGCGCAGGCAACACGGGCGCAACCGGTGTTCAAGGTTCCACTGGTCTTCAGGGTGCAACCGGTGCCCAGGGCAACACCGGTATCCAAGGTGCCACCGGTTCAAATGGCGCCCAAGGTGCCACCGGCGCTCAAGGAGACGTTGGTGCCCAAGGCTCCACCGGTCTCCAAGGGGCCACGGGTTCAACTGGTCTTCAGGGAGCGAACGGAAACACGGGAGCCCAAGGATCGACCGGTAGTTCAGGTGCTCAAGGTTCAACCGGTTCACAAGGCGCGACCGGCGCTCAAGGCGCCACCGGTCTTCAAGGCGCTGTCGGCGCACAAGGTGGAACCGGTGTCCAAGGTGCCACGGGCGCCACTGGTGCTCAGGGTTCGAATGGCAACACCGGAGCTCAAGGTTCCACCGGTTCCACGGGTGCCACCGGTGCACAGGGTGACATCGGTCTTGCTGGATTGAACGGTGCAACGGGTGCTCAGGGAGCCACCGGTGTGCAAGGTGCATCTGGATCAACTGGTCTGCAAGGCGCAACCGGCATGCAAGGACTCCAGGGTGCGACTGGTTCAACTGGTGCCCAAGGTGCTCAAGGTTCAACGGGTGCCGGAAACACGGGAGCTCAAGGTGCTACCGGTGGAACTGGCGTGCAAGGCGCAACCGGTATGCGCGGTGCAACTGGCGTTGGAAATACGGGAGCCAAGGGCGCAACTGGTTCAACGGGAACACAAGGCACTACCGGTGCTCAGGGTGCCACCGGTAATCAAGGTGCGGCGGGTGTTCAAGGTTCCACTGGTGTGCAGGGCTCGACTGGCGTGCAGGGCGCCACGGGAATGACTGGTGCCCAAGGTGCTACTGGAGCGACGGGCCGTCAAGGTGCCACTGGTGTGCAGGGAGCAACCGGCGCCCAAGGTTCGACTGGTGCCGGCGCTACCGGCATGACGGGTGCAACGGGTAACACCGGTGCTCAAGGAGCTTCGGGTGCCACCGGTTCAACCGGTGCAACCGGCGCCCAAGGCGCCACGGGCGCGACTGGATCAACCGGTGCTCAAGGAGCTTCGGGCTCAACAGGCGCCACCGGCGCATCGGGCGCCACGGGTTCGACTGGTGCCACAGGCGCTACGGGTAACACGGGAGCTCAGGGCGCCACAGGTTCAACGGGTGCAACGGGCGCCCAGGGTGCAACGGGCGCGACTGGCTCGACCGGCGCTCAAGGTTCAACCGGCGCCACGGGCGGCACTGGTTCGACTGGTGCCACAGGTTCGACCGGCGCCACGGGCGCTACTGGTAACACCGGTGCTCAAGGAGCTTCGGGTGCCACCGGTTCAACCGGTGCGACTGGTGCTCAAGGTGCCACTGGTGCTACCGGCTCAACCGGAGCTCAAGGTTCGACTGGCGCAAGCGGCGCCACTGGTGCTACCGGCTCAACGGGAGCTACTGGCGCTACCGGTAACACGGGTGCCCAAGGCGCCTCAGGTGCGACCGGCTCTACCGGTGCCACCGGTGCTCAAGGTGCCACTGGTGCTACCGGCTCAACCGGAGCTCAGGGCGCTACCGGTGCAACCGGAGCCACTGGCGCAACCGGTGCCACAGGTTCGACTGGTGCCACTGGTAACACCGGTGCTCAAGGTGCTTCGGGCGCAACTGGTTCAACCGGTGCCACCGGCGCTCAGGGTGCAACAGGTGCAACCGGAGCCACTGGTGTGCAAGGTTCGACCGGCGCAACCGGTGCAACGGGCGCCACGGGTTCGACCGGAGCGACAGGTGCTACCGGTAACACCGGTGCTCAAGGAGCTTCGGGTGCCACTGGCTCAACGGGTGCCACGGGCGCTCAGGGTGCAACGGGCGCGACGGGTGCCACTGGTGCGCAAGGTTCAACTGGCGCCACCGGCGCTACTGGTTCGACTGGCGCCACGGGTTCGACCGGAGCGACAGGTGCTACCGGTAACACCGGCGCACAAGGTGCTTCGGGCGCCACTGGCTCAACGGGTGCCACTGGCGCCCAGGGTGCAACGGGCGCGACTGGTTCAACCGGTGCGCAAGGTTCAACTGGTGCCACCGGCTCAACTGGTGCCACGGGTTCGACTGGCGCCACGGGCGCGACTGGTAACACCGGTGCTCAAGGAGCTTCCGGCGCAACTGGTTCAACAGGTGCAACTGGCGCACAAGGAGCAACCGGCGCGACTGGCTCAACCGGTGCGCAAGGTTCAACTGGCGCCACCGGTGCAACGGGCGCCACGGGTTCGACTGGAGCCACGGGCGCGACTGGCTCGACGGGTGCTCAAGGAGCTTCCGGCGCAACTGGTTCAACAGGTGCAACTGGCGCACAAGGAGCAACCGGCGCGACCGGTTCAACTGGTGCGCAAGGTTCAACAGGCGCCACCGGCTCAACTGGTGCCACGGGTTCAACCGGCGCCACGGGCGCAACTGGTAACACCGGTGCTCAAGGAGCTTCGGGTGCCACCGGTTCAACAGGCGCCACTGGCGCCCAGGGTGCAACCGGCGCTACTGGCTCGACCGGCGCCCAAGGCGCAACGGGCGCCACGGGTTCAACCGGAGCAACGGGCGCCACGGGTTCGACTGGAGCCACGGGCGCGACTGGTAACACCGGTGCTCAAGGAGCTTCGGGTGCCACCGGTTCAACAGGCGCCACTGGCGCCCAGGGTGCTACGGGCGCGACCGGTTCAACTGGTGCGCAAGGTTCAACAGGCGCCACCGGTGCAACGGGCGCCACGGGTTCAACCGGCGCCACGGGCGCAACTGGTAACACGGGTGCTCAAGGAGCTTCGGGTGCCACCGGTTCAACAGGCGCCACTGGCGCACAAGGAGCAACCGGCGCTACTGGCTCGACCGGCGCCCAAGGCGCTTCGGGTGCGACTGGCTCAACTGGTGCCACGGGTTCGACTGGAGCAACCGGCGCTACTGGTTCGACTGGCGCACAAGGAGCTTCGGGTGCTACCGGCTCAACAGGTGCGACGGGCGCCCAAGGCGCAACCGGAGCGACTGGCTCAACGGGCGCCCAAGGTGCCACGGGTGCCACGGGTGAGCAAGGACTCACTGGTTCAACCGGTATGACCGGTATGACCGGAGCATCAGGTTCCACCGGCGCCCAAGGCGCTTCAGGCGCGACTGGTTCAACCGGTACCTCAGGTGCCCAAGGTGCCACGGGCTCGACGGGTAACACCGGAGTCCAGGGCGCCACCGGTGACACGGGTCTCCAAGGTATGACTGGTTTCACTGGTGCCACGGGTGCTCGAGGCGCTCAAGGTGTTGCGGGTTCCATCGGTGCTCAGGGCCTTCAAGGTGCGCAAGGTGCCCAGGGTGCACAAGGTGCCACTGGCGCCATTGGTGCTCAAGGTAACACTGGTGTGCAAGGTCTCCAGGGTGCACAAGGTGCTCAAGGTGCCGCCGGTCAAAACGGCACCAATGGTGTCGACGGTGCACGAGGTGCCACCGGTGCCCAGGGTGCACGAGGCGCCACCGGTGCCCAAGGTTCCTCCAGTGGCGTTGAGGCTGGCGTTGTTGATACCAGTATGGGAGTCGCCGGCACGACGGGCCTTTCGGGCATGTCGGGCTTCACGGGTTCGAACTGGGTCACGATTCAGGTGACGCTGCCCTCGAGCATCACCGACGGCAACTACGCCTTGAGCTTCACCCCAGAAGGCCCCTTGGCGGCCGCTCCATATATCTCGGCCAAGGATGCGAATGGCTTCACGATGCATGTCTTGGACCCAAGTGGAGCAGCGCTTTCCATCGAGTGGACGGCTACGCCGTACACGTCAGCAAGCCATTCATGAACCAGTAATCAAATCTGAGTGAAATCACTGTGAAACCGGTGATTCTGAAGAAAATTCTCTGAATTTGCTTACTACTGTCAAGGTTCGAGTTACGGAAAGGACTCCCATGAGCATGTTTTCTCGTACTAGTCGATTTGGAATTCGTCGCACGGTTCTCACCGGCGTAGCCACCTTGGGTCTCGCGGTCACCTTGGCGAGTTGTTCCTCAGGTGGATCTTCTTCATCATCGAGCCCTAAGACGCAACTTTCTCAGGGCATAGCGCAGTCGCGCGCGGGGAACTACACCCAAGCTGAGCACCTCTTTGGTGATGTCATCAACAACTCCGCTAGTACGAAGGCTGAAAAGGCACTGGCGTTCTACAACCTTGGCGTCATTCACCAGAACATCGGCCCGCTTCGCACCACCCTCATTGACTACCTCAATGCGGTGAAGTACGACCCGAAGTTCCCTGCCGCATGGTTTAACTTGGCCGTCGCCGAATCGAAGATCAACTCTAAGCAAGCCCTGGTGTACTACAACAAGATTCTTGCCATCAAGCCTGGTGACACCAACACCTTGTTTAACTCAGGGCTCATCATGTACGCAGAAGGCAACACGGCCCAAGGTGCTGCTCGAATCAAGCAAGCAATCAGCCAAAACCCGGCGTTGGCTGCTCGAGTGCCTGCCAACGTCAAGCTCGGTTAATTACCGCGCATTCGACTTACTTCTGATTCGGCCATGCCAAAACTCTCGGTGTTCACGCCGACTCACAACCCGAAGTATTTGAACGAGTGCTTCGAGTCCCTTGTGGCGCAGGCGTTTAGGGACTGGGAGTGGGTGGTGTTGCTCAACAATGGCGCGCAATGGAGCCCACCGGTTGACGACGATCGCGTTCGGGTGATTCGCAGCCCTGAGGGAATTGTCGGTATCGGGGCGCTGAAAGGTTTGGCCTGCAGTTTGTGTGAGGGCGAGATCCTCGTAGAGTTCGACCACGATGACGTGCTCGTTGGCGATGCCTTAGGCCAGATTGCTGCCGTGTTTGATGAGCGACCCGAGGTGGGGTTCGTCTACAGCCAGTACGCACAGATCAATGAAGACGGTTCACGCTGCGACACCCGCTTCAACGAAGCCATGGGATGGCAATATCGAGACATTGAGGTGAATGGGCAAGCGTTGTTGCAATGCGACAACTTTCCCGCCTACCCCTCCAATGTTGGCTACATCTGGTTCGCTCCCAATCACGTCCGGGCCTTTCGACGCTCGGTCTATGAAGCGGTAGGGGGCTATGACCCTGGCCTTGATGTGCTCGATGATCAAGACATCATGTGCAAGATGTACGCCGCCGCTGAATTCCACATGATTGATGAGTGCCTGTACCTCCAGCGGGTGCATCAGCGAAACACCCAGGCAGATCCCGAGATCAATCCCCGCATTCAAGTCGAGACTATTGCGCTCTATGACCGCTACATCGAGTCGCTCGCTCTTGCCTGGGCCAAGCGCCAAGGCCTGCACTGTCTTGATCTTGGCGCGGCCCACCGCAAGCCTGAGGGTTACCTCGGTGTTGACATGTACGAAGGCGACAGTGTGGACATTGTCGCTGACGTCACTAAGGGCATTGACTTGCCAGACGGCAGCGTTGGGGTTATTCGTGCGGTTGACTTTCTTGAGCACATTCCCGACAAGATCGCGCTGTTTAATGAGCTCTATCGACTCTTGGCTCATGGAGGCATGCTGTTGACCTTGACGCCGTCGACGGATGGCCGAGGCGCATTCCAAGATCCCACGCACGTTGCGTACTACAACGAAAACTCATTCTGGTATTTCACCAACAAGCAGTACGCAAGTTTCGTTCCACAGATTCAGTGCCGGTTCCAGTTATCACGCATGGTGACCTTCTACCCCGACGCCTGGCACGAAGAGCACCTCATTAGCTACGTCAACGCCAACATGATCGCGATCAAGGATGGACCGCGCATGGCTGGGGAGCTCTTTATCTAAGACTCGCGATGGCGTTGGTTTTATCGACGCCTAGCGCAGCGCTGAGGTCTTGACTAGTCGAGGTCGGTCGCTGATGGATCGTCGTGTGGTGCATCGCTCTCGATGAGCGCTTCGGTGTCGTCATCTTGGACAGGTAATGCAGCCGGAGTGGTCGACGCTTCATCTTCGCCATGTTCGTGAGCGATTCCTCCATGGGCATGCCCATGGGCATGGATCGAGGTTGGTTGTTCCCAGGGTTGCACCGTGACGAGGGCTGAAGAGGCGTTCCGGGATTTGCGTCTCGCCCACCAAAGCCCGAGCAGGCTGAAGACGCCGAGCTCGAGGTAGTACTGGAAGCCTTGGTAGTGGAAACTGACCGTGTGAACTCCAGCAGGCACGGGCACCGATACGAGTGCCGGGGCCAGCATCTGGGTCTTGACGTTGTGGCCATCGACGCTGGCTTGCCAGCCTGGATCGAATGATGCTGACAGCACGACGTTGGCGGGACGAGAAAGCGAGAAGGTCCCCGAAGCCTGGCCGTGGAGGAGATCAAAGTTGTAGGTCAGCGTTCTGCCAACGGGTGCGCTGAAGGCCTGGGTAGGCAGCGTCACGTTGAGAGTGGTGACGCCCCAGTTGACGATGGGGTCCACGTAGTGCGAGTAATACGGCAGGTTCATGACCGATGGTGCTTGCGCCGCCAAGGTGCCCTTGTTCTCGTCAATGGATCCCGAGGGAACGATGACAGAGAAATAAGTGTTGGAAGGAATTTCCCAAAGGTTGTAGGGCCCTTCGGTCATCACGAGATTGGCAGTCACCATGGGTGCTTTGTAGATGGTCCCGTCATGGCCGCTTGGCAAGATGAGGTAGCGCACCCCAAACATCGCATAGTCGGCCGGGTTGTTCTCATTGAATTCGGCTTCGGGTTGTTCCATCAGCGATGCCGTTCGCAAGGTGAAGCCCACTTGGTCAATGTCTTGACTGGTGAGGTACTCAAAGACCGGGACGTAGCCGACTCTGAAATTGAAGCCCCAGTTGATGGGAGTTCCCGCATAGACCCGGCCGTTGTTTGCTTGCCGCAAGAAATCGACAATGGGTCCAATGAAGGGCGCCATGTTGCTTTGATACTGCCGCTGATTGGAAATGTCGTTGGCATTGAGCTGGTCGTAGTTGTACATCAAGGGAGCAGCGATAATGACGCAGAACACCGCAATGATCAAACTTGTACGCAGCGAAATCCACGAGAGCAGGGCGCTCATGCGGGTGGGGGATTCATGGCGTGTACTGAGCTTCAGCAGCCAAGGCGCGATGAGTGAGGCCACCCACGCAATGCCATAGCCGGCGAGGAAAATTCCGGCCATCGACACGCTCATTTGGAAGCGACGGAAGTAGATGTCTTGGTGGCCAGGGATAACGGCAATGAAGGGACCCCAGGTGGTCGGGCCCCATGAAATCAAGAAGTATGCGGTGAACAACAACACCAAGGCTCTGGCCAGGTAGTCCCGCTTCCAGTTGACGATGGCAGCGACAATCCCGACAAAGACAAAGATCGTGATGATGGGGAAGGGGACGCCAAAGATGGTTCGGTGATCGTCAAAGAGTTGACCTTTAAAAAGCCACTCGAGATTTGCGCGAGCACCGTATCCGCGCACCAGCCCCGTCGGGGCAATGGCCGTGTTGATTGCCGCCCATTGGCGGTTCAACAACAGAGGAACCGTCACCCACGAGGAGGCGACGAGCGCGCCGATGAGCACGACCAGCATGTTCTTGATTCGCTTGGCCAATTGGCTCGGCACCACAAAGGGGAGGAACACAATGGCGGAGATGGCCATGTATCCCGTTTCAAAGTGTAAGGCCACGGTGAGGGCAATGAACAGCACGGCTCGGAAGGCATAGCGTCGATCCCCAATGGCACGCCAGGTATACGCCCAAGCAAAGGGCAGCGTCCAAGAAGCACAGAGTTGTGCCCAGACGCCATAGCCAATCCAGATATAGGCCTTTTGTTCATAACCCACGAGAGGAACCGAGATGAGCCACGGCGAAATCAGCGTGGCGGCGATTTGGGCGTTTCGCGATAGGCCCATGATGCGGGCCGACTTATAAACCACAATGGGCCACAGCACCAATAAGAGATAGAGCGACCAGCGAAAGACGAAGTTGGGCTGGAAGATCAGGCCCAACGCACCGGCAAGGGTGGCGCCAAGGCCTTGGTAGTGAAGAAATTGGGGTGAACCGAGGTTGAGCCAGGGGTACCACTGCGTCATGGGGAAGTGGAAGTTCAGCAGCGACTGATTGGCAAATCTCACCATGGACTCGTGCATGGCTGAGTCATTGAGATAGGCCACCGCGGCCGCTTCAGCCCGTAATTGCCAAAGGTTCCAGAGAATTACCAAACCAAGGATGAACTTGCCGAGCCGTTCTGCCCCTGGGGCTTGGGGGGTTTCAAGAGGGTCAAGAAATACAGCTGTGTCGGTCACGGAGCGACTTTATCCGGGGAAATCCCCGAAAATCTCCGAAGAAATGCCTTGGGAGGCTTGTTTCATGCAAGATTCACCCCCTCGTCACTCAGTCGTTAGTAGAGAGGGTCGAGACCAAGGGGTCGATGGGGCAAGGTCTTCTAGGAGCTGTGCCTATATATAAGGTGCGAGGCTGCCTCTGCGATCCTCGTTGCCTTGCTCGCCAGAGATGCTCTGGGCATCGTTAGGGTCTGATTTGCGAGTCCGGTCGACCTCAGATCGAGTGAATTCGTCTCTTTTGGGGCCAAATGGTGAACTTTTCGTACAAAGAAGCAAAACTTTAGAAAAAGCAAGGATTTTGCTTACATTTGGCCCTCAAACAACACTATCGTTGTGCCCCGGTGAGTCCACGCCTCAAGGAGTAAGTACCCGTGCACACAGCTAGTAACTCGTCAGTAACCACATCCAAGCGCTTCGCCACGCGAATCTCTCGATTCTTCGGCGTTGTCATGGCAACCCTGATCGCCATGGCTACCTTCGTGGTCGCGGTTCCTGCGGCTTATGCAGGTGGATCGACGGTGACTGCAACTAATGCCTACGAAAACGTGCAGGTGACAGCCGACCCAAGCTCCACGACCACCCTCGACGTTTCTGGTCAGGTAAACGGCAGCGGGTGGGGAACGCTCACCTCACCGTCGGTGACGTTCTACGCATTTCCAGCTTCGAACGGACCCAGCCAAGCCATGCCAGATATCAGCACGGCGACAGGATCGTGCACCCCAACGTCGCTAGTGACCTCTTCGACGGGTACGACCCCGGCGACCGTGAGCCCTGCTGGCACCTGGGATGTCAATGGCTATGGCGGAACGGGCTTTGAAAATTGTCAGATCACGGGTCTGACCGAAAACACTCGATACCAAATCTGGAGCATTTTTAGCTCGAACGGTGCCACCATCACCGGTTTGAACAACACCTATGCGTCTTACGGAGAGCCTGGTGTGTTGCCCAGTGCGCCGACCAATGTCGTTGCCACTCCCGGCCCTGCCTCGATGACCGTGAGTTTCAGTACTTCTGACCTTGGAAGCGAGACGCACGGCACCTACGACGTGGCATTGGAGCAGGCGAACTCCCTCTCAAGTAGCCAGGTTGCCTACTGCTACGTATCGGTAACTCCTTCCACCAACACGGGTACGCAGAGTTGCACCATGATGGGCCTCACGCCTCAGACCTTGACGCACTACGACCCGACGAGCACCACATGGCCAGGAGGCTATGCAGTCAAGGTGACCTTGAGTACCGCCGTCGGGTACACCTCTTCATCTCTCGTGGATGTTGGTGGCGATGTCATTGCCCCGGCTGCCGCTCCTAACGCTCCAGTCATTTTGGGCGTTCTACCTGGCGGCGTCTCGGGAAGCGTGTACGTGGCGTATCCGACGCAACCGGGTGGTGACTACGTCACATCGATTACCTGTACTGCGACCGACACGGCCAACCCCAGCGACACGGTCTCAACCACGACATCGATCACGAATATGCCTTTCTCGACGGCGCCCGGCGACAATGGCTTTAGTGGTTCGACCCCAATGTGTAATTTTTCGCCTGTCTCATCGCAGGTGCCCGTGTACAACATGAACACGCAGATGTCATCCACGGCGACCCTACCGGCTGCCCCATTGGTCCCGGGTGAAACCTACGTATTCACCGCCACCGCCACGAATGCAGCTGGCACATCGGCAGCTTCTGCTGGGTTCACCCAGGCAGATGCCGCGGCGCCTTCAGTCATTCCTTCATCAAGCATTGTGACCACCCAAGCACCAGCGTCAACGGGTGGTCTCACCATTACGTGGCCAGCGGCTACCGCCAATGGTGCCCCCGTCACGAGCTACACGGTGAACGCATCACCGGTGACCCAAGTCGGTGGACCTGGAGCTACGAACTGTGCCCCGGCGCAAGGTTCAGCGCCGCTGTCTCAGATTAAATACGACACGATGGGCAATCGCTTCGGCTACAACATGACCACCGCGACCGTCAACAATGTCCCGACGACGACGTACAACATTGTGGAGTGCTCACCAACAGGCACCACGATCACGTATCCGCTCAGCGGCCTACAGACGGGACCCTTCACTATGGGGACGCCCCAGACCAATGGCAGTGGGGTGACCACGATTTACACCTACGACTCGTTCTTGGTGAATTCAATGCCCACCCAAGCAATTTCCGAATGGACCTTGACCCCGCCGTCATCTGGTTCGACCGGTACGGTGGTGCAAGTTGGCAACTCGACCTACTCGGGAACGAACCCGTCTAACAGTCCATTTTTGGGACCAGTGTCTGGGGTGGCTGGTAGTGCCGATGGCTCCAAGGTCTATGTAGAGACGGAATCGTTCGGCATGAGTGGCTTGGCATACAAGGTGTATCAGATGTCGGGCGGTACCGCTAACGCCACAGCTCCTGTTGTTTTCTCTGGACCCGTGGCTCCCATGGGCGGGACGACCTCGCCCGTCGCGGGCCAACTCGTGATGGACGGTGCGGGGAACCTCTATTTCAGCGATGGGCTTGTGAACCAACAATCCAACTCGTACAGCAGTGCCAACCTTATGGAATTCACCGCGGCATCACTTGCGGCTTTCACAACCACTGCTTTGACGCCTGATTACTCTATTCCCGTCGCTGGCCAGATCACCGGTATTGCTCCCTTGGCCAACAACTCGGTGGCAATTGCCGAGTTTGGAAGTTCTGGATCGTTCCTCGCAACCCAATCGATGGCCAATGGCAGCACGCCGACCATCGTCGCTGGTGTAGGTGGACCCTCGGGATATGGCATCGCGGGAACCATCCAAAATGTCGCGGCAAAGTCCGACGGCACGTTGATTTACACCACTCGCGTCACCAGCGGCGGCGTTAGTTATCCCAGCTTCGCGTTTAACCCTTCGGTGAGTATTCCCGGTGGAACGTGCACCGTGTCGGGTGCCAATCTTCAAACGACGGGCAACAACACCTGCAACATTTCAGGTCTATCCTCCTCGATCTACTACACGATCACGATCACGGCGCACGCAAGTTTGGCCGTCGCTGAAGCACCTGGTCCGAGCAATGGCATCACGTTGCCGACCTTCGCGCCAGAGACCTTGAACCTGAACTCCGTGGCGAGTGCGAGTGCCACGGTCTACGCCTCCAACCCGAACACGCCTCCTGGCGCGGTTACCGGAATCACTGCAACAAATGGACAGGCAGGAGTAACCGTCTCGTGGACGCCGTCGACTGACCAGACCAAGGCTTCTGCAACGGCGTACACCGCATCCGCCTATGCAAGTGCAACGGCAACCACCGCATCAGGGACATGCACGGCTACGGCACCAGCCACGACCTGTGTCATTACTGGCCTGGCTTCTGGCACCTACACCATCAAGGTCATTGCAACCAATGCCTACACGGCTACGCACGCGAGCACGATTCCTTCCACGACCATGACGGGAACGGTGGCGGTGGTTACACCCCCGCCGACGCCGACCGCCATTGCGGCGACAGCCGCGTTTGATGGTGCGACCTTGTCGTGGTCAGAAGCTGGGACAACGGCAACGGCGTACACCGTTACCGCAATTCCTGCAACGGGCAGCCAAGTTGGTACCTGTACCTGGGATGGAACGGGCACAACGACGGCCACGTGCACGGGCTTGAGCTCAAACGTGACCTACACCTTCTCAGTCGTAGCTTCGAACTCGGCGGGCAACTCAGCCGCTGACACCTTGTCACTCGGTATCACTCCCTACGGTGCTCCGGGAACGCCTACGGCCCCCACCGTCACCCCTGGTAATGGTGGTGTGATCGTCAAGGGTGCTTCGGCGACTGGTTCAGGTTTGGCTAACAACTTGTCGCAGAGCCTCACCTACACGGCGAGTGCCGTGTTGGACGGCGATAGCTCGAACACTGTTCAAGGTACGTGTTCCTACACCGACCCAACCGTCGGCTGTGCCATCACCGGCTTGACCAATGGTCTGGCTTACGACGTGACGGTAAGCGCAACGAACTCACAAGGCATTGCCGGCAGCGCATCGCCTGCTTCCACGCAGACACCTGCTGGTGCGCCATCTGCTCCACAATCGTTGACCGCCACACCTGACTCTGCAGGGTCCCTCGTTCACCTTTCGTGGGCCCCTCCTGCTTCGACGGGTGGAACCGGCATCTCTGGATTCACCGTCACCGTTTCGCCTGCTGATGGTTCTTGCACCACGCCAGTGGTTGGCCAATCATCGATCACCTCAGACTGCTCTGGCTTGGTCAATGGCACGCAGTACACCTTCAGCGTCACCGCTCAAAACGGAACGGGCAATGGTGTGCAAACCTCAGTGGCATCGAACGCTGTGGTCGCAACCCCGGCGAGTTTGCCTGGCGCCCCGACGGCCGTGAAGGCAGTTGCCGGTGACACCTCGGCAGCAATCACCTGGACGGCTCCCACCACAACCGGTGGAACGGGCATAGCCATCACGGGCTATGTCGCCAATGCTTACCTTAAGACCGGTTCAACCATCGGCTCAACGGTGATTAGTTCGTGCACCGCCACGACCGCTTCCGGCTGCACGATTACCGGCTTGACTGACTCAACGACGATTATGCCCGTGAGCTACGTCGTGGAAGTTGCTGCCATTAACCAGGCAGGAACTGGCGCGCTCTCAGTTGCTTCAACGGCATTCAGCCCGGTTGCTCCTCCGGCATCAGCACCTCTGGCTCCTGTCGTGACCGCTGCTCAGAACTCGGCGAAGTCAGCCGTGATTCTGACGGTTACCGTTCCCGCGGCAGTTACCGCTGGTGGCAAGAGTTGGCCTGTCACGGGCTTCTCGACCCCGGTATCGAGTCCTGCTGGTGCAACCTGCACGGGTATGCCAACCACAATCCCGGCTGCTGGTCACACCTTTACGCTGACCTGCACGGGTGCACCTGGTGTTCAGTACAGCTTCTCGTTGGCAGCCACCAACACGCCAAAGGCAGGGACCACCATCCCCGCTGGTGTGAAGTTGGGCCAAGGCTCTAACTCAAGCGCCACTTCATCGCTGATGATTGAGGGTGTTGCTAATGCTCCGACCAACCTTTCGGTGGTTGCCCTTAACGGCAACATCACCGCAAGTTGGACTGCGCCAAGCAACATCGGTGGTGTGACGAGTCTCACGGGCTACACCGTGACGGCAAGCGACCCCGCTGGTGTTTCGGCCACGCAGACCTGCACCACGACCACCGCAACGATGTGCACTATTTCGGGCCTGGCTACGACTACGGCCTACACGGTCTCGGTGGTAGCCAACAACAGCTTTGGCGCCTCGGCATCAGCGAGCGCAACAGGGCTTACCCCCTCGTTGAACTTTGCTTCGCTGGTGCCCGTTACTAACAACCTGCAAATCGCAGTAGGAGGCAACGGTGCCATTACCCGTTCAGTGAACGGTGGTACTACGTGGGCAGCAACAGCTGACTCGAGCCCGAGCTTGAGCAACCTCAACGCTATTGACTGCGCAGGCTTGAACTTCTGTGTAGCAGTGGGTGACAACGGGACCTTGTTGGAGTGGGTCTTTAAGACCACACCCGTCACCATTAGCTCAACCACCGCACCGAGTGTTGCGAGTGGTGTCGTTACCGTGAAGGCCACTAACAGCCTGATCCCAGGCCAAGACGTGTGGCTGCCTTCGAGCATCGGCACGCCCTACGTGGTGGTTTCAGCAACGTCCACGCAGTTCACCTTCAAGAACACAACGGTCCCGACCGGCTTCACCAAGGGCGCAAGCCTTGCGGCCTATGCCAACGGTGGACAGACGTGGGTACCAGTCGCCGCCCCACAAGGCGTTACCGCCAATCTCTTTGGTGTGAAGTGCTACTCGGCTACGGGCTGCATTGTCGTGGGTGACAGCGGAACGGTCTTGAGCTTGACGGCCAACACGAACAATGTGATTACCCCAAGCGTGGTCTCCGTTTCTGGCGTCACGTCAGCAATTCGCGGTGTGTGGTGCTACTCGGCGACCGGCTGTGTCTTTGGTGGCGACAGTGGCACCTTGGGCAAGATTGCCATCGCCTCAACGGGTGTTACCGCGAGTTCCATTGGTGTGAGCTCTTCAGTACTTGCGAGCACTGCGAACATCTACGCGGTACGTTGCCCTGGCACTACCTATTGCTTGGCCTTTGGTAGCAACGGTCTCATCTTGGCCGACAACAAGGGTTCGGCTGCTGGTGTGCCAACGGCTGCTGCCAACTGGCAGGTCGTTTCCAATGCCGGCAACACCTCGCATGACCTTCACGGTGTGGCTTGCCCGACGGCAAACCTGTGCATCATCGTCGGTGCGAGCGGTGAAGTTGAATACTCAACCTCAACTGGTACTGCTATTCCGGGTGCCACCTGGACCGTGGTTCCCACCAAGCTTGCCTATTCCCTGAATGGTGTCCGTTGCTCTTCGGCAACGTCCTGCACCGCGGTGGGTACGGGTCACTTGGTGCAGATCACTCGCCCGAGCAGCACGTCGACCACCTTCACGGTGAAACAGACGGCCTAAGCGAACGCGTCAAAACCCCCTCTCTGGCGAACTCGCCAGAGAGGGGGTTTTGTTGTTGATGGGCCGAGCGCTTGACCTGCCCTGACGCTGGAATCATTGATCGCTAACCTGTGACATTGAATTACGAGAAAGAACGCATTTCATGATCGCACCGTCGCTAGGAACCAAGGCCATTCGCATAGCTGTTGCTGGGGTGGCGGTGTGTGGCCTTGGGGCCTTGGTGAGCGCATGTGACACCACCTCTAGTGCTGGAGCGGTGAATTCGAATCTTGAGAAAGGAATCGCGGCCGTGCAAGCGGGCCAGACAGGCCAAGCCGAGCAGTATCTCAGTGAAGTCATCACGAGCCCGGGTGCGACGGTGTCGCAAAAAGCGGCGGCCTATTTCAATCGAGCAGAAGCTCGCAGCCAAGCCGGCAACACGAGCCAAGCCATTGCCGATTATTCGAAAGCCGTGGCCAATGCACCAACCATGATCAATGCTTGGTACAACCTCGCCGTGGCCGAGACATCAGTGAATTACTCGGCAGCACTTCGCGATTACGACAAGGTGCTGGCCTTGCAACCTTCTAATCAAGCAGCCCTGTATAACTCTGGGATTCTGCTGTACAGCCATGGGGATAAGGCAGCAGGTATTGCTCGCATTCGTCACGCCATTGCGATCAATCCGCAACTCGCGAGCCAAGTACCGAGTTACATAAACCTCGGTTAGGGCTACGGACTGGAGGTCGCCGCGTAGCCCCTATAGGGCAGTAGTGGGAGCGGAAACCTTCTTGCGGTTCATCACGGTGCGCACCACGACAGTGGTGCAGGCCGGCAGTTGCACGATGACCGGTGCATAAATCGGTGGCTGGTGGGCAAGCACGCCAAACACTCCCCACATCGTGGCTGTCGCCATTCCGAGCGACCAGGCCGTTATGGAAATGCCCGTCAGATCCTTGCTCGTAACCGCATCAAAGGCCTGGGGCAAGAACATGACAAAAGCACAGGACACTGCCACGACGGACAGAATCGCCATGTGACCGGCGAGTTTGGAGATGATCACGGCCACAGTGGTAGCTCCAACGGCGAGCAGTGACAACACGATGCCCCGACCCAAGGTGTTTCGTCGAGCGTGAACTACCAAAAAGGTGGCGCCAGCAAGGAGAAAGCAGGGCAAGTTGGCGTAGGTCTCAGCGGGAACATGGTTGAAGACACCAAAGGCAAACCAGACCAAGTTGCCAAAGAAGGTAATGAGCCACGTGGCGGTTGATACCCCTTCATCGGAGACCCGAATGACGCGCCACACTTGGGGAATGGTTCGAGACACCGTGAGGCCAGCGGCGAGGTAACCCACGCCGAGCGTGAACACCGAGAGCGCCAGCATCGTCACTACCTCGTCACCGTCTTCGCAGTCATGCTCTGTCTCCTTGGAGCCGACGGTAAACAAGCGCGATCGCCGAGCCGGGCTGAGATTCCAATGCTAGCGAGGCAGGTGCTCTAATGAGGGCAGGTTCTTCAAAATCATGAGTGGTGAATGCTGAACGTATTGAGGTGAGCCGCACCAAGTAAGGCGACAAGGCGACCGATGTGGGCATCACGTCCAAAGGAGCCCCATGTCAATGTCCTCATTGCTCGTTGTTGCCAACGTTTCTCTGAATCCCACGCCGAGTGATCTTCCGGGCAGCGGGACGCTGCAGACCATGGCCAACGGTTTGGCTGGTTGGGGCCTCGTGCTCTCCTTGATCGCCTTAGTGGTGGGGGCGGCACTGTGGGCGCTCGGGGCGCATTCTCAAAACGTTCACCAATCCATGGCGGGCCGGCGGGCCGTGTTGATTTCGCTGGGCGCTGCCATCGTGATTGGTGGTGCACCAGTCTTGATCAACTTCTTCTTCGACGCAGGACGTGGGTTGCATTAAGTGGTCGCGACCTCGTCTCCCCACAGCTTGTCCATTGGCTCTTCACTGGCGAAAGACATTGCCAATGCCTTCTTCTCGGGGGCGAGTTCGTGGATGGCCGGGGGAGCAAGTTGGATGCTGACTCAAATCGGCAAGGTCTTGGCCACCACTACCCAGGTGAATCTCTTCGCGCCTTGGTTTGTCGCCCGCAGCCACATCATTGATGGCTTCTTACCCATCGTGGCCACGATCTTCCTCGTGGTTGCCGTAGTGCAAGCATTACTTCGTCAAGAAGCCGCCCTGTTGTTTCGTATGGTGCTTGTCAATCTTCCGGCGTCGATCGTGTTGGCCAGTGTGGCCGTGGAATTGGCATCCCTCGGCTTGTCGGTTAGTGACCAATTGTCATCGGGGATGAGTGCTGGCAGTGGTGCTCAGATTCAACAAGTCATGGAGCATTTGAGTTCGGCCGTAGTCAAACTCACCGAAACGGCGAGCACCATTCCAAGTTTCATAACGGCCCTGCTTGGCCTCATCGTGGTGCTGAGCTCACTGGCATTGTGGGTCGAGCTCATCATTCGCGCCAGCGCCATTTACGTCGTAGTGGCATTTTGGCCACTTGCCTTGCTTACCCTCGTGTGGCCGGGGATTTCAGCATGGGCTCGGCGATTGAGCGAAACCTTGGTGGCGCTGATCGCCTCCAAGCTCGTCATCGTAGTGGTGTTGAGTTTGGGAGTCGGGGCCCTGAGCCAAGGGAGCGCCGGGGGAGTGGCATCTATCTTGGTTGGCCTCGCGATGGTGATCCTGGCCGCCTTTTCGCCCTTTGCCTTGTTGCGGCTCATACCAATGATCGAAGCTGGTGCCACCGCTCACCTCCAAGGCCTTCGCCAACACGCTCAACAGGTCGTCCATCACGGCAGTGCCCGAAACGCAGTGAACTTTGCGATGAATCGCCTTACAACGCCCATGGTGCCACCCCTCGCGATGGCCACCACAGGCCCACCTCCTCGAGTGGGGGTGCACCTGACCAGCGACCCTATGGCCGGCAGTGCCGTCATGCGAGCGAAAATGAATCCGCCGCGGCCAGCTCGTGGTCCTGGTCTTGAAATTGGACGCGACGCCATGGGTCCGGTAATTCAGCCACGAAGGGTGCTTCGAGATGACGACTGATCACATGAGCATCATTGGTCCCCCCGAGCCGTTGCGTCACCTGATGGGCCTGCGCTATGGGCAAATCATGGTGATGGCCCTTGCTTGCGTGATTGCGGTGGGCCTGTCGCTCTTGCTGCATGGAGCCTTGGGGGCGATTGGCGCCGTACTCGTCATTGCAATGGGACTCATGGCTGCTTGGATACCGTGGAACGGCCGACACTGTGATGAATGGCTGAGCGTTATTGCGTGGCATGGGCACGTTCGTCTTACGGCGAAACGAGCATTGGTGGTGCGGGTCGATGATGCAGGCCTAGTGTGGGCAACCTCAGCCGTCACTAAATACATCGGTCTCGAAGTGGAGCCGTTGGCGCTTCAGAGCTATGAAGAACGCTCTCAGCGCACGCAGGCCTTTGCCTATGCCATTGCCGCCACCTTGTCCACTCATTCGTCTCTGAGCGACATCTCGTGGACCATCTCCACGCAGGTTCGCGATCCTCGGGCGAACTCAGCTCGATGGGTGCGATGTCATCGTCAGGGATCGGCGCACTCGCTCCTCGATGGTTACCGCGAAACCTTGCACGAAGGGCACGTCGAGACGATGGCCCAACACATCGTCATGGCCCTCTCGGCGCCACCCCTGGGTGGAGAAGGACTTGACGCGGCGGTAAAGACCTTGGAGGCAGAACTCAATGGCACGGGAATAACGCTTCACAATCTTGACGCTGCGGATTCTGGAGCGTGGCTGTCTAGCCTCACGGGAGCCTCGGTGAGAGGCGGTGATGTGGCGCTAAGCGTGGCCCCTAGTTGGGGCTCGGCGAGATCTGGCGACACCGCCTGCGTGGCCTACTGGGTAGAACAATTCCCGAGATCAGGCATAGGCCCAGAACTATTTGCTGATCTCTTCGTGCGCCACGGTGGTGTCTCGTTGCAGGTCACTATGCGTCACATGGACGCAGCCACCGCGTTGCGCAGGGTGCGATCGCGGAGAACGAGCAGCATTGCTGATGCCACGATGCGACGCCGGGCAGGGTTTCTCGCGAGTACGAAAGCCCAGCACCTTGAAGATGAGCGACAACGTCGAGAATCTCGTTACGCCTCGGGCGAAGCCGGCATGGTACTGAGTGTCATCATCATGATGAGGGAAGACGAAGAACGAAATACTGAGATGGTCGCCTCCCTTCAGGCCAAGGGAGTTGGGCTTCGCCGGTTAAACGGTGAGCATGCGCAACGCTTAGCAGCGTTCATGGACCCTGGGATGAACCAGTGAGGTGGCATGTGCGCACCCTTGCTCGCCATGAAGCCACGATTGGCGATCTCCAAGCGTTGACACCGCTCATGGGGGCGACTGATCAACCAGCGAGTGGGATTTACCTTGGTGAGGATCTCATAGGCCGACCCTTCACCTTCGATCCCTTCGAGCTCTATCGCGAGGGCCGCATCACCAGTCCCAACCAGTTGATTGTCGGGCAAATTGGAAGGGGCAAGAGCTCGTTGGTCAAAGCCATGGTCTTGCGCCACCTGGGTCTCGGACGAAGTGCCTTTGTCGTGGACCCCAAGGGTGAATACGCCGCCCTTGCCGAAGTGGCCGGTGGCCTCGTCATCAAGCTCAGCCCAGGGGGTGGCCAACAGATCAACCCCTTGAGCCCAGTGCCGGGGGCTAATCACGATCAGCAGCGTGCCGGCCATGTTCGGCTCCTCGAAACCATTGCGGCAAGCACCTTGGGGAGACCGGTGCGACCCATGGAACGTCTCGCCATAGAGGTAGCGCTTGATGCCTCATCGAACGATCAGCGTTCTCCAACGGTGAGCGGAG
Source organism: uncultured Actinomycetes bacterium (assembly GCA_903825305.1). Taxonomy (GTDB): domain Bacteria; phylum Actinomycetota; class Acidimicrobiia; order Acidimicrobiales; family RAAP-2; genus CAIQWC01. The sequence goes on from CAIKAC010000002.1 coordinate 20,350, forward strand.
TTGTGGATCGACTGTTTCGACCCGAGGGCATGGTGTTCAATGCCCTCGGGATTGCCGATGGTGATGTCTTGGCGCAGAGCCGTGACCTTGCCATTGAGTTACGTCGCCTCGTGGATGGTGATCTCCGAGGAATGGTCGATGGCGACGATGGCTTTCGTGTTGACGATGCTGATCTCGTTGTGGTGGATCTCTCAGCGCTCTATGGCGGCGATGGCCTGGGTGTGGTGATGGTCTGTGTAATGGCCTGGATGCAGCAAATCCTGGCGCAACGCCATCGTCGGGGCTACCAAGCGATTCTGGTCATTGACGAAGCATGGGCACTCTTGAGGGATCTCGAGGCAGCACGATGGCTGCAGCATGCCCTCAAACTCAGTCGTGCCTGGGGTATCTCGACAGTGGCGGTGCTCCATCGCATCTCAGATCTCACTGCCGTAGGCGATGATGGCTCCGAACAGCGAGCGCTGGCGCGTTCTTTGCTCCTCGAGACAGAAGTCCGCACCGTCTTTGCACAACCTGCCTCTGCATTGGATGAACTTGATCGAGCACTCTCGTTGTCTGAAATTCAACGTGAATTAGTACCTCGATTGCCCAAAGGCACTGCCCTGTGGCACGTGGGTGCTTCAGCACACGTCGTTCACCACCGGGTCGGCAGTACTGAGTGGGATCTCATCGATACTGACCACATGCTGCGCTCATGATGATCCTCGGTGTTGCCGGCGCAGGATTACTTCTCTTCTTGGTGGTCCTTCAACGCAACAAACCAAGCACCGGGACGGTCGCAGGTCACCGAGACCTGAAGTGCACCAGACGAAGCCAAGGGCATCGCGTGGTGCTTGGTCATCGAGCGTCAACTACGTGGATGACATTGCCGAGCAGACTGCTCGCTCCCCAGGACCACTCGGTGCTCATCGTTGGGCCCACCCAATCAGGCAAGACCTCATCGCTCGTCATACCCACGATTGCAGCTTGGGATGGTCCGATACTGGTTGCCAGCGTCAAAGACGATCTTGTTGTGGCAACGGCAGCACTGCGTGGAGAGCGTGGCGAGGTCGGTGTAGTGGACCCGACTCGATCTCATGGCTCATTCTCGCGATGTGTTGATCCGGTGGCGCTCATTGGTGACTTTGCTTCAGCCAAGCGGGTTGCCTTCAGCTTGTGTGACGCGAATATGGAAGGTCCCCAGAGTTCAGAGAGCCAATTTTGGAATCAGATGGCGGCGAAAACGCTTAGCGTGCTGTGTTTCGCTGCATCACTGAGTACTGGTTCTCTTCATGAAGTAATCAGCTGGGTGAATCATGGAGAAAGCGCTCCATGGCTTGCCCTCATTGGCGCGAGTCAAGACAATGCGGCCATAGAAATTGCGCAGGCCTGTGCGCGAAGAGACGAGCGTCAAGCAGCCTCGATAGCAGCCACCATGGAAGCCGTGCTTGAGCCCTTTTCATTAATCACCTCACACCCAAGCATTGATGTCGAGCACTTCCTTGATTCTTTCCACAGCATGTATTTCTGTGCGCCCGCCTTTGAGCAGCGTCGTTATCGAGCGATGTTTGTGCTCGCCATCGAAGAGATCATTCGCCGAGCCTACGAACAGGCTCAGCGAGAAGGAGGGCGGCTGAGTAAGCCTCTCCTCGTGGTGCTCGATGAAGCTGCTGCCATTGCGCCCTTACGTGAACTTGACGTTATTGCGGCTACGTGTGCGAGCCATGGCATCGTCTTGCTCAGCGTCTTTCAAGACTTGACCCAGATTCATGCTCGCTGGCCCGGCCGAGCCGATTCAATTGTGAATAATCATCGGACGCGAGTCTTGTTGTCGGGCAGTAGTGATCCCCTTGTTGGCACCATGGTGAACCAAGCCCTTGGCGTGATGTCCGCATCTGACCAGGAGTATTCCTTCGATATCCGCACCCTTCGCAGCCACCGAGGCATTGTCATTAGTGGTGCCCTGCAACCCGTTCGTCTGGCGCTTATGAAGCCAAGGATTCCTAAGCGAAAGCGACTCGCTAGGTTGGACGGATGGCGATCACGCTCTGCGTCGACATAGGCGCCACTTCCATCAAGGCGGCACCTGTTACTGATGATGGGGTATTGATGAGTGCGATTCGGTCACTCAAGACTCAAGCCCCGTTGCGTCCTGATGAGTTGGTCAAGCGCATCACTACGCTCGCAGCCTCGTTCGAAGACGTTTCGCGAGTGGCGGTGGGCTTTCCAGGAGGTATCGAAGCAGGGGTAGTGACGGATCCATCGAATCTGGCACGCAACAAAGATGGTCACAACGAGGCTTCGGTGGTGGAAGCGTGGAAACAGGTGGATCTCAACAGCCTGCTGAGTCAAGCTTTGGCACAACCGATAGCCACTGCCAATGATGCTGATGTTGCGGCGCTAGGAGCATGCGATGGCGTGGGCCTTGAAGTAACGATCACTTTGGGAACCGGAGTGGGATGTGGCTGCACCCTCGATGGCGAGCTCCTTATCCATAGGGAGATCCATGACTTCGTCAACCAACCCACTATTCGCTATGACGGCTTGCTTGGCACCAAAGCACTCTTGGCGATGGGTGAACAATATTGGTCTCAAGATGTCGCTCAGCTGATAGCCAAGGTGGTGGAGATTCATCACCCAGACAAGATCCACCTTGCCGGTGGTAATGCTCCACGTCTTGATCGAAGGGTTCTTAATCCGTGGGAAGAGACGGTCTGGGTGCATCGTGAACCCGTCGGGATTCTCGGTGGGGCAGCACTGTTCTCCTGAGCAGCAGATGGTTGGATATGCACAGTTGCCATCTCTCGAGCCGAATCTCGCTATCAACTTATGGCGATGGCGAAAAGAACGGGCCTCGCTACCGAACGTGAGTAGCCATAGTGCGAAGACGCTGGTGGGCTCCGCCCATCACCACCGCTCCCTTGAGAGCAGACTTCGGCACCTTGGCAACGACGGTGTAGTTGGTGTCAACAACATTGGCGATAGGCGTCAGAGCCACTTGAGATACCAGCTGATACGCATCCATGGTGGAAAGGCCAGTGAGTTCTGCAATCCAATGCACCATTTGGGTGTGGGCAATGCGAAAGGCATCTTCGAGAGGCCGAGCAGAACCCGTGGTCATAATGAATTCGTCTGATTCGAGGCGCGGCCATGGGGTGGGGTATCCATCAATGACATCCAAGATCAAGGTGGTATCCATGGCGGTCTCTACTGCGACCCCACAGGTTTCGCCCTCGCCTTGGCGGGCATGGCCGTCGCCAAAGCTGAAGAGCGCGCCCTCGACATTGACACCGAGATAACAGGTCACCCCACTGCGCATTTCGGGGGTGTCCATATTGCCGCCCCAGTCACCGGGGGTGAGTGACGAGCGCACCTCGCCGAGGGGAGGGGCGACACCCACGGTGCCGTGCATGGGATCGAGGGGGAGGTCAACTTTGAAGTTGGAGTCCTTGGCTTCATAGCGAACACTGCGCTCGTCAAAGTCGATGCCGTAGCGCCAGGTCATCTCAGGCAAGGCCTGTTGAAGGGTGGCGGTGAAGCCCGTTGAGGTTAGGGCGCCAAAGAAAGGCACCGTCGTGGAGAAGCCATGGGTGAAGTGTGGCTCAATGGAGACGAAGTGCACACAGAGGGTGTCGCCAGGATTGGCCCCATTGATAAAGAACGGTCCGGTTTGAGGGTTGAGATAGCGCGGGTCACAAACGTGGGAAACGAGATCGTGCTCTGAGTGAATGGCCCCGGCAAAACAATCTTGGCTTGAGGTCACGAGCACGCTTGGGGTGTTGAGGCTCACTTTGGCCTCAACACCACCAAAGGTGTAAATCAATGACGAAGGGTCAGCTTCGAAGTCAACCTCGTAGGTAACGAGATCGGGCGACGAAGCTGACCCTTGTGTCATCGGAGTGCAGAACGCTTAGTCGCGCTCTTGGGTTTCTTCCAAAATCGTCTTACCCAACTGTGAGTACTCGTCAGGGTGACGCTGGCGCAAGAACAACACGTAACCACCAGCAAGTACGGCCACCGCCACCACGATCCACGGAATGGCGTGGAAGAAGGGGCTTGATGCAGCAGCACCAGCAGCGAAGCTCAGGTTGTTGAACAGCAGGTAGATCACGTAGATCATGCCGGCTGCGCCAATGATGGGAGCGATGATGGTGCGGAAGACGTTGGCCGTTTCAGGGTGTTGCTTCTTCACGTGGAAGTAGCTGATCACCGAGATCGAGCACAGTGACTGCACAATCAACACGATCATGGTGCCAAGGATGGCCAAGAGACCGTAGATGTCCGAGTAAGCAACGTCGGGCACGGTAGCGGTTGGCTTTTGGAAGATCCAGAAGCCGAGCACGAAGGCCAAGGTGATGATGGTCTGCGTGATCGAAGCTACGTGTGGGCTCTTGTGCTTGTCGTGGGTCTTGCCCAAAGCGCGAGCAATGCTCTTGGAGGGAAGCTCACGGCCAATCGAGTAGATGTAGCGAGACGCTGCATTGTGGAAGGCCAAGGCACAGGCGAAGGAGCCGGTGATGATGAGCACCTGGTAAATGTTCTTGGCCCAGCCACCGACGAAGATGTCGGCCACGTTGTAGAACATCGCAAAGGGGTTAGAGCTACGCGAGTAGGCGATGGCCTGGTGCGTGCCGTCACCCGCAATGGTCATCCAAGAGACGAATGCGTAGAGCACCATGATGGCGATAACCACGATGATGAGCGCCTTGGGGATGACCTTCTTGGGGTTCTTGGACTCTTCACCATAAACAGCAGTGGTCTCATAACCAACCCATGACCAGAAGGCGAAGAACAATCCAATAGCGGCTGATCCAACGATGCCGGCCTTGGGGTCGGCGGCTACCGCCGAGAACGCCTTGATCGGGCTCAACGCTTGGGGGATCAGACCGTCTGGGCCACCACCGTGGAAGAGCACGGAGAAGCTCATGAGCAGCAAGATTGCAACTTCCGTGACCAAGAACACACCGAGAATGACACCCGAGATTGAGATATCGAAGTATCCCAACAGGGCGATCAAGACAATGCCAACCAAGGCGATGGGCACCCAGCTAATGGTGGGTCCGTGGAAGGCGATGATCGTCGTTCTCGTAAAGGAAGCAAAGATACCGATAATCGAAGCTTCGAAGACGATGTAGGCAAAGGCACTCAAGACGCCGGAGATGAAGCCGACTGCTGGGCCGAGGCCGTGACTAATGAAGCCGTAGAACGATCCGGTGTTGGTGATGTGGCGCGACATCGCGGCGTAACCAACGGTGAAGATCGTCAAGATGATGCCGGCAAAGATGTAGCCACCAGGTGCGTACATGCCGTTACCGAAACCAACGGCGATCGGCACGTTACCGGTCATGGCCGTAATCGGCGCTGCCGTTGCGAGTGCCATGAAGGCCACCGCAAAGACACCGATCGATCCGGCCCTCAGCCGTTTGATCTCTTTGTTCATGGTGGCATCACCCACCTTGACTTTTAGTTCCCTCTCATCGATGGGATCCATCTATGCCCCCCTTGGGTTGTGAGCCGGCCAGTGGCCGGATTGGTCAGCCCCACTCGTGACTGACGTTCATGTAAAAGTACGGTAAGAATCACCTGAATTCAAGAGAAAAGTGTTTCTGTTTCGTGAATTATCAAGAAAGCAAGTTAATGGTTCCCTCTAAAATTGGCTAAAAATTGGGGTTTTTATTCAAATATGCCGTTATTTTTGAGTTTTCATACCATTTACCTTCTTTTTGGTTGACAAATTAGGTCTCAACCATTACTTTTTGGTCTGAACCGATAGTTTCGGTGGTTCAAGGCTTTGACCAGAGAGGAGGTGGGTGCCCATGAGTGAAGACCTGATCGCATTTAGCTCCAAAGCTGACATGCTCGAGAAGTCCAAGACCTATTGGAACCCCGACAAGACCCAGTTCTGGAGTGATTCCGGCGTTCCGTTGGTGATTGACCGGCGCGAGGACTACTTCATTTACGACGTCTCAGGCAAGCGCCTCATTGACGTTCACTTAAATGGCGGCACCTACAACCTCGGTCACCGAAACCCCGAGGTCTCCCACGCCGTCACCGCTGCCATGCAGCACTTTGACATTGGTAACCACCACTTCCCCTCGCTTGCTCGCACCGCCCTCGCCGAAGCGCTGATTAGCTCGGCACCAAAGAACATGTCCAAGGTGGTCTATGGGTCAGGTGGCGGTGAGGCCATTGACATCGCCCTCAAGACGGCTCGTCACGCCACCCAAAAGCGCAAGATTGTCTCGGTGATCAAGGCGTATCACGGCCACACCGGCCTGGCGCTGGCTACCGGTGACGAGCGCTTCTCCAATCTCTTTCTTTCGGATCGCCCCGAAGAGTTCCCGCACGTGCCCTTCAATGACCTCCAAGCCATGGAAGACATTCTTCGTCCTCGTGACGTTGCGGCCATGATCATGGAAACGATTCCCGCCACTTATGGATTCCCGCTTCCTGAACCTGGCTACCTAGAGGGCGTCAAGAAGTTGTGCGAAACCTATGACGCGCTCTACATCGCCGACGAAGTGCAAACCGGATTGATGCGGACCGGCGAGTTGTGGGCCATCACCAAGCACGGCATTGAGCCCGACATTATGGTGTCGGGCAAGGGCATCTCTGGTGGCATGTATCCCATTAGCGCCGTCATGGTTTCTGAGCGCGCCGCCGGTTGGCTTTCAGAAGACGGCTTCGGTCACATCTCCACCTTTGGTGGCGCAGAACTTGGTTGTGTCGCTGCCTTGAAGACTTTGGAGATCACGACTCGGCCCGAGACGCGCTCCATGGTGCACTACATCTCAGATCTCATTGGTCGAGGCCTTCGTGAAATCCAAGCGGTCTACCCCGACTGGTTCACCGGCATTCGCCAAAACGGATTGGTGATGGGCCTTGAGTTCAATGATCCCCAAGGGGCTAAGTACGTCATGCGCGAACTCTATGACGGTGGCGTCTGGGCGATTTTCTCAACGCTTGATCCTCGCGTCCTTCAATTCAAGCCAGGCATCTTGGTGACCCCAGCCTTGGCAGAAGAGTTGCTGGATCGTGTTGAGGTAGCGATCGGCCGTTCCGCCATTGCGGCACGAAAGGCAGGTGCATTCGCATGAGTGAGATCACCATTGACCTCTTGACGGAACCAGCTGGCGTCGCGCGAGCTCGTGCGATGTTGCAACGCGCTGAGTGGGCGGCCTTGAGTTTCACGACCTTCGATAAGGCTTCGGTTGACCGTATCGTGGCCGCAGTTGCCCAAGTGGGGGCAAGTCGTGCTCGTGAATTTGCTGAGAAGGCCGTGGCTGAAACGGGCTTCGGCGTTGTTGAGCACAAGGTCTTAAAGAACATCGCGATGTCCACTGGCATCGTCGAGACCTATCGCGATCACGACTACGTCACGCCTCGCATTGACCCCACGGCCAAGATCGTCGAAGTTCCGCGTCCCGCTGGCGTGGTGTTGGCGCTCACCCCTTCGACCAACCCTGTCGCCACCGTGTTGTTCAACACCATTTTGGCGCTGATGACGAGAAGCGTGGTGGTGGTGAGTCCTCACCCCATGGCCAAGCGTGTGTGTGCTGAAGCTGCTCGGGCCTTGGCCGAGGCCGCCGTGGCTGCAGGTGCCCCCGATGGTGTCATCCAAGTGGTGGACGAGCCGTCGGTGCCCTTGATCAACACCCTCATGCAAGATGAGCGCACCAGTGTCATCTTGGCCACCGGTGGTACTCCGGTCGTGCGCTCGGCGTACAGCTCAGGTAACCCAGCGTTGGGGGTAGGACCTGGCAACGTGCCCGTACTCGTTGATGCCACCGCTGATCTTGTCGAGGCTGCTCGCTTGATTGTGGAATCAAAGAGCTTCGACCACGGCATTCTCTGCACCAATGAATCAGTGCTCATCGTCGAAGAATCGGCTCATGCGAATCTCCTGCGTCACATGACCCGAGCTGGCGCCCATCTCTTGGAAGCCGATGAGCGTGATCGTCTGCGTGAGGTTTTATTCCCCGGTGGGCATTTCGACACTGGCTTCGTAGGCAAGAGTGCAGCCGAGATCGCCTCAGCCGCGGACATCCGCGTGGCTCCCAACACCAAGATCTTGGTCGCGCCCTTTGACTACGTGGTGCCTGAAGAGCCCTTGGCCCACGAGAAGCTCTGCCCCGTCCTTGGCCTCGTGCGAGTTCCCACAGCCTCTCGAGGCATCGATGCCGCCAAGGCCGTGCTGCGCCTAACTGGCAAGGGCCACTCAGCAGCTATTCACTCCAATGACGCGAACACAATCATGGCCTATGGCGCCGCATTGCCTGTGCTTCGTATCAGCGTGAACGTTGGCAACTCCCTTGGCTCCTCAGGCGTGGCTACCAACTTGGCACCGTCCATGACGATTGGCACGGGCTTTTATGGTCGCTCGTCTCTCGGTGAAAATCTGCAGCCAAAGCACTTAGTGCAATACACGAGGTTGGCCTACAACGCCGATACGGCCGTTCCCTTTGCCAACTTCTCGGGCCTCAACCCCTGGCAGGCATCAACGGGAAGCGTGCCGCCATATCCGGTGGCCTCGAACCTCGTGGCTTCTGGATCGGTGGCCCAGCCAGTTTCAGGATCCTTGGCACAGCACTATGAGCCGATGACCAATGAAGCGGCAGCTCTTCGAGAAGAAGTGCGTCGCATTGTGATTGAAGAACTCAGAAGGGTGGTCAGAAACTAACCATGGCAGAACTGCGTTCTTTCATTTTCTTGGACCGGCTCCAACCCCAAACCATGAGCTATCTCGGCTCATGGATTCGGGGCAGCCTGCCGCGCCAAAACGAAGCGGCTCAAATTATTGAAGTCGCTCCTGGCCTTGACATCGAGCCCTTGACGGACGTTGCCCTCAAGCACGCCAATGTGCGTGCTGGCATCTTGGTCGTCGAGCGGCAATTTGGCTACCTCGAAATTCACGGCAGCACCGATGAAGTCCAAGCGGCCTCATCGGCCGTTCTCGACGAACTCGGAGCAACGGCTGCTGATGCGACGAAGCCCGAAATCATGGCATCGCGCATCATCACCATGCTCGATCCCCAGCATGCTTTTTTGATCAACCGCAACAAGATCGGTTCCATGGCCTTGCCTGGCGAATCGCTCTATGTCATGGAGATGCAGCCCGCGAGTTACGCCATCTTGGCGACCAACGAAGCAGAGAAAGCATCTCGCATCAAGGTCGTGGATTACCGCATGATTGGCGCGACGGGCAGGGTGTATCTCTCAGGACCAGAAGCCGATGTTCGCCAAGCGGCCGATGCTGCTGAGGCGGCTCTCGGAGGGATGCACTAACCATGTCCTCATTTAGCGAAGCTGACCTGCGCGCAATGGTGCGAGAAGCCTTAGGCGATCTCATGCCTCAAGGCCCTGCGCCAACGACGGCTTCGGCACCCGCCATGAACCCCATGCCAGTCTCTTCTGGCCCCTCCCAAGAAGTCTCAGGGTTTGTCATCAGCGAAACCGTGGGCCAGGTCGAGACCGTCAGCATTCGAAACGATGCAGAGCTCCACGCCTTCGTCATGAAGATCATGCACGTGATGGAGAACCCGAAGACGCGAGATGACCTTCGCCAGGGCAAACTGCGGTTTTCCCTTGGCAGCCACACGCAGGCGAGCAGTGCTCAGCCATCGCACCGCATCGAGCGCGGCGCGGTGACGGAATCTATCGTGAAGCGAGCCGCCACAGCTGGGGCCAAATTGGTCCTCAGCCCAGAAGCCGTGTTGACCCCGCTCGCGCGCGATCGCGCTCGAGCTCTTGGAGTCACCATTGAAAAGGAGCAGCCATGATCACTGGAACGGTCGTGGGAAATGTTTGGTCAACCCGCCGGTTGGCTGAAATCCCCAACGGAGCATTTCTAGAAATCGCCCTCGACAACACGAGCGCCACCATCGTCGCCTTTGACGTGCTGGGCACCGGGATAGGTGAGCGCGTGTTGGTCTCCACCGGTTCGGTGGCGGCCACGTGGTTTGGCGGCCAAACGCCTCCCATTGATGCCCTCATCATTGGATCCATTGATGCACCAAATGCAGACAGTTCGACACCGCAAAGCAAAGCAAAGACACGGAGCACACAGAAGTAACCACAATTCTTTGACATTCACCCGAGTGTCGAAAAAAGCCTGGGTAACCAGAGAAGAAGGAGACAACAATGTCCAGCAACGCAATTGGCATGATTGAGACCAAGGGCTACGTGGCAGCACTCGCCGCCGCTGACGCCATGGTCAAGGCAGCGAACGTCACCATCGTGAGCCGCGATGAAGTTGGCGACGGCCACGTAGCCGTCACCATCATCGGCGACGTCGGTGCGGTCAAAGCAGCAACAGAAGCAGGCGCAGAGACGGCTTCGAGCATCGGTCACCTGATCTCGGTCCACGTCATTCCTCGTCCTCACGCTGAGCTTTCCAAGTACTTCAAGGTCGGCGGCGAAGCGTGAGCCCACGCTCTGTAGCAGCGACTGCGTCGCCGCGACCGGAGCTGCGGGTCTACCTTCTCGTCACCGATCTGCAACGGCAGTTCGCGGCCTACATGGCCACGCCCACCCGGGCGCGGGGTTATCCCCCCTTCGAGGGGGAGCACTCGCTCATTGTCGAGGTCGCACCTGGCCTTGCCATTGAGCGCGTCACGGACCTCGCACTGCGGGCGGTGCCTGAAGTGGAACCCGGCATCTTGTTCGTCGAGCGCCAATTTGGGGTGCTCGAAGTGCATGGTCGTGATCTCGATGCGGTAACCCGTGCCGGTCAAGCGATCTTGGACGGCATTGGCGCCAGCGCTGCTGATCAACTCAAGCCGCGGATTCTGTACTCGGACGTCATCGAAGATGTGACAGACCAGCACGCCGTGATCATCAACCGCAACCGTGAAGCATCCATGCTGATGCCCGGCGATACCCTAGGTATCGTCGAGTGCACCCCCGCACTCTTTGCGGCGGTGGCAGCCAATGAGGCCGAACGGGCCGCACCGGGTGTGACCATTGTGGATGTGCAGATGATCGGGGCTGCAGGACGCATCTCTCTTGGTGGTACCACCGAGAACGTGACCAAAGCACTCGAAGCGATCACCGAGGTGTTGAACGCGGTTGAAGGTCGCGAGCAGTAAATTCGAGTCTCGCCAGAGGGGGAGGGTCTTGGATGGACCAAGCTGAGCACGAAGAACTCATTGAGGGAGCACGGCGCATCGCCGCTGACGCCCTCAGTCACTATGACCTCGGCGGCGATTGCGAGATCAGCCTGCTCGACATCTCCGAGAACGCCACCTTCAAGGTGGTGCCTCGAGGAGATGCTCCGGTGGTGTTGCGGGTCAATCGGTTGGGCTATCACTCACCCGAAGCCATCGAATCTGAGTTGGCGTGGATGACGGCGCTTCGCCTTGAGGCGGGCGTCACCACGCCAGAGGCGCTTCGTGCACGCAGTGGCGCTCGAGTGGTTCAAGGTCGCGACCCACAAACCGGCGCAGAACGTAACTGTGTTTTGTTCGAATTCCTGCCAGGCTCAGAACCTGCTGAAGATGACGCACCGAGTTTCGAAGCCTTAGGTGAGGTAACCGCTCGCATGCATCTGCATTCGCGCCAATGGACCAAACCCGAGGCCTTCACTCGCTTCTCCTGGGATCTCGATACGGCATTTGGAAATAACCCCCGGTGGGGCAAGTGGCAAGATGGTCCCGGCGTTGGCGAATCAGAGATTGCGATACTGAGTCGCTTAGAAGCCACCATCGTCGATCGCCTGAAGGCCTTTGGTACGGGCCCCGAACGCTTTGGTCTCGTGCATGCCGATACACGACTGGCCAACCTCTTAGTTGAGGGAGACCAGGTCAGCGTCATTGACTTTGATGACTGTGGCTTTAGCTGGTTTCTCTACGACCTCGGCACCACGGTCAGCTTCTTTGAAGAAGCCCCGCAGGTTCCTGAACTCATCGACCGATGGCTGACGGGATATCGACGCGTGACCACCTTGTCGGCTGAAGACGAAGCGGAGATTTGGACCTTTGTGCTCTATCGGCGCTTGCTGCTCTTGGCCTGGATTGGCACCCATGCCAACGTGACCATTGCCCAAGAGCTCGCCGATCACTATGCCGCTGACAGCTGCACCTTGGCCGAGGCCTATCTCAGTCGCCTGAAGTCTTAATTCCTGATTCACTAGAGTTCTTGAGAGGAAAGCGAGAAACAAGCATGTTTAGCTCCTTTGAAAACCGAGCCGTCATTGTCACTGGTGCCACCCGTGGCATCGGCAAGGGCATTGCCCGAGTCTTTGGCCGCGCAGGTGCTCAGGTGCTTCTCGTTGGCCGAGACGAAGCAGCAGGCCAAGCGGCGGCAGCCGATGTACAGGCCGAAGGCGCGGCTAAGGCTGTATTTTTTGCTGCCGATGTCGCCACTCGAGAAGGCTGCGAAGCCATGGCTGCCAAAGCCGTTGAGGTCATGGGTGGCATCGACGTGCTCTGTGCCAATGCTGGCATCTTCCCCGAAAAGCGACTCGAGGAGATGACCGAAGCAGATCTTGATTGGGTGCTCTCCACCAACGTAAAAAGTTCCTTTTGGAGCGTGCAGGCCTGCACCGATGCTTTGGCTCAATCAGGATCAGGCCGAGTGATTCTTACCTCTTCTATTACCGGTCCCATCACGGGCTTTCCCGGCTGGACTCACTACGGCGCATCGAAAGCAGCTCAACTTGGCTTTATGCGTACAGCCGCTCTTGAACTTGCCCCCAAGCACATCACCGTCAATGCCGTCTTGCCAGGCAACGTGATGACCGAAGGCTTGCTCGGCATGGGCGAGGACTACGTAGCAGGGATGGCCGCGGCTATTCCTACTGGTGGGGTGGGCACGGTTGAAGACATTGGCTATGCCGCCTTGTATTTGGCAAGCAAAGAAGCAGGATTTGTGACGGCCCAATCCATCGTGGTCGATGGTGGCCAAACCATTCCCGAGTCACCCGACGCGATTTTGCCCATGTCATGAGTGAAGACAACGTCGCAGCGTTGCAGGAACGAGCCACGCAAGGCTCCATCGGCCGAGCGGCCGAAGAGGTGCGTCGTGTTTTGGCAGACCGCATCGCCCAAGGCCTCCTTCGCCCGGGCCAACGCTTAGGGTCCGAACGCGAACTCGCTGCTGAGTTTGAGGTGTCTCGCGCCACGTTGCGCCAGGCCCTTGGCATCTTGGAAGAGATGGGTCTCATTCACCGAGTGCTCGGCCGCTCGGGAGGCACCTTCGTCTCTCAAGCCAAGGTCGAGCGTGACTTGTCACAAGTAGTGGGCGTGCCGGCTTTGCTTCGCAGTCAAGGCATGTCAGCGGGGACCCGAGTGATTTCGAGTTCCTTGGTCCTCGCCGATGCCCAAGCGATGGACGCGCTGGGCCTCGACGCCGATGCCATGGTGATACAGATATCTCGAATCCGCCTCGCCGACGGCGTGCCGATTTCCTTTGAACAAGCGACCTTCCCCGCTGATCGCTTTCCTGGTCTCTTGGAACTACCCCTTGGGGGTTCGGTCTATGAATTGCTCGAGACGAATTTCGATACGCGGCCCGGTGAAGCCATCGAGCGCATTGAAGTCGTCCAAGCCACCCCCGATCAAGCGGCGGTGCTCGGCGTGGAGCCAGCCGCACCCTTGCTCTCCATTATCCGAACCACCTTGGATGATGACGGGGTGCCGTTCGAATACTCCCATGACCTCTTTCGAGGCGATCGCATGAGTTTCGTCGTTCGCACCCCCGGCCGCGGCGGCATCACCACAGCGGCGAGAGCTACGAGTCCCATCGTGGTCTTGCGGGCACAAAGCTCTGCTTGATATCAATCCCAAGGAGGCACCAGCGTGCTGAATCTCGAACTCGCCAAGGCCATGTGTGACGCAGCCCTCGCAGAAGCCGCCGCACAAGGCGCCCAGGTGTCCGTCGCCATCGTTGATCAAGGTGGACACCTCATCGCTTTTCAGCGCATGGATGGGGCCGAGATCGCAGGACCCGTCCTCGCCACCGACAAGGCTTATACGGCGGTAGCCAACCGCATTGCCACGGCTGAGCTCACGGATCTCGCCAAACCCGGCGCTGAACTCGCCGGACTGCACGCCAACGGCAACGGCCGCTTCGTCGTCTTCGGTGGTGGCGTGCCCTTGTGGAACCACGAACACAGCTTGGTGGTGGGGGGCATTGGGGTGAGCGGGGGAGCCGTGGTTCAAGATGTGGCATGCGCTAAAGCTGCACTTCGTCTCTGGGAGTCAACGAAGTGAGTGACGCGGTAGGTCGTTTTCGCTTCATGGACCAAGCCCGAGTCAACCTCGATGGCTTTGCTGTAGAAAACGTAGAACTCGGCCTCACCGCATTCTCCTCTCCTCACGATCCCATCCCGAGCATCACGATTGAGCAAGGCCGCGTCACCGAGCTCGACGGCGTAGCCGAAGCCGATTTCGATGCTATGGACGAATTCATTGCTCGTCACGGCATTGACGTCACGGTGGCCGAAGAAGCCATGGCATTGAGTGACGTCGCCTTCGCTCGACTCCTCGTTGACCCCTTTACTCCTCGGAGCGAAGTGGTGCGACTGAGCGCTGGCACGACGCCAGCCAAGTTGGCCAGGGTCTTGAGTTTGCTGCAGCCCTCAGAGTTGATGATGGCCATGACCAAGATGCGCAGTCGCGCTACGCCTAGCAACCAAGCGCACGTCACCAACCGCCAAGACGATCCGCTCTTGCTTGCCGCCGATGCAGCCACCGCCGCGGCCTTTGGCTTTCGCGAGATCGAAACGACGGTGCCAGTCCTTGATGATGCACCCAGCAATGCCGTGGCCTGCCTGATCGGCGCGGCGGTCGGTTCACCAGGTGTGATGCTGCAGTGTTCGGTGGAAGAAGCACTCGAGTTGGAACTCGGCATGCGAGGGATCACGAGTTACGCCGAGACCATCTCGCTCTATGGCACCGAACAAGTCTTCATTGATGGAGACGACACCCCATGGTCAAAAGCCCTGTTAACGAGCGCCTATGCCTCTCGCGGTATGAAGATGCGAGTCTCTTCAGGTTCTGGATCAGAAGCCCTCATGGCTGGCTCCGAAGGCAAGTCCATGTTTTACCTCGAGGCTCGTTGTGTGTCTCTCGCTCGAGCCTTGGGATCGCAAGGCGTGCAAAACGGAGGCATTGATGCAGCTTCAGTAGCGGGTTCCGTCCCCAAGGGTGTGCGTGCCCTCATGGCTGAAAACGTCATGGTCTTGATGCGCAACTTGGAATCGTGTTCGGGCAACGATGCGCTGATGAGCGAATCAGATATGCGGAGAACCGCCCGGACCATCCCCATTGTGTTGGCGGGATCGGACTTTCCCTTTAGTGGCTTTGGCATGATTCAGCGTTACGACAACATGTTTGGGCCTTCGAACTTCAATGCCGAAGACGTTGATGATCTTCTCGCCATTCAACGCGACTGGGGCGTGGATGCAGCACTGTCTACCCAAGACCCCACCAAGATTGAACAGCTTCGTCGCCAAGCGGCCCAAGCCTGTGCAGCGGTCTATCGACACTTGGGACTCTGTGACTTTGATGACAGCCATATAGAGCGAGCCGTCGATGCGGCAGGTTCCAAAGACTTAGGGACCACCGACACGATGGCTGTCCTCAATGCGGCAACCACGATCATGGGCTCGGGGATCAGTGTGATCGATGTAGTCACTGCCTTAGAAGAAACCGGCTTTCACGAAGAAGCCGAGCGAGTCTTAGCCATGGCCAGAGCTCGACTCGACGGAGATTACTTGCAGACCGCCGCAGTATTCACTGAATCCATGGAGGTGTTGTCACTCATCACCGATCCCAATGAATACGCCGGGCCTGGCACGGGCTATCTCCCCGATGAACACCGCCAACACCAGATTGACGCCATTCGCCAAGCGGTGACGGTAGATGACTTGCGACGAGAACAAGCGAAAAGCGCCAGCGATCTGCTTCACGCTCTCGGCCCAGCAGAGCCAAGTAGCGACCCTCGAGATGTGGTCATTGGGGTGTCGCCAGCCGTGGGCCGAGAGGTGTTCACGACCTTGTCGGGAGCCACAGTCGTGGAGGTTGTGGCTGAATTGCTGGCCGGCCTCGAAGAAGAAGGTTGCATCGGGCGCATTGTTCGCTTCTCGGACACCGTCGATCTCGGCCGCATTGGATTGTCAGCGGCCAAACTTTCGGGTTCTGGCATCGGTATCGGCCTTCAAGGCAAAGGTACCGCCTTGATTCATCGTCGCGACCTCTCACCCTTGGCGAATCTTGAGCTCTACTCAGTCGCACCGGCGGTGACCCTCGATCTCTATCGCTTGTTGGGGATCAATGCCGGCCGCCACGCCAAGGGCGCCCGGCCCGATCCCGCCCGCAACCCTTATAACGATGAAGCTATTGAGGCGAGGTATCACACCAAGGTCATTGCCCTTCAAGCGCTTGAGCGCAGTCATGTGGTGACGAATGCGATACCAGAAGAACTCAGTCAAGAGGGAATCAGATGAGCGACACCTCCCGTCAAGCCCTATCGGGAAAAGACACCCAGCAAATCACGGTCGATGCTGCCGTGGCGGGGGAGTTGAGTCTTGATGATCTTCGCATTCACCCAGACACGCTGGAATACCAAGCCACCCAAGCGCACGCCCATGCCAATCCTCAATTGGCGGCCAACTTTCGTCGAGCAGCGGAACTCACGAGACTGAGCGATGAAGAAGTCCTCGGTCTCTACGACATGCTTCGGCCCTTTCGGGCCACTCCGCAAGAGCTTGCCGACAAGGGTGAGGAATTGACTGCTCGAGGTTTGCCTCTCGTGGGGGAGCTCTTTCATGAAGCGGCTGGCGTCTACGAGCGTCGTCACCTCGGAGCATGACGATCTATGCCGGCATTGATGTCGGCAACGCCACCACCGAAATCGTCCTCGTTGAACGCTCTAACACCGAGCTCAAACTTGTCGGCCATGTCCGAGGCCTCACGAGAGGCAAAAAAGGCTCTCGCTCAAGCCTCCAAGGAGCCGCGTCGTATGTACGTCGCCTTGAACGCTCACTGGGCGTCAAGGCTGACATCGGTTTTGTGGCTCCGTTACAACCCGTAGAGACCCGATCGCTCAAGGTTGAACTTCCAAACATCGACACAGGCCGCCTCGAAATCCTGGCGAGAGATGTCTCCACGCCTGGCCGAGCCGGAAAGGCGCTTGGCCGACCATTCCTGCTCACCAAGAACGAACCCATAGATGACAGAGCTATCAATGATCCCGTTATCGTCATAGTGCCGCGATCGATTGGCTACCGCGAAGCAACCAAAACGATTGGCACGTTGACCTCGAGCGGCATCAAGGTAACCGGCGTTGTGGCCGAAGGCGATGAAGGGGTCCTCATCGCCAATCGCATTGACCCAGCCATTGCGGTGCTTGATCAAATCAAGATTGATGGTCTCGAAGACGCAGCCTTGATCGGTATGGAAGTGGCCGGTCCCGGACAAAGCCTCTCGTTTCTGAGTGATCCGTTGGCTCTGTTTTCTCAATGTGGACTTCGAGATAGTGAGCGCGACAATGCGACAGCGCTTGCTGGCCAGCTTCTTGATGCGAGCAATGCCGTGGTTGTCCTCCACGACGTCGAAAGAACAAACGAACAGAATCTCGGAGCGTGGCTCGAGATCAACGGAGCACACCGAGACCTGATTGGCGGTATTGAAGAACTGATGCGCTCTGGCGTTGGGGGAGTCACGAAGATCAGCCTGGACGGCACTGACGCTGAAGTTTGTGAAGACGCATTCGGAGTTGATCTGGCTGATGTTGCTCGACGAGCTCACATCAGATTGGGCAGTGTCGAATCAGGTTCGGTGGTGTTCTCGACCCTCGAACAAGACCCGGAACGCCTCGATCACGCGGCCGTGTTGAGCGAACTCCTCGGGATCCCGGTCACCGTTGCGGCTAACGAAGCACAAGCGGCTCGAGCTGGCGCGCTCACGACTCCTGGAGCGAGACACGATGCACTTGTGGTGGACCTTGGTGCCGGCACCATCGATGTCATGACCGAATCCTCAAGCGATACCGCAGCAGGAGCCGGCGAATTGCTGAGCGCTTGTGTGGCTGAATTACTTGGCGTCACCCGAGCGGCGGCTGATTGGATAAAACGAGGACCTTCGGTTCGAGTGGAAGCACCACTTCGTTATGAAACAGAGAGTGCTGAGCGAGCCTTCTTTTCAGATCCAGCCCCGGCCGACACGCTCGGTCGTCTGGCCTGTCCTGGACCCATTGGTCTCATGGGCTTTGACGCCCCGTTGTCTCCGAGCGAATGGAGAGCACTTCGACTCAGCCTCAAAGAACGCGTCATCGGCGCCAACGTCAATCGGGTGTTGGCTTCTCATCCTTCTGCCAACACACACGTCATCGTGGTGGGTGGACCAGCAGGTGACGATGAACTCATTGCTGTGTTGTCTCGCTGCCTGCCCGATGGAGCCGTGGTCGCTCGTGCCAATGTGGGTGCGGACTTCGTCGAACAAGGTCAGCCAACGCTCGACCATCGCTATGCCGCAGCGCTGGGACTCGTCCTTTTGGGTTTGGCTTCTGAACCTCAGCCTTGAATGTTCCGAAGTGTCGCTGCCGGTCCATTTCCTGCGCCGTCTTGGGCCGTGACACTCACGCGATAGGCCTGAGATGAATCAAGACCATGAATGGTGCAGGTCACCTTTGAGGCAGTTCTACAAGTTTTGCCACTGGGAGTTGCCGTGACCAGATAGCCAGAAGGCAAGGGTCCTCGACGCGGTACTGACCACTTCACCATCAAGCTTGAACCATTCGCGCTCGCGTGAACACTCCGCGGAGCACCGGGATAGACCTTCCTGCACGTCAACAAAAATTGTCCTGATTTCTCATCGTTGCTTGGCGTCGTGGCCGTAGCGGTCACCACAAAAGCCTTGTTGTCTGAATAGGTGATGGGTGAACCGGGTGCTCCTGTGATGTATTCCTGCAAGCTCGACCAAGTTGAACTTCCCGTGCCAGCGGTAGTAGCCGATCCCGAAGTGGGCGCCCCATCAATGATGAGTGGCGAGGCAGGAGTGGTGGCACTAGGTGAAGGGTTTTGACTAAGTGGCGAATATTGCGAAGCGCCACCACCAATGCCGGCGCCAGCTCCCGTCCAGTCATAGAAAGCAAGGCCACCGCTCCCGCCGTTGGCAACAACGGATGCGCAGCCGCCGATGGTGATTGCAGGACCAGTTGAATAAGAGTTAGTAGCCCAACCGATACCGCTCGCCCCCTGCCCTCCTGTCGCTACAACGGAGCCCCCCTTGATAGCAATCTTCATGGGTGTATTGGCGTAGTCCTGATACCAACCGTTTCCGATTCCAGGGGCTTCCGAACCACCGAAAGCCTCAACGCTGCCGCCATTGATGGTGACGGATCCGCCACCGATGTAATACGCCCCACCAATTCCTGACGCTCCTTGGCCACCCGTTGCGATGATGATTCCACCATCGATCGAGATGGACCCCATACTGAAGAAGCCACTTGTGTTCACGTTGGTCACGCCATAGGCAGCCCCGATACCCGGCTCAAGGTATTGTCCGGTGGCGGTCACCGTTCCACCAGTCGAAGAATCTTCAATGGTTAATGATGCACCTTGGTACACGGAAATCGCCGCGTCATCTTCGTTAGCTTGTGACGTCACGGTGAGATGGTTGCCGTGAAGATCGAGCACGATACGAGCCCCACCCGAACCATGGTTCGACGGCACACTCAACGATTGTCCACCAACAGGACTTGATATTGAGGAGCCAAGTTGAATGGTCGTCGTGACGCCATTGGGCGCGGAAGTAAAGTCTCGGGACAACTGACTCCACGTCGTCGCCACTTCTTTGGTGGCTGCACCGGATGAAGAAGCAACGACGGCGCTGAATCCGAGTGCCATGAAAGTGCTCAGGACCAAGGCGATTGTGGGCCGATGGGATCGAGAATGAACACTACGTTTCGCACTCTGACGTTGAACCATGGAGCTACTCCTTTGACCATGTCGAATCAAGATCCGATACGCCCGATTGTCCCACACGACCATCAGCGACGGCCATCGACACAGTCAATCTGCTTCATGTATTAGGGGGTTTAGGAGTTTCGAGACATGAGGAGAATGGTAAGGCGGAGAGCGATTCCAGATTCTCAAGCGATCGCCAACCCCGACAAAGGTTGACCAATGCGGGGAACCAGCCTTGGATTTTGAACGTGTTCGCGCAGACGACTGCCGGTCATTGGCAGTTCAACAAGGCTCGCGACGAGGGCGGCCATCGAAGAATCACACTCCTGTTTGATCTAGTAAGATGTATCACGCTCTCTTTTGAGAGTCATGCGGCGGTAGCTCAGTGGATTAGAGCATTGGTCTACGGAACCAAGGGTCGGGGGTTCGAATCCCTCTCGCCGCACCAAAGTTGAGAATTCCACTCTTGGGGTGGATTTTGATTTTCGCGAATCGGGTTTTCCGAGAGCAAAGTTAGCTGCCTTCTGACAAGCTAAGACTCGATGGATGCCATAAGAGAGTTAGCCGTACGCGAAGCGATGTTCAATCACTTGGATGGGCTTCTTGCATCATCGAGCGACGACACGATCCATCGCGACAACACCGCCGAGTTCTCATTCCTTGGTGAGCGAATCGTCATGCGCCAGCTCTATGGGCGAGGTATTCACAAACCGCAGACATTAAGTGCGGCCCTTTCGATAACCACGACGTTTCGCGCTCCTGGCGCTAAGAAACCCTATGACGATTCAATTGGGGAAGAAGGCCTTCCAAGGTATAAATACGAAGGCACCGATCCTGATCTTTGGACGAACCAAGCCCTTCGACGTGCGATGGAGACCGAACTCCCGCTGGTGTATTTCATCGGAGTTCGACCCGATGCTTTCTTGGTCCGTTATCCAGTTTTTGTCATCGGGGACGACCCGGCAAGACATGAATTTGTCCTCGGGTTTTCTCGTGCTGACTTTGGTATCGATTTAGCAAAGCTCTCGGCTCCCGAGAAGGTTTATTACGCAAGACTTACCAAGCAGCGCCTTCATCAGCCTCGATTCCGTCAGCAAATTTTGATTGCCTACGACTCTTCCTGCGCCGTGTGTCGACTGCGACATGAGCGGTTACTTGATGCCGCCCATATCATTGGAGACTCGGAACTCGGTGGAGATCCAATTGTTCAAAATGGCCTTGCGCTCTGCAAAATCCACCACGCTGCTTTCGACGCTAACTTCCTTGCGGTGAGGCCAGATTACCGGGTTGAAATCAATAAGAGACTCATGGAAGAAGTAGATGGCCCCATGTTGAAACATGGTCTTCAGGAGATGCATGGAGTCGAAATTTCAGTCCCTCGATCTCGCAGTTCTCGGCCGGATCCGGAAAGGTTGGCGATTAAGTACCAGGAGTTCCAGAGAGTTTCATGATCGGTCGACTCGATACTAAAAGTTGCCGTACTTTGCTGGCTGTTGGGTACTAAGTACCAAGAATTTTCTTGAGTTTTCATGGGAGCGAGGCATCTATAGGGCACACCCCCCAACTACCCTTGAGGTTGTGAACTTCGGTGGCTCCAGATGATTTACCTTGATTACAACGCGACAACTCCTGTTACCCCTAGCGTCCTCGAGGCAATGCTTCCATGGTTTAGTGAAACATTTTTCAATGCCGCCTCTGCTCATCAGGGTGGTCGCAGAGCATCACATGCCGTCGATGTAGCTAGGGACCAGATTTCTTCGCTTCTTCATTGCCGAGCAGGAGAACTCGTCTTTACCTCTGGAGCGACGGAAGCCAATAATTTGGCGCTAAAGGGGTTGCGCAGTGGCGCGTCTCGGATGGTGACTGTGGCAACCGAACACAAAGCCGTGCTTGACGTAGCTACGTATTGGTCCGAGCGTGGTCGCCCTGTCACGATTCTCTCCGTTAGTCGAGACGGCTTGATCGACTTAGATGAACTCGCCGAAGTAATAGCAGTTGGTGATGTGGGTGTGGTTTCGGTCATGCTGGCAAATAACGAGACTGGGGTAATTCAAGATCTTGCCCGGATCAGCGAGATCATTCACCAATCTGATGCCCTCTTGCACTGTGACGCGACGCAAGCAGTAGGGAAAATGAAGGTTGACGTTGACGAACTTGGGGTGGATCTTCTGTCGCTGTCTGCCCACAAACTGTACGGTCCGAAAGGCGTTGGGGCACTCTTTGTTCGGCGTGGGGTAGAGCTGGGCACGCAGATGCACGGCGGAGGCCACGAAAACGGGATGCGCAGTGGAACGTTGAATGTCCCCGGGATAGTTGGATTTGGCGCTGCAGCCGAATATGTCGGAGCTCATTTAGAGAATTCGATGAAACTGACCGACCTCTTGGATGAATTCACGTCCCACCTCGCGGCGTGTGGTGTGGATTTCGATGTCGTTGCGGCTGGCACCCCAAAATTGCCGAACACGATCAATATACGGTTCATCGGTGCAGATGGTGAAGCGGTGATGGTCAATGCGCCTAAGGTCGCAATGTCGTCAGGATCTGCCTGCACCGCTCGGATCCCGGAGCCTTCGCATGTCCTCACTGCCATGGGATTAAGCCATGCTGAGGCTGAAGAATGTTTGAGGATTAGTTGTGGGATCCCCACGACCGTTGTGGAGATGCGTGAGGCTGCAGCGTTAGTTGCGCAAGCTGTTACCCGGGTGAAGGAGTTGACGTCGTGAGGTTTGAAGAGGCATGCGAGGCAGTTTTTGCTCGGCATGAGACCTTTTATCCCCGCTATGGCTGGGTTAAAAAAGCAGTCGATGCTGCTAGCGCCAATAGCGATCTCTTCAATGATGAGATGGCGGTTGTCGAATTGGGCGTGGGGAAAAATATGGTTCGTTCAATTCGCCATTGGGGTCTCGCATACAAAATGCTGGCCCAAGAAAAAGAAGAGGGCCGCCGCACTCCGGCAATTATCGATTCGACACTTGGTAGGGCCGTTTTCTATGACGCTGGCCTAGACCCTTATGCGGAGTCTCCTGCAACTCCCTGGTTATTGCACTGGTGGCTCCTGGCACCTCCATCCCTCGCGCCAGTTTGGTGGCTTACGTTTAATGAATTCCCTGGGGTGGAATTCAATGAAGCTCAGCTAACTCAGTTTTTGTTAGAGCGTTGCAAGGACTGGAATCCCTTGCCGGCGGCCATTCAAAAAGATGTCTCCTGCCTTCTCCGAATGTATGCGGCAGGCGGAGCAGCGCGAATGGGTTTTGATGACTCCATAGACTGCCCGTCGCGAGAATTGGGACTTATTCTTCCCACCTCGGAGAGAGGAGTATTTCGGTTTTCGATCGGCGAAAAGCCAACACTTCCCGCCTTGGTCGTTGCATACGCATGCCTTGATTTCCTAGCAAGAGTTGAAGGGGAAGCTAAGACTGTCATGGTGTCACGATTGGCAACAGAGTCTGGTGGCCCAGGCAGGGCATTCAAAATCACGGAACCAAATCTCCTTAACTTGCTCGAGATAGCCGAAACCCAAATTAAGGAGATTCACCTTTCAATGTCTGCAGGAGCCCCCCAGCTCTCCATTGATGGAAACATCGCAGAAATTGGTTCGCGAGTACTAGTTCAGTGCTTGAGCCAAGAAGGCAAAGTCGATTCATTGGATCGGGTACTTTGTGGCCGCGGTTCTGACCGAGGCGCCAAATCGCAAGTGGGAGCAGCCTGATCTCGTGACGCGGTTGATTGATCTGAAAGCACCAAAGGCAAGATTTGCCCGGTCCATCAATGTCGAGCGTGATCGTGATGGGGACGCTATTGATGGATACCTGCCAGTTGGAAGGGCGATTGATGTCATCCAACGATTTGCCACCGCATTGGATCGTGACGACGTTGAAGTTGCCATTTCGGTCACCGGACCTTACGGGTCCGGCAAGTCAAGCTTGGCAGTGTTGCTGAGCGCACTATTGGCTCCTCGCCACAACGCCTCTCGCCAAGCAGCTGAGGAACTTCTTGGTTCTGCCGCCCCCGAAGCGCTTGCAAACATCCAATCTGCGAGGCAAAAACTCAATGCCGATCAATTTGGCTTTATTCGTTGTGTGGCAACGGCCCAAAGGGAGTCAGTCGCGAGCACCGTGGTGCGTGCTTTGACCAACGGTGTGGCTGAGTTCGATCCGCCAAAAGCCCAAAAGCCAGCTCTTGCAAAAATTTTCAAACGTCTCGAAGACATGGCCACCGCGTTGGATTCAGAATCTGAGGAAAATCCTTCCACTCGCGACATCAGGAATGTTGTTTCGGCGCTTGGTGAAATTGCCCCCGTGTTTTTGTTGATCGATGAGTTTGGCAAGAATCTTGAAGCATTCACGGACTCCAAGAGTGATGCTGATCTCTTCTTGCTGCAAGAACTTGCTGAATGGTCACGAGGCGGCGATGGCATACCGCTAGCCCTAGTGACGTTGCAGCACATGGCTTTTGACGAGTATGCGGATAATGCAACTGCTTCACAACGCAGGGAGTGGGCCAAGATACAGGGCCGATTTGAAGACATCCCCTTTGTGGACAGTGCAGCACAAACGCGGTCGTTAATTTCTGCGTCATTTGACTTGTTAGAGCCGAGCGTGACCTCGGCGCTCGACGAGTGGTCTCGCGCGGTGTCTCGCGATCTAGCGAATCTTGGTCTTTTAGACCTAGCGCAATCTCCCGAGCTCCTCGCTCATTGTTGGCCCCTGCATCCGGTGTCGCTCCTCGTTCTCCCAGAGCTCTGTGAGCGATATGGGCAAAACGAGCGCACTCTCTTTTCCTTCCTCGCGGGCCACGAACCGCTTAGTGTGGCGAGCTTTCTTCGCGAACAGGTTTGGGATGGAGAAGTCGGCACGTCACTCGTTCGTCTTGATCGTCTCTATGACTACTTCATTGAATCCGCAGCAAACTTGGTATCAGTATCTGCCAACGCCTCACGATGGATTGAGATCGACATGCGGATCCGCGACGCGACGGGCCTGAGTCAAGCATCTCAACGAGTTTTGAAAACAGTTGGCGTCCTGAACTTGGTTTCCGCTGGGGGTGCACTGCGAGCCACCTCGTCTGTGGTTGCCAACGTGGCTGCGGACGGGCGCGAAGGAACGGAAACCGCTGAGGCAATCGCTGAACGCTTAACTGAACTTGAAGGTTTGGGATTTCTAACTTTTAGAGATTTCGCCGATGAGTATCGAATTTGGCAGGGGAGTGATTTTGATCTCAGGTCAGAGGTGGATCTCGCGAGAAGGCGACTGCAGGATGTAGCGCCAGATCAAATTCTCAACCAAGTTCTACAAATGTCACCAATGATTGCCGCTCGTCACAGTTACAAAACGGGCACGTTACGAGCATTCGAGAGGCGCTGGATAAGCGCCCTGACTACAGAGATCGTGCCACCGGGTGCGGCTGATCGATATGACGGGCTGATTTTGTACATGATCGGGGATTCTGTTCCTTCCGACAAATTGAATCAGAGAGCAAAGCCGGTGATGTTTGTTCGGGCCCACGGTATGGAGCGCTTATTGCAGGCTGCTCGTGAAGAAGCCGCGCTGACTCAAGTAATTTCGACGTCAGAGAGTCTTGGCGAAGACTGGGTGGCTCGCAGGGAACTGCTGGAGCGTAGGGTCGAATCCCATGCTCAGCTTCGATCAGTTTTCAACGAACTATTTCAATCCGACCATGCCATGTGGACCTGGCAGTCCCCCGACGGAGCATGGATGGACATCACGCAAACGTCTCCGTCGGCATTGATCTCCCAGGTTTGTGATGAGTGGTACGACAAAGCCCCGGTCATCAAGAATGATTTAGTAAATCGTCACGATCTTTCTTCACAAGCGGCCAAGGCGCGACGAGTCTTGGTGGAGGCAATGTCTTCAAAAGGTTCGCAAGAAGGCCTAGGGATCGATGGATTCGGACCCGAACGAACGCTATATCTCTCCGTGCTCCAAGAGTTCGGCTTGCATCAGACCAAAGACGGAGAAAGCGCTTTTCGATCGCCATCTGGTGCAAACAAAACGCTTGTCCCTGTGTGGAAGCATCTTCAAGCAATTTTCAAAAAAGCGCGAAGTGAGCGAGTTCGAGTAAGTGATATCTATCTCGAACTCGCGATGCCGCCCTATGGCATTCGTGAAGGCATTGCTCCCGTCATTGTTGTGGCAGCACTGATCGTCCAGGCTGGTGAAGTTGCTCTTTACGAGCATGGGACGTTCCGACCGGCTTTGACGAACGACGTCGTCGAACGGTTACTGAAAAACCCAGGGAATTTTGAAATCAAGCACTATGGCGCAAAGTCTGGTGTTCGTTCTGAATTTGTTGCTGCGTTGATGAATGAATTTTCGATACGTCCAAGAGTTCAGCGTAACTCCGAGCAGTTCGGAAGTGTGCTTGCAGTGACTTCCAAATTTGTGCTCACCATGAACATGCTCCCTGACTACTCAAGGAAGACCTTGAGTCTTTCGCCTCGCGCACTTGGTCTCAGGAAGTTGATCGCTACCGCCACTGAACCTGACGAATTATTGTTCAACGAAATTCCAAAACTGTTCTTGCGCGAACCCATCGCCCCTGAAGCAAAGATCAGCGGCACGGAGCTTGCCCTGCTTGCAAAGCAGGTTCGGGAGGCATCGCTGGAATTTGAGAATGCCTTTCCCAAACTGGTAAGAAAAATGAAGGCAGAGGTTAAGAAGCGAATTGGGCCAGACTGCTCACCACTGCAACAAGTATTGGGTGGCAGAGCGAAGGCCATAGAAGGAAAGATTGTTGATCCTGAACTGAGGCACCTTGTTGCCGCCCTCAAGGCTGAAATTGATGGGGAAGAGGGGTGGCTTGAATACATTGGACTTCAGGTGTCGGGTGTGCCGCCGCGGAGCTGGAACGATGTTGATGTCAATCGTTTCTTCGTTGAACTTGAACGGTTGGGGGCGGCCTTTAGGCGTACCTATGCCTTAAATACCGAGATGGCAGCGATTACGGAAGGCGACCTCATCATTCGAACAACCTTCACCAAGCCAGGTGGGCGGGAAATGGTGGACTTGATAGCGGTCAATAAGGAAGTTCGAGCGAAAGCGGAACCAGCGCTACAAAAGGTTGTGGCTGATTTTGCGAAGACCTTGGGCGAGAACCCCGAGGTGGCACGCATGACCTTGTTGGCGCTGTTGGCCGACCAAAAGTTTGATTGAACCGGTGGCAATCAGGGGTAATGTCACAGCAAGGGCCTAGGATTAATCAGGAAAAAGGTCTTTCGAAAGGGCGAAAAGTATGCGAAATGTATGCGGCATTTCAGGCGGGAAAGATTCCAGCGCCCTGGCAATTTATCTCCGAGAATCAGTTCCAGACATGGAGTACTTCTTTTGCGACACCGGAGCCGAACTCCCCGAGACGTATGACTATCTGAATCGCCTTGAAGTCGTTTTGGGAAAACCAATTGCACGACTCAATCCCGACAAGGGTTTTGACCACTGGTTTGAGGTATATCGAGGAACCCTGCCGTCACCTCAAATGCGGTGGTGCACGAGGCAGATGAAAATCAAGCCCCTCGAAGATTGGCTAGGGGACGATGAGGCAGTTTCATACGTGGCGATTCGTGCTGACGAAAAAAACCGTAAAGGCTATGTTTCCACCAAGCCAAATATTTCAGCGGTATTTCCTTTTATCGAAGACGACATTGACCACGATGGAGTCTTAAGAATCCTCGATGAGGCTGGTCTCGGGCTTCCTGATTATTACTCCTGGCGAACCCGGTCAGGTTGTTATTTCTGCTTCTATCAGCGCAAAGCCGAATGGGTCGGGCTCTCTGAGCGCCATCCTGATCTTTTCGAAAAAGCTGTTGCGATTGAAAACAAGTTGCTTGTGGACGCCGGAGATGCGGGAGGTGCTGACTACTCAGCACTGGGCATGAGGGAAAGGCAGTTCACTTGGTCGCAGGGTGAATCGCTTCTCGAGCTTGTTGGCAGGAAAGTCGAAATCAAGGCAAAGCATGAAATTGCCATGGAGCGAGCACGGGCTCGACGCAAGAACATCCCACTCATAGAAGTGTTGGCTGATGCCCTTGATGAAGATGACGATTCACCAGCTTGCGCGGTTTGTGCACTGTAAGGCCTAGTGATGCTTCGAGATGAACCAAGTATTCGAGCGCGGATTTACCATCTCCCACGAGATCCGCTGGTATCGGAAATCTTGGTACCCGCTATGCGACAATCTGTTTGCGTAAGAGGTGCCTTCGGATGGTTTTCCGCTGGCTGGATTCCGTACCTTGCACCAGGCCTCGCAGAATTCCTCACTCGGCCCGATAGTGATCGTTTGAAAATGGTGGTGTCTCCGGCACTTTTCCCGGAGGAGCTCGAAGTCTTGACCTCTGTTGTTGAATCTCGAGAAGTCGCCATGGTCGCCTTCTCCCGGATTCTCGAGGAAGCGGGTGGTATTAACGAAGACGTACTAGCACGACACGCCCTCGAATGTCTCGCGTGGCTATTCGCATCCGGTCGCCTTGAACTTCGGATTGCTGTGCCGAAACCAGGCTCGAATTATCACCCCAAAATATGGGAATTTTCAGATGACTCGGGGGACGTCATCACTGTCCTTGGTTCTGCAAACGCGACAAGCCGAGCATTTCTCGCTGCGGAACACATGCAAGTTGAATGTTCTTGGGACCGCCCACTCAATGTTGAAACAGCGGAAAGAATGATCGACGGCTGGTGGGCGGGGGATGATGATGCACTTCAAGAAACAATTCCACTTTCAAAGGCAGTTGAGCAGCAGTTGTTAGCTGTAACTCCCGAAACTGCGCCCACCCAACAGGATTTCCAAGATGCATGGAACATGGAGATTTGGAAAATGACATTGAGCTCAGAGACATCCTCTGGTCCGGTTTTCCGTATTCCGCCAGAACTCAAGTGGCAGACGGGTAAATACTCACATCAAGGCGAAGCTGTGATTGCGTGGGAAGCAGCAGGCAGGCGCGGAATCCTTGAGATGGCAACGGGCGCCGGAAAGACCATCTCGGCACTGATCTCAGCGTACCGAACAAGCCAAGTTCACCAAGGGCCTCTGTTTGTAATGATCAGTGCTCCAACAGGTGCTCTTGTCTCCCAATGGGATTCAGAGTGCAGACGGTTCGGCCTCGAACCAGTCATACCTGTTGAATTTAGAGGGGTAAATCGTCGAGTGGCCATTTCTCATATCTTTGATCGGCTTCGAAACGCGGGAGATGGACACGTCGAGGCCATGATCGTTTCCAATTCCTTGCTTCGAATGGGAGATTTCCAGGATGCAATCAAGCGTGAGGCAATAATGACGCCGGCTCTTGGGCTTCTACACATTGGCGACGAGGCACACGGCTTAGGAGCAGAAGGATTCATTTCGAATCCGCCAGACTTTTTCGAATATCGACTTGGGCTTTCAGCTACTCCTGATCGCCAGTATGACGATGATGGAACTGTGAAACTGAAGGAATACTTCGGTGAGACTGTCTACGAATTCGGTTTGGATAGGGCAATTGGGTTTTGCCTTGTGCCCTACGACTACTTCATTCACGTCGTGCACCTCGACATAGAAGAACTTGATGAGTACCGTCGGTTAACTGCCGTTGCCATGGCTGCCTTATCAAGAGGCGACGAAG
Organism: uncultured Actinomycetes bacterium; assembly: GCA_903825305.1. Taxonomy (GTDB): domain Bacteria; phylum Actinomycetota; class Acidimicrobiia; order Acidimicrobiales; family RAAP-2; genus CAIQWC01. The sequence goes on from CAIKAC010000002.1 coordinate 49,848, forward strand.
AGGCGCAAAGAAACGCTCTGATTAAGCGTCGGTCAGTAATTGAAAGTACGGGTAGTAAGATTCCCGCTCTCGAGACCATTCTGCGAGGTCAACGGCCCCGTCATTTGCTGGTATACACATCAGCAAAGAACCCTGAGCAATTGCCGATGGCAAAAAATATTCTTGACCAACTCGGAATTGATTCGGCAGTTGTAACGGAGGAGCAATCGAAAAATCCCGAACTCCTCAAATCAATCCTCGATTCATTTGCGGAGGGTGATATAGACGCTCTTATCGCCAAAAAAGTTCTTGACGAAGGCGTGGACATTCCCGCTACGCGGGAGGCAGTTCTAGTCGCTTCATCGACAGTTGCACGAGAATGGATTCAACGCCGCGGTCGAGTCCTCAGAATGGCTCCCGGTAAGGATTTTGCGGTTATTCATGACATTGTCGCAGTTCCACCCCCGACATTGGATTTCGACTCTGGCACATTTAGTATTGTGAGGTCTGAGTGTGATCGAGTTCGCGAATTTGCGAAATATGCTCGAAACGCTAATGATGTTTTTGGGCAAGTAGAGGAGCTCCTTAATGGCTACCAATAACACCGAGAGTGGAATCTCAATTAACTCAAAGGCGATCACATCTGCAGTTGATCAAATTATCCAGAAGCACTTCAGTGACATGCCTCCTGCCCTGCAGGTCTCTCTCAAGGATGCAGCCTTGAACTGTATTTCGGACGAGATGGATCATGCTTTAAATCCAAGCAATATCAATCAGACTTTTGCGAAGCGGCTGGACCTCTTGGTCGAAGAATCTAAAAAAGCGGGGTATGGATCATGAAGATTCGCTTCGAGGCACTCGAGCTCGAGAACTTTGCAATCTACCCGCACGTTGAAGTTGAATTCAGCCTCGACGACGCGATGCCACTCACTCTTATTCGGGGCGAAAACAATTCAGGCAAAACAACCCTCATGCGTGCATTTATTTGGATTCTGTTCGGAGAAAGCCACGTGCCGGCCCTTGCGGATTCCACTCACCCCATCCGACCCGCATGGGCTGAACAGAAAGCAATACAAACGAAGGGTGTACTGAAGTTTCGGGTGGAGCAACCAAACGGAGATGTTGTTCTTTACAAGCTGATCCGCAAGGGACGTACACGTGTTGAGAGTCGGCCTGGAAAGCCTGACAAAGTGATCTACGACAATGACGAATTAGACCTCTTCAGAAATGTTCCGGGGGCTGGGTTTCAAAAGGCAAATGACCGGCTAGCCGCTCTTCAACTCCGCTATTTCCCCGACGATATTCGGGAGTTCATTCTGATCGATGCCGACAAGGCGGAAGATCTCGTCGGGGGTTCAGCTGCAAATCACAATCTGCAATTAATGCGAAAGACCACCACGACAGCGGTCCGTTCTCTTTTGGGGCTCGAACCTATGCGCCGCTCTGGCGAGCGAATTCGTAGGATTGGATCTGACTTAATGGCGAAGGCGGCCCGGAATTCTGGGGATAAGGACCTCACGCGTCTTGCTGATGAAGAAGAGAAGGTTGCGATGGCAGTCAAGGAGCAGAACGCCATCGTTACGCAGTTGGAAGGCGAAGTTGAAAGACTGGGTAGTGAAGTTCGAGACACGCGCCTAAATCGGGACTCTCAATTCCGTGAGCATGACGAAATTCAATCGGTCGCTCGTGATCTTGAGATAAAGAAGGTAAATCGGAAAAATTTAATCGATCTCCGCACTCGGCAGATCGCTTCTCTTAGCACATCACTTTTGTCGGAACGCGGGCTGGGTCTTCTGCTCGCACCCGCTCTGGCAGATGTTGTCACCACACTCGATCCTCTCAAAATTGAGGGAAGAATTCCTGCATCTGAGATTTCACTACTTCCTCGACTTCTTAGAGATGACGAGTGTGTATGTGGTCTGAAGTTTTCTGAACATCCCGATCGAAGAGCCGAAGTGGAACGTCGCATTGAACTCTCGAGCCCCAGAAAAGCGGAGGCGAATTTTGGAGACCAATGCCTCGAAACAGCGCGAGACATCCTCAATCGAAGCCTTGGACCCGGTGCTACCGGCTGGATTGAGGAAATTACAGAGTTTCGAACCAACCTAGGGGATACCGACCGAAAACTTTTGTCAATCGATGCTGAAATAGAGCGGCTGGAAAAGGAAATATCAGAGAAAAGCAAGTCAGAAATAGGAGTCCTCTCTGAGTTGGCAAAAGCATTTGATACCTTGACTGAGACGTACCGAGATCGTGAGCGCAAACTCGAAACTGCTCGAAGCCTTTTGAAGCAAGCTCAATCGGACCAGCGATCAGTCTCTGAAGGACTTAGATTGGCGAGGACCAAATCTAAGGATCTTGCCCATAATCAAAATTTGGCGAAGTTTGCTGAGAACCTGGCAATTGTGATCGATGGAGCGCGGGAAATCATCGAGAGCGAAGAAGTCTCAAAAATTGATGAGACAGTCAATACCATTTTCATGGAAGTTGTGGGCGCCACGGAAGGAAGTCTCTACAAGCACGTAGGAATAAGATCAACTCCAGAAGACCATGAAATTTTTGAGCCATATGTTGAGGGTTCTTCTGGAGAGGATCGACCTCTTTCAATTTTGAATGGAGCTTCACGACGAGCAGTTTCCACAGCAGTAGTTCTCGCACTGTCGGAGGTGACCGGCACCTCCATCCCTTTTGTCGCAGACTCACTTCTCCACGCGACGTCTGGCGCCGTAAAGCGGCGATTGGTTGACTACCTCACAAGTGGCAAACAAGTAGGACAGCCGATCCTGTTCGCCACGCGCGATGACCTTCTCGCCGACCGAGAAAATGATGAGGTCGTCACAGTGAAGGAAATTGTGAAAGCGCGAGCAGGGAAGACTTACACAGTCACCAGCCAAGCTGATGGCGACATTGTTAACAGGGATCTGAACGCGGAGCATCCTCAGCAGTCTGTTTTGTGTCTATGCGGACCAGATGAGTTTTGTAACGTCTGCGAGCGTAAAGGCGATGTTAAGGCAAAGCACCTCATCTCCGTGAAAGAGAGCAACCGATGAGACTTGCACCGTTCACCGCAAAACAAAGTCGGCTTTACCTTCCTCAAAAGAATCGCGACATTGCAAAAGATCGCTGGGTACAACAGCAACAAACCAAGACCCATCAAAGCATCAACGATGCGCCCTTTCCCAGAATGATCGATTTCTGGTTTGCTTCAATCGTGGTGGCTGCGGGTGATGAATTGCCACTTCCAAAGAAAGTCGGAGGCGTCCACTTTGTGACTGTCGGTCCGAATAAGAGCGACGTGCAGAGATTCCCCGACTTTTGGGCTCAAGCTTTAACCTTGCTTGCCGTAAAGACATGGGGTTACGACAACCCCGCGTGCACCGAACCCACCGAAGTGATTGCTCTCGGCAACCTCTTTGCGGAAGTCGGATCGTCGCCGCTTCTCGATGCCCTTGAACAAAGTTCGGATATGGCGAGTGCTCGGCTCTATGTCCTAGCGGATATCTTTACCGACAAGGCGGCAGTTATTTTGGATCGTTACAAAAAGAACGCATTTTAAAGATCTGGGATACCCTCAAGGTGGCTTGCCAGCCGGTATTCAGCATTTGCGCTCTTCTTCTCAATGGCCTTTGAGTTTGAGCTTTGAATACGCAGGAGTTCCTGGCGAAGTTCTAGCTCCGTTCCATTGAGCAGCCTTGAAGATTTTCTCCAGTTTCGTGCAACGTACATCACGTTGTCCCAATCCTCTGAGATCAGTTCGAGGACGAGGTTGACTGGTGGCAGATGAAATTTCCGAACAAATCTTGGATAGGAACTTCGATACATTCGTTCAGGATGCTGGTCGTTCCACTTCTTGAGAGCATTTGCCACTGACACAGCAGTCCATTTCGTATCTTTTGAAACGGATTCCGGCGTTGGAATCAAAGCGATAGCTTTGCGGAGTGCCTTCGACCAAGATCCGAAGCGCCGAGTAATTACTACTGCATCCGGAGCTTCTTTATGGCGCAACCGGAATTGCTGGTACGCAGTGGGACTCACTCCTCGTCCGATTTCGGCGACCGCCATTGCGAGGAATGCCAAAATCTCGTCGTCAGTGAAAATCCCGTCGCTAGCCATGCTTGGCGAATTCATTTTCGATTTCTACGAACAATCTTATTTCTCCATTTCAATTCGTATTTAATCGACAGGTTAACTCACAACTTAAAGTTCATTATGAGCAAAGAAGTAGCTAACAGAGCCATGTTTGAAGTGCCCAGTCCTGCCACCCATTTTCTTGCATATCATAACCTTTTGCACCTGAACTAAAAATTAGATTTTGTCTTCAATGACAGACGATGGTCACTTTAGAGCAGAGTGCAGCCGAAGCCTCGCTTGCGACTCCCATGAAATTTACTTGACGTAAATCCCAACCACCCAAGCGAATAGGCAATAAGACTTAAACCCACCTTGGGCTTAGGTGAGCACTCATCAAGGCTCTAGCAATGGCACTTCTGTGGCTAAATACCGAGCGTATTTAAGGTCCTTCTTGAACCAACGACTGCCAACGTATCAATGGCTCTACTGATTCCGGCATAGAGCAACCGTAGGTGTTCGTACTCATCGGAAATTGGTTTGAGAGAAACCAGAATCACTTCAGGCACGTCCAAGCCTTTGAGCCGTCTGACGGTCTCACACACCACGGTGGCGCCTTCTTCATCCCAGGCCCGCAGGCCCATCACCTCTCGTAAGTGGTCACGCTCTTGGCGAGAGGTCGTCAGCACCCAAATATCCGATGAAGCTCGTTCGCTGCGCTCTAAGAGCTGATCAACGACGGCCGTCATCTGATCAAGATCAGACACTTCTGCCTTTTTGATGGATTCATGGAGGGGGAATCTGTCGGCTGATGCCCCAGCACCTTGGAAGCGGCGCTTCATAAATTCAGCGATGTGGGGAGCATTGCGATAATTACTCGTTAACTCCGCCATGGCCCACCCTTGGTCATTGTTGGGGAGTTGTGCTCCAGCACCACGGACATCTTGATAGGGATCGCCGACCATCAGGATTTTGCCCTTTCCGTCCTTCGGCAGGAGGCGTTCCAGTACCGCAATCCATCGTTCGTCAAAGTCTTGGGCTTCATCAACAATGATGGTGTCGAACTGTTCGGCAAAGGTGCCCGATGACGTGAAACACAACTGCGTCATTGACTCCCAGTAGGGGGACAGGTCTTCATTCTCTTCTGGCTCTCGCCATTCGAGACCCAATTGATATTCGAGGTGTCGAAGAATGGGCGCAACGGTTAAGTCGCCTTCTTGGTAACTCAATTGCTCCTGGAGGTCGATGGCCAAGGGATCGTTGTAACAGGTAACCAGAACTCGATCACCACGTCGCAGCGCCCGTTGGGCCCATGCGAGCGCAAGTCGGGACTTGCCGCTTCCCGCACCTCCCGTCACGATGGCTCGGTTATTGATGTCAAGGCTTTCGAGAACTTGAGTCTCAAGCAGCATGCGTTGTTCGAGCTGGGCGTGGGCAACCTTGCGCAGTCCTTCCACCGAGTTGTCAAAGTCAGCACTGGGGCAGAGTTCATCCAAGATCAACTTGAAGGCGTGTTCTCCGAGAAAAAAAGTTCTTTTATCGATAGAACAGAGCTCATCAATCCATCTCGGGATGTTTGCGAGTTTTCCTGAGTCAAGAATTTGAATCGTTCGATAACCAGCCGGCAAGGTACCGGTGATCTCTACCGTGGCAGGAGAAGCAATCACTCGTCGGATCTTGTTGTAGATGTCTCTGTCTATGTGGAGGAGTGCTTCAGTGAGTACTTCTCGCTGCGCTTGAAGTTGGCGAGTTGGATCCTTGTCGAGTTTTTTGTCTTCACGGATTTTGTAAAACTCGCCATCACGTATTGCGAAGGCGGATTTGACTTCAATTAGCACCATGCCATGTTCGGGGTGGATGAGAAGAATGTCCGCTTCTCGTTCTTTAAAGGAATTTTGGAGCAGGAGCTCGATATTTGGGATGATGACCCAGCCAGCATCGAGACCATAAAGCAGGCGCTCGTACGCTTTGAATTCAGAGTCGTGTTTAAAGTCTTCACGACTTCTCATGGGTCGGGAGATTGCTGGCATTCCTTCACCCTACCTAGGTATTGAGATGAGGGAATTGAGCAAGTTGTCTTGTTCTGTTGAGCCTAATTATCAAAAAATCAGCGGGAATTAGCACCGGAAACATTTACAACTGTTTGGATTCATTAGTCCCTTGTTACAACCTTTGGCTATGGTGCAAAGCGATTATCTAGAACTGACTAGCAACGTGAGTTCCCGGTGGGAATTTAGAAAAATGATGTTCTCAAGAGGCGTCGTCAGAGGGTCCACGTTGCCTGAGTCAGGATGTAGTCAGCCTCACCTACCAGCAAGGATGATTTATGAACGAAATTGTCTGTCCCCATTGCAATAAGGCATTCAAAATCGACGAAGCGGGCTACGCCGACATTTTGAAGCAAGTTCGTGATCGTGAGTTTGAGAAGTCCCTTCACGACCAGCTCGAACTAGCCGAAAAGGAAAAGAATACGGCCATCGAACTTGCGAAGGCTCAAGTCGCAGCTGAGCTCGCTCAACAGTCGGCGAATAAAGACATTGAGATTGAAAAGTTGAAGGCTGAATTGAGCGGCACAGAGCTGGCAAAGCAGTTAGCACTCAACGAAGCCCTGGGAGCAATTGCCAAAGAACGAGATGATCTCGCCCGAGAACTTGAAGTCAAGTCGGCGGAACAGAAATTGCTCGAACATTCCTTGAGTGAAAAGTATCAGGCTGAGATCAAAAGCAAAGACGAATTGATCGCCTATTACAAGGACTTTAAAGCTAAGCAGTCGACGAAGATGGTTGGCGAGTCTTTGGAGCAGCACTGCGAAATCGAGTTCAACCAACTCCGATCAACAGGCTTTCCTCGTGCGTACTTCGAGAAAGACAACGATGCCCGCACCGGGAGCAAGGGTGACTACATCTTCCGTGACTACGGAGATGACGGCACGGAATTCATCTCGATCATGTTTGAGATGAAGAACGAGAGCGATGCCACTGCATCTAAGAAGAAGAATGAAGACTTCTTCAAGGAACTCGACAAAGACCGAAATGAAAAGGGCTGTGAGTATGCCGTCTTAGTCTCACTATTGGAATCCGACAACGAGCTCTACAACGCGGGCATCGTCGATGTCTCACATCGTTATCCCAAGATGTATGTGGTTCGTCCCCAGTTCTTTATCCCCATCATCACGGTGTTGCGAAACGCCGCACAGAACTCCTTGGCCTATCGAGCAGAACTTGCTCGGGTACAAGAGCAGAACATTGACATCACGACCTTTGAAAGTGATCTTGAGACCTTCAAACAAGGTTTCGCGAGGAACTACGAATTGGCCTCGAAGAAGTTCAAAACCGCCATTGATGAGATCGACAAAACCATCGACCACCTTCAAAAGACAAAAGACGCTCTCTTGGGCTCGGAGAACAATCTCCGGCTCGCCAATAACAAGGCTGAGGATCTCTCGATTAAGAAACTCACCAAGGGGAATCCAACGATGGCGGCGAAGTTCCAGGAGGCCAGAGACGTTCTCGGAGAGGGTCAGGAATAAAGACTTCAGATCGAAGGTGAAGGCGGGAACCACTGCCATTTTGGGGTCCGACCAATTCCATTAAATAGTTTGCGAGTCTCCCAAGCCATTTGTTGTTACAGCCTTGGTTTAGGGTGTCTCGCATGTCTCTAGAAGCCTTAAGCCCAACTGTTATTACCGGATGGCTCGAGTGTGAGCACTCACTCACCCTGCGCCTGAAAGGCTCTTCAGCCCCTCAGGCCTTCGGAGATTTTGCTGATCTTGTGCGCGATAAGGGAACGGCGCATGAGGAAGCGGTGTTGGCTCGCTATGAGGCTGAGGGACTTCGGGTATTGAGGGTCCCAGAAAAAGGCGATTACAGCTTTGAGCAGTGGGCGCATAACTCAGTTGCCCTTTTAGAGCAGCCCGATATTGACGTGATTTATCAATTCCCACTCGTTTGGAATGGGATCAAGGGTGTCGCGGACTTTTTGGTCAAGGTGAAGGCTGATGGTGACTACAGCCAATGGGAACCCGTTGACGCGAAGTTAGCGCGTAGTGAAGGTAAGCCCGGGCACCTTCTTCAGATTTGTTTTTACGCAGAGGCCGTTGAATCGCTCGTTGGGGTACCGCCTAAGCAAATGCACTTAGAGCTCGGTTCTGGAGTGCGCGAGTCTTATCGCTTCGAAGAGTTTGGCCCCTATTGGCGTCGAATGAAATTGGAGCTCTCCCGAGCTTCTGAGGGTGGTGCCGTTGACGTCGCCACTGAACCCGAGCCCTGCAAGTTTTGTGATTATTGCGATTTCCAGAAGATCTGCGAAACGCAGTGGCGCCAAGAGGACTCCCTTGTGTTTGTTGCCAACTTGCTGAAGGCTGATCGACAAGCTTTGAAAGCGGCGGGCATTGAAACCTTGGAAGCTCTGGCCACCGCAACGGTCACCAAGGGTTTGCCAGAAGAGCGCTTTGAGCGAGTGCACGAACAAGCGGCCTTGCAACTTCAACACCGTAATGACGAGTCATCTCCAATTCCTTATCGACACGTCGCCCCTGGAGATGACCCCACCTGGGGACACGGATACTCCCACCTTCCGCACCCAGCACCAGGCGATGTGTTTTTCGACCTCGAAGGCCACCCCTTGTTCACAGCCGAACGAGGCATCTTCTTCCTCTTTGGACTGCTCTATGAACAAGACGGAGAGTGGATCTACGACGCCCGCTGGGCTCATGACTTTGAATCCCAAGCACGCGAAGCCGTTGAGCTGGTTGCCTTCTTCGAACAACGCCGCAAACAGTTTCCTGGCATGCACGTGTATCACTACAACCACACGGAGCGAAGCTCGCTGGCCTCAATGACCGCAGACACCGAAGCTTCCGTGGGGTTCGCTCACTTAGTCTCACGCGGTCTCTTCGTTGACTTGCTCACTGTGGTGCGAAATGCCTATCAGATGGGCATTGAGTCCTATGGCCTCAAGAACATTGAAAAAGTCACAGGCTTTGAGCGTTCAGGCGAGATCGAAGCTGGATCAGGAGCAGTGCTGCTCTATGAGGGCTTTGTGAAAGATGGGGATGAACAACATCTCACCGACATTGCGCTCTATAACGAAAACGACGTTCGCTCCACCAAGGCTCTTCGCGACTGGCTGATCGAACACCGTCCCGAGGGACTTCGCTGGCGAGACGCCGAACTGCCCGAATATGACAACAACGCCGAACTCGACGAACTTGAATTCAACCTGCTGGCGTTTGACCAAGGAACGATTCAGCACCTCTTAGGAAATTTGATTGGCTACTGGAAACGAGAGCGCTCGGCTCAGATGACGCCTCTTCGGGCACTGGTGGCCCAACCGGCGGCCGATTTGGTGGACGAACCCAAGGTGATTACCAACCTTGAAATCAAGACTCGAGAGGTCGTCTCCGAAGATCCCAACACGGGCATCGTCAAAGAAAAGGGAACGTTTACCTTCCCAGAGCAAGATATTGATGATGGCTGGGGAGAAAATCAATCCAGCTTCTTTGTGGGCGGAACTGATGACCAAACGAGTTTTGCCACCGGATCAGAACTTGACCTCACCAATCGCAGCATGACCTTGACGTGGTCGCGAGACTCCACGCTTCAAGATCTTGTTCCCATCTCCGTGGTCCCCGATGATTGGGTGCGTCCGTCGACCAAACAAGACGTGCTTATGGAAGCTGCTCGCAATATCTTGGCGGACTCGAACTCTTTACCCGAGGTGACCCAAGAGATCTTGCGCCGCCACAAGCCTCGCTTTATCGACGGGGGAGGCCCAGCCAAGGGCGTCTTCACGGATGATGTCGACGAGATGATCGGCTGGATCAGCGAACTTGATCGCAGCATCGTGGCGATTCAAGGCCCTCCTGGGACAGGCAAGACCTATCGAGGGGCCCGCATGGTGCGAAAGCTTCTGAATGAAGGAAAGCGTGTTGGTATTTGTGCTCCGAGCTACGCCGCCATCGGCAACTTCATGGAAGCCGTGGTCAAACTTCATCGCGAAGAAGGCGGTTTTGATCTCAAGGCAGGCCAGAAGATTCCCGGTTCCAAATCTCCCAAGCCCTTAGAACCAGAGGTGTATTACTCAACGTCAAACAAGACGATTGCGAATACCAAGTACAACTTGGTTGGAGGAACCAGTTGGTTCTTCTGCGGTAAAGACATCATTGAGAATCCGGTTGACTATCTCATCGTGGATGAAGCAGGACAGATGTCCTTGGCTGACGTGGCGGCCATGTCGCTCCATGCCACCAACGTCGTCTTGCTCGGTGATCCGTTGCAACTCGAACAAGTGTCCAACGCGCTTCATCCCGAGGGCTCAGGCAGTAGTTCGCTGGAATACATGCTTGATGGAGCACTCACGATTCCTCAGGACCGTGGTGTCTTCATTGAAGAGACCCGTCGTATGCACCCGAGTATTTGCCACTTCATCTCGACGCAGATTTATGAAGACCGCTTGCACAGCCATGAGTCTTGTGAGCAACAAGTGGTCGAAGACTTTGGGGCTGGGTTGCGTTGGATTGAAGCTCACCACGCGGACAATTCAACGGAATCAGTCGAGGAAGCGAAGCTGATCGTCGCTGAGATCAAGAAGTTGATGGGCAAGACCTGGACGAATCAAAAGGGTGAGCAGCGTCCCTTGGAAGCCAAGGACTTCATGATTGTGGCTCCCTTTAACAAGCAAAAGGATCTCATCCGTAAGGAATTGGAACTCGATCCTGCACTCGCAACCATCGCTGAATCCGTTGGAACGGTGGATAAGTTCCAAGGTCGAGAAGCACCGGTTGTCTTCTTCTCTATGACTACGTCAGATGGCGAAGGCATGGTTCGCGGTGCAGACTTCTTGTTCTCGAGGAGTCGCTTGAATGTTGCGGTGAGTAGGGCTAGGAGCCTTGCATACCTCGTCTGCACCGACGCACTCCTGGGTACGAAGGCTTCCAAGGTTGATGACATGCGGCTGATTGGAACACTGAACTCGTTTGTGGAGATGGCCGAGCGGGTCTGATCTTGAATGAAGGCACCGTCGTGGCGCCTTAGTCAGATTTCTTCGAGATCTTCAGCCGTACTCCATCGAGATCGGCGGCGGTTGGGTTTTTGTTCTTTTGAACGCTCACGTTCTTCTCGGCGCTCGGAGATCTGGGCGCGCTGCGATGTCTCTGCGAGATACGCATTGACTCGTTCTTGATCCAGTGTCCCCGAAGCCAAGGCTTCGCTCACCGCACAGCCTGCGGTGTCACCGTGCTCGCAGTCGTTGAATCGACATTGAAGAACGACGTCGTAGACGTCGTGAAACGCCATGGCGATGCCATGGTCGCCTGAGAACGACGACGCGTCTCTGACTCCTGGGGTATCAATCACCACGCCGCCGGTGGGGATGACGATGAGTTCACGATGGGTGGTGGTGTGTTTGCCTTGGCCAGATCGCGAGAGTTCTCCTGCAATGAGCTGCTCTGAGCCTGCGAGCTCATTGGTCAATGTGGATTTGCCCGTGCCTGATTCTCCGAGCAACACGATGCTTTGATCTTTGATTCGTTGCCTTAATGCGTCGAGTCCATATCCGGTGGCGGTCGAAATCGTCATGGCTTCGACGCCGCCGAGTTTGGTTGAGATATGCCTCGCCACATTGTCAGCATCATCGATGAGATCGCTCTTGGAAATGACGACGAGGGCATCTGCGCCAGCGTCATAGGCCATGACGAGAAAGGTTGACAGCAACTCCAAACGAAACTGGGTAACGGCCGAGTGCACAATGACGACCAAGTCAACATTCGCCACCACGGTTTGGCGCTGATCTTTGTGGGGACCGCCCAGTCGAGCGAGCTCGCTGTGGCGGGTCAGCAGCACTGCTTGGTCAGCGGTACCGCCAAGCCAGTCACCAACGACGAGTTCTTGGCTGGCTTGAGTCTCGATTCGTATTAGTCCTTGAGCGGTTTCGACGGTGGCGAATCCACGATCCACGCGACTCACTCGACCGAGCACCCCTGAAAGTCCTCGCTCAATACATTCATCGACTTGGGCGGAGGAAAGGCCCAATGCGTTCAAGCGAGCGTCAGGCATGGTCGAAGACATAGAGCAACGCTAAATGACGATTCCACGTGTGACGTAACGTCACTACAGATCACCACGGTCAAGGCGGTCAAGGACTTCATGTGCACGAATCCTCACGGCTTCTAAGTCACTGAGTTTTCCTGAGGCCGCAACTTGGCGAGCCATGCGGTGATTTTGTCTGAGCTGATCATGGTGGCGATCAAGGAAATCCCAATAGAGCGTGGTGAAGGGACAGGCGTTCGGTCCTGTACGGGCCTTTCGATCAAAGACACAGTCTTTACAGAAGTCACTCATCTTGTCGATATAGGCCCCACCAGCGGCATAGGGCTTGGTTGCCATGACCCCACCATCGCCATAGAGCGCCATGCCAATGACGTTGGGAGCCATGACCCATTCGGCCGCATCAACAAATCGTTCCGACATCCAGTTCATGAGTTGCATCGGATCGATGCCAGCAATGAGGCCCAAGTTTCCGAGCACCATCAATCGCGGTATGTGATGCGTCCAGCCATAGGTGTCAATGTCGCCCAAGACCTGAGACACACAGGTCATCGTGGTGGTGCCAGAGGTGAAGAGCGGAGGGAGCGGCCGGGTGGCGTTGAGGGCGTTCAAGTTCTTGTACTCAGGGCCTTGGGTCCAATAGAGACACCACACAAATTCGCGCCACCCAATGACTTGGCGGAGCAATCCTTCAGCACTGGCAATGGGCACCGTGCCCGATCGATAGGCCGTCTCAATGGCATCGGCGACTTCTCGTGGGTGTAACAGCCCAAGATTAAGTGCCGGGCTCAGCATGGTGTGGGCCAGATGCCAGCTGCGGGTAGTCATGGCATCTTCATAAGGTCCAAACTGAGGCAAGACTTTGGAGATGACGTGGTCGAGTCGGGCCAAGGCTCCAGAGCGAGACGTCGGCCACCATCCAGCAGGAACCGCTCCAACTACCGAATCAGGTAGATCGTCGATGACCTCACGGTCGAGGTCGTCAAGGTGGTCCTTGATGGGCTCGGGGAAGTCCACGCCTCCCTTGGGGAGTGCTTGGCGGTTGTCTTCGTCGTAGTTCCACCGGCCCGTCACGGGCTCGTCACCATCCATGAGGTAACCCAAGCGTTGGCGTTGCCAACGATAAAAGGTCTCCATGGTGAAGCGCTTCTTGCCGGCAAAGAGTGCTTGGAATTCATCGGGGGAGGTGAGAAAACGATCGTCGTCGACGAGGGAGACACCAAGGGACGTTATGAACGCTCGACCTGAATAGCTAGACGGGGCCATGGCCGTGATTGATGATGGCGAGAAGGCGGTTTGGTGCTCAGTGAGGCCATGGCGATAAGAGCTTGCCCGGCGATAGTCGACCACGAAGCCCTCGGACTTGAGTTCTTGGGCAAAGCGACGCATGCTGGTCACGATGAGGTGGACTCGTTGTTGGTGCCAGGCTCGGCGAGCAAGATGTTCTTGCGATTCGACGAACAAGATGGTGTGGCGACGCGGCTCAGCCGTGGCTAGTGGACCGAAAGCGCGATTCATCTGATCACCAAAGACCCAGATGGTGTCGTTGATCGGGGTAGTTGATGCCATGGCTCTACTCTTCCCTGATCCGTACCGCTGGTGATGCATGGCTCGGCGAGCCCTTACCCATTGGCAATTTTTTGCAAGATATCCATGGCCTGAAGGGCCAGCCAAAACAGGGCGATGTTTGCCGTTTCTGAGAGCGATCTTCCCGTCAATTCTTCAATTCGTTTGATGCGATAGATGACGGTTTGTCGGTGGACGTGGAGACGCTCAGCGCAGCGGTGCCAAGAGCGTTGTTCCTCAAGGTAGATCGACAGCGAGCGGATCAGATCCGTGTGATGGCTTTCGTCGTAGTTAATCAGCGGCGACAAAATACGATCAATCAAAATCACGGCTTCGTCGGGATCATGGAGGCCGAGCAGCGGCGAAGCGGCTCCATAGTGAGAAATCCCTGAGTCTTCAGTTGGTGCGGCGAGCGCCCAGAGTGCCTCTCGTGCCGCTGCTGGAATGCGCTCGAGGTCTCGGACCTCATTGCTGACTCCTAGTGAAGCGTTAGGCGCCGAGTTGAAAAAGGCAGTCGCGATCGCTGAGGCGACTCCATCAGCATGGGAACCTTCATTGGGTGTCGCCAGAATAAACATCGTGTCGTCGCGCCTCACCATCACATGGGCGATGTCATTTCGGCGTAAGGAAAGATCCACATGTCGCTCATCACGTGCTGTCGTAGGACTCAACGCTACGACGAAGGAATCCTCAATACGAACCTCATGGCGCGCAAGTCGCTCGATTGCCAGAGCCGATTCGAGTCGTTGGTTGAGGAGTGCATCAAAGGTTTCGGCGCCAAGTTGGCGCTCATAGTCAGCGCGAAGAGAAGCATGAGCGACCTCTACGGCGATTGCGGTGGCCGCATGCTGAATCAAGACTTGATCGATTATGTGCTCAGCTTCGAGTTCGAGAAGTAGCAGTGTTGGTTCCTCAAAGGGAACATCGACCACGATGATGGTCGCGCCTTGCTCTATCTCGAGGCGCAAGGGTCCACTCAAGGCCGTGCCAGCGATGGAGACCCGTGAGTCGAGTAACTCAGTGATCTCCTCATTGAGGACGCGAGCTCCAGCAAAGATGGGTCGAAAGGTTGTGGCATCGATGACGTGGAGAGCACAACCGAGTTCATGTTCGAGGCGCAAGAGAAACTTGACAGGATCATCGGAGACAACTGCTTCGTGGATGGAGTCGTAAATCTTTTCGGTGCGATCGCTTCGATCACTTCGCTCATCCAACATGGCGTCGGCGACAGCTCGACTCAAGACAATGAAACTCATGGAATAGGGGATCTCAACGATGGGCAGATCGAGTTGATCTGCTCGCTGAAGCGCTGCCGCTGACCATGACGGCTGATCAGGATCAGACCCGATTACTAAGCCACTCGAGCGAGCGTTGTTCACCTGTTCAATAAATGACACTTGGCTGCGCTCATCAGCAGGCAGGGTTCGGCCGTTCTTCAACAGCAGCTCACCGCCGGCGAGCCATCCCCAGGGATCGGGCAGATCCGACGCGTGGGCCCAAGTGATGGTGCGCTCAAGGCCACCGTGGCCACAAAGGAGTCGCATCTGGAGGTGAGGCACACTTAGGAGCTCTCCTACTGTGGTTGGCATCGACCCTCCTTATACAAATGTCTAAATCGTTGTATCTATTTGTATCAAACAGACAATTCCCAGCGAGCACTCAGCGTTTTACACTTCGGACCGTCAACGAGTTCGGGGGGACCACCAATGGCAGAAGATCACAAGCATCACGGCGTAGAAACGCCGCAAGAGATTGCAGAAGATAAGGCCGATAGCCACTTGACCTTGGAGCGGGGCTTCAACTTCAAGACCATCTTCGCGCTGTCATTCTCAGACGTTTCGCCAATCGTCTCTATCGCCACCGTCTTTGGCCTCATCTTGGCCATTTGTGGAGCGGGCTTCTGGACCGCCATGCCCATCGTGTTGGGCGGTCAGCTCTTGGTGGCTGCCGTCCTCGGTGATGTGGCATCGAAGTACCCGCTGGCGGGTTCGGTGTATCAGTGGTCTCGCTATCTCGTGAATCCTCGTTATGGCTGGTTCACGGCTTGGGCGTACATCTGGGGCCTCACCTTGGCGTTGGCGACCTTGACCTATGGCGGCGCAGGATTCTTGTTCGGCATCTTTGGCAACGACAGTCCTTCTCACACGCAACTTGCGGTGGTGGCGCTGTTGTTGGCCGCCTTTGGTAGCGGCCTCAACATCGCTGGTCGCAAAATCTTGAAGTACTTCTTCTACTTCTCGATCGCCGCAGAAGTGATTTGTTCGGTAGTGCTCGGCACGATTTTGTTGGTGGCCTATCGGGTTAACCCCATCTCCGCGATCTTCCACAGCGCAGGCGGCACGCACGGCTCGGCTTATCTCACCGGACCCTTCTTGGCCGCCATTGCGGTAGCCGGTTGGTCCTTCCTGGGCTTTGAGGCTGCTGGTTCAGTAGCTGAAGAGGTGAACAAGCCTGCCCGCGAAGTCCCCAAGGCAATTTTCTTTTCCCTGCTCGCGGTGGGTCTCATCATTTGTTACATCAGCTTGGCCTTTACCATCGCTGAACCCAACATTAGCGACGTGTTGTCCGGCAAGACCTTGAGCCCTATTGCGGCCACCTTGACGGCTCACTTTGGCAGTGGCGTCGCTCGAGGATTCCAGATTCTGTTCCTGGTTGGTTTCGTAGCCAGTTTCATGGCTGTCCAAGCTGCAGTGTCTCGTTGCATCTGGGCTAACGCTCGCGACCGCGTCTTGCCCGCACACCGTTTCCTCATCAAATTGACCAAGCACGAGAAGCTTCCCTACAACGCCATTTTGTTTACCGGCGTGGTAGCGGCAGCAATTCCCTTCATCAACTCACCCAAGGTATATGGCATGTTGATTAACTTCACCAGCGCCGGCTTCATGTTGGCTTATGCCTTGCCTGTCTTTGGTGCGGTTTGGGTGCGCTCTCGTGGCAAGTGGACGCCGGGCCCGTGGACCCTTGGAAAATGGGGTGTCCTTATTACTTACGCGGCAGCAGTTTGGTTAATCTTTGAAGTCACCAACGTCATGTGGCCGCGAGCAGAGCTCTACGGATCAGGCTGGTTGGCGTGGAGTGTGATTTACATGGTTGGCGGCTTAGCCATCCTTGGTCTTTTGCTCAACCTTTGGATCTACCGAGATGGGGGAGTCCACGTTCGCCAAGGCGTCCTTGAGGGCATCGAAGACGTCGACCTCACGGCCAAGTGAGTGCCGCAGCTCGGGTCGCCTTGGTAACGGGGGCGGCGAGTGGCATTGGCGCCAGCATCGCCTC
Organism: uncultured Actinomycetes bacterium; assembly: GCA_903825305.1. GTDB lineage: Bacteria > Actinomycetota > Acidimicrobiia > Acidimicrobiales > RAAP-2 > CAIQWC01. The sequence goes on from CAIKAC010000002.1 coordinate 66,779, forward strand.
ACACTTGCGTCATGAAGGCTTCTTAGTAGCTGGTTTCGATCTTGTCCCCAGTGATTGCGATCTTTCCCTAGAAGGAGACGTCAGCGATGGCGCTGTGGTTGCCGCCGCCGTCGCGCACGCCCAACGCGAATTAGGACCCATTGCTGCGGCGATCAATGTGGCTGGCTATTACGAAATGCTGGCTATCTCTGATATCACCCAAGCCCAATGGGATCGCATGCTCACGGTCCACTTAGGTGGTCTTTTCAATCTCACCAAAGCGGTCTTGCCTGGCATGGTTGAGCTTGGCACGGGCTCCCTTGTGGCGATCACTTCAGAGCTGGCCATTGGGGGTGGCGATCATGATGCACACTACGCTGCAGCCAAGGGTGCCATTTTGGGATTCGTTCGTAGTCTCGCCGTCGAGGTGGCACCTACGGGTATCAGAGTGAATGCGGTTGCCCCGGGGCCTTGTGACACGCCGCTCCTCAGTGCGGATTCGCCGTGGCGTGACCGAGCGTATTTGGATACCTTGCCAGCACAACGCTTGGCGGATCCGAATGAAATTGCCGTTGCCGTGTCGTATCTCATCAACCACGACTCATTCATGGTGGGAGAAACCATTTCGGTTAACAGCGGGGCGGTGATCTGATGATCGACACCGGACTCGACACCGAAGCCATCACCTTGATTACCGGTGCGCAACAGGGAATCGGTGAAGCCATCACGAGACGGTTCTCTGCCGCAGGTGCACGCTGTGCCCTCAATGATCTCGAAGCAACCACTCGACTCGTCGATCTGGCAAAGGAAACCAACAGTGTCGTGGCGCCCGCCGATATTTCCAATCGAGCCCTTGTCCACGACATGGTGGAACAACTGATTGACTCCCATGGTCCCATTGGCACTCTGGTGTGCAACGCGGCCTACATGACCATGGCTCCCTTTCTCGACCATGACGTCGAAGACTGGTGGAAGGTCGTTAACACCAACTTGACTGGTGCGTTCAATCTGGTTCAAGAGGTGCTGCCGTCCATGCGCTCGCTTGGCGCGGGCCGAATTGTGATCGTCTCGTCCTATTGGGGCGTGACGGGCTGGCCTGACGCCACGGCCTACGCAGCGTCCAAGGCGGGCTTGGTGTCATTCATTAAAACCCTCGGCCGAGAGCTCGCCCCTGAAGGCATCATCGTGAACGGCATAGCCCCAGGAGTTATTTCTACGCCGCAACTAGAAGTTGATGCCCGCGATGCTGGTGTGAGTGTGGCGGAAATTGAGGCACAATACGCAACTGCAATTCCCGCCCAGCGGGTGGGCCAGCCCAGTGAAATTGCTGAGGGAGTGGCCTTTCTCTGTGATCGGCGTATCGGCAGCATGGTGGGCACCATTCTTCAAGTCAACGGAGGCGAAGTGCGAGCAAGAGTATGAGTGAAGAACCCATTGTTGGACAGACCAACGGTCTTGAAGTTCCTCGATTTGCAGGTCTCACGACCTTTGCTCGACTCCCGCGTCGCGAAGATGTCACTCACTATGACGCAGCCGTCGTCGGGGTGCCGTTCGACTCGGGAACAACCTATCGACCTGGCGCTCGCTTCGGCCCGTCACATATTCGTCAGTCTTCTCGACTCCTTCGCCCCTACAACCCGTCCCAAGATGTTGAGCCCTTTGCCCATCACCAGGTGGTTGATGCAGGTGACATCGCTTGCAACCCTTTCAATATTGAAGAAGCACTCCAAACCATCGAGACTTCTATATCGAGCTTGATTGCTGACGGGCAATCGCTGGTGATCTTGGGTGGGGATCACACCATTACCTTGCCGATTCTGCGATCGCTCTACAAGGCTCATGGCCCTGTTGCCCTTGTGCACTTCGACGCCCACCTTGATACGTGGCCCACGTACTTTGGTGCGCCCTACACCCATGGGACTCCCTTTCGCAGAGCCGCCGAAGAAGGCCTCTTCATTCCGGGGCACAGCGCTCACGTCGGCATCCGTGGTTCGCTCTATGGCACCGATGATCTTCACGATGATGCGGCGATGGGCTTTCAGATGTTCAGCTGTCTTGATGTGGAGCGTCTCGGCGTCCCTGGCGTGATTGAGCGACTCAGAGAGCAAGTCGGTGATGCACCCACCTACCTATCGATTGATATTGACGTCCTTGACCCTGCCTTCGCTCCTGGAACGGGAACTCCTGAAACCGCTGGGCTTCTGAGTCGAGAATTGGTCGCCATGGTGCGAGGATTCCGAGGTGCCAACATTGTGGCCGGTGACGTTGTCGAAGTGTCACCTCCCTATGACCATGCTGAGATCACGGGTGTCGTTGCAGCAAACTTGGCCTATGAGTACCTATCGCTGTTTGCGAGCAAACCACGGTGAGTAATTCGCCATTTTGCACGAGTTGGCCCGCCTCGTACACCGCCGCAGCATCGTTTTGCTTTGATCTTGACGCCGAATCTGCCGTGTTGGCCTTTGCTCCTGAAGCCTCGTCGCGGATGAGCGTGATGAGTCATCAGTCGTATGGACCCTTGATCGGGGTGCCTCGCTTACTTGCAATGCTGGGGCGCCATGGGGTCAAGGCCACGTTCTTTGTGCCCGGCTACTCGGCGCATCGCTACCCCGACATTGTTCGCATGATTGTTGATCAAGGACATGAGATCGCCCACCACGGCTACCTGCACGAACCACTGGGAGAAGCCGATGAAAAGATGGAGCGCTCTTATCTCGAGCGAGGTCTTGAAGCCTTAGATGAGGTGGCGGGGGTTCGTCCCGTTGGGTATCGAGCACCGATGTGGGAATTGAATTACCGATCACCAGCAATTTTGGCTGAGTATGGCTTTCTCTATGACTCGAGCCTCATGGATGGCGACAGCCCCTATGAACTCGCTACAGGACGAGATGCCGAAAGCATTATTGAAATCCCTATTCACTGGTCACTCGATGACTGGGAGCAGTACTGCTACGTCCCGAGTTTGTTTGAATACGGTGTCATTGAAAGCCCAACCAAAACCCGAGAGATGTGGAATCTCGAACTTGAAGCCACAACTAATGAAGGTGGTTGCTTTGTGCTGACAGCACATCCCTTCTTGACGGGACGGCCATCTCGGACCAATGCGCTCAGTGACGTGATTGAAGCCGCTGTCGCAGCTCCCCACGTGTGGGTGGCAACCATGAGCGAAATTGCCAACCATGTTCGATCGCTCGGACTCGAACGTCGCATCTTGGTGGAACCAAGACTGTAAGTCACTTGGCTGGCGTGTCGATGGCGTTGGGTAACGCGGCGTGAACCCTAGGCTGAAACCATGAGTGAATCACTGGCCAATAACCACATCGTTGTCATTGGAGCATCGGGGGTCTTGGGCGCAGAGTGTGTTCGTCAACTTCGAACACGAGGCGCCAAGGTGAGCTTGTTGGCTCGGAATCTCGAAGGCCTTGATCCTGAGTTCGATGGCTTGGAACGCGCACACGTTGATATTGGTGATCGCGACGATCTGGCCCGAGCGCTTGGCGAAGTACGTGCTGAAGGGATCGATGGAATCGGAACGCTGCTGGGGTAGTGGCCTTTGGTGGGATTCATGAAGTACCCGGTGCTGTTGTTGATGAAATGTTCAAGGTAAATGCCCGCGGCACCATCAATGTTGTGGCCTGCGGGGCTGCTGTGGTGAGAGAGGGGGGCTTCATCGCCTCGTTCTCTGGCGTAGCGGCAGAGATGACGGTGATGAACATGAGCGCCTACTGTGCATCGAAGAGCGCGGCTCACGTCGCCATGGCGGTCGGCGCTCGTGAGCTGCGACCTAAGAAAATCACGGTGCTCGATATTCGCGCACCACACACCGAGACCGGTCTAACGGGACGGGCCCTGTGGGGTCATGCTCCCAAAATGCCCGAGGGACTGTCGCCCAACAAGGTGGTTGCGCGCGTAATGCAAGCCCTAGAGAGCGCAGAGCGAGATCTTCCATCGAGTGCATTTTCTGATTAGGCCTTTAAGCCATGAAGCGTTGAGGTCAGTGGGATCAATGCGTTCCCGATGGACGCGGACGCTGCGTTTTCTGGCGAGCGATCTCGGAGATTTTGGTGGCGAGCACGGTGGTTGTTGGTTTCTAGATGCGGGTGTCAGGTGATGGGGGAGTACCTCTGCGTCCCCGACAGCAGTAACGGCTTGACGATGCAGATTTCGTCTCTCGATGGAGCAGTCCCCGATGCCTGAGTGAACTCCCGCGCGCCAGCACGCGGGAGTTCACAGATCAGTGGGTGGTCTTGTGCGTCACCCGGTGATGTTTCTTGGGCACCGTGACGCTGACGGATTTTGCATTGCCGGTGACGGGCAAGGAAGTATTCGTCGCTGCCATGGAGGCAGTAACTGAGCAACGTCCAGCATCGATGAACCTGACTGTGAGTCCCGAAACCGAGCACACCATGGGCGTGCTGGTGGAGAGCGAAATGTGACCAGGCGATGCGGGGCTTACCAGTGCACTGAAGTGTCCTCCAACAGTTCCGTGAACCGGGGCATTCGTGATGACCGGCTTTGCTGGTGACGTCTTCACCATCACCACCTGAGGGCTGCCATTTTGCGCAAGATAGCGAGCACTTTGGGCTACATGACCGACAATGACACAACGGCCGACGCTGAGGAATTTAACGTTGTGGCCTTGGATCTTGCATACCTTGGGTGTTGTGGTGGTGATCGTTGACGTGCCATCAGAGTCAGTTGCAACTGCGAGCGATCGGGTCGTTCCCATCGCAACGCTGGAGGCCAAACCAGTAACACTTACCGACGATGGCGTGCGGCGCGAGACGCTAAAAGACTGGCGCGAACCGGAACGAGCCAAGTAGTTAGTCGACTGGGCAACCGAAGCCGTCACCGTGCAGGTGCCAACGGCGAGATAGGTGATCGTGAGTCCACTCACCCCACAGATAGTGGGGGTGTTGCTGAGGATGGTCTTGGTTCCATCGCCCGTGGTGCTCACCGTCGCCGTGAAGGATGCACCCACATAGGCGGTACTTGGCAGATTTGAGATCTGTGGTGAACTTGCGGTGCCGAGATACACGGGGAAACTTTGCGTCGAGCCAGTGGCGTCAAAATACGTTGTTCCGAATCCAACTTGAGCCGTGAGCGAACACGTTCCTGACCCCACAAAGCTGACGCTCAAGCCGCTGGTCGTGCACACACTTTGGGTGCTCGACGAAACACTCTTGACGCCATCGCCATTGGTGGAGACCGTAGCGGTGTAGGTAGCGCCATCAGTCTCAAGTGACGGAAGGTTGGTAATGGTGGGCGTCGTGGGGTTGGGCAGCGGTGACCATTGTGCTGTGAACGTCACTGGCGATGAACCCATGGTGTAGTTGTCGCCGCCATGGTAGGTCGTGGTGCCATCTGACCATCCGGTAAAGGTATAGCCAGGGTTCGAAAGCCCACTGCCACTCGCTACTTGGAATTGAGCATTGGTTGCCTCATCGACTTGGGTGGGCATGGTGCCAGAGTTGGCGCTGTCGGTGTAGGTCACTGAGAACAGTGGCGCATAGACGACATGAATGGTGAGCTGTTGGACAATGGGTCGCTGCACGTTATTTTCAGCGATGATGCTTACGGTGTAGTCCCCAACGGGCACCGATTGGTCCACTTGACCACTCAGGGTCATATGCCCCCCCGAGGTTTGATACAGGTTCAGTCCTGTCGGTAGGTAACCGGAATAAGTCATCGTCGGAGCTGGTGTTCCGGTTGCGGTGATGGCAAACGATGCGGAAGCCGTCTGTGACATGGTGGTGCTTGCTACCGACGTAATTGCAGGCACCGAACCGGCAACTTGCGTCCACTGCTGAGCCTGGATGCACCCACTGTCAGAAGCCCAGATGGTGCCCGACGAATCAGCTGCCAGCCAGCGGCTCCAATAGCCTGTGTACATCGGGGGCTGGGTGTACCACGTGCCGTTGACCAACTCAGATTCGCTGAGCCAGTCACCATTGGTGCCAATCCAGACCGCACCATTGGCGGTGACCACCATGGTGGAAGGGTCAACATTGGCTGCCGCCAAGTCCAGGCTGGTTGGAGCATGCGCGGTCCATGTCCCGTTGCTTTGCGTAACTTGCTGGAGTTGACCCGCGTTTGCTTCGTGCGACCAGCCTTGTTCTGACGAGTAAGTAACCAAGATGGAACCATCCGTGTAGAGCGCCATCACCATGTCCAAACCCGATGCCGCCATCTGGATGGGAGTTTGCGCGCTGTAGGAACCAGAGGAATAGGCGAACTCTTGAAGGGAGCCAGGTCCACTCAGACCTACCCAAACATCACCACTGCGGTCAACGAGAACACCTGTGGGATCAGACCCGCTTGGGACCGACAACACCTGGCCAGCGGTAATCGTGCCATTAACCAGTGAGTAGTAGGTGATCGTATTGGCCGTAGCGTCAGCGAGCCATACTCCCGTCGTTGCGGCTGCAGTAATGGTGGTCGTATTGGTCCCTACGGGCAATGGGGACGAAAGCGTCCAGGTGCCCGCATTGTCTATTTCGGCTTGAATGGTTTGGTCATTTTTGTTGAGAAACCAAAGATTGCCGTCAGCCGAACCCGTGAGATCGGTGGGGTTATTGCCTACGGTCACCTGCTGGGTCCGAGGCGTGCTCGGCGTGGAGGGTGATAGTTGCTGAATAAAGCTGGTGGTACTCGCTGCCCACAGTGATCCGTCACTGGTCATCGCGATCGCATTGGTGCCGCAGAAATTTTGACCACCCAAGGTGATCCCTGACACCGGGGTGGGAAGTGCTGTCGTACCGCCGGTAATGGTGAGGGTGATGGCTTGCGTGGTCACCACACCGCCATTGGAGGCATTGATATGCAACTGGTAGGTGCCAGCGGAATCGACGGAGGGGCTACCGGAAATGGTTGCCGTTCCATCGTTGTTGTCCGTGAAGCTAAGGCCGTAAGGAAGGGGGTCAGCCACCGACAGGGTGGGCGTTGGAAAGCCACCGGTCGTCGTTACCGTGAAGGAGCCTTGCTGGCCGGCACTAAAAGATGCGGTATTCGCACTCGTGAATGACGATGACACGATGGGTTTTTGAACAATTTCCTGAACGGTGCCGTCGCCTCGGTTGACGACCCACACGTTGCCATCAGCACCAGTGGTGATGGCCCAAGGATCTGAACCAACGTGAATAGGCGTTTGCGGGGTTACCGTGCCATTGACTGATGAAAATTGCTGGACAATGTTCTCATGGCCAGCACCATCGGCCATCCAAATGCTTCCGTCTCCAGCTGTGGTAATTGCTTCGCCGTAGTGTCCATTGGAATCAATTCGAGGCTGAATGTTCCACGTACCGTTGGAGTAGGTGGCTTGTTGAATACCGTTTTGGCTTGTGGTCCAGATGGAACCGTCAGTGCCTTGCGTCATCCAAATCGAGTAGTGAGCCCAACTGCTGGGGTTAAAGCCAGTGCCATTGGAAAGTGCGGTCCACGTGCCATTTACCTTGGTGATCTGGATGAGCACAATGTCAAAGAAGGACACCCAAATATTTCCATCTGAAGTGGCGTAAATCTGATGAGGGCTTCCGCCCGAGAACGTCACTGATGCTCCCGCAGTCCACGTCCCGTTCACCAAGGTGAATTCTTCTGCCTCATCATTGTTCAAGAGCACCCACAAACCACCGTCCGTGCCTACCGTCAAACTGACCGCTGCGGTGGTTGAGGCCAAGGTGGTGGCAACTGATCCGTTGAGGATTTCTTGGACACCTGCATCGGTGGCGACCCACACGCCACCATCAGATGTCGCCGCCAATGCGCGAGGGTTATTGCCAACGCTGATCGGCGATTGGGCCATCCATGTATTGCTGACATCAGTGAGTTCTTGAACCGTGTTGGAACCTGAGTTGGCAACCCACATATTTCCCGAGGTGTCAGGAATCATGGCGACGGGTTGGCTGCCCACGGCAATCGCCGGAAGTGGACCCCATGCCAACTGCGTTGAGCCCCCCGAACTCGCTGCTGCCGGTAGCACACTAAGGCCGAAGAGCCCGATTGCGAAAGTTACGGTTGCTGTCAGCGCACGTGCGCTGAATCGATTCAGGCGACGAGTGAAACTCGGGCCGTTAGCCGAGTGTGCGGGCACCGTTGAGGGTGTCATCATGGAATTCTCCTTGTGGGATGCTAGAAAGCAAATACTTTGCTACCTAAGGTTGCAATGGTAGCGGTAGGGCTCTTTGGTAGCAAACATTTGGATTCTGAACTGCAACAGTGGGTTGGCTAAGTATGGATATGGAAAGGGGGTCAATGCATGAGTGAGGATGTGAAAACTCCTCAGCGTCGATCGCGCGTTTCTTCTGAGGATGCTCGGGCACACCTTATTAATGCGGTACTCGAGATTGTTCGAACGGGACCGTTCGATTCGCTTACGAGCCGCGCCATTGCCAGCAAAGCAAATTTGGTTCCCCAGGCAATCTTTCGCAACTTCGCCACCCTCGACGATCTCTATATTGAGGCTGCTCGAGAGTTGATTCATCGGGGTGTCAAAGAGTGGTCTCCCGAGATGCTGGAAACCGGGGCGCCCGTTCTCAATGAGTATCTCGTTGATTTCACTCGCTTCACCACCTGGATGAGCCTTGCCAAGGGGATTACCTCTGTTGTCGGCGAAGCAGAACACGCGGTGATGCGCCAAGCCGCAGCCGGCCTATTTTCCTTTGATTCCACCTTGCCCGAGCAAACTAAAGAGGCGTTTCTCGCCCTCAACGTCTTCTTTGGGACTGGTTTCATGTTGCTCGGGCCAGAGTCACTCGGGAGCGCGAACCCTGATCCCTTCTCCGTATTCGAGCTCATGCGCTACCTCCACATGCATTTGGTCGAAGCAACTGAGTGGCTTGGCTGGAGTACTCGTGATGTAGGCAAGTCGGACACAACTTCGCCCGGCTCCCCTGAAGCCAGCCCCTCAAGCTGAAAGACCTACACATCGGCTCACAGCATGCTGACTTTGCCCAACTGGGGTGAGTCACCGAGAAGCGTCGCAGACTTTCTGGGGCTTTCCTCCAGTGGGGAGTATGGTCGTCATGGTGGAAATGGGTTGCCAGCGGGAGGTGTGCGCGTGCTAGTGAGCCAATACCCTGGGCGAGCGCGGGCACTGAGATAGATGCGAACTGTGCGCGCGGCCCTCGCCACCTTGGTGGTCTTGTCATCGATGCTCATTGGCACGACCGAGGCCATGGCATCGAATGTGGCACCGGTATCGATCTCATTCTTGAGTGCGACGGGTCAAAATCTTTCCACGCTGCGTCTTCACGCCCAAAGTCCTGATTTGGTCATTGTGAAGGTGACGAACAACTCGTCGAATCCATCGAGCTCGCAAGTTGATCCGACCCTGTCTTTTTCTGATTCTCCTGGGATCACGGTTTCCGCGGTGGAGCTTTCTGGCGCGACGATCTCTAAATCAGCCCGAAGCATGTGGCCTTGCTCTAAAGGATCCACCGTGGTCTGCCAACTTCGCACTCCATCTGGCGGGCCCTATGTCATCCAACCCAATACCAGCGTGTTGGCAGCCGTCATTTTTTCCAGTGGTGCCATCACGCCTGGAACACCTGGTCTGAGCGTTTCTGCTGCGGGTGCCTTGTCAGGTGTTGGCTCAGGCAACGTTCGTGAAACCGTCGTCATGGGCCAACCTACGGATCCCGTAGGAGCGTCGGGATTGCGTCTGTTGGTTGCGGGCGATTCCATCGTCACTGCTGGCCAATCGGCCAGCCTTACCTACACGCTTGATGATGGTGGTCGCTCTGCTATTCGACCAGCGCGTCGTGGAGCCGCATCGGTCACCTTGAGCAAATTGTTGCCCGGGTCGATTATTCGCTGGAGGGCAACGGGAACTGATTGGAAGTGCACAGGTAAGCAGAACGCATCACCAACGTGTACTACGTCGTCAACCGTGGCCACGGGGAGCCATAGCGCTCCGCTGCAGTTGAGTTACGTAGAAGCTCCCGGATTGGCCTCGACCCAGCAACACCCCATCGCGCCGAAATATCTCCTTTGGCAAGTTGGCGTGCTCACCCACATGGCCACGTCGCGCACCATTGTTGGAAAGGTGCGCGAAAGTGTTGCGCTCAAGCCACGCGTGGCTGATCAGTTGGAGATTGCGGCTCGGGTAACGGGATCGAGTCTGCTGACGCCTGGCGCATCAACGACCATGGAAGTAGACCACCGGGCTCTGGCGGGCACCGTCGGGGCTGTGAAAGACCGCATCACCTTGCCGTCTGGTGTCTCGGTGGCGCGAGCCGTTTCGAGTAACGGCTGGCGCTGCCCGGCAGGCGCCAAGGTAATCACCTGTACCCACGCAGCGAGTCTGCGAACCAGCGTGTCGGGAAACCGCTATTCGCTTACCCTCAGCTCAAAATCCAGCGTCCAAGACGGCGTAGCCAAGGTCTCTGTACTTTCTCAAGATGCGGTGGATGGGGCACGGTCCAGCTCGAGCGTGCCTCTGTTTTTCCTGAGTTTCGGCGGCCCGCGGCTCGTGGTGAATCGCTACCCATCGACCACGAACTACGCAGCTATTTCCAATGGCTCACTGCTCGGCCTCACCTCGGGTGTAGCCCAAAGCGTGGTGTATCGCGTCACCAATGCGGGGGATAAGCCCATCGCCGCAAAGTCGGTACTGCACGTTTCCCTTGGCCTCACCCAAGCCGGCCAGACCCTCAACGCGTCGTTGGCGAGCGCCCACGAAGCCGGGCTGCGCTTGAGTGTTGTTCATCAACAAGCTCGATGCACCGCCGGAGCTTTGGGCAGTTGGTCTTGTGCCATTACCTTGTCCAAGGGATTAGCGGCTGGTGCGCTCTCTGCCCCTTTCGTATTTTCGGTCTCGGTAGGTACACCCTTGGCATCGGCGTTGCTGTTGAATCTGAGTCCCACGGTGCAAGCCCAAATCCAAGCCGGCCAACTCTTCGCCGCTACCGCATCTTTGTCGGGTGATTCAACGCACCCGCCGAGTGTGAGCCAACACTTGGATGTATCGGCTCATTCCGCATCGGATCTTGAGCCGCTGCTGAGCACATCTGCCCAGCTGGTAGCGGGCGGTTCGAGTGTGACAGCCACGGCGCGCATTGAGAACTTTGGGAGTGCTACCCAAGGTGCGAGTTCGGTGACCTACTCCATCCCACCTTCTCTGCAGGCGAGCGTGGCTCCCAATTCCTCTTGTACGTTGATGGCGCACATGCTTGGTGGCCAAATGGTCACCTGTAGTGTCTCCTCGATTCCGGCCGCCACACCCGGTCAAGCGGGAACGAGGCCGACGCCTGCCATCTCAGGGCCAATGACCTTTACTCTGAGCGACCTCAGCGCGGTTGGCCAAGTTGTCATTCCGGTATCGGTCGCAGATGCCAGCACGACGCATCCGATCACCACGGCCGTGACCTTGGCGGCATCATCGGCGCCGCTAGTTGCGTTGCATGCGCCGAGCGATCTTGCGGTCACGCAATCGGGAACACCTGGTGCACTCGAGCTTTCATTCCGAACCCCGAGCAATGCTGCTCCTAATCAGCTCTACCTTGCCACCTTGTGTACCAATCAGGCCATGACACAGTCGTGCGTCACTCGCGACGTCACGGTGACCAAGACGGTGACGGGGTTGCTGCCGGCGACTACGTATTGGGTGACAGTCACCGCACTTGCTTCGCCAGGCTACGTTGCTGCCACGTCGAGCATTGTTTCGGCCGCCGTATCATCCGCGCCCATCCCCGTGGCACGCAGACATGATTCGTCAAACTCTAAGTACTTGAGCATTCCGCCAGCCTTGGGAAGCAATTTCTGTGACTTGGTGTCGCAACTCACCGCTTTGGCGCCACCCACCACGCTTGCTGCACCCCTTGGCGGTGGTATTTCGGTGAGCTTGAGTGGGGTCACCTTGTCGAACAATTCTTGCAGCGCTAGTGGGACCACGATCAGCTTCACCGGTGGCAGTTTGGACCTCAACGGGACGTACTCACTCTCTTTGGGAGCCGGCACCGTTACCTCGTCGGGATTCAGTATTAGTCAAGCAACCTTGACGACGCCAGCAGCATGGTCGGGTGGACCCACCGTATTGACCGGTTCCAACATTACGGTGACGCTCGCCGGAGCGTCTAACAATGCGACGTCAGCTCTGAGCGGGACCTTTAGTGCCAACACGGCATTGGGTCTACCTCTTGGTTCGGGATGGAGCGCTACGACCACCATCGTGGTTCACGACGCCAACGGTGTGACCTCTGGATTGGGATTGAGTGTTGCGGCGAATGATGGATCGAATGCCTTTGCGGTGTCAGGTACAGCATCGCTCACCGGGACGTATCAGGTCTCGGTATCGGGCTCCATGAACCTTGGCGGTGCATCGCTCAGTTCGCTGTCGGGCACGTGGACCTCAGGTTCGGCCATGACCGCCCAGGCAAGGCTCTCTGTTGGTGGAACCACCATTGCAGTGAACCTGTCGTACACCTCGACGTCAACGTGGTCGATAAAAGGCTCTGGCTCATTCTCTCTCTTTGGCACGACCTCTGCCGCAGTATCAGGAATGGTGAGTGATACCAACGGCACCGTGTCCGGATCTCTTGCGAGTTCCATCACGGCAGCCGTCGCATCGGGGATGACGACGACCTTGACCTTGAGCTGGACACCGAGTGATACGACCACCGTGGTCGGAACGGGCTCACTGACCCTTGGGGCTCAAGGGTCACTTGCGACGACGCTGTCGTACACCTCGCCGTCTGATTACTCCTTTAGCGTCACCGGCCAGACCACGCTCGATCAAGTGACCTTGACCAATATTTCGGGTAGCTATCAAGCTGGTGGCTCATTGAATGCGTCAGCACAAGTCATCGTTGGCGGCGCCCCGCTCTCGGTTTCGCTTTCCTACCAAGATCCCACTGATTGGTCGCTCCAAGCCAATGGTTCACTCGCTATGTTCGCGAACACCCAAGCTGCAGCTTCGGGCACCATTGTTGATGTTGCAGGAACGGTGTCGGGGGCGTTCAGTTTGAGCGTGACCGGTGGTGAACTCGCTCCTTCTATCACGGCTGACATGAGTGCGACCTGGACGCCGACCACCGTGGTCAATGGGGTACAAATTGCGACCAGCGGTCTTACGGGAACGGCAACCATTACAGCGGGAACCGCTGGATCGCTGAGTGCGAGTTTCTCGTACACGAGTGCTACGAACTATCAATTTGCCATTACCTCGGGATCCATTACCGTCGACACCGTTTCGATCAGCAACGTCAGCGGCAGTATTGCCAATGGTGGAGTACTGAGTATCTCGGGCACGATCACCATCGGGGGTGCCTCACTCAGCGTGACTGAGGCCTATACCAATGACACGACGTGGACACTGAGCGCGAACTCCAATCTGTCGCTCTTTGGTGCCACTGCGTCGGCGACGGGATCTATCAGCGAAGGCGTGCCGAGTGGTGGTGGCTCAGCGGTAGTAACGGGTGGCTTGTTGCTCAGCGTGAATGCATCCCTGCCGGGTTCGATGACCCTTACCGCATCAATGAATTGGACGCCATCGGCGGGCCTGAGCGGTACGGGAACGCTGAATCTTGGCTCCCCGGGAACGCTGGCGGCCACGATTACCTATGTCGATGCCAGCGATTATGCCCTGAGCGTTTCAGGGAGTTTGAGTCTTGGTGCCATGACCTTGAACTCAGTGAGTGGCACCTATGGCATTGGCTCGTTGGCGCCATCTGCTCCCCATGGAGCACCGTCCTATGCCTTGGTGGCCTCGGCGAGCGTCTCGATTGCTGATACCTCGCTCACGATCGCACTTGATTACGCGAATGCTCGCACGTGGCAGTTTGATGCCACGAGCACCTACACCATTTTTGGCGCAGCACTCAGTGGGTCGGGCCTCATTGCTGAGAACAACGGAACCGTGACGGGAACGCTGACGTTCTCACTTGCCAATGCCGTAACGGTGGCTCCGGGGGCTGTACTTTCCAATACGCAGCTGAGTTGGGACATCACCACCGCTTCCTTGATCGGCTCGAGTCAGCTCGCTGTCGGAGGCGTGACCCTTGCTATGGCGGTGAGTTATCACAACGCTCACAACTGGTCACTGAGCGTGACGGCGGGCTCGACGGGAAGCTTGTCGTTGGCTCCGGGTTTTTCTCTTACTGCGGGCGCATTCACGGGAACGCTTGGTGAGGCCAGTGGCGTGCTTGCTTGGTCGCTTCAAGCCACCGCATCTTCGGTGACCCTGGTTAATGGCGCGGATGGTATGAGTGCATCGCTCGGGGCCACCACTATTGCTCTCTCATCGAGTTGCCCGACGAATCTCGGGAACTTGCCATGTCCATCAGGGTCGAATTCGTTGTATCTCGGGTTTTCCACCACCTTGAATGTGACCTTGGGTAACGGACTCAGTCCCCAAACGATTTCGGCAGTTGGTGCGTACGGCGTTGATTCGCACTCGTTTGTTTTAGGCGCATCATTGTCAACCATCTCTATTGGATCTGGCCTGCTCAGCATCTCGGGCGCGCAATTGGTCATGGCGTATGGGGCAGGAGCTGCTACGCCGAGCACTTCGGGGGTGAGCTTTTCAGATTCCAATGCCGGGAAGGTCAACGGCTTTGCTGTCTTTGCTACCGGCCAAGTAACCCTGAATGTTCCTGGAGATTCAGCGACAGTGGGGGTCACCTTCACCTATGCCAACGGTGGTTTTGTGGTCGAGGCGACGTTGCCAAGTGGTGGCACAATCGGCGCCACCGGAGCGCAGCTGCAGAGTTTGGCCTACGTGAGTGTCCCTCAAACCATCACCTTGGGTTCGCTGGTTCGGTCGGTCACTGCCCCTGGGTTGGTGTTTGGCGGAACCATTGCACTTCCCACGTGGCTTGATACCTACCTCGGCCTCGCACCGGGGGCGAGTGCCTCACTGTTTGCGAGCTACCAAAGCGCCTCGGTCTACGCCGTGAGTGCCGTGTTCAACATTGGCTTGCCAGTCGACACTGGATCATCACAATTTGGTTTTAGCTTTACGAGCTTTACCTTGACCTTGGGATCCAATGGGTCGGGCCCTTATCAACAGGTCAGCGCGACGGGCACCATGGCGGTCTCGGGGAGCGCGGGAGATCAGTCTGCGATCGCCGTGACGGCCATGTTGAGTTATATCGACGCAACCGAAACCATTGCCGGATCCATATCTGCGGTGGGCCAAGGTGGTGCGAGCATTTGGGACAACGCCTTTGGCATGACCGGCCTCGACATCACTGGCTTTGCCATCTCGCTCTCGGTGGAGCTCGCCACTACGCCGTTACCGCTCCCGGGTCTTGGCTTGGCAGCGTCGTTTACCTTGGCGGGGTCATCATCGGGACTCTGGAGCTTTCTTGGGGTGGCGCCAAATACCCCGATGACCGCAATAGTGAATTTACAAGCGTCGAATCCCTGTATGGACATCTCCATTGGCACGGCCGGGAGTTCCACGACGGCGATCGATGTATTTAATGCAGGTGTGCTCAAGGCCAACTACGCCAATTTGATCGTGGCTCCCGATGGCTGCCAAGTCGGCGTCTACAGCGTGGCCCCTGGCATTGCTCTCGATTTCCAGGGAAGTTTCCTCAATACACCCGTGAATTTCCAAACCACAGTTGAAGTATCTCCAACACTGTCTATAGAGGGTTCACTTTCCATCGGGGCCTTCTCCGCAGGCCCCGTGAACTTTTCAGCCACCACTGTTTGCATTGCTGCGGGAATTGCTTCGAGTGTTCAACCTTGTTCCGATATTCAATCGGGCACCCAAGCGGTGATCGGATTTAGTGGTGGCATCTCGGTGCTGGGCACCACGGTTGATCTCTCGGGGGCCGTGAGCGCCACCGCCATGACCTTGAGCGGAACGATCGCCAATCTCGATACCGGTGGTTTTGGTATTTCGAGTCTGGTCTTTAGCGGGACCTATCAATCGAGTCCGCTCTCCTTCGCCTTGAGCGAGACGGGCAACTTTGAAGTCTTTGGCACCGCTATTGCTGAGTCAGCATCGTTTAGCTACGCCAACGGCCAAGTAGACACCATGGCCTTCTCGGTAGCAGTCCCCAACATCGCTTTGGATTCGGCAGCGAGTCTGAACGGCACGATCAGCTTCTACGCCAGTTCCGTAACGGGAGAAGTAGACGTAGCCGCATCGGGGTCAATTTCGGTAGGTGGATTTACGTTGAGCATTAACGCATGCCCCAACGGTTCGCCTGGCCTCACCATTACATCTAACGGCGCGACACTCTGTTCGGCGACCATGTACGCGTGGGGTGTCTTCACGGCAAATGTTTCGGGGCAACTGTGGTGGGGCACACCACCATCTGGGCAACTCATCTCTAACGCCGTAACGGGAGCGACGACTACAGCATCTGCGGGAGATTTTTCGTTCTCAGTGGAGAACGTCACGATGGGGATTCAGGGATTCAGTGTGCAGGGCACGGCTGCGCTGAGTGACATCGGTGGCAATTTCTCGGCCATGTTGTCCCTTGGCCTGTACCTGTCGAATGCCGCGTCGCAACCTGCCATTGAAGTCCAGGGATCGTTCACGCAAAACGGTGCATTTAGCTTGACGGGAAGTGGCACCGTTGATTTGGGTGGCCTTGGGGTCAATCTCAACGTGACGGCGGCGTCGACCTATCACGACAGTGGCTCGGTGAGCGCGTCGGGGAGTTTGGCGATTGCTGGCACCACCATCAATGTGGCAGGAAGTTTCAGTGCAGCCTCGGGTGGCATCAGCGCCTCGCTGAGTGGGACGGCTGATTTTGCCCCGGGTGGTTTTAATCTCGGAAACGTCACCACCTCAGTTACGGTGAGTCCGGGCTACGAAGACATCACCTTGTCGGCGTCGGTCAATTTGGGCAATGTCCTCACAGCCGGTATTAACACCAACATCGGCATCGTCAATGGACAAGCAGCGATGTATCTCACCGTTGATGCTGGCTTCAACATGCCAGGCATCAACATCAGCGGTAACCTGACCTTGACCAACTGCAGCTCAAGTTCGTGTACGTCGCTGACGGGATTCTCCGCATCCATTGGTGGTCAGTTCACTGACTTCACGGGAGCGAATTACAGCTTCGGTTCGGTTGCTGTCAATACCAACTGGAGTTTCTCGTTCAACGTGAGCGGATGGACCAATAACTGCAGTGGGGTCGTGAACACTGGCGCTAATGAGTGGCAGGCGTGTTTTGGTGGAAGTTATTCGCTCACGGTGAGCTCATCTTCCCCTTACTTGACCTTTGCGGTGAACTTCCAAGCGTCCGTGAATGCGGCCAACTGGGAAGTCAACACCTCGTGTTCAGGGAGTTGGTATCCCTCGTCGTGGAACTGCAACACGAGTTCATACTTTGGAGGTTGGTACAGCGTTGCCTCCGTGGGGGTGAGTGTTGATAGTCAAGGGAATCTGACGGCAAGTTTTGCTGGCGTCAACATGAGTATTCAGATTTAGCCGATCGGGACCGCGGCGTCACTGCGCACTCAAAGACGTCCTAGTTCGAGATACTTAGGTTATTGAGCGAAATGGGCAGCGCGTTCCAGGCGTAGGTGTAATCACCTTGGATGCGGTAACTAAAGGCGACTGCATTGTTGGCCCCAAGACCGACGAGCTCTGGCCCTCCATAGGCTGAGGCGTAGTCGACTAAATAACTCGAGCCGGCCGAATAGACGCTGCCACAAATGGGGCTCCAATAAGAAGGCTTCGGGTTGTATTGCCAGGTGACACTGGCACGGTGGGTTCGAAAATTGAGTTGGTATTGCCGAGGTGCACTCGAGGTTCGCTGAACGCCTGCGGGGTATTCAAAACTGCTCTGATCTCCGTCATCGAACAATAAGAGCTGCCCATGGGGGGTAATCGATATCGAGTGTTGGCCGACAGGGGGAAGCGATCCCTTGGCCAGCGTGAATGCAAAGGCCCGCAATGATCGGTAGCGATGCCAGGCCTTGGTGGGGTCGCCAAGAATCCAGTCAATTTTATGGGACGTGTAGCCAATGCCCATGACGAAGTTTTCTCGACTCGAAACCACAATCTCATTGCGCTGTGGCCAGTAGGTAGCTGAGTTGAGATGAAACCAATCGTTCATGGGACTTACGAAGCCTGCAGGATTGTCGTGTCCGGCTTTCATTGCGGCACTGATGATTGTTGCGAGATCAAAGGTTGTGATGATGCGACCGGTGGTCGTGACCTCGACCACCGTTGCCTCATTGTCGGTTGTGGTGTTCACTTCGAGAAGCAGGCCGTGTGGATCAGGATCCATGTTGTGATGTTGGATATAGGTGATGCCAGATGAGCGGTAGTTGCGGATGAGTGAGACGTTGCCCGAGAGGTCTTCTCGGTAGAGAGAAGACCCCGATCCTATGAAAAAGGAATTGCCCACCATGGCCGATGAGGGGGTGTTCGCGAAGCTGGTCGTACCCACCCATCGAACCTGTCCATCGGTGTCCATGATGACGGGGTTCATGCCGGGGGCAACGCCTTTAATGAGAAAGTAGCTATATCCCAGCGACACTGAATTGTTGCGAGGCACCAGTCGGTTCAGGCCCGTGGTGTAGAGCCCGCCCGTAGCATCTTGCCAAGGCGTCGTGGTGATGGTGGTACTTAGCCCTTGGGAACCTGTTGTGGTGGTGATCGTGATATCCACCGTGTTGATGTGATCTTGAACGCTGGCATAGAGGCCAAAGACCGGAACGGTAATGGAGCTGGCCGCAACGTTTTCGAGACCGTGGCTGACAAAGTAGGCGGCGCTATAACTCGCTGACACTGGTGTCGTCATGGATCCCGTGGCCGGCGTGATCACGAAGTGCACGGAGCTCAAAGTGGAAACCGGTACACCCGTGATCGTCACATTGGCAATAAACGGTGTTGCGCCGGGTGTCTCTGTGCTGACGACTGGCACAAACTGTGTCGTTGCCCCACTTCTTCCCTCGGTGGCCACGGTTCCAAACATGATGACGCCACCAAGGAAGATGCAGAGCAACACCCGGGCCGCCACGGAGGTGGGAATTGTTCGAAGCATCACCTTGCTCATCGGTACAGACGACGGCGAACATAGCGGTGACGCGCAGCAACGAGCAGCGTGCCAAGAAGCGTCAGTGTGCCGCCAAGCAAGCTTGCGTTACTGATGGGTGAACCGGTGTGAGGAAGGACCTCGGTTGTGGTGGTTGCCGGAAGCGTGGTCGTGGTCATGGGTGTTGCCACCAGCGAAATCTCGCTCAAGGTTGTACCGGCATAGTTCGTAACCCAAATGGTTCCGTTGGGGGCAACCGCAATACCAGCCGGTTCGCTTGCCCCGCCCACCTTGGCCACAATGTGCTGCGTGGTGGGATTAATGCTCAACACGGTGCCTTGGGCAATCGCGGCTACCCACAGCGCATTACTCGTGGCGCTGTAGGTAATGCCGACTGGAGCAATGAAACCTGAGATAGTCGCCGTGATGGTTGGCGGTGATCCTGGTGTCACTTCAGAGATAGTGGTGCCACCAAAGTTTGACACCCACACGTGACCATTGGCGAGGGCGGTAATACCAACAGGGCCTGAAAACCCAGTGATGGTATTGGTGATCGCAGGAGGCGAGGTGGTCGCTGAAATCGAACTCACTGCATTGGCACCTTTGTCCGCCACCCAAATGGTCGAACCGTCAGGACTCACACAAAGCCCCGCCGGGTGAGTGAAACCGGTGACGACATTGGTAAGAGACGGGGAGAGACCTGGTGTGATTTCTGCGACATCGCCTGTCGCTTGATCGGCCACCCAGACCGAGTTGGTGACTGCGTCGTAGGCAATGCCACCAGGTTGGGTGAATCCGGTGACACTTGCCATGACATGAGGGCTTGCTGCGGTTGATATTTCCTCAACGACTCCGCGGGTTGCGTCTGTCACCCAAAGGTACGCGCCGGTGGGATCCAGAACGAGATCTGTTGGGGATCCCAAGCCCCCAATCGTGGCGACAATGTGGGGAGTCGGCGTTGGTGAAACTTCGATCACGCTGCCACCACCTTTGTTGGCTACCCAAATTGCAGATCCGTTAGGGCTGACGGCGATGCCAAACGGTTGTGAGAATCCTTCAAGATTGGCGACAACTTTGTAAGAAGCGGGTGATGCTGAAGCAGAACGAGTTGCAAGCATTGCCGGAGCGACAACCACAAGACCGGCTAGCACAGACGCGGCCAATGAGCGCCAGCGAGAATGAAGCGAACACCTTGATGAAATTGGCATGATGTCTCCACTATTGGCTTCGACACAGTATTGCATTTGTGACCATCTCCACATCTGCGCCTAAGTGAACAGCTGGAGCAGAACCGAGATATCGCACTCATTTCAACTGTCGCGGCTTCTTCATGCGAACACATTGCCTGCCATTGGTAAGCCTTGACGTTTGGCCCAATCGCAGCTTCGGCGGCCCAAGACAGGCTGGATGCATGTCTCGATGGGTGGTCAGGGGTTCAGCGCAGCGTTGCTAGGAACGTTGTGCCTCGCGATAGATCGAAGCCGAGCGGATGAGGTTGGTGCGTAGTTTTGGCGTAGTCAGGCGCTATTGCGTGGTTTGACTCTGGTAATGGCGGGCATTTGCCCCTTTGGCAACGCTGTGGCTGGGTGCTGGTTTTCTTTTACCCAATCCCTTTGAGTGATTCCCTCCTTCGTTGTCGACGGACGTTGCGGTCGAAGTGCCTGCCTCATGAGACCCTCAAGGCCAAGGAGAATCACAGGGTTTTCTATGCAAGAATCCAAGTCATGGCTGGATTTCCCGAAGGGGAAATGGGGCCCCTGTGGGGGAAGGCTGGCCAATATGGCCAGAGGGACGCGGTATTCGTGGTGCGCCCCGTTTGGACGCAGTTGAAGAGAAGCGCCATCTGTCTTCTTGTATTTGTGATGGCGGTGGCGAGTTTTGCTCTCGCTTCCACCACCTCGGCTTCAGCTGCGGTTACGGCCCACAAGGTCTTACCCGCCACGAAGTCGCCGAGCAATCTCGTGGCATTGCGCGAGAGTGGCGGCACCCAAGTTGCGTGGACTGCCCCGGGGCCGTCGTCCATGAAAGGGCACCTCCTCGGATTCGAAGTTGCCGTGTGCGGCCCCTACGCCATAGGGGGCAAGTCCTTCTCGACGGCGCTATCGATTCAGTGCGCTGGGGACCCCCACGTCAGTGTCAAGCGAGTTGCTGCCACCACGTCTTCGATTGACATGCCATGTGATGCCTCGTCCACGAAGTTTTGCATCGCCGTTGTCAACGCCCTCACAACGAAGGGCGTTAGCTCTTCAGCCGTAGCTGGGGCGGGAGGCTTGCTACCGCGTGCCGTTACCCACCTCGTGGATCAAGCAACACCGAGCGGCACGGGTATCGCATTGGGCTGGGCGCCTGGCACCCAAGTGAAACAGCCTGCTGGCGTGCCTGCGGAGACGTTGCGCTACACCGTGCTTCGCAATGGCCACGTCATAGCCCGAGCAATCACTGGCTTGAGTTATGTCGACAATGGGTGTGGCGCGGGGGCGACCTGTCGCGAGAGCGTGGAAGCCCTCACTCCGGGTGGGACTTCGGCGCCGATGAGCGTGAGCGCGACGACGGGAGGAACGCAAGCACCGTCACTGAACAGTGCAAGCATCTTGGTGCAGCCGGGCGTCGACACCATTACAGGTCAAGTGGGAAATGGTCCCAACGATCATCGGCCCGTGACCATCACCTTGACGCCAGTCGATGGGACCACGGGAGCTGTCACGCGCTTGGTTGCCCAACGCAGTGGGAGTAGTTGGTCGCAAACGATTCCGAATGATCTAGAGCCTGGCGCCTACGGCGTCACAGCATCGCAAGGTTGGTTCACCTCGTCGCAGAGCCTGCTTCGTGTTGGTCGCTTCATACCGTTGAGTGTCACGACGAGCAGCGATGCTCCGATCGCGAGTGGAGATGATGTTTCGGGTGAAGCCACGCCATCGCCGGCTGCATCTACGGTCAGCGTGAGCGATTCTTGGACAACGTCTTCAGTGGCGGATCCTTCAACGACAAATTCCAGCCAACAATTTGTTTCAGTGGCAGCCGATGGCACTTGGTCGGTGGCGCTGCCCGCCAATGCGGCACCTGCTCTTCACCACCTCGTGATCACCCAGTCGGTTCCGGGCCACGGTATCCAAACTGCATCGCTCAATCTCACCGTAGCTGCGCCCACCTCGACGACGACGGCAACGAAACCGTCGGCGCCCCCGAGCGTGACCGCTACTGCAGGAAACGCAAGCGCCAAGGTGGTGTGGACGACGCCATCGGCTGGGACCAGTCCTATTACCTCTTATAAGGTGACTGCTTCGCCGGGAACGGCCAGTTGCACCTATACGGTGCCGAAGTCGAACCCAACCAATACCTGTACGTTGACGGGATTGGTCAATGCCACCACGTATCAGGTGAGCGTGACCGCTACCTCGGCAGCTGGAACTTCGCCAGCCGCCACCGCTACGGTGACCCCAGTTGGCCCACCTTCTACGCCAGCGGCACCCAGCGTCTTGGTTCAAAGCGGCCAAGCACAGCTGGCATGGTCACCAGCAACAGCCAATGGCTCTCCAATTACTTCTTATGTCGCCACCGCGAGTCCTGGGGGACAAACCTGTACGTCAACAATCAGTCCGGGCACGCCAGAGATTGATGGGTGTACGGTCACGAATCTCACCAATGGCACGGCCTACACCTTTAGCGTTACTGCCGCGAACGTCGTAGGTAAATCTGCTGCGTCTCCAGCGTCAAAGGCAGCAACGCCACTTGGGCCACCCGCCGCGCCGACGGCGGTGACGACCACCGTGACTGGCACCTCGGTCAAAGTGAGCTGGACGGCACCAACGACCACTGGCGGATCTCCCGTGACTTCGTATACGGCCTCGTCGTTGGGGGGTCTCACCTGCAAAGCCACGACCACGACGTGCACCATTTCCTCACTTCATTACGGAGTCTCGTACAGCTTCAGCGTGACCGCAACGAATGCCGTTGGCACCTCCGCGGCATCGTCAGGATCAACGCCATTCACGCTGAGCGCTGCACCCGGCGCTCCCGTGTCTGTGGCGGCAGCTGCTCGTGCAGCTTCGGCGGTCGTGAGTTGGCTACCAGGACCGAGCAATGGCGCGAATATCACCACCTACAAAGTGAGTACGGTTTCGGGGAGCCAATCGTGCACCTACACGGTTCCCACCTCCTCGCCTGAAACCGACAGTTGCACGGTGACGGGTCTTACCAATGGTCACAGTTATCAATTTGTTGTCGCGGCGACCAATGTCAAGGGAAGTTCCGCGGCCTCATCGAGTTCGGCCGCGGTGACACCCATTGATGTCCCCTCGGCCCCGAGTGCGGTGTCGGCGAATCTGTCGGGCACCTCGGTCACCGTTACGTGGAACCCTTCGACGCAAAATGGCGGTTCAACGATTACGGGCTATACCGCGACATTGAGTCCTGGGGGATTGAGCTGTTCGTCGAGCTTGACTGGTAACAACGTGCCCAGTACGAGCTGTCAGATCACCGGATTGACAGTGGGGACGACCTACACCTCGAGTGTTGTTGCGACGAATGCAGCTGGGAACTCCGTTGCTTCACAGCCGTCTTCCTCGTTTGTTGTTTCACAAGCGCCGAGCGCGCCACAGAACTTGACCGCAGTTGCTGGGAACCAAAGTGTGACCTTCACGTGGCAAGCGCCGCTCAGTACCAATGGCGCAGCAGTTACGAACTACACCGTAAGCGTGACCAATGCACAAGGCGTCAGCGTTGGCAGTTGCTCAACTGCCAGCCTGAGCTGTCAGGTTTTCAACTTGACCAATGGCGTCACGTATTCGGCATCAGTTACGGCAACGAATCGATCGGGAACTTCGCCTGCGTTGAGCGTGACCAACATTGCCCAACCTTTGGGAGTTCCCGGGTTACCTAGCGCTATCGCTGCGGCTACGGGGATTTCCCAAGCAATGGTCAGTTGGCAGGCACCAACATCGAACGGTGGTTCGCCGATTCTTTCGTATCTCGTCACTGCATCACCTGGTAGCGAGAGTTGCACCTACGTCGTCCCTACGGATGGTTCGCCTGAAACTGACCAGTGCCCGGTTTTGGGCCTCACCAACGGAACGACCTACACCTTCTCAGTGGTAGCGATTAATACACAGGGTGCATCACCCACTTCAGGTTTGGTTGCAACGGGCACACCGGGGGCAGTTCCCTCAGCCCCCACCTCAGTGGTCGCATCATCAGGTAACGCTACGGCTACCGTGCAGTGGTTCTCGTCGACGATGGCAACCGCGCTGGTTGCTTCTTACACGGCGACGGCTAGCCCGGGTGGGCAAAATTGCACGGTGGCGGCGAGCTCCATCGGCCAGGCCGGATCCTCGGAGAGTTGCATAATCAACGGTCTCACCAACGGTACGACCTACACCTTCTCGGTGGTGGCTAACGGCCCAACATCAGAATTATCGAGTCCTGCTTCGGCCTCGAGCAACGCCGTGATGCCCGTCGGCCCACCGTCGGCACCGAGTATCGGAACAATCACCGTGGGTCTAGGTTCTGCGACGGTTTCGGCGACGGCCGGGGCGAGCAATGGCTCCGTCATCCAAGGTCTGTTGGTGTCGGCCTATCTCAACGGGGTGGATGCCAATCAACACTGCTCAATCACGCCGACCGCGTCGCCGCAAGCTTGTACCGTTACCGGATTGACCGCTGGGGCGAGCTACAGCTTCAGTGTCGTGGCA
The DNA here is from genome assembly GCA_903825305.1 of uncultured Actinomycetes bacterium. Taxonomy (GTDB): domain Bacteria; phylum Actinomycetota; class Acidimicrobiia; order Acidimicrobiales; family RAAP-2; genus CAIQWC01. Next base: position 91,392 of record CAIKAC010000002.1, read on the forward strand.
AGCAGCACCGTTGGAAATTCTCCCGCTGCAACCTCATCGCAAGCGGTCACCATTCCTTCCGCACCCCAAGCCCCGACCAACGTGGCCGTGGCCGGAACGAATAATTCAGTGACGGTGAGTTGGGTGCCGGGTAGCAATGGTGGCCTAGCCGTTTCGTCGTATGCCGTTACGGGCTACAGCGAGAACCAGGGAACGTGGTTGTCGCCGTGCACCTATAGCGTGCCGACGGCGTCACCTGAAACTGACCAGTGCACCTTCACGGGTTTGACGAATGGTTATCCCTACGACTTCACGGTCACCGCCACCAACGCGGCGGGGACCTCACCTCCATCGGCGACGGTAACGGGCCGATCGGGGCCTCCGCCGAATGTGGCCTCTGTGGTTACGGCCTTTACCGACGGTCTGACCGTTCGCGTCATTCTCAATGTATGGACGCCGAATGAATGGATTCTGACCCCTGAGACCGCAACGGTGACCGCATCTCCGGGAGGCGAGACCTGTACGCAGTCGGGCCCTGTGAACAGCATCTCCGAGTGCGACTTCACCGATCTTCCCAACGACAACACCTATACCTTTACGGTTTCTGTGACGAACTCCTATGGTTCGTATAGCGCAGCTTGGGGTGGGTCAGTAGGGCTGTATTACACGCCTCCTCCTCCTGCGCCCGACCCTCCTCAATCACCTCAGATAAGCAACACCACGGGTGGAGGGGCGAGTACGGGTACCGCATTGGTCACGTGGCAACCTCCCGATAACGCAAGTCAAGTCAACGTCTATGCCTATTGGGTCACCGCGAGCACGGGGCAGATATGCGTTGCTTATCCGGCAAACCCTTGGTCGACAGTGCCGCTGCAGTGCACGCTCTATGGCATTCCCTTGGGTTCAACCGTGACGGTAACAGTGCAAACCCAAGTTGACTCCTTGAACGGAGATAAGAGTGGCCCGAGTGTTGCCTCCAATGCCGCCGTGATTGGTACAACGCCGTCGCCACCCACCAATGTGGTGGCCACCGCGCAACCCGGTGGAGCAACCGTGACATGGTCGGATCCCACCTCCAATGGTGGTGCCCCTATTACTTCATACGTGGTGACGCCCTTGATCGCGAGCGTGGCAATTAGACCCAACTGGGACAACGACCCAGTCCCCACGTGGATCTACACCACTGATCAGAACGTCACTCCCTGCGTAGTGAATGTACCGGCCTCAGGCGCTGATCCGGTAGAGAGTTGTACGTTTGGCAACCTCACGTTGGGCGATAGTTATGTCTTCCAAGTTTCAGCAGTCAACAGTGATGGTTATTCGGGTTTTCCTAATGTCGTCAATGAGTTTGATGTCCAGCAGGCATGGCCAAGCCCTAATGACCCCGTGGCCTGGGAGCTACAGGGCCAAAGTAATTTCGTCAACATAACTACCGGCCCACCTGGGGCCCCGACCGGAGTCTCGGCAGTCTTGACCGGGGCCAATTTTGTGGATCTGTATTGGAACGCTCCCGCAATCACGGGAGGCGACACCCTTGGTGCCTACCGCGTTCAAGTCTTTGATGCCACCACCGGAACCGAGACCAGCAACTTCATCAATGGACCGTCATACAACGCAGACGGAACCATGGCGCAGGGCTCAACGTCGTCCACCATCCATGATCTCACGGTCGGTGATTCGTATTACTTCAAGGTCTCAGCCATCACCTATGACAACCTTGGCAATACGCTCGAAGGCCCCACGGCCACGTCGGGGATCGTCGGCTTCGCCCTGCCTCCTCAAGCGCCCACCAACGTGGTGGCCACGGCCGGCGCGGGTGGCGTGAGCGTTTCGTGGTCCCCCACGCCCGCTTCTGCCAATGGTGGATCTCCCGTGACGAGCTACACCGTCGAGTCAGCATCTGTGGTCAGCGGCGCTAGCACTCCCACCTGCACCTACCAAGTACCAACTGATGGTTCAGCGGAGACCGATACCTGCATCGTGACGGGACTCTCGATCGACAAGCCCTACACCTTCGTGGTCATTGCTAACAGCATCATGTCGAGCAACCTATCTGATCCATCTTCGACGGTGCTCGCCGCGCAAGCCCCGCCCCAAGTCAGTCTTGCCTGGGCAACAGCGAGCGACACATCAGCCACGTTGCACTGGTCTCCGGTCACGGACTTAGCTGATCTGACCCAGAGCTACACGGTGACCGCCTCGCCTGGTGGCGCGCAATGTCTCTACAACGTGCCAACGGATGGTTCTAATGAAACCGACACCTGCACGTTTACAGGACTCACGAATGGAATGTCCTACACCTTTACAGTGGTGGCTCATAACGCAATTGGCGATGGACCCATGTCTAATCCGACTTTGCCCATCATTCCCGTCGGTACGCCTTCACCACCAACAACGGTGAGTGCCGTGGCCGCAGACTCATCGGCCACGCTGAGCTGGGTGCCAGGAAGTGGCAATGGTGCTCAGGTAACGCGCTACACCGCCACGGCCTCTCCTGGTGGACAAGTTTGCGTCTACAGCGTGCCGAGCACTAGTCCCGAGACAGACACCTGCACCATCGTGGGACTGACCAATGGCACGGCGTATAGCTTCAGCGTGACGGAGACGACAAGCGCGGGCACCTCTGCTGCATCCTCCTCGAGTGCCGCGGTGACGCCCGTCGGCACACCCTTCGCTCCGCTAACGCCGACGTTGAGTGCTGGTCTTAATGGTGTGAGCGTGTCGTGGAGCCCATCGAGCGCAAACGGTTCACCTATCGTTACCTACACGGCAACGGCCTCTCCTGGAGGACACAACTGCAGCTATACCGTGCCGACCGACGGCTCGACGGAAACTGACCAGTGCTTACTCACGGGTTTGACGCCCGGTCAGCGCTACGCCGTGTCGCTGGTCGCGACCAATGCTCAAGGAGTTTCAAGTCCTGCATCCTCGAGCGCGACCGTGACTACGGTGACGACTCCATCGGCGCCAAGCAACGTGGTGGTAACGGCAGGCAATACCTCGGCCACCGTGTCGTGGACTCCAGGTTCGGCGAACGGAACGCCGATTTTGGGATTCGTGGCCTCAACGAGTTCCGGTTCGCAGTGTGGTGTCACGGAACCGGGGGACGGCACGACCCCATCGCTGAGCTGCGTGCTCACCAATCTCACCAATGGCCAGAGCTACAGCGTGAGCGTGGTTGCAATCAATGGTGCGGGGAACTCATTGCCGAGCACGTCAGTCTCGGTGACCCCGGGAACGATTCCGGCTTCGCCTCAGAGTTTGTCGCTCGTTCCAGCAGATTCGAGTGTGACGGCGAGTTGGACGCCGCCAAGCTCAAACGGTGGAGCGGCGGTCGCGTCATATCTCGTGAGCGTGTTCCCGGGTGGGAAGACGTGCAGCTACAACGTTCCAACTAATGGCGCACCCGAACAAGACACATGTACGGTCCGTGGGCTCAGTAACGGAACGAGCTACTCGGCCCAAGTAGTGGCGATCAATACCTTTGGGGCGTCGAGTGTTGGTATTGCTCCTCCAGTAGCACCGGCGGGTATGCCAGCAACACCCGCAGCGCCAAGCCTGCAAGGTGCCGATGGCTCAGCTCTTGCTACATGGTCGCCGTCGTCTGGCAATGGAGCGGCGATTCTGAGCTACACGGTCTCGGCCTATTCGGCTGCGGCTTGGAATAACGGGGCGTACAACCGACCCGGGTTCTTGAGTAGTCCTGATGCTCAATGTTCGCCGACTCCTCCCACGGCAACGAACTGTGCGTTGACGGGCTTGAGCAACGGGCAGTCGGAAATCGCCGTAGTGACCGCAACGACGGCGATTGGCACCAGTTCGATATCTGCCATCTCCAATGCCGTCACGCCGGCTGGACTCATGCCTCCGCCAACGGCTGTCTCGGCCATGATGAATTCGAATGGTACGTCGGCACTGGTGAATTTCACCCCCGCCGTCTATCCCCTCAATGGCAATGGTTCCGCAGTCACGTCCTATGTGGTGACCTCCGTTGAGGACCCGAGTAAAATCTGCACCGACACCATTAATCCCGCTTCGGGTGGGGTGCAGTATCTCTGCACTATTTCGAATTTGGTTGCTGGCAACAGCTACACCTTTACCGTCGCCGCCGTGAATGGCGTCGGCAAAGGCGCTCAATCCGCCTCCTCAGCGCCGGTCTACGCGGGTGGCGTACCCGCAGCGCCGACGGCAGTGTCGACCAGTGTGGTTTCACCAACATCAGTGAAGGTGAGTTGGACGCCACCGACCACCAAGGGTTGGGCACCTTTGAGTTACTGGGTGAGTGCCTCTCCCGGTGGAGCGTGGTGCACCTATCAAGTACCCGCTTCCGGCTCTGCCGCGAACAGCTGCACGCTGACCGGACTTCAAACGGGAACGGGATATTCAGTGACGGTCGCCGCGATCAACATCGTGGGATGGGGGCCGACGTCCGTTGCTTCAACGGTGGTCCCGTCAACGGTTCCCATGGCTCCGTCGTCACTTACCTCGCAGGTATATGGCACGTCGTTACAGATGACATGGACCGCTCCGCCTTCGAACGGCGGGGCCACTATTTCTTCTTATGCCGTCACCCTGAGCCCAGGTGGTGCGAGCTGTACCGCGACCACCTCGTTGAGTTGCACCATTTCCAACTTGACGGCCGGCCAGACCTATACCCCTTCAGTGGTGGCGACTAACAGCAATGGTTCATCACTCGCGACCGTGGGTTCCGCAGCCCTGCTGGCATCGAATCCTTCTTCGCCATCCAACGTTGTGGCCACACCGCAATATCAAAGCGCCATGGTGACGTGGTCGGTTCCTCAGGCCAATGGTTCGCTCATTTTGTACTACACGGTGACGGCTTCACCTGGGGGAGCGACGTGCACGGCACTGCCCACTAAATCTGGAAATGTCTCCTGCGGCGTGTTGGGTCTCACCAATGGCACGCCCTACAGCTTCAATGTCAAAGCGACGAACTTGGTTGGTACGAGTACCCCATCGTCGGCCTCGGTACCGGTAACGCCTGGTGCGGTGCCAACCGCTCCCAATCACGTGGCCGCGAGTAGCCAAGTTGGCAGCGTGACCGTGAGTTGGTGGGCATCGAACCCTAATGGATATAGCGTTACGGGCTACAGCGTCTCAGCGCTTGGGGTAAATGGCGTCGGCTGCTCCACAACGGGAGCCACGTCGTGCACGGTGACGGGTCTGAGCCCTGGCGAGTCCTTCAGCTACGTGGTCAGCGCTACCAATGCGCTTGGCGTGTCGACCACCTCGGCGCCAACGTCCTCGGTTGCACCCTTTAACGTTCCAAGTTCCCCGGTGCCAACCTTGCTTTCTGTCGCGAGTCACAGTGCGACGTTGATGGTTTCGGGAAATACTTCCGATTCGCCAATTACGTCCTATCAAGTGTTCGCGGTCGGTAATCCTTCAGCTGCGTGCACAGTGCCCGCTTCATCTTCGAATTTGCAATGCATGATTACAGGATTGACCAATGGCGTTAACTACCAATTTGTCGCTACGGCAACGAGCGCTGCTGGTACGTCGCTGGCCTCGGCACCAACCGCGACAGGCACTCCCGCTGCTGCACCGGTAACACCCATCGCACCAACAGCAGTCGTCGGTAATGCCTCGGTCACCGTGTCTTGGGTGGCTCCGCTTTCAGACGGAACCCCTATCACGGGCTATCAAGTGACGTCGAGTCCAGCTGGGGCTACGTGCACCACTACAGGTGCCACGAGTTGTGTGATTGGCTCGCTGTCACCCAAGGTGGCTTACAGCTTCTCGGTAGTAGCCACCAATGTGATGGGCAGTTCTTCCGCGAGTCCTCTTTCGAACCCAGTGATGACTGACGTCGTGCCTGCAGCCCCCACCGTGGTGACGGGCACGATTGCATCGACGACCTCGACCGTGAGCTGGGTGCCAGGCAACTCAACTGGTAGTCCCACGACGTCGTATCAGGTCAGCGTGTTTGATGTTTCAGGCTCCACGCTTAGTGCTGATACGTCCACTGGGGTGCAAGGTTGCACCTATCTGGTGCCCAGCAATGGTCCCGAGCTCGATACCTGTACGGTCAGCGGCCTCACGAATGCCAAGACCTACGCCTTCGAAGTCACGGCCCTCAATGCTGTCGGAGCGAGTGCTGTTTCTTCACCGTCGGCCTCGGTAATCCCCGCGTCGGTACCCACGATGGGCACTCCCTCGGCGACGGTGAATTTGACGACGGCCACCATCTCATGGAGCCCGGCCAATGGCAATGGTTCAGCGGTGACGAACTACCTCGTGACGGCAAGTCCTGGTGGACTGACCTGCTCCACGTCGGGCACCCAATGCACCATTGGCGGACTGATTGCTGGAACCACCTATAGCTTCAGCGTTGTTGCTACCAATGCTCAAGGACCGTCCGCAGCATCGAGTCCAAGCAACATCGTGCTTGCGGTCGCAGCCCCGAACGCACCAACCAACGTCACTGCTTCTCCTGGCAACACGTCGATTGCTGTGTCGTGGATGCCAAGTGTGATCAATGGAGCACCCGTGACGAGTTACACGGTGAGTGTTCAAGAGCTGCCTTCGGCCACGTGCACCTATACGCCACCATCATCTGGGCCCGAGCAAGATCAATGCATTATCTCGGGACTCACGAATGGGACGACGTATCACCCCGTGGTGGTCGCCAATAGTGCTGCGGGTTCTTCGTCGCCAGCAATCGGAGGATCGGTCACCCCGGCGAGTGTGCCAAGTGTGGATAGCGCCCCAACGGCCGTGATTGCCGACGCCCAGGGCGATGCAGCGACGGTTACCTGGACAGCGGCTAGCGCCCATGGTGCTGCCGTCAGTAGTTACCTCGTCACGAGTTTTCCCGGTGGTTTGACCTGTTCGACAACTGGCACCTTGAGCTGCATGGTGTCGAATCTGGTCGCAGGCACGTCGTACACCTTCTCGGTGGTGGCAACCAACGCCCAAGGTTCCTCCGTACCTTCAGCTTCGTCTAACGCCGTATCCGCTGGACAGGTGCCCAATGCTCCGGTATCGCCAATGGCCGTAGCTGGCAACACCACCGCCACGGTGTCATGGTCGCCGCCAACGGGCAACGGAACCCCCGTGTTGAGCTACAGCGTCAGTGCATCACCTGGCGGTGCAACCTGTAGTTACCAAGTACCCCAGTCTGGCCCCGAGCTTGATCAGTGCACCGTGACGGGACTCACCAACACCAAGAGCTACACCTTCTCAGTGATTGCTCGTGACCTTGTGGGATCATCATCGGCTGCTAACTCTGCTGCGGTGGTGCCCGGTACGCCACCGGCCGCGCCGACCAACCTCAGCATCACCCCTGGCAACGCCACCGCGACCGTGACCTGGGTCGCCTCCGTTCCCAATTCCACTCCGGTGATCTCATACACCGCATCGGTCGTTGGAAGCCCGAGCTTGTCGTGCACGGCACAGGGCGCCGCTGCAACAAGTTGCGTCATAACTGGTCTCACTAATGCCAATAAGTATCAATTCCAAGTAGTCGCTGCCAACGTGTTTGCCAATTCAACGGCTGCAACCTCCACCTCCACGACCATTGGCATCGTGCCCGGCCCCGTCTCTCAAGTCCAAGCAACTGCTTCCAATACTGCAGCGACGATTACCTGGCAGGCTGCTGATGGCAGTGGCTTGCCCGTGACGAGTTACAAGGTCACGGCGTCGAGCCCGACGGCGTCGACGACGGCTTCGTGTTCCACGGCTACGACCTCGTGCACCATTACAGGCCTCACCAATGGCGTCTCCTATAGCTTCGCCGTGGCGGCAATCAACTCGATTGGCACCGGTTCGGCCGTGAGTTCCAACCCCATCATTCCCGCTGGCGTGCCGATTACTCCGGTGATTGCATCACTGACCCCAGGACAAGCTAAGACCATCGTGGCTTGGTCACCCACCGCAGGCAACGGTGCCAGCGTGACCTCCTATCAAGTCACAGCTACGGCTGCTGGGGTGACCAAGACCTGCAGTGCAACTACGACGACGTTCTGTGCCGTTACTGGTTTGACCAATGGAACGACCTACAGCTTTACCTTGACGGCGACCAATGCGGTTGGCACCTCGAGCGCCTCTGCCGCCATGACGGCCATGCCGGTAGCACCCCCGAACGCACCAACCGGACTTACCTTGACCCCAGGTGCGGGCTCAGTCACGGTGGCGTGGACCGCCCCAAGTACCAACGGATCACCGATTACTGGCTACACCGCATCGGTCACGCCAGGGGCAACTGTTAACAGCTACACCTGCACCACGACGAGCGCCACGGCGACCTCATGCACCTTGACCGGCTTGCCACTTGGCGTGAGCGTCCCGATTTCTGTTGTCGCGAACTCAGCGGCTGGGGCAAGCCCTGCATCGGCCGTCGTGAACGGAACCGGCTTTGGGTTACCAGCCGCCCCGCTGCTCAGCGTCACGACGGGCTATTCAAGCATCACCGCCAGCGTGCATTTGCCAACCTCGACCAGCACTCCTGATGGATATGCCGATGGAGGTTCGATGCCTACCTCCTATACGGTGACGACCTCTACGGGTGTCAGCTGCACGACGTCCACGATTGCGAGCGATACCAGCGCGAGCTGCACGATTACTGGTTTGACCAATGGCACAACCTATGTGGTCAGCGCCTTGGCCACCAATGTCGTGGGAACAGGCTTCCCGTCGGCCCCAGCGGTCATCACAGCCGCGGCGGCGCCGAGCGCACCAACGTCCATCGTGCTGTACCCAGGTTCGACTGAAGTGACTGTCTTGTGGTCTCCCGCAGCGTCCAATGGCGCTGCGATCACCTCGTATACGGCTACCGAAGTAAATAGTGGACAATCCTGCACTGCTGGCGAGGCCGCCTCGCATGTCGAAATTGACCAATGCACCATCACGGGACTGACCGATGGTGCTTCGGATTCAGTGGTGGTCAGTGCCACGAATAAAGTGGGCAGCACGCCATCAGTTGCTACGGCTGCCTTCTCCACCGCCGTGCCGTCTCCTTCGGTGACGGGCCTTACCGGAACCGGGGTGAGCTCACCGGCATCAAGCATCCCGCTCTCCGCGGCCCCGGTAATGAACGGAACCGCCGTCTCGCCTTTGCTTCCCTCGGTAGGGGCCACCGTGACGGTGTCGTTGGTACCGGTGGGTAGTCCCACATGGTTCCCGGGAAGTTCGCAAACCCCGAGTTTTAGTGCCACCGTGTCAGTTTCCAATCAAGGTGCCTGGTCGGTGACCTTGCCGAGTTACCTGGCCTCGGGCACCTATAGCGCAAGTGTTACCCAAAGCACGCCGTGGGGGAGTCTGAGTGGATCACAAAGCGTGACCCTGACCTCCGCGGCACTGATTGGCACTGCCGTTCATCAGGCGTTGACATCCGGCGGAGAAAACCTCGTGGTGACGGGATCGCTGCCCGGCGCGACCAAGGTGACCGCACTCTCATTGACGACGGGTTCGGGCACAAGTTGCACGGCCACGATTTCAGGCTCCACCTTCTCCTGCACCTTGCACGCGACTAGCTTCACCGCCGGAGCGCTGCCCCTGACGGCCAACGAGACCACCACGGTCTCGTACCAAGCATTCTCGGTGGTTGGCGGAGCCACGCAAACGATTAACAAGACGGCGACGCAAACGCAGACGGTGAGTACCTCGGTCAATGTGGCTGGTCTGGCCCAGCCAGAGATCACCTCGCCACAGCCAGCAAGTTTTACCTCCGCGGGCGCCCTCTCATCGGCGTCACTCGCGTTGGTTAGTCCCTTGGCGGTCAGTGGTTCGCTCGATAGCAATTTCCCAGGCTTTACGGCGGTGGCGCTTGATGTCTTTGCTGGGAACACCACACAGGGCAGCCCGGTACAAGTCCTGAATCCAACTGCATCGCTGAGCACCGGCTTTGCGAGCACCTTGGCCATAGGTGATGGCACCTGGACCGTCGTAGCAGTGGCCAGCGACGCTCAGGGAGACCAAGCACTCTCGGCGCCGGTGACCTTTGTGACGATGTCCACCCCGCCTTCATTGTCATTGACGTGGCCTAACCCTGGAGCCACCATCAGTTCAGCTGGCGTGGGTGGCGTCATTGCCAATGGCTGGAGCGCGAGTTCTGCCCTGCAGGCTTCGTTCAAGATTTCCTACTACCACGGCTCGAGCGCTACCGGCACGGCCAGTTTGGTCGATACCTTGCTGACCTGTGTGAGCTGTAACGGTCAGTTCCTCGACACACCAAACCTCGCGACGGGAACGTGGACGGCTGTCGTTGCGACGGCTAGTGCAAATGGTGTCACGGCAACGAAGACCGTGACGTTTAGCGTGTCCTCAACAGCCGTAGCTGCCGCTACACCCATCATTGCGCTGACCAACGCCAGCGGCGTGGCCTTGGCGAACGCGTCGTCGCCGGTGGCTGGCGCCAACCCCATCACCGTGTCGGTGCAAGGCGCGGCAGGAAGCGCCGATGCACCGCTCGCCAATGGCAGCGTGACGCTTTTCGATGGTGTTCGCCAAGTAGGAAGCGCGACGCTGGTTCAAGGTCAGGCCACCATTGCCTTCCCGCTCTCGGTGACCTCTCAAGCGCACCTCATTACCGCAAGCTACACGCCGAGTCCTTCTGAAAAGAACTTCATTGCCTCAACCAGTCTTGCGGTATCGCTCACCCCGGTATTGGCAACGCCAGCGGTAACGCTTAATGCAAGTTTCCCCGCTGGAGAGTCTGCTCCCGGTTCCTTGAGCATTGGCCTTTCCTACACAGGAACTGATGGCACAACTCAATACTGTGACAACCCCACCGTCACGGTAGAAGCGGCCACCCCGGCACAACCGCAAGGTGGAATCTGGTTATGGAATGGCACGAGGTGGCAGTTCAACCCCGGTCCTACCGACACCTCGTATGCCGGGGCCCCCAAGCTCGGTCAACTCGTCAATGGCACCTTGGTGACACCGATGACGCAAGGCAATCCTTCAGGCCCTGGAACCATCGCGACTCCGGCGACGAACTTGTTCTCGCCTGTGGTGAGTAGTTACGTGCTGTGGGTGTCTTCGTCTGGTGATGATCGCTGTGGGTCATTTAGCCCCGTAGCTGAACCTGTCACGATTTCTCCAACGCAGTATGCAGCGTTGGCTCAACCGGCGACGCCCATTACCCATGGTCAATCTCTCGGGACGACGGCCCCCTACGTGCAAGGTCAAGCCACGACTGCCTCGATCAGCGTGCTGAGTCAACCCACCTGGAATTGGAATGTGCTCTATCAGTCACCGAGTGAAGTGAACTCGCTGACCACGTGGCTTGCCAACAACGATGCTGACCAAAGCCCCGATTTGCTCGCTGGCGCTGAGGCGTACTGGGCGCAGCTTGACATGAACGGCAGCGCCGAGCCGTGGAGTGTGGGCGTGCCTGTCTATCCCATCAACCCTGATGGAAGTTTGGGCACGCCGGTGTACACCAACTCCCAAGGGGTAGCGCAAGTACCGTGGACGCCTGCATCGTCGGGATGGGTAACCCAACGCTTCCAAGTCGGATCCAAATCAAGTAACGGGGCCTTTACCGGGACTACCACCTCCATCACCGTGCCCGTCGAACCCCAAGCGGTCTCGCTGTCGCTCAGCCAATCACCAAGCTCATTCCAGATCGGACAAGCCGGCGTCACCTCGACCTTGAGCATTGGGACCCAAGCCCAAGGCCAAGTGCAAATCCGAGATGATTCGGTGTCGGCGACAGGATCGCCAGGACCGTGGACGGCGGGCACCGTGAACTGTCCAAGCGCGAATACCGCGACCTGCACGGCTACTTTCGCCATGCCATCGTCGCTGGTGACCGAGACCCCCGTTGAATCTCAGGGTTCTGTGTCGGTCAACCCGCTTCAGATTGATGGTCAGTACACGTCGGCCACAACGGGATTGGTCTACAACCTCACCAGCCCCATCACCCGTGCCGCACCGCAGCCAACGACCACCACGGTGCAATTGTCCAATTCACCCACCTTGCAAGAAGGGGAGTTGCCACCCACGACAGAGAGTATGGAGTGGCAACCACTGAGCTTGCCTGGCGCGAACAGTGTGGTCTACACGGCTAAGGCTATGGCCTGGAACTCCGCTGACAATCAAGTGGAACCCATTACCGGTCTGTCGTGCACACCTCCTGCTGGTGTTTCGAGTTGCCAGATCACCGGCCTTGATCCCAGCCAAGTGTATGTATTTGCGGTGTTCTACAGCTTTATTGATGCTGCCGGAGTGTCGCACAACAACATTCGCCTTGACGACAACGCCGTGATTGCCGTTGCTGGTCAATCCTTGGTTGCCAATACCGGTATTTCCACCGACTCTGGTTCGGTGCCGAGAGACAGTGTTGAGAACTTCCATGTCACCGTTTCGGGACCCCAGCTCCAAACCCTGATGTCGAATCCAGGATCGGGAATGGTGCAAATTACGGCGACGCCCAAGGACTGCAGTGGTGCCGCGTACTGCACCGCTGCGGTGACGCAGATCAATGTGGACACCAGCACCTTGCAAGCAACGGTGGTTCACCAAGAAGTTGCCGATTCACTTCCCCTGGCCACGACCGCATCGTGGACGTCACCGACGACGCTTGCTATCGACAGCCAAGCATTCGTTGGCGGCATGGCATTCAATGTCACGGCGCAATTTATTCCGAGCACCACCGGATCATCTGGCAGTGGAAATCTTTGGTCGCCCGTTCAAGGCTCTTCATCCTCGACCATCGTGACCGGTGTTGGTCCGGCGCCCATCTCCATGGAGATGGGCTCGGCCACGGTCAGCGGTGGCTTCTGTCAGCCTGGTGACTTCACTCAGGTCAGGGCCGGCGTTGGACCTTGTGAATTTACCAATGTGGCCCCCATGGAGCCCATTGGGGAAGCTCAGAATCCGCAAGTTGGCCAAGTGGCCTATGTCCAAGCACAGTGTGACATCAACCTCTGCACGCCGAACGATTTGACGCAAAAGTTTGACTTGTCTGAATCTCAATCGGGATTGAGTCCGACCTTCTTCACCACGCCTGATCAGTTCTACAAGCAAGCGGGTGGAGTCGTCACCAACATCGCCACGCCAACCACCTTGACTGGTGTTCAGTCCTTTGGCTATACGTCCGATTCCATCGCGTCATTCTTCCCTCGAGGATCTGGTCCCTACTCGTGCACTGAATGCATGATTTGGCCTATCGCATCGCTCACCCAGAGCGACCCCTATGCCGACGGTGGAAACTTGATTGCTGGAACTTCAATGTTGGGTCTCGTGCAATACGCCGCCAACGCCCCGGCAACCTTGCTTTCAAGCGAAGACCCCACCAATGATCCAGAGGCCGCCGCCCGAGTCGGCTCCATTATCTCGTTCCCCATCACCGTTGATCCTGCGCCTATTACCGATGAGGCACAGGCAGCGATTTCTTCAACGGGATCATTGAATGTCCTCGCTGCTGCTCGTTGGCCAGGCCTTGCCCCCATCGTGCAAGCTTCACCAGCGAGCATCTGGGAAGAGGTGTATCTCACCGACACGCTCAATGGCAATCCCGTCAACATCGAAGTCGGGTACTGCAACTACGAGGGCTGGTGTGCCCCGACGCGCTCTGACAGCAGTCATTTGCCGAGTGTGACCCCGGTGGCCGCTAATGGTGCGCTTGACCTCTCTATTGATTTGACGTCGCTACCCTCGGCGAGCTCATCACAACCCAATTGGGTCGCCGATCTCCGTTCGGGGGCTGCGAAGGTTGACGTGGTGTTCACGGCGCCTTGGAGCCAGAGCGACTCCAAAGTGACCCAGGCGCTGTCAACGGCAATTCCTGCGACCATAGGGAACACGGCCAATTTCGCTAGCGCTGTTTCTACTTATCAAGGTGCCGTGATGCAAAATCCGGATCTCAGCCCGCCAGGCGGTGCATTTACGTGGTCCATGTACGACGGGGAAATGTCGTTCTTTACCTCGTTGTTTGGAGACTCAGCCGCAAAGGTGCTCACTGACATCACGAATCAGATTTTGGTGACCATCATCACCACCGTTGCCGCAGGTCCCTTTGGAGATGCTATGGCCGCGATTGGTGAAGTGGCTGACGCCGTGAGCGCATCGCTTTCAGAATTTGCGGGCTCAGTCTTGAGCAAAATCGCGATGGAGGCCAGGGCTTACCTTGGCTCGCTCCACGTCTCCGAAGCAGCCATTGAAAGTGTTGATGAAGGGTTCGCCACCTTTACGACGGTGGGCACCGACTTAGATACCGGAGTAACTGTTGAGACTGTCAGCCTCGACACGCCGGTCGTTAAGGGTTCGTGGTTCTCTAATTTCAAGACCGGTGCGGCTTCTCTGATCTCGAAGGGTGTGGCCAAAGCCGGTAAAGCGCTCATTGGCAAGTTGGTTTCCAACCTCATTGGGGTGGACAGTGTTACCAACTACGCGCAGCTCTACATGCACTTCACCTGCGGTGGTGCGCCAAGTGGCCCGTCCTTCAACTCGCCATTTGGAGCGGCGAAGGCATTGCTGATGACCGATGTAGTGAAGAAGCCAGCTCTGCTGCTCATTCGTCAGAAGCAAGTGAACTTCGATTGGGCGCCGAGCGTGCGGACAACCGACAACTCATTCAACTACTCCTCGTCGCTGCAGGCCACCTTTACGAGCCTCCAAAATGAAGTTGATGCTGATCCACAATCTCAGCAACTAGTTGCCTGGGAAAAATCGTTGCAAGCTGACATGGCAACTGCTGCGAGCCCATCGGCCAATGACCCCAACGACGAGGGATACGGCTACGGCCTCGCTGATCAGTTCACGCAGTACTTCACCACCATCGTCAGTGCTGGCGTGACGGAATCGTCAGTTGCCCAAGCGCAGCAAGATGGCGTCAAGGTCGAAGTCGATTTGATGAGCAACCCGCATGCTTACAACCCGGTTGTGGGACCAGATCCGAATTACCGAGTGTTGGAACCACTCGCCACCTGTGATTTGCATGGCGTCTGCACAGGCGATGAGCCAAAGTTGAAGGACTCCTCAGTCACGGTCAATGCCATCAATGGCACGATGGTGATTTCGGGAACCTTCCCCCAAGACGTAGCGTGGACGCCACCGGGTGCCTGGCTCAGAATTCAGGTCTTGAGTTATCCCAACGGTGCCAGCACTCCAACGGTGCTGTCGACGAGCTATGACGACGTTCCCTTCATGGGTGACTCCCTCCCGTGCCCCACCGCCATTCAGGTGAACGACCCAGGAGCCAACGGCACTGAATCCACCCCGTTCTCTAACTGGAATAAGGCGTGGGAAGAAAACAACATCTGGGGGGCGTGCCAAGTGCTCAGCGAGGCAATGCACCACGCAAACTTGAAGTGGACGGAAACCGAAGCTTGGGGCTACAGCCCACTCAACCACGGTGGCATTGCCTGGCAATACCAGACGCCTCAGAATTTCACGCAACCGCTTCCCAGCCCAGATTCAGCAATGCCTAATCAATACGGACTGACGGGTGGGCTTCCCTTCTAACTAGTGATGCGAGAAATCGTCGGCAATCTGCTCGCTGTTGAGTAGTTCCATAACAAGGGTTGCGAAACAGCGAGAAAGAATCTCGTCGGCCAAGAGAGCGTCCATTTGCAGTCAGTAGTGAGTCTTGCCTGACTTTTGATGATCCGGTGTGGTGATCCTCTTCAAGCTGGGGATTCACAGGCAACCCACAGGTCCTCGACGAGGAAAGAGCCCACCGTGGGTATAGACCAGAGTTATGGGGATCCTGATCGTTCTCGGCATTGTTGTCATTGCAGTCGTCTTACTCTTGATGGCTGCGCTCAAGGTAGTGGCGGAATACGAGCGTGGCGTGCTCTTCCGACTCGGCAAGGTAAAAGGCGTCAAAGACCCAGGGCTTCACTTCATAATCCCTGTCATTGACCGCTTGCCGAAGGTTTCGCTCCAGATCATCACTCAGCCCATTCAGTCGCAGGGCATCATTACTCAAGACAACGTCAGTGTCGACATTGCTGCGGTCTCGTACTACCGAGTGGTCGATCCCATCATGTCTATTGTGGCGATCCAAAACGTGGCAGCGGCTATTGATCAGATCGCACAGACAACACTTCGTAAAGTGGTGGGCAAGCACTCGCTTGATCAGACGCTGTCCGAGACCGAGACCATCAATCAAGACATCCGCGAAATCCTGGAGCGCACCGCCACCGAATGGGGCGTGGAAGTGACGTTGGTGGAGCTCAAAGACATTCAACTCCCAGAAGATATGAAGCGCGCCATGGCAAAACAGGCTGAAGCCGAGCGCGAAAAGAGAGCCAAGATTATTGCGGCTGAAGGTGAAGCCATGGCGGCCTCGTCACTGGGTGAAGCATCAGACATCATGATGGCCCACCCCCTCGCCCTGCAACTAAGAAACTTGCAAACTTTGATTGAGATTGCCGTTGATAAGAACTCGACCGTGGTCTTCCCAGCTCCGCTGATGAGCACGATTTCTGAATTGGGTAGTTTCCTCAATCGAGAAACGCAAGCCGCCGCGGCGACTCCACTTTTGAAGCTTCCTGATCAAGCAGGATCTTCTGAGATCAACGGTCGCTAGTAGGTCTGAATTAGAGCGATCACGCCTGCAAAACAGGCAACCGCCCACAAAAGAGTGCGAAACCAGTGACTCAGTCGTAGGCGACGATCAAGGTCTTGGCGCCATTGATGGCTGAGTTGCTGATGAATGGGAACCGCCACGATGAGGGTGATGATCACTGCGCCAAGCGAAGCAGCAGCGCACAGCAACCAAGCAATCCATGTTGCTCCGGGATGACCAAAAAGCCATAGGCCGAGGCCGAGTGCTTGGGCTACCCAAGCCGGGCCCACCGCCCACGCAATTTTCTGAGCATGGTGTTCGTGGAAGCGGGGCCAATCATCGCTGCGCACCAAAGAAAAAGCCGGATAGATCACGAGGGCAACGGTAAATCCCAGCCCTAAGAGATAGAAACTCGAAACCAGACTGATGACAATGCCCACTCTCATGGCTTCAGGTTAGGTCTGGGAGTGCTAAGCCAGGCAATTGAAGTTCTGCGAGCTGTGTCGGACCTACAAGCGGCGCCGCCGGTGTTTACGCATGACAGCGACGAGAGCAAGGACAGTTCCCATAAGCAGAGCGCTACCGCCCGTGAGGCCGAGTCCTACGTCGTTCGTGCCCGTAGTGGGCAAGGTTGTCACCGTTGACGAGGTTGGAGCAACTGTTGAGGTTGTCGTACTGGTCGAAGTTGAACTCGAAGTAGTTGAGGTCGTCGAGGTGGGTACCGCAGCAACCGTGACACTGGGGCTGGTGTAGGCCCCATGAGGCCCCAGTGTCGTAACCGAGACCTGGTAGGACGTGGCGTCAACAGCCCCATGGAGAACGCAACCATTGGTGCTCACCGCATTACACAACAGGGGACCTGGCAGAGCGGACACGGTGAAATTCGTATTTTGACCGAAATTGGAGGTGCCAACCGGTGAACTAATCGTTACTGCGATCGTGCCATTTCCCCGGTTGGTTGTCGCGACTGTTGGTTCGACGAAGGCAGTGAAGGTGTCGGAGAGCTGGTTGAAACCTAACGATTGGATCGTGTCCGTTGGGGAGGCGATGTTGCTGCCGTAGGCCAACACCAGTTGCCCGGCTGGCATGTTCTCTTGTGAAGCCAACTGGGTGATGATGGTGCTGATGGGGTCGTTAGGAAGGCAGGGCATCACTCCGCCAGGGACACTGATGCCGGCCATATCTTGTACGTCGCACCAAGCAATACTCATGGGGGCCGCCTCCTCGTTGTCTTTTGATGGTAGCCCTCCTTATGGAAAACTCCAGCACTTGGACTATCTGAGAACATCTTGAATCTGTTCCTAGCCCATTGATGTGGTTCGGATATTCTGAAGCCAGGTAGGGACGGTGTCGTACGGCCTCGCAAGTAAAAGGGTCGGCCACGCGACTCGAACCCAGTCATAGCGCCGCGCAAATGCGATGGCAATTGAGCCAACAAGAAAGAGCAGGGGGAAGCGGTGATGCGAAAGCGACCACATCGCTTCGTGATTACTCTCACGGCGTTCGCGGTGTTCCTGAGCACCTGTCTCGTGACCGTCACCTCTAATGCCCCCAGTGGTGCTGCGGTGCTGCCAGCGTGGAATCCAACAACGCTTCCACTCTTGAATGAAGGATCCGGAACGGGCCAGAATCCTCCTATCTTGGCCAACGACGTCATCGATGGCTCGTTGGGATTGGCCACGTCACTCCAACCCATCTTGACGTGGACCAAAGTGCCTGCAGGAGTCGGTCAGGTTCGCTTTGAGTTGATGAACTTGAATACCACGAAGCCCGAAGTGCTCTGGAGTGGGAGTGGGGTCGCCAACGCTGGCACGGCAAAGGTGACCGTTCCGTTGGGCCGAGTCATGCAAGGTCATACCTATCGATGGAAGGCCTATGACATCCAGCGACCATCTATCACCACGCCGTCTCGCGTGCTTCACGTTGATGTTCAGCGAACCAATGTGCAAAGCCTCTATCAAGTAGGCCCGCTAGCGATTGCCCAGGTGAGTGGAGAGCCCATCGTCATGGCCGGCTCGGCAACGCTCGCGACCAAAGAAGGGAATGCTGCATTTTCACTTCTGTATCGACCAACGAACGCTTCTGACGCTGGTTTACCGCTCGGTTGGCAGTTGAATCCGGGATCCAACAGCACCGAGTGGGTGAATCTCAAAGTCAACGCTGATGCCTCGGTGACGCTGTCTTCGCAGTTGGGTGAGTCGGTGACCTATCTTCCAACCGACGCTAACCGTGAAAGCTACGTACCTGAATTTGGTGCCGACCAGAGTTGGCCCAATGGCACCGAGACCACCTTGGTAGCGGAACACCTGAGTAATGGCTCGACACAATTCACGGCTACCGATGCCAATCGACTCGTGACGCTCTTTACCCCCATTACGGCATCTCGCACCGAGGCTGAACCGTCCCGGGTATACAGCGACACAGGTTTAGTTCTCCAGCAACGATGGTCACAAGGTAGGTTGCGAGCCATTGTTGATCCCACAACGCAGTCTGATGTGTTTGATTTCTACTACTCAGGCTCTGACCTGTGCCCCTCGGTGCATGTCGTCGCTGGCGCTATTGCAACCCCAGGCGGCATGCTGTGTGCTGCAACCGACTGGTCGGGTCGCTACTACGGCGTCTATTACCGAACCACGCCCAACGGTCCAGAAATTGCGCGGTTTGTGGCTGGCCTCGGGAACGCTGAGAGCGCACAAGTCACGGACTTTGGCTGGGATGCTTCTCGCCGACTGATAGCGGTTCGAACGCCCAATGCCTCCGCCGATGTGGCTTCGGGGGCTATTGCCGGACTTGGTGACCAAGATGAGCGAGCGTGGTATCAACTCAGCTACGACAGTCAAGGCCGAGTTGCATCCGTGACGCCACCAGCAGGTCTCGTGCCGGGATCAACAGAAACACCAAATCAGTCATCTCGTGTGCCAACGACGTTTGCGTATCTGCCTCATTTCAGCGCATCGAGCGGTGGCCACATGCTTCGTTCGACCAAGTCATCCATCACCACCATGTTGCCTGAATGGTCGGCATCGGCATCGGGCGCCAAGATCACCACAACCTGGGACGTCGCCACAGCGAATCCTCTCGTCATCAGAGACCTTGGTGCGGGCACGATCACCAAGACCACCTATGACGCCTCAGGCCGGCCCATTGAGGAACAAGGTCCAACGACCTCAGCACCCGGGGGCACCAATGTGCCGGTCACAAAAACGGCCTACGACCAAAATGCCCACGAACAAGCCTGGACAGGTTTGGCCACGATGTACTGGGACAATGCGAGTTTCGAAGGCATTCCCAAGACGAGTTCGGTGGGGCCCGTTATCAATGGCTCGTCTGAGATCCCGCTCAATCTGAATTTTGATTTCCCCAACCCACCCCCTGGTCTCAACCCTGGCCCGAGCGGTTGGTCTGCTCGATTGAGTGGCATCTATCTCGCCACCAGTGCTGGAACCTATCGATTCGTGAATCACGCCAGCCAGACCGAGGTATGGCTCAATGCCAAACCTTGTTCCACCTCGTGCACCCTAGAGTTACCAAAAGACGCTGAGGTGAGCGTTCGTATTGACGTCACTACCGCTAAGGGAACTCCCGCGACGGGACTGTTTGTTTCGGCCCCTGGTACGAGTTCAGTCCCCGTACCAACAAGTGCGCTGCGGCCTGATCTTGGTTACGTCACATCAGTGACAAGCTATGACTCCCTCAGTGCGTTGTCACCAACCGATATTGGTCCAACGCAGAAACTCACCATCTCCACCCAAGTAGATCCCGCAAACGGCCACATCCTGCAAACCACATCACCTTTGGGGTCAACGACGGCAAACACATATAACGCTGACGGTTCACCCTCGACCTCTACCAATGTCGCAGGTGAAACAACCACGACCTCGTATTACGGCTCGCAGCAGACCTCGCAGATCAGTTGTGATCAAGGGGCAACGGTGGCCCAACGGGGTATGGCCTCGTCGATATCGCGACCGGGTTTGACCAGTGTGTCATTCATGTACAACGCCAGCGGCCAAGACGTCAGTACTACGGAGGGAACGACGAAGAGCTGTGGGACCACTCTTGGCAATTCGCTCATTACTTCTTCGGCAACCCAAGGAACGGGTGTGAGTACCGCCACGATGTCGTTGCTCAAAAACAACAACCCCATGAAGGTCTACGTCATTGCGGGTACGGCATCGTCAGCGAAATTGCAACTTTCTATCCGAGACCTCCTGGGCAGGGTCTATGAAAGCGTTGACGAGTGGGGGACCACGACGACGAATGACTACAACCCTGCAACGGGTCTAGTTACCTCGGTGACGCAGAAGACGAATACGGGCGAATCGCGCACCGAGTTCTACAGCTACA
The DNA here is from genome assembly GCA_903825305.1 of uncultured Actinomycetes bacterium. Classification (GTDB taxonomy): domain Bacteria; phylum Actinomycetota; class Acidimicrobiia; order Acidimicrobiales; family RAAP-2; genus CAIQWC01. The sequence goes on from CAIKAC010000002.1 coordinate 112,198, forward strand.
ACGCCAATGATCAAGTAACTCGCATTCAAGTTGGATCGAGCGTTCTAGAGGAAGCGAGTTATGGACCTACGAATGGCCTCTTGCAGAGTGATCGATTGGCCAACGGTGTCGAAGCTACGTATCACTACGGCACCAATAATCAACTTGTTGCCATTCACTACCGCTTCCCTAATGGTCAAGAGACCATGGCTACGGCGACCTATTCAGTGGGTGGCCGCTTACTCTGCGAAGGCTCCCATGCGCCCGACGGCGTGTCAACGCAGTGCTATGGCGCAGATCGCGATGGCAAGATCGTTTCGGCCCATGAATATGGCACGCTGCCAGTACTCGCGAAAAGCTGGTCGGCAAGTTATCCCGGCCTCTACGGAGCCAACGCTGACCGTGCCAACCTGACGTCTGCTTTGACGAGTCGCGGCCGAGTGCTCCTTGGCTCACCTTCTGGATCAACGTCAATCGCCGAAACCTTTGGATCGGGCGATGTGCTGACGAGTCTTTCGGTGTCGGGGGCCGAACGAGCCTTGGTGCATGACGCCAATCAGCGGGTGACCAACCGTGGCACAACGTCGCTACGTTATGACGCGGCAGGGGATCTCCTCAGTGTGGCTAAGGGCAACGCCCTGTTGTCCTTGAACTACGGACCAAGCGGTATCGACGCCCAATCTTTTATACCGAGCCATTCTGCGGGCACCGAGAGCGCGCCCATCGTCGTGCGTCATTCCGGCTTGGATCTCTTGCTGAATCAACACGATCAGATTGTGGGTCAAGCGCTTACACTCGCGTCGGGCGTGGAGGCTGGTTTGGGAAGCAATACCGAGGCGGTGGCTTGGAATTATCCGAGCATTGACGGCTCGACTGCCTGGACATCTACTGACGCGGGGCCTTCACCAACGCAGACCTTTAACGCGTGGGGTCAACCCAATTCCATTGCTGCACCGTTCGCGCCAACTGGCCCGGTACGTCTGGTCTTGAGTGAGCAAGCATGGGGAGCAGGCCAAGGTGGCCTGACGATTCCCGATGATCGCAATCTGGTGCAACTGGGATCGCGAACCTACGATGCGCTGACTGGCCGCTTTCTCCAACCTGACTCACAACTCAGTAGCGCTAACGCGTTTGCCTATGCCGATGGAGACCCCGTCGATGGCAGCGATGCTTCGGGCCATTGGGGAAGTTTTGGTGAGGTGTTCTCGTGTTTGCTGTTCTTGTTCATTGCTGTGGCTGCCGCCGCAGTTGCTCCAGTCACTGCGGGTACGTCACTCAGCCTGACGGGTACCGCAATTACCTTCGCCTTCTCCACCGTGTTGGGATTTGCATCTTCTGTGGTGACCCAAGCGATTGATCACGGCATCACCAATGTCGACTGGGGGAAAGCGGGTATTAATGCGGCAAGCGCCCTTGGCCTCTCTGCGGCAACACGATTGCTTTCCTCTGGTGCAGCCTTTGTGGCCGCTCGCTTCATTCGACCTTCAGCAGCAGCGGCTGCAGCAGAAGGAGCTCCGGCTGCAGCCGCGGTGGTAGCTGAGCCTGCGGTAAAGAAGGTGAACTATCCATTCGTGGTTCTTGGAAGAGGACCTTGGACCTGCCTAGCAAGAGAACTCTTAGCTACACCTGGGGCCAATATCCCGGAGAATCAACCCACCACACCCCTCGAAGCGGTCGATGTCGCCAACACATTAGAAGTCGACCAACAGCAAGAGGCGTCACAGAACAATGAAAGCGTTTCGGCGCTTCGGCCAAGCTCGAGTGGAACGGCGAGTGCGAGTGCCCTTCTTGGCGTAGTTACGGAAGCCAATCTCACCCGCGAGCAGCTCCTGCGTGACATTGGCCAAGTGCAACGCGTTGATCAAGTACTGGCGGCTGCGGGATCGAAGGACTATTTTTTGCAACGGTTCCTCAATCACTTTGATGAGGCACTTTCCTTTTCGGGCCAAAACCTCGACAGCTTGTTTCCGTAAAGAGAACCGTGGGGCAGATTGCGTGTGCCTCAATGCGGTGATTTGAGAATCGTGAAGGTTGAGTAATCCTCCATTTAGGGCGGTTGCGTAATTTGCTGAACAAAACCTGATGAAATTCAATGAGATTTCAAAATTGATAAATAAACACATTTACAATGGTGGAAATTCTTCAGTAACGGTCGCCAATCAGCAAGGAGTGCCAATGCGCCGAGTCATCACGTCTATGAAAATGCTTGCAGCATCAGCTGTCGTCTTGAGCACTGCGACCATCGTTTCGGTGGCGGGAGCCAGCGGAACGTTTTCGACGAGTCGACCGTCCTTTTGTGACACGGGGTTTTATCGTTCGGCGTGCGCGCAGATTTTGAATGACACGCAGGGTTTCGCACCGGGGAGTTCCTCGCCGAGCGTGGCCCATGGCTTTGCCCTCACGTGGAACGGTTTCCAAGAAGGTGATTGTGCTAAGTGTGCCAATTACATCCACTCCAAGACGATTCAGCCTGGCACCGTTGGTGGGGCAAATATTGCCAGCTACGGCGGTGTGGTCAGCGGTGCAATTGGCGCCATTCGCTACACCGCTGATACTTCGATTTTTGGAGCCTCGGGCGCCGAGAACACCTGGTGGTTGGACGTGCCGCACTCGGGAGCCAATCATGCTGACTGTCGAATCTATTTGTCGCAATATTTGACCTGCACAGAGCAGTGGACCGCAGAACATGGCACGAGTAAAGATGCGTGGTGGAACTGGACCGTTGTTGACCGCCCCTACGCCCTGTCAATCCGCAATTTCACGGCTGGTCGGTTGGTTGGCCTTGGCCACCCAGCGTTGATGGATGCGATTGACAATATGAGCGGCATGCACACCGCTGGCAACATCCCCGCTGATAACGGTACGCCCGGTCATGGAACGGACACAGGTCTTTTGACCACCAACGCCGGCCGTGATGCACAACTCAACTTCGAATATGAGGTGGTGGGCGGCCCTCACAATGGAGCGGTCTTGACGATTCACATCAAAGTCGCCCCTACAGCTACGCCGGCTACCACTGACGAAGGCAAGTCGGGCAACCAAGAGAACGGCTCATACTGCAATGTGAGTGGCGCGAACACGGGCGGCCTCAACTGCGAAGTTCCGCGCTTCACTCCCGTCAAAAACGGCTTTAACCGCCTTTCGGTGCTCGTGAACTAACGCAAGTGGCGTGGCCGCCGTTGCCCAGCGTTTGAAGAGAAAACTTGTTTCCGGCGAGAACGACGGAATCGCTACTGCGATTTTGGCCAACTTTGTAAACATCTGAGTAAGACAAAAAGGTAGACAAGATGCGCTGGTACTCCCGTCAAACCGTCCTTGGAGGAGTGGCTGCTGTGGTTGGCGTCTCTTCGTTCCTGCTTGTACCCAGTACAGGGGGAGCGGCCTCATCGGCGTCGTTGCCCTATTGGGACCCAACACACCTTCCACTACTTGTTGCATCAAGTGGTTCGGGACCGGCGGCCCCGATTCTTTCCAATGATGTCGTCGACGGCAGTTTGGGCTTGGCCACCTCATTACGACCTGAACTGACGTGGAATGCAGTACCAGCTGGTGTGAGCCAAGCGCGATTCACGATCACCACGGTTGCCTCAAGAGATCCGCGAGCGCTGTGGTCGGGAAGTGCTTCAGTAAATGCGGGGAAGGCCAAGGTTGTAGTTCCTCTCGGGATCCTTCACCAAGGACAAAGCTTCATTTGGCACGCCTATAGCGTTCAGCATCCTGCGACAACGACGCCGAAACATCTCATGAGTGTTGACGTTCAGCGAACGAATGCTCAGGGGCTCTACACCGTTGGACCTGTGGACGTGGCTGAAGTGAGCGGTGAGCCGGTCACGATGTTTACTTCTGGCGGTTTGAGCACCAAGGAAGGCAATTCAAGTTTTTCATTGCTGTATCGGCCGACGAACCCTTCCGAAGTCGGCCTTCCGCATGGTTGGAAACTGAGTGTGGGTGGCACGACATCGAATTGGGCCATGCTCCAATCCCACAAGGATGGCTCTCTGAGTTTGATCTCACGTACTGGTGAATCGGTAACGTTTGTGCCAGCTGACGCGCGAGATGACAGTTACCGGCCTGAATTTGGCGCAGACCAAACGTGGCCCAATGGCAGCGTTACGACCTTGGTTCCCGAACGCCAATCGAATGGATCGGTGGTATTCACCGCAACCGAGCAAAACCGCTTAGTCACAGTCTTCAGTCCGATCAGCGCCACTGCTACCACATCAGAGCCCACCAAGATTTGGAGTGATGGAACGACCCTGCTTCAGCAACAGTGGAGCGGCGGTCGCATCCAATCAATCACCGATCCAACGTCGCAAGCGACGACCTATACCTTCACCTACGGAGGATCAGGGTCGTGCCCATCCATTACACACATTGCTCATGCCATTGCCGCACCGGCTGGATTCCTCTGCGGGGTGAACGATTGGTCGGGTCAGAGTTACGGAATTTTCTATATTCACACCACCGCCGGTCCTCGAATTGCTCGAATTGTGGCCGGTGTTGGTGCTGGCGAGAACGCACAGGTGACCGATTATCAGTGGGATGAATCAGGCCGCCTCGTTGGCGTGCGACCGCCTTCAATTACTTCTGATGTGGCGTCGGGAGCGGTGACAGGTCTTAGCAGTCAAGACCCCCGGTCGCTCTATCAAATCAGCTATGACGCCCAAGGCCGTGTGGCTTCCATTACGCCACCGCCAGCACTCATGCCAGGGACAATACAAAGTGCTGCCAGCCAAGAACGTATTACTGCACACTTCGCCTATCACCTGTTTCGAAATGGAGCGAATCCCAACGCCACCTTCGTTGCCAGCGTTAAAGGTGCTCCAACAACGTCGGCAGCAATTGATCCCACCACGATGTTGGAAGCATGGAATTCGGTTGGCCCCACCGGGCGCTCATCCATGACGTGGAATACCGCAACGGGCAGTTTGATAAGCCAGAAAACTATGCCGTCGGGTTCAGCAACCGAAACGGTCTACAACTCATCGGGTCTGCCGATTGAGCAATACGGACCGAGTACCGGCAATCTCAAAGGCTCTCATTCGCCTCGTACGATCAGTGCCTATGACGAAAATGCATCGGGACAGCCATGGACAGGTCTTGCGACCTTCTATTACAACAACGGGACCTTTGCCGGCGCACCCTCAACAAGCTCGGTCGGACCGACTTTTTCGGGGATGGATAACCCGCCCAGCACCTTGGCCTTTACCTTCCCCAACCCTCCAGCTGGCGTAACGCCAGGGAGTAGTGGGTGGTCTGCCCGGATGACCGGTTCGTACCTCGTGGGTCAAACAGGTAAATACACCTTCACCAACGAAACCTCCGGGGCAAAAGTGTGGATGAATGGTGTGCCGTGCTTGGCAAGTTGCACCTTTGAGCGCAAGGCCGGAGCTGGCATCACAATTCGCATTGACCTCACGGCAACGAACGGAGCGCCAGCGATCCGGTTGGTTGTTACGACTCCGAGTGGCCTTCAAGAGCCGGTACCGAGTAGTGCCCTTCGTCCAAGTCTGGGATACGTCACGTCCGAAACCACCTATGACTCCCTGTCAGCTTCCTCTCCAACGTCACTTGGCGCAGAGCGAAAGTTGCAAGCCAAGATGACCGTGGACCCAACGACCGGTGAGGTGCTTTCAGAAACCACGCCGGCTGGATCGGTTACCTCGTCGACTTTTAATGCCGATGGCAGTCCGGCGACCAGTGTCAACGCAGCGGGACAAGTCACCACGCTCTCGTACTACGGCAACAATGAATCGGCAGCGCCAAATTGCGATAGTACGACGTCGACGAATCAACGAGGCATGGTGCGCTCTGTGAGTCGCTCTGGCCTCAGTGTGACATACATCAACAGTGCCAGCGGTGGCCAAGCATCGGTTTCAACCCCCTCTTCGCAGAACTGTTCGGCGATGGCTGGTAATTCGTTCTTGGCAGCTCAGAGCCAACGCGGTATTGGCGTCACCACCACGTCGGCGAGTGTTTCATATCTCGGCAATGATCCCATGGTCTCGATGAGCGCCAACGTCTCTGGGCAAGGCTTGAAGTTCGAGCAGTCAACGGTGAACCTGTTGGGACAACTCATCAAAGATGTCGATGAGTGGGGGACCACGACTACCTACACCTACGATCCGGCGACCAATCTGCTGACTTCGATGACGCAGACTACGTCACGAGGCGCTACTCGAGTTGAGTCCTATACCTACAACGCCAGTGGCCAGACAACGAGCACCCGACTCGACGGCAAGGTGCTTGAGACGTTGCAGCACCGTGGTCCTGATGGTCTGGTGAGTTCGGCAACCCTGGAAAACGGCGTTGAGGTTCTCTTCCACTACGGAATTAACTTGCAGTTGTCAGGTCTGACCTACCAATTCCCCAATGGCACGAAGGTAAACGATCAGGGCACGTACTCGGTGGGTGGCCGTCTGCTGTGTGATCACCTGACGGCTCCCGATGGCACTTCGACGCAGTGCTACCAAGCTGACTTAAATGGCAAAATTACGGGTGCAAACGAGACGGGCACCTTGCCAGTACTCGCCAAGAACTGGTCGGCCAGTTATCCAGGCGCCCAAGGGGCCAACGGTGACCGTGCAAGTCTGACAGCGGAGCTAAGCACTGCAGGCAAGACACACTTCTCGACAAGCGCAACACAGCGAATCGTGAGTGCGAGTTACAGCGCCAGTGATGCGCTGGCGGCATTGAATGTTTCAGGTACAGCTCAAGCGCTGAGCTCTGATGCGCTTGGCCGAACGACACACATAGGTGGCGCAGCGCTGACCTACGACGCGTCGGGCAACATTCTCTCTGTAGCCCAAGGTCATGCCAAGGCCACCTTCCAATACGGCCCGAGTGGCATGGACGAAGAGACGTATACGCCAAACAGCACCGACACGGCAACGCACCCGCCCATCTCGGTTGAGTACTCGGGAACCAATCTCTTGCTTTCCACAGGCCATCACCTTGCGGGGCAGAGCATCAACTTGGCATCGGGTGCCACTGTTGGCGTGAATGCTGCAGGAACTCCGGTCGAGTGGTCCTACGACGGGATTTTGGGCAATGCCAACTGGCGATCAACGGGAACAGCACCTTCAGCCACGCAGACCTATAACCCTTGGGGGGAACTCAATTCAGCTAAGGCTTTGCCGAGTCCAAAGGACGCGGTGGAATTAGCGATTGATCAGCAAGGCTGGGGCGACGGCCAAGGAGCAGTCACCCTTCCTGTCTCAAGTTCAATTATTCAAATGGGTGCACGAACCTATGACGCCTTGACTGGCCGCTTCCTCCAAGCTGATCCACAGATTGCATCTGACAATCTCTATGCCTTTGGCAATGGCGACCCTATCGACGTGACTGACCCCACAGGTAATTTTGGTTCTGCCGGCGACATCTTTTCCATGCTCATGGGCGTCCTCGTCGGTGTGGCCGCCACGGTGCTCATGCCAGTCACTGGCGGTGCTTCTGCTGGTCTCTATGCGGCTGGAATTGGACTCATGGTTACAGCTGCTGCTGATTTTGGAATATCAGTGTTGGGACAAGTAATCGACAACGGCGGGTTCAGCAACATTGACTGGGCACAAGCAGGTATCAATGCTTCGATATCGACCGCCATATCAATCGCCACCTTTGGCATCGGAAGAGCCGTGGCTTCACCGACGTGCTACGTCAAGCATTTGAAGTGGAAGTCACTCGATGGCTTTAAGACGCCGGCTCAATGGTCATTGTTTGACGATATTGTCAGCGGCGTCAAGAGCGGAGAGAACCCCTTGACCGCCAAGCTGAGTTGGCAAGGAATCGGCCAGAGCTTGGAGGACAAGGGCCTCAAAAACACGGTATGGCAGCGAATGCGTCGCCGTATCTTCTGGAACGACATTGGTGGTCTCGAGTCGCAAGCGAAAAAAGGCATCTCGTTTGACTCACTTTACGGTGACAATTTGTTGGTTGGTGGTTCATCAACTGCTCGCCGTTCCGCGGTGACGTACAACAGTCAAGAACTAATTCCTGAAGGTACCTTGCTTCGGCCCCAATCGAAGGCTGTAAGCGAGAATTCATTGAAGTCTCTCGAAGAGCGCCTCATTGTTTCCCGAAGCAGTAGCGGGAGTCTTAATTTGAATGAGCAACTCCTTGATCAATCCAATAGGGAGATGATGAATTATCTCAAGAAGATGGGTTGGGATTGATCGGACTTGGTGGATGTGACATCTTCCCAGTCGACGTCATTGAGGTTGGCATCACGGCTCACTTAGTTCCATGTTCAAGGTTTGAGACATTTATGAACTAAGGCTGGGATTACCAACCCAGTCCGAGCAGATCCAAGTAGTGACCGCCAGAGGCAATTGCAGGTTTCAAGATCTGGGAGCTCGAACGGCGGCGACAATGTCGCGATACGAACTTGGATCAACAAGAACGTCAATAAGGGTTGGACCTGATCGTCCGAATGATGTCGTGAGCGCTTCACGGTATGAGAATTCGTCTTCGCAGCGAATGCCTGGCATACCGAGTCCCTCGGCTACCGTCGCGTAGTCGATATCGCGATAGCGAATGGCTGATTCGCCACCATGGCCTTGTGCTGCTTGCTTCGCTGCAATCAAGCTAAGCGACGCATCATTGAAGACCACGACCGTGACGTCTCCACCAAGTCGAGCCAACGTCTCGAGTTCCGCCAAGGCCATGGAGAGGCCACCATCGCCGGTAAGCGCCACCACGCGAGTGCCGGGTCGGTGGAGGGCCGCACTGATGGCTGCTGGCAGGGAAAAACCCATCGTCGCGAGGCCACTAGAAATCAGGAGTTCGCAAGGGCGATAGGTGTTCCACAGGCCCATGGCTGGCAGCATGTGGGCGCCGGCATCGACGGTGGCAATAGCCGTTTCAGGGGCTAGTTCTCGAGCAATTGCCACGACACGACCAGGGTCAAGGCCAGGTCCTGAAGTCTTCGATGCCTTCTGAATGTCTGCTTGGGCCTGCGGGCCAAATGCGCTCACGACATCTAAATCCCACTGACTTGAACGAATGAGCGAAGTCATTTGTTGCGTTAGTTCGGTGAGATCACCCACCCATTCGCCATGGAGGTGTTCACCAAAGTAGGTGCTGTCCACAATGGGCCAAGCGCCGAGCAGGGCTACTGGTGCTCGATAGTTCCAAGCGGCGGGAATGAATTCAACGGGATCAAGGCCGATCCCGATGATGAGATCTGCTTCATGAAGTACGGGTGCTTCAATCGTCGCCGCAGTCAAGAGACCTGCGGCACAAGGATGATCTGTTGGAATCATGCCAGCGGCGTCATACGTGCACAGCACGGGGAGATGGTGCGTTGCTGCAAGGGCAGCGATAGCGGAACACAGCTCGGCTCGGTGTGCGTCTCCACCCTTAATGGCGCCAACACCTATTGCGAGAACTGGCCGTTTCGAGGCGAGGAGTAAATCGCTCAGGGACGTCTCATGCAACGAGGTAGTTAACTTCGTTTGCCTGTCGGTGATCTTGGCGACTGGTGTTGCACCTGGGTCAAGATCAATGTGGACGGCTCCAGGTTGATGACCCGTGGCGAGGCCAGTGAGCGCAACGGGATCGGGATCGTGATCGCCGGTCAATACCAGGGTGGCGCGGGTTACTGCCTGATAGAGGCTCTGTTGGTTAATTCGTTGATGTGAAATCCGATCCCAGTCGGTTTCGGCCACACTGTCGGTAAACAGAATGATCGGCTGACGATCAAGATCAGCTTGCGCTACGCCGTTGAGCGCCGCTGCAGCCCCAGGGCCTCTCGTGGCTAAGCAAAGACCAGGTGAGCCGGAAATCTCGCCAGCCACGCCAGCCATGATTGCGGCGGCGGTCTCCGTATGGGTGAGCACAAATTGAAGCCCCGCTGCTTCGGCTTCGCCAACCACATCAAGATTGGACCCACCGCCGGGAACGCCAAAGACATGGGTGGTTCCAAGGTGAGCGCAGCGCTCAATAATGTCTCTGGCCAATTCACGTTTCGTAGCCATCTAGTCACCTTACGGGAAGTCGCGGTGATTGGTCTCGAAAGACCGGAGTAGCGGTGGTCAAGGCAACGCTGGCTTGGGGATACACCGTGTAGAGATTTGGAAGTGACGTGAGGGCCTCCTTCCGCTATCGTGACCTCTAAGCCGAGGGTCTTGCGAAAAATCGCAAGGCTGGTGATTCACAAGGGGGAGTGAAAGATGTCTATCAAAGTTGCTCGTTTTCTTGACGTTTCCGAGGGAACGCAAGCGAATCAATTTTCTGTTGGAAGCCATGATTCCATTGAGTCGCTCGATGACTTGGATCCGATTTACAAGCAACTCCTCGATGACCCCATTCACTGCACGATGGGCCTTATTGGCAACGACGGCATTGTCAATATGACCCCCATGTGGTTTGACTACGAGGGTGCGCAGGTCCTGTGCAACTTGGCGGAGCACCGGAAGAAGATTGAGTGGGTTCGCCGCGATGGCAAGATCTCACTCTTGATTGTGAACCCAGCGAACATGTACCACTGGGTCAGCATCAAGTGCACCGTCGATCGAGAAGTTCATGAAGATGACCCCAAGGATGGGGCGATGGCCACCGAGCACGTCAACAAGATCTGGCGCAAATACATTGGCGATGGTGACACATATCAGCTTCGTGACCCCTCGTTTGAAGAAAAGCGTGTGCTCTTCATCTGCAATGTCGATCGCATCGCCACCTTCGGCCGGCCCTAAGCATCCTCGATGGTCACTTCGGCTCGAGTCGCCGTTGTCGGCGGATCCCTCGGTGGCCTCACCGCCGCACTCTTACTGCGAGATCTTGGTCTTGACGTAACGGTCTATGAGCGTTCTGCAATTGAGCTTGAGCAGTTCGGAGCTGGCATCGGGTTTTTGCCAGATAGTTCTCGCTATTTAGTCGAACGCTGCGGTCTCGAACTCGATTCAGTGAGCACTAAGACATCGGCAATCCGTTACCTACGTCGTGACGGATCGGTGGACTTTGAGCGAGAGCACACTTATTACTTCAGCTCCTGGAACGACGTATATCGTCACCTTCTTGACGCGTTTGGCCGAGAGCGGTATCTCTTGGGTCATGAGGCAATAGGGAGAACGGAAAACCCGGACTCCGTTACGGTGGCTTTTTCCAATGGCACTGAGCAAGAGGTGGATCTTTTGGTCTGTGCGGATGGCATCACATCGCGTTTCCGATCTGAATTAGTGCCAACGATGAAGCGCGAATATGCGGGCTATGTCGCGTGGAGGGGGATGGTCCCAGAATCGGCCATCGATCAGGAAGTAGCAGCTCATCTTGGCGATGCGCTTACCTACGGGATTTTCGCCAACAGCCACATCTTGGTTTACCCCATTCCTGCTCTTGATGGGTCAGTCGAAGTCGGTAAGCGGCTCTTGAATATTGTCTGGTATCGCAACTATGCACCAGGTCCCGATGTTGAAGACTTGATGACCGATATTCATGGGGAACGCCGTGAGGTATCCCTGCACCCAGGGTCAGTCCGAGACGTTCACGTTGAAGAGATGAGGGCAACGGCCAAGGCTCGGCTGGCTCCATCGCTCGCTCACGTTGTCTGTGCCGTGGAACAACCCTTCATCCAAGCAGTCTTTGACATCACCATTGATCGCATGGCCTTTGGTCGAACCTGCATCATTGGCGATGCCGGCTTTGCCGCTCGACCTCATGCGGCAGCCGGTACGGCTAAGGCCGCAGCGAATGGCTGGGCTTTGGCAGAAGCACTTGAAACTGCCGATGAAATTCCCGAAGCGCTCGCGGCGTGGGAACCAGGACAAGTTGAACTTGGTCGTCAGCTTGTTGAGCGGACCCAGCGGCTCGGCCGACGTTCTCAGGTTGAGCAATCATGGGATCCACGCGACGATGAAACCTTGTTTAGGTTGAGACCCGAAGGCCCATGAGCAAGGCCCATGAGGTAGCAAAACGCTGCGCAGAAGCGGCCAGTCGGTTGGTCGACCTCCTTGATCAGCGACAACGCGAACTCGTGTGCTGGGCGTTTGATGATGCAGTCGAGCGCGAGCAGTGGTTTTACACGCCAACGGATCACGGTGGATTGGCACTCAGCGCCATGACGCCAGTGCAGCAGCGGGCCGTGTGGCAACTCATTGCTGCTGGGACCTCAATGGCTGGATACAACACCGTTGCGTCCATTGTCGGCCACGACAACATTCTTGATCGGGTTGAGGGCTTTACGGTCGATTGGGGTCGGGAGAGAGGCCGCGATCCCGGCCTGTATTACCTGCGCATCTTCGGGAATCCCATGGAGAGTGAACCGTGGTCTTGGCGATTTGGTGGCCACCACGTGTCGCTCAATGTCACCATCATCGATGACCAGGTCCAAGGGGCAACGCCATGCTTTCTCGGAGTCGATCCGGCGACGTCGCCGCTGCTCGGTGGACATCTGCTTCGGCCCATGGGCGCTGCTGAAGACCTCGGCCGCGAACTCGTTCGCTCCCTTGACGAGACACAGAGACGTACCGCGATTGTGAATGCAGTCGCCCCCACGGATCTCGTGAGTGCGAATCGAACTCGCTATGGGCAAGGAGAAGGAGATCTTGCCTTACCGCTCATTGATGTGTGGCGCGGCCGCTTCGAAGGAGCGTTGGGTGACATCGTGACCAAGATCCAACGAGATGCGGAGGAGAAAGATCACGTCACCGCTGAGGTGCTGGAGTCACTTCGCCTTACCTCAACGCCGATTGGTTTATCGGTCACAGCCATGAACGCGTCTCAACGTGAGATGCTGAGAGCCCTCCTTGATGTCTACGTGGCGCGAGTTCCGGAAGGTCTCGCCGATCTCGAAGCTGCGAAGTATGCAAGCGATGACCAACTTGAGACGCTGAGCTTTTGTTGGGCCGGAGGCCTCGAGAATGGCGAGGGTCATTACTACCGCGTCCAGGGGCCTTCGCTGTTGTGCGAATACGACAACACACAACGTGGAGCTAACCATGTCCATACGGTGTGGCGGGACCCTTCTCGAGACTTTGGGGCGAACCCACTAGCCGAGCACTACCGTCACGACCACTAGCGAGACCCAGCTCGATTTGTGGCTGTCGTTGTGACAAGACCACGTGAGGAATCGTTCCATGTGACAATGGGAAGATGATCACCAGCGCTTGGCTCCATACTCCCGATGGTCACACGAGGGCACGAGGTCTTGGCCTTGAATTCGAAGGTGAACCGGGGCCCCACAATGCAATCACCGACGTGCCAGGTGTCTTGGTGGGAACCAGCACCATCATCGAAGGCGACGGTGAACACCGGTATCTCGAAGGCCCGATTCGCACCGGAGTAACCATGATCTTGCCTCGTGGCCGAGAAGGCGTCGGTGTTCCTTGCGCAGCGGGTCTCTATTCCATGAATGGCAATGGGGAGATGACGGGCAGTCACTGGATCAAAGAATCAGGAAGCCTGTCAACGCCCATTGGACTGACCAATACCCACGCCGTGGGAACGGTGCATCGCGGGATTATTGATTGGATTGCGAGCAATCGACCGAATGTGGCGGCCCAATGGCAGCTCCCCGTGGTCGCCGAAACCTGGGACGGATTTTTAAACGACATCAACGGCGTGCACGTCAAGCGCTACCACGTGCTCGAAGCCATTGACCATGCCAACGCTGGCCCCTGCAATGAGGGCAGCGTTGGCGGTGGCACGGGCATGAACTGTTACGGCTTTAAAGGCGGCAATGGCACAGCATCGCGCAAGGTCCGCTTCGGTTCAGCCACCTACACGGTGGGCGTCCATTTGCAATGCAACTTTGGGGGCAGAGGCGAGCTGACGATTAAAGGTGCACCCGTTGGTCGGGCTGTTGATGCACCATGTCAGATTCAAAGCGATGAATGGTTTGATGCTGATCGCCGCGTGCCTCCCGGCGCTGGTTCCGTGATCGCCATCGTGGCAACGGACGCACCGCTGTTGCCACAGCAACTTGAAGGTTTGGCCAAGCGTGTGCCGTTAGGTCTTGCTCGGACAGGAACAACAGGCAGCCACTTCTCGGGCGACATCTTTTTGGCCTTTTCAACTGCAAACGCTGGTTCGCTCATCAGCGAATTTCCGAGTGCAGCGAATCCTCGGAGCGAACTCGATTCGCTGTCATTCATTCCCTGGGGCGACATCGATTCGTTCTATACGGCAACGGTGCGCTGCGTGGAAGAAGCAGTACTGAATGCACTCATCGCCAATGATGACATGACGGGCCGCAACGGACATTTCAGCCCGGCGCTACCTCATGACCAGCTCCGGTCAATTCTGGGGCTGCCTTAAATTTTCAGTGGTCGGGCACGAGAGCGCTCTCTACTGAGCGACTTGATCCCGATAGATCGCTGCAATGGCTTCTCGCTGGAGTTTTCCAAATTCAGTCACCGGAACTTCGTCAAGGACGAGCACTGCATCAAGGGGAATTCCAAAACCAGCGCGACGTGCTCGCTCAAGTACGCCAGCAGCAGCGCCATGATCTTCCATGACCACTGAGAGAACGTAGCGAGAGGGTTCGTATTCAACAATGGCTGCATCGCTGACTGCGTCGAAAAGTCTTACCTCGTTTTCCAGTTCGCTGAGATTTACTTTGACGCCTCCTACATTGGCCACTTCATTGGTTCTACCAATGAGCTCAAAGCTTCCATCGGCCGAGAACCTCACGAGATCCCCCGTGGAGAACCATGCGTGTCCTGCCTCATCGACGTTGTCACCAACACCATCAACCATGTTGGTGGTGGCGATGATGAGTGCCTCGCCCGTGTCATCACCCATCGCTCCGTCTTGGCGTCGCTTAACGCTTACGTGATCACGGGGTGCTTGGAAATACAGGGTGCCATGTTCGTCAAGTTCGCCGGTAGCTACCGGACCAACTTCGGTCGCCCCATAGAGGCTCAAGACTCTTGCTTCTGAGATCTTTGAGATTCGCTGCGCCAACTCAGCCGTCAAGGCTGAACCCGTCACAAAAATGGTGTCGAGGTCCCCAAGGCGCTGCGATGCCGCTTCACTCGCAGCGCACAGCGCTTCGAGTTGAGCGACTGAGCCAATGATGCTGCCAATCGATTCTTGTTGGATGATGGCGAGATTTTCTTGGGGGCTCCCTGGCGCGTAATACGTCGTGCCCGTGGCAAGAGCGTTGGTGAGGGCATAGAGACCATGTCCTGCCGTTACCGGTAGGAGAGAAAAGAACGGTAGGGCGGGCATCCAGTGATCGTGAATCAGGGTGCTTCGACACTCGAGGAGCTCAACGGTGATGGGGAGTGCGACGGGGGCACCAGTCGTGCCACTCGAAAAGAGGTATCGACAAATTTCTTGTTCGCCAAAGACGCTGAGTTCGAATGGTTCGGTTCTCTCCAACGCCTGATCTACAAATGCTTGGTCTACGCGAATGGAGGGATACCTATCTTCGAGTTCATGCTCAGTTTGGGTGAGCAGTATCGAGGGTGGCGGCATGGTGGCCCATGCGCGTAGAGATGGCAGTGCATAGCCGCGGGCGCGAATAGCCCACAGGGCGAGTGTGAGTAAGGCTTGGAAGCCCCAATCGGCATTAACTGCCACGACATCTCCCGAGACCACCCCACGCTCCTGCAACGCAGTCGCGAGTTTCAGGGAACTCCCCAGCAGGTCAATGAAAGAAAGCTCAAATCCTGGCGTTTTGAGTGCCAGTGCACGTGGCGACGCTTGGGCGGCTTGGGTGAGATGGAGCAATGGTTGGTTGGCACTGAGCATTCGTCTCACAGCGAAGCAACTCCTTAAATAGAGAGGCCATTCTGCTACATTTGCTACCAGATCTCGAAAAAATCTCTAGGAAGCCCTCATGAGTACGACTCTTCGCACCACCAAAATTGCAACTGCAACCACCCTTGCCGGTATCTCCGCTGCAGCGGTAAGTTTCTCAGCACCTTCAGTCGCTAATGCGGCATCAAGTTGCCCAACGGGTTCCACGGCGGTCAGCGGTTCGACCGGTGTTTGCCAAGTTGCGATCACGGCGACGGGATCATCGAGTTGGACGGTACCTTCCAACGTCTCATCGGTCTCCGTACTCCTTGTCGGTGCAGGAGGCGGTGGCGCCGGTGGTGGTGCCGTGGATAGCTACAACGACTCTGGGTACGCACCTGGCGGCGGTGGCGGTGGTGGACGAGTCGTGGTCGCTACCAAGAGCGTGAAGGCTGGGGATTCGTTGTCCGTCACCGTCGGCGCAGGCGGCGCGGGCGGAGCAGGTTCGACTACCTACCAAAACACGAATACGGGGGGTGTAGATGGCGCTGCGGGTGCATCTACGTCGGTAAGCGATGGATCGTCATGGACGAGTTCGGCGTCGGGTGGCCAAGGTGGCAAGCATGGTACCGTGATGGCTAACGCCGCCGATGGTACCGCTGGTGCTGGTGGCGCTTCCGGTTCGGGCAACGCCGGTGGTTCGACGACGGCATCCAATACGATCTACACCACCACGAACAACACGTACACCAACCAAGCGGCTGGTGGCGGCGGTGGCGCTGGTGCCGCAGCTGCTGACACCGGCGCATTGACGAGCACCGCTGGTGGCGCTGGACTTGCACCCACAGGCGCTTTCGCCAACCTAAACACTGACTTCGGCGGCGGCGGCGGTGGTGGTGGTGGTACCCAAGAACCTGGAAGCACTTATACGCAACTACCAGGTGCTGCAGGTGGATCGGGCGGCGGTGGCGCCGGTGGCAACATCTTGACCACGCCCGTTGCGGGAACTGCTGGAACCGCCAACACAGGTGGCGGTGGCGGTGGCGGTGGCGCGGATTCCAATATCAATGGTGGAACGGCCGGTGGTAATGGTGGTTCGGGCTACGTGCTGATTCGCTTCAGCACTCAAAGTACAGCACCAACGACGCCCGTTGTCCCTAATTCAGGCAGCAGTGAAGTTGCTCCAGGCACGGCCCAGTTGATTAACCCTGATGGGTCCGTGACGCCGCTCAGTATTACCACGGTGAATGCGACGACAATCTCGGTCGGTACCTCCGCAATCGGCATGTCGCTCTCTGGCGACTCGGTTACGAGCTCAGTGCTGAACCTCGCGCCTGGTGGCCAAGGTACGACTACTGGATACGGCTTTGCGGCCAATTCAACGGTGACGGTCTACGCGTTCTCTACCGGCGTGAAATTGGGCACGGCCAAGGTAGGCAGTAACGGCAAGTTCGCTGCGTCGTTCCCCGTCCCCTCGTCACTTCCTTCTGGCAATCACACCATCCAGGCTCAAGGCATTGGTAGCGATGGCAAAGTCCGCGCTATGGATGCAGGGGTGACGATCCAAACTTCGCTTCCCAACACGGGAACCAATGCTTCGGGCATGGCAGTTGCTGGCGTAAGTCTGCTGGGCTTGGGAGCCGTCGTGGTCGCTACGGTTCGCCGCCGTCGATTGGCATAAGGCTTGTCAGAGCGTGGACAGAATTGTCGGCACGCCAGGCAACCAAGTTTCAGATACAACCTCACGTGAATTAGAGGAAGTTCTTCTTGCCGCGAGTGCTGCCCAACGCGTCTTTGGCGTTAGCGACGTTCGACAACGAGCAAGCTTCCTCGAGGCCATTGCTGTTGCATTAGAGCAAGATCTTCCGGGACTCGTTGACACCGCTCAGCGTGAAACGGCCTTAGGTCATGCGCGACTCGAGTACGAAGTACGACGGAGCTCTGAACAGTTTCGGCTCATGGCTCGAGTGATCCAAGATGGAATGTGGCTGGGCTGTGTTATTGATCATGCTCACGAAACACCATTGGGTCCGAGCCAAGACCTTCGAGTAATGAATCGACCGCTCGGTCCGGTCCTGGTGTTTGGCGCCGCAAACTTCCCCCTCGCCTCATCAGTCCCAGGATCTGATACCGCGTCAGCGCTTGCTGCTGGCTGTGTTGTCGTGGCCAAAGTTCACCCCGGCCACCCCGAAACCTGTGCCCGGTCTGCCCAACTCATACAAAATGCAGCTCAGCGCAGCGGTTTCCCGTCAGAAGTTCTCTCCATCATTGCCGGTCTCGACGCTGGCCGTGAGGCGGCCACATCCCCCCATATTGCTGCCATTGGCTTCACGGGTTCGCGGCATGGTGGAAAACTGCTGGGTGATCTTTGCGCTCAGCGCGAAGCACCAATTCCTTTCTTCGGAGAATTGGGAGCCGTTAATCCTGTTGTGATCACAGAGGCTGCCTTGAAAGATAGGGGAGCCGAAATCGCCAACGCTTTCGTGGCAAACGTGACACGAGGGTCGGGCCAATTCTGCACCAAGCCTGGTCTGTGTTTCATTCCCAACTCCGAGTTGGGGAATTGTTTTATCCGAGACGTCGGCAATGAGGTTGCGAAGCTTGGCTCGTTGCCGTTGCTCAACACGCACATCGCCGAGAACTTTGATGCCGGCAAGTCTCGGCTTGAGCAACTCATCGTGAATTCGAATGGTTCCATCATGAAACATGGTGAAGCAATCATCGGCGTGGTGGCCCTTGAAGCTGCGATGCAGGCCTCGACGACGCCGCTGTTCGAGGAGTACTTCGGCCCTAGTTCACTGCTGATCACCTATGACGATCTCGAACAGATCTGGCCCCTCGTGACATCGCTTGATGGCTCTCTCGCCTTTTCGATATTTGTTCAGCCCGAGGAAGGAGATGCGGCCCATCTCCTATCGCTAGCAACTTCCAAGGCAGGCCGGGTGCTCGTCAATGAATTTGGCCCTGGGACCTCCGTGTCGTGGTCAATGCACCATGGCGGGCCGTTCCCTTCGGCGAGCGATCCACGTACGAGTTCTATGGGTGCCTCATCGATTCAGCGGTGGCTGCGGCCAGTGGCATTTCAAAACGTTCCGGATCATCTCTTGCCACCTGAACTTCAAGAGGCGAATCCACTATCGATTCCGCGCCGTGTCGATGAAGTGTTGCAGCAGCCCTAACTCGGGGCTTCATCTCTAGAGTGATGCTGAAGCCTTCAAGATGAAAGAAGCAAGAAGGTCTAGTGCAACAGTGCTGCGAAGTGACGAGCTTGCTCGACCTCTTCGGTAATAACCAAGGGTGCGACCACAATGGAGGCCTCCGGGGTCACCGTGCCGTCACTTCGAGGGCCTTCGGCCAGAATTGCGCCTGAGGGATCAATGATTTTGCTGGCCCCAAGGATGGCGCCCGAGGGATTCACGCCACATTGATTGGTCATGACCCAGAACTGACCCGTGGCCATGGCTTGGGCCGGATACCACGCATCCCAATATGCGGCAGCTTCTAGTTCATAGGCATTGGGTTGGAGCACGAGTTCCACACCGGCTTCGCTCAGGCTTCGTACCGTGGCTGGGAAGTCGCCATCAAAACAGACGTTGATGCCGACGCGGCCGAGTTCGTCATCTTCGAAGGTGGTGACGCCATCGCCGGGGACAAAGATCACGTCCTCGCCCGTGAAGGGGTACAGATGGTGTTTGCGGTGGACAGCGCGAAGCTCGCCATGTCGGTCATAGACAGGAGCAGTGTTTGCAATGCCAGATGCTGTGGTCTCGGCAATCGAGCCGCCGACGATCCACACGCCGTGGCGCTGGGCGCGTCGGGCAACCTCATCCATACGTCCGCCGCTTAGAGCTTCGGCTGAGTCAGCGATGTCGGTCGCGAGGCGGGCGGTGTCATAACCAGAGATCCAGAGTTCCGGCAACACGATGAGATCGACACCGAGTTCCACGGCTTGATCGATGAGAGCCAACCCTTGTTCAAGGTTGTCGTCGAAGGCTCCGGGGGTAGGCAGCCATTGAATGCAACAGGCGCGAAGGCCATGGGTCATGAAATCAATCCTTGTTAGACGTGACGAGCGATTTTGGACGAGGCGTCGCGGACGGTGTCCGCGGTCAGGGGATTTTCCCCCTCAATGCCGAGGAGAACATTGGCGACATTGATGCCAAGGTCTTCGGTGTCATACCCGCCTTCTTGGACAACGACGGTTGGGAGGCCGAGTTCGCCGATGAGTTTGCCCACCTCATGGAAAGCTGAACGTGACACGCAGAGATCCGAGAGCGGATCAAGTTCATAGGTGTCGACGCCGAGGGAGATCACGAGCTGCTCAGCTCCTCGTTGGGTGATGGCCTCTATGCCAGTACGCACTGCACCGAGGAAGAGCTCATCGGTTGCTCCCTTGGGCAAAGGCAAATTCAGATTCGCACCCTCACCCTTTCCAAGCCCTGTTTCGTTGGCGTAGCCAGCAAAATAAGGGAAGGCGCGCATCGGGTCGGCGTGGGTTGAGACATAGTGCACATCAGCGTCTTCGTAGAAGATTGCCTGCGTGCCATTGCCGTGGTGGTAATCCACGTCCAAAATGGCAACGCGCTCTGCACCATCGTGGCGCATAGCGGCGGCCACGATGGCGGCATTGTTGAGATAGCAAAAGCCGCCAATCATGGATCGAGCTGCGTGATGGCCAGGTGGCCGACATAGGGCGTAAGCGGCGCCACCCCGACGGGCAACGAGGTCATAGGCACTCAACGCCGTGTCGACTGCACCGAGTGCAGCTTGGTAGGTGCCGGGCACGATGGGAGTCATCGTGTCAAAGCACCAATATCCCAATCGCCCTAAGGGAGCATCCATGGGTTCAGGACCGCGCTTGCCCCCCATGAGGAGCCCTGGGTGGAGCATGGTGTCAGGGAAGATTTCCCTGGTCTCCACCCAGGGCGCGCATTCCTCATAGCAAGTTTCAAACCAGGCAACCATGGCGGGATCGTGAACACGAAGCACGGTTTCAAGACCGTGGGAAGTCGCTTCCAATTCAACGAAGCGAGCATCAGAGGCCAGTCGAGCTGCGATCGTCTCAGCACGATCTGGCGTCTCGGTGGCCTCGAGTGGCGTCCCTGCCCAAATTTCGAGAGCCGGGTTATGCAACTGATGCTGTTCGCTTCTGATCCATTCCATGGAGAGTTTCCTTACGCTGCGTGGGAGACTTCGCCGTGGTGCTTGTTCTTTGCTTCCCACTTGCCATAGGCGTAGTACACGGGCGTCAAGATGGCGATGCACACGAGCCACGAAATGTCGGTGCCACTCATGTGCTTGGCAAAGTAGCCCTCATGCCAGGTGGTGTTCATGAAGGGCCATTCAATAGCGAAGCCAATCAAGTAGAGCACAACCGTCCCCGTGTCGAAGCGACCATATTTGCCGCCATCTGCACGGAACAGTGATGGCACGTCGTAGTCCCCATGGTGAATGACGTAGAAGTCCACCAAGTTGATAACCGTCCACGGCACCAGCAGATAGGTGAGGAGCAAGATGAAGTTGTAGTAGCTCGTCAAGAACGTGGTCTGATACGCGATAGCGGCCACAAGGCACGCAGCGACAAACACCGCAGCAAACACAAAGCGCGCCTTGGCCTTTGGCAGCCAGTCGTTCTTGAAGTTTTGGCCCACGGTGATGCCACAAAGAACGCCACCATAGAGGTTCAAGGTATTGGTGTTCACGATGCCAACGGCGAAGACCAACATGACCACCCAACCAAAGCCGTGCGAGAGCTGCTTGATGGCAGCCACTTGGCTCGCATTCGACGAGGCGATACCGACCATGGCGCCAATGATCATCGGCAATACGGAGCCCAGCACCACGCCGAAGTAGCTAAACCAAAACACGGGCTTCGTGCTTGATTCTTTTGGCATGTACCGCGAATAGTCAGAGACATAAGGCGCGTAGGCAATCTGCCACAAGATGCCCGTCACGATGGCAGCGCCCATGAAGCCCGACCAGCTGAATTTGCCAGCAGAGGAGAAGTGAGGGCCAAGGCCATTGCTGACCATGATGATGACGGAGATCAACATAACGAGCGTGAAGACCACCGAGAGCCAGCGGTTCAGTCCGTGAATTAAGTCATATCCAAAGGTCACGACGACCAGGCTCAAGATCGCACAAATAGCAATGCCCCAGTTGACCGAGACACCGCTGACGAGTTGGTTAATGGATTGGCCACCGAGTACCAAGTTCGAGGCGAAGAAGCCCACGTACATGAAGACCACAACGCCAACTACCAAGATGGAACCGATGGTGCCGTATTGGGCCCGCGACTGAATCATCTGCGGGATGCCGAGCTTGGGGCCCTGGACCGAGTGCAAGGCCATCAAAATCGCACCAACGGCGTTGCCCAAGATGATGGCGAAGACCGCTGGCCAGAAGGGCAGGCCGTAGACAACCGTCGCAAGCGCGCCGGTCACGATAGTGAGGGGCATCAAGTTCGATGTGAACCACACAGTAAAGAGATCGCGAGGGCGACCGTGTCGCTGATCCTCGGGGATCTGTTCGATGGTGTACTGCTCAACTTCGAGCGGATGCTCTTGAGCACTGGACTCTATAGACATTGCTTCCCCCTTGATGAAAATTACGTGTTGGCTATCAATCCACCTTGCATGCGCCATTGCGTGCGTAATTCAACTCGTTGTTGAGTTGGTTTCAAATGTAGGGCTCCCTAAGGTTGACAACAACCGTTTTCTGGCCCGAAACGAAACTATTCATCGGAGCGCAACAATTAGTGCGGCCACGGTGAAGTAGTCGTTCTGATTTTCACAACTTGTTGGCGCAGCGTGACGATCAGTCTTGAACTGCGGCGGCCTGCTCAGCTGCGAGTTCGTCAACTTCGAGAGCAGGGGCCAGATCACTGCGCACCTTGGCCGAGAAGATGAACCCAACCACGGCAATCAAGATGACAACGAGAACGGTGCCCAAGGTAAAGGCTTCAAATCGTCCAGCCGAGACACCCCAACTTGATTCAAAGGAGTACGGCACCGAAAAGATTCCTGGGAGGACATTGGGGAAGAGCACGTTGATGGAGCCCACCACGATGTAGAGGAACACGACGGTGCCCATTGCCATGAAGCCCTTCGTGCCGCCGGGCACCTTGTAAGGCCGATCAATGGCGTGGTAGCGCAGCTTCAAAACCATCAGTGCTGGGATGATGGTGAGGTAGGAAAGCAAGAGCGTTGAAATCGAGCAGTTCAACACAATGGCAAACATGGTGGAGGCCGAGCCATTGACGAATTCCATGGCCGCGATCACAAAAGCCGTGCCCATGATGCCCGAGGTGATGTTGACGCGAACGGGCGTACCAAATCGCTCTGAGAACACACCGAAAAACCGCCCGAAGAACGTTCCGTCAGCGGCAGCGATGGCTTGGATGCGGTCTGTTGCCATCATCCATGAACTGCCCTGATTAACAAGAGCGAAGACGAACAACAGAGCCGAGACACCGAGGGCAAAGTGCGAAAGGGGTCCCCACACGCCATTGAAGACCACTGCCATGGCGTCCATGTAGCCGCCGAGGCCCGATGCATTCTTGACCGGCAATACCAAGATGATGGCAAAGACGGGTAGGAGGTAGGCCGCCATGGAGATCAGCGAACCGCGTCGAATAGCTGGCCCGGTGTCATTGGCCGGATCGAACATTTCTTGGCTGGCAGCACTCGGGGCTTCAAAGCCGACGTAAGCAAACAAGATGATGGAGATGGCTGACAAGAACCCGGCGGTAGAGGGGGAAAGATTGCCCCAATGTTGCGCGGTGAAGCCATGCATAATCCCATAGACAACCGTGGTGCCGACGAGGAGCACGAGCACCGCTACCTTGGCCCAAGCGCCAAGGTTCACGATGAATTTGCCAGTCTTCAAACTCACGACCGCGAGCAAAATGGCAACCCATACGAAGGCAATCTTGAAGGCCCAGTCCCAGAAACTTCCCGAGGCGACGTGAACGACATAGCCCTGGAAGGCAGCAAAAGCGATGAACGCCAGTGAACCACCTAACCAAATGGGGTTGGTGATCCAGTACAAGACTGACGTGACGCCACCGATAAAGCGGCCAAAAGCGAACTTCGTCCACTGATAGGGACCACCTTCTTGGGTGAAGGCGGCACCGGTTTCGGCAAACAACATGGCGTAGGGGACCATGAAGGTCACGACCAACAAAATGCCCCAGGTCAGAGAGTTCAATCCTCCAGCGGCAATCGTGCCGATGGTGTCCATGGAGATAACCGCGGCGATGATGAAGTAGACGATGTCAAGGCGCTTGAGCACCTTGACCAACTTGGTCTCTTGCTCAGCCGCAAAGCTTGTTTGCAGTAAGCGCTCATCGTGGAGGTGCTTGGGATAATCCGCCATGGTGGCTCTTTTCTCTCTGGATTGCCGGTGACTGAATGCTGATTGTCTTAGTGAATGACTCCGTCGGGGGTAGTGCGAATAAGTACTGAGCGCATGGCCGCAACGCAGCGGTCAGCTTCGGCTTCGGTCATGATCAGCGGCGGTGACAACACGAGGTTGTGGCCACAGTCTCGAACGATGACGCCAGTTTCTCGACGAATCACGTCTGGCAACATGGGCTGCAGCATGGGCAGTGGTTCACGGGTTCCACGGTCAGCCACGAGTTCCACGGCATGCATCATGCCGACGTAGCGAACCTCACCCACGATGTCGAGATCAAGCAAGGTGTTGAGTTTCTCATGGAGGTAGGCCCCAATGGTCTTGGCTCGCTCCAACAGATTCTCTTCTTCGATGATGCGAAGGTTTTCTAACGCCACCGCGGCAGCAGTCGGGTGACCGTTGTAGGTGTATCCCATGGGGAAGCCATGGTCTTTGCCCAACTGTTCGGCCACGCGACCAGACACCAACACAGCGCCTAGAGGAATGTACCCAGAGGTAATGCCCTTGGCGGTGATGATGATGTCGGGTTCGACACCAAAGTGCTGGGCGGCGAACCAGGTTCCTACTCGGCCATAGGCCGTTACCACTTCGTCAAAAACCAACAAGATGCCGTGGCGATCGAGCACCTCTTTGACACGGGGCCAGTAATCAGCTGGTGGAATGAGCATGCCGCCAACACCCATGACGGGCTCACCCACCATGGCTGCGATCTTCTCCGGGCCAATGTTGTTGATGGTCTCTTCGAGTTCGGCGATGAGAAAGTCAGTGGGGTCGGCTTCTCCATAGAGTTCCCAGCGATACGGCCATGGTGGCGTGACGTGAGCCACGTGGGGCAACATCGGACCAAAGCCCTCGTGGTAAATCGGGAAACCCGAGAGCGAACCGCCGCCATAGGCGATGCCGTGGTAGCTGTTTCGCCGAGCGATGATCCAGTTTCGATCTGGGTCACCACGGCGGTAGTGGTAGTAGCGACTCATCTTGAGTGCGGCTTCGTTGCCTTCTGAACCACCTGAGGTGAAGTAGACGTGATCAATATTGTCTGGCGAGATCTCTACCAACTTGGCCGCAAGTTGAATGGCCTTGTCGTTGCTGAATTCCCAGAAGCTCGTGAAGTATTCGAGGGTGGAGATTTGTTCGGCGGCCACCTTTGCGACGGCTTCTCGACCGTGACCAATTTGGGCCAGCCAGAGGCCACCGGTTGCATCAAGGTATTCGCGGCCTTCGATGTCGGTCAGGGTGCAGTCTTTGCCAGCATTCATCACAACCCGCTCGGTTGTGGTGGCGGGGAGGTAGGGGTGGATGATGTGATCACGGTCGGTGCTAAGCAAGCCATCGATCTGCGTTTGATTCATGGACATGGCGTATCTCCTTTGATAGATGCCTAAGGCTGAGTAGTTGCGAAACGAATCCAGGTGGTCTTGAGGCCAGTGAACTTTTCCATGGCGTGGAGCGAGAGATCGCGACCAAAGCCTGATTGTTTGAAACCACCGAAGGGGGTGGTGACCCCAAGGGCATCAACGGTGTTCACGCTCACGGTTCCCGCATGGAGGAGTCCTGCAACGCGGTGGGCTCGATCAAGATTTGAGGTCCACACCGATGCCGCGAGCCCATAGATAGAGTTGTTCGCCAACGCGACAGCTTCGGCCTCTGAATCAAAGGGGATCACCGAGAGCACCGGCCCAAAGATTTCTTCACGAGCCACGGCAGCATCGGAAGAAAGGTCAGTGAAAATCGTTGGCTCGACGTAGCAGTCCGATCCATCGATACTCAGGCGAGACCCACCCGTGACCAGTCGTCCATCTTGCTTACCGAGTCCGAGGTATCGCTCAACGCGAGACGCTTGGGTGGCGTCAACGAGAGGCCCCATGGTGGTCGCGGGATCAAGGGGGTGACCCAAGCTGATCTTGGCCACTTCCTTCTGGAGGAGTGCGATGAATTCATCGTGGATTGCGCGCTCGACAAGGAGCCGCGAGTTGGCCGAGCACACTTCACCTTGGTTAAAGAAGATGGCGCGCGCCGCAAATTCTGCTGCTTCGTTCAGATTGGAAGCATCGGCGAACACCAGGTTGGGGCTCTTGCCACCGCACTCGAGCCACACTTGTTTCATGTTGGATTGGCCTGAGTATTCAAGGAATTTCTTGCCGATCTCGGTTGAACCAGTGAAGGTCAAGACATCAACATCGCCGTGAAGTCCAACAGCTGCCCCGGTTGTTGGACCATCGCCGGGGACGACATTGAGGACGCCAGGCGGGAGATCTGCCTCGAGGGCCAACTCGGCGAGTCGAAGGGCGGAGAGTGGTGATTGCTCCGCTGGCTTGACGACCACGGTGTTGCCGGCAGCCAAAGCAGGTGCAATCTTCCAAATGGCCATCTCGAGGGGGTAGTTCCAAGGGATAACGGCACCGATCACGCCAAGGGGCACGCGCTGCACCAGTGCCGTGTTGCCAGGATCAGTGACGGGAATCTCGCCGGCCACTTTGTCGATGGCTTCGGCGTAGAAATTTAAAATATAAGAAGAGCCGGGAACATCAATGCTGATGGCATCGCTAAAGGGTTTGCCCATGTCCATGGCTTCCAACAGCGCCAACTCTTGAGCGTTGGCAGTAATGAGGTCGGCGAGTTTGTGGAGACGAGCCTTACGATCTGCCGAACTCATGGTGGACCATGCGCTGTCATAAGCACGGCGAGATGACGCGACGGCATCGTCAACATCGCTGACCGAACATTGCGAAACTGTGGCAATGGACGTACCCGTCGCGGGACTAATGTCTTCGAAGGTGGTGGGAGTTTCGCGGCGTTGTCCGTCAATCACTGCACGACCATCGCGCGCTAGCGCTTGGAATGCTTGTTCGAGATCAGCTCGCTTTGACATGGGTCTCCTTTGGTGAGGATGAGTTTTTCACGACTTGGATACTTCGTGCAGCGTCTAGTACCGCTTCAGCCCTGCGGGTGAGGCGAGCGTGTTTTGGCCAACTCGCCACGATGCGAGCAGGCTCGACATCGCCGGCAATTTCCACCTCGCGATAGGGGAGGCCTTCGACGGAATGGCCCGAGGCTGGACGCATATTGAGCAAACTCACCCCCATGCCACGACCCACCATGGCCCGTGCCAAGTCAGCGCTGCGGGCTTCGAAACTCACCACTGGGTTGATGCCGGCCTCGTCAAGGATTCGAGCAAAGTACTCCCGCGAGTGGGGTAGGTCGAGCATGATGAGGGGCTCTTGCGCGATATCACCTAGCTGCACCTCTGAGAGGTTGGCTAAATGGTGGTTGGCTGCCACGCAGAGGTGAGGCCGCACCTCTTCCAGCAACTCATAAGACAACGTGGCACTGGGGTCAAAGAAGTAGCCAATGCCCAGTTCACAGCGACCTGAACTTACGGCGTCACTCAGTTCTGTTAAGTCGAGTTCATGAAAGCGAACGCGAAGATCGGGGTGTGCGTTCGCTAGAGAATGAGAGAGCCCAGGGACAACATAAGGGGCGAGCACGGAAAACACCCCAACAGAGATTTCGCCGCTAATGCCCTGGCTGAGTTCGGCGGCGTCTTGCAATATTTGGTCGGCGTCATCGAGCAAGGAACGTGCTCGCACCGCAATTCGCTCACCAGCGGGTGTCAAACTCACTCCCTTGGCGTGGTGGCGAATGAGTAATTGCAGATTCAAGGTCTTCTCGAGATCGGCAATGCCGGCCGACACTGAGGAGGGGGAGACACCGAGTTCATAGGCCGCTCCGGTGATTGATCCGCACGAGGCCACGCACACCAAGTATTCAATGTTGCGCATGCCAATTCGGCTCATGAACGTTCCCCCCGGTTGATTCGGAGAAACCGAATCATTGCTAAGCCTGTTGAGGCTTGACCGAACCCAAAATTACAGGGAAAATCAAAACCGGGCAAGTGTCGATAAGGCCAAGCATTCGAAAGGGTTCACGATGATCAGGACTGGCGAAGAATATAAAGAGTCGATCCGAGATGGCCGCAAGGTCTACTACGACGGCGAACTGGTCAAGGACGTCACGACGCATCCGGCAATGAAGCCACTCATTGATGTTCGAGCTCGCATCTTTGACATGGCCCATGAAGCTGCAACGGCACCCTTCATGGCATATGAAGAAAACGGTGAGATTAACCCGATCACGACGAAGCCGCCGCGCACGCAGCAAGACTGGGTTGACAAGCGCAAAGCTACCGACACCATCATGGATGACATTGGTGGGGTAGTCACCCGCGTTGGTGACGAGACGGTGGGTGAGATGTGGTCATTGCTTGATGGCTCTGACGTGCTCTCAGAAATTGACCCGCGCTTTGCTGAAAACATCAAGCGCCACATTGATCTGGCATGCTACGGCGACCCCTTTCACGTTTCGGCAAACACTGACCCCAAGGGCGACCGTTCCAAAGCTCCCCAAGATCAAGACCCCGACATGCTGCTTCACGTTGTTCGCGAAACGGACAACGGCATCGTGGTAAGAGGGGCCAAGTTCGAAACCGCGGCGGCCTATGCCAACCAAGCCTTCACCAAACCCACCATTGCTAACTGGGGAGACAGTGCACTCTCTGACTATGCCGTTGGGTTCATCTGCAAGTTTGATAACCCCAACTTGCGTTTCATTTGTCGTGGTGGCTTCGCGGGGAAGAACAACCTTGACGACTACCCGCTCTCCACACGCTTTGATGAACTCGAGGCGCTGGTGATCTTCGATGACGTGGAGATCCCCTGGGAAGACGTGTTGTTCTACCAACACACCAAGGCGGCAACCTTTATTCGCGCAACCCTTCACCGCTACTCGGCCTTTGCCTTCACGCAGCGCATCGAGCGCATGGCCGATCAGCTCATTGGCGTTTCGATCTTGAACGCTCAGCAAACGGGTCTCGACAAGCAACAAGCAGTCCAAGAGAAGTTGGCTGAACTCGCGTGCTACCGCGAAGGCATTAATGCCCACTTGACGGCATCAATTGCCTTGGCCGAAGAGAGCCCAGCGGGGCTGTTGATGCCGAATCAATCCATGCTCATGGCAGGTCGTTACTTTGCGGTGACCAACCTGCCCGCCATGATGCACATTGCTCGCGACCTTGTTGGCGGACAACTGTGCATCACGCCCGACAAGGCATCATTCGATGGTCCAGAGACGGGTCCGTGGCTCGAAAAGTTCTATACCGTGAACGAGCGGTGGGACTCAGATGACCGTCGCAAGTTGCTTGCCTATGCACGTGACTTGTTGAGCAGTGACTATGCCGGCCACCGTTTGGCCTTTAAGACCTTTGCCCAGAGCCCGAAGTTTGCTCACCTTGCAGCGGTCTATCGCAACTTTGATTTCGAAGGTCCCGTGGAGTTCGTCAAGGATGGGGCATTCTTGTCGGACAAGATCCTGGGGAAGTAGATGACGGTTCATAAACGCATTCGACCATTCAATACAGCAGAGACCTACCCCGAGCAGAATCTCGACAATGACCTGTGTCAAGCCGTGGTGGCTGGCAATACGGTCTACCTACGTGGCCAAATTGGCCAAGACCTCGACACGAGAGAATCTGTTGGTATTGGTGATGTTGAAGCCCAAGCCGAAAAGGCGATGGCCAACATTGCCATGTTGCTCGAAGA
Organism: uncultured Actinomycetes bacterium; assembly: GCA_903825305.1. Taxonomy (GTDB): domain Bacteria; phylum Actinomycetota; class Acidimicrobiia; order Acidimicrobiales; family RAAP-2; genus CAIQWC01. The sequence goes on from CAIKAC010000002.1 coordinate 141,867, forward strand.
AGCGGGAAGCCATCTCGATCACATTGTGAAGGTCGTGATCTATCTCACTGACATTCGCTTTCGCGAGCCGGTCTATCGCGTGATGGGAAAGTGGCTCAAAGGTGTGTACCCCGTCTCTACTGGCCTCGTGGTAACCGCACTGGCGCGTCCCGAGTGGTTGGTTGAAATTGACGCCACCGCAGTAATTCCTGAAGGATAACTACGTGACCTTCTCCATCGCGGCTCGCTGTGAGCGTTCTGGATCCTTCGGTGTTGCTCTAGCGTCCTCAAGCCCCGCGGTGGCGTCACGCTGTGCCTTTGTGTCAGCTGGCGTGGGAGCCGCAATCACTCAGAACGTTACGGATCCTCGGCTCGGCCCTGCCTTGCTTGATGCTCTCTGGCACGGCGCCTCCGCAGAAGAAGCGGTGGCCAAGGTGGCAGAAACAGCCGAACATCTCGATTTCCGACAGTTTGGTTGCGTAGATACGAAGGGTCGAGCAAAGGTGTTTTCTGGCGAGTCTTCCCTTGGCGTGGTCAACGAGATCACCGGCCCTAACTTCGTGACAGCGGGCAACTTGCTAGCAAGTACTGGTGTCATCGACTCCATCGCGTCCGCTTTTCACGAGCATGTTGATGTTGAATTATCAGAACGGCTGATGCGCTGCTTGGAGGCAGCGATTGCCGTCGGGGGCGAAGCAGGCCCCGTGCGTTCCGCTGGCATGCTGATTGCCACAACCGAACCATGGCCGACCACCAATCTTCGCGTTGACGATCACGACGTACCCATTAGCGAGCTTCGACGCATTCTTGATCTCTGGAAGCCTCAAGCCGAGGCCTACGTCACGCGAGCACTCGACCCCACACAAGCGCCCTCCTATGGCGTGCCGGGGGATGAATGATGGATGCTCGTCGCGAAGCCATCGCTGCCAAGGTGGACGAACATCTCGGTGAACTGCTGAGTCTTTCGCAGTGGCTCCATGACCACCCTGAAACAGCCTGGCAGGAACACGAATCTGCACAACGAGTAAGTGCTGCTTTGGGCGGGCATGGTTTCGACATTCACGCGCCCTATGGCGGACTCGACACGGCCTTTCGAGCTGACTTTGGCAGTGGCGATTACGGCATCGGCGTCATCGCCGAATATGACGCCCTGCCGGGATTGGGCCATGCCTGTGGGCACAATCTGATTGCCGCCATTGCGGTGGGCGCGGCGCTTGGCTTGCAAGCAGTGGTGGGCGAACTTGACGCTCGAATCAGCGTGGTGGGCACACCAGCTGAAGAAGGTGGGGGCGGCAAGATCAAGTTGCTTGAGGCCAATGGTTTCGCCGGATTGGATGTTGCCGGCATGGTGCACCCAGGACCCGTTGATGTGGCGCATGCCGAACCATTCGCAGTCCGTCACATCGCGTTGGAGTATCGAGGTCGGGGAGCTCACGCAGCGGCCTATCCAGAATTTGGCGTGAACGCGGCAGATGCCATGGTGATTGCCCAAACCGCTATTGGTTTGCTTCGTCAACAGTTGCCCTTGTCCGTGCGGGTGCACGGCCAAGTCACGCAATCTGGCGAGGCCCCCAACGCAATCGCTGAAGTGGCCAAGGGGCGTTGGTACCTTCGCGCTTCATCAATGGAGGAGCTCGACGAGTTGTCTCCTCGCGTGTTGGCGTGTTTTGAAGCTGGAGCTCTGGCGACCGGATGCAGCTTGGAAGTCGAAGACGAGTCCGCACCCTACGACGCCTTCGTGAATCACCAAGTACTCAACGAGGTCTATCGCGCACAGGCCGAAGCATTGGGTCGTAGCTTTGATGTCGACCCGGTGTTGAGTCGCATGAATCGCGCCTCTACCGACATGGGCAACGTCAGTCACGTCGTGGCGTCGATCCACCCTTACATCGGGGTGGGGGGAACTGCCCTCAACCACCAACGAGCATTTGCCGAAGCCTGCGTCGGCCCGGAGGCCCAGCGTGCGTTACGAGATGGAGCCATTGCCTTGGCTTGTTCACTGGCTGAGATTGCCAGCGATGAGACCTTGCGCACCATGACCAAGGAGTTCAGCCGCTCATGAGTAGAGATCGATTCTTAGAAGGCATGAGCCGTGCGGCAGCCACGGTATCCATTGTTACGACCGATGGTCCGGCTGGAAAAGCCGGCGTCACCGTATCTTCGATGAGTTCGGTCTCAGCTGATTCGGAGCGCCCCAGCCTCTTGGTCTGTGTGCATGACGCATCAGCGAGTGCCGCGGCCATTGCTCAGAATGGTCGCTTCTGCGTCAATGTGCTCACCGATGTGCAGGCGAAACTCAGCGATGTCTTTGCCGGTCGCATGGGAGCGGACGACAAGTTTGCCCATGGCAATTGGACTGCCTCTCCTGGAGGACTTCCCATGCTCGAAGGCGCACTCGTGGCGTATGACTGTGAGCTCAAGAGCGACACGCTCTATGGCACGCACCACATCTTTATTGGTGAAGTGGACCACACTGAGCTCGCTGAAGCGGGCATCGCCCTGGTCTATGCGAACCGGAGTTACGGCTCTACCGTTCCATTTGGATCTTCGATGGCATCGCGACGCGAACTCGCTCCCGACATTGACCATGAGGTGGTGTCGCTCGGCGCATATCCGACCCTCGCACCCTTTGTCGTGCCGCGCCTCCTCGCAGCGTTCTCAGAGACTCACCCCAATCTTGAAATTCGCGTTCGCGAGGAAAACCAAAGTCAACTCGCTCGAGATCTCACCCGTGGAGATATTGATGTGGCTCTCACCTATGACTTCGAGTTGCCAGAAGATCTCGACCGATCAGCGGTTGCGCAGTTGGCGACCTATGCGCTGCTCCCGGCGAACCACCCCCTCGCTCGAGAGCCTGAGATCTCGCTGGCGGCCTTAGCGAGCGAGCCCATGATCTTGCTTGATCTGCAGCCATCGCGCGGATATTTCACCGGCCTGTTCGCCACCTTGGGGTTGACACCCAACATTGCGTATCGCACCACCAGCCACGAGATGGTTCGCGCCATGGTGGGCAACGGCTTGGGTTATGCCCTTCTTGGCACAAGAGCTGCCAGTGCCGTCTCGGTAGACGGTCGAGCAACCACCACCGTTGCGCTCAGCGATAACTTGCCGCCCTCATCCGTGGTGGTGGTCACGAGGAATCAACCACAGCACAACGATGCGGTGACGGCGATGGTGGCGTATCTATCGAGTGCGCTTCAGCCCGACGGTTCAGCTCGGCCTCCCGCTGAATAGGTTCTGGCTGGGTTCGGTGCGTTCCTATAATGAGCGCCGCTCTCCTAGGCTTGGTTCATGACTCTTCGTTTGGCTTCTTGGAACGTCAATGGCATCCGTGCCGTCCACGGTAAGGATTTATTCCAACCGTTTCTAGACGAGGTCGAGCCTGACGTTGTGTGCTTGCAAGAAACCAAGGCTCAACAAGAGCAATCCCCGCTCACGCTGGAGGGATACCACGAGTTCTGGCATTCGGCAGACAAAGCTGGCTATTCAGGCACGGCCATTTTCTCGAAGATAAAGCCGCTCAAGGTCACCAATGGATTGTCAAAGCGACTTGAAACGAAGCATGGTCTTCATGACGATGATTTCGGGAACACCAATGCGGAAGGTCGCGTCATCACTGCTGAATTTGATGACTTCTACCTCGTGACGTGTTACACGCCCAATGTCAAAGACGACTTGAGTCGCCTCGCGGTTCGCCACGAAAAGTGGGATCCGGCATTCTTGGATCACGTGAAGGCTCTGGCCAAGAAGAAGCCGGTGGCGTTTTGTGGTGACTTGAATGTGGCGCACACGGAAGATGATTTGGCTCGACCGAAGCCCAATGTTGGCAAGGCCGGCTTCACTGATGAAGAACGCGCCGGATTCGAGGCCATGTTGGCTGCTGGTTTCGTCGACACCTTCCGTATGTTCACGCAAGGAAACGGCCACTACACCTGGTGGTCGTATCGAGGTAGGGCGCGGGCCAACAATGTTGGATGGCGCATTGACTACTTCTTGGTTTCTCAAGATCTCGCGCCACACGTCGTCGACGCCAATGTGCATGACAGCGTTATGGGTAGTGACCACTGTCCGGTAAGTATCACCCTCGAGTTCTAGCAATTCTGTAATGAGGGCAGCACCGTGCTAGGAATCTGGTCGAGTTAGGGGGCGCTATGAACGAGGTGCAAGACAACGACATCGAAGAGGTCATTACCTTTCACAAGGTGAGCCAGACGCTCTATCGCTATGCATCTTCAGTTGACACTAAAGACTGGGAGACGCTGCGCTCACTCTTTACTGATGATGCGGTGGGAGAGTATTCACATCTTGATCCCATCTTGGGCGGCGACGCCATCGTGGCCTGGATTCAGTCCATGACGGCGGATCGAAATTGGCAGCACCATCTCATCAACGTGTACCACGTGGATCGAACCGGACCAGAGACGGCCACTGCGTTGACCTATCACACCTCGCATCAAACAGGCGAGGGCGTTCCCGATGAAGTCACCTTGCTGGTGGCGCGTTATCGAGATGAGCTCCGCATGGTTGATGGTCACTGGAAGATTGCCCGAAAGCAGATGCAGACCGGTTGGCGCGAGGTCCGATCAATAGCTCAGCCCTAGCAATTAGCTCGTGTTTTATTGATCGTCTCGGTCAATAAGGAACTCTTGGCGCCACATAGAAGGCGACGGTGCGGTGACGCCGCGGAGTTTGGCAACTAACGCAGCGCTGCGTCTCATGATGAGCAAGGCGCTCGAGATGAGGAGTATCCCGAGGGGAAGCTCCACGATGACCGCACTGAGTACGGCGCCACCAAAATTGTTAGTCCCCCACGAGAAGGTGATATCGAACCACGCATCAATCAGCAACAAGGTGCCGGACATGATGAGTCCCATGACGGCAATTTGGCGGCGCTTGTAGCCAAGCCAGGCGGTTGCCAATAAGACAAGCGCCAAAATGGTGTCAAAACCGACCCAAGCGGTGGACCAGGCTCGAGTCTTCTCGGTAATGGGTAGCGAATAGGCCAGCCACATAATCCATGGGACGAGCAATACGGCGGCGCCGAGGGTCACGGCAATGGAGAGTTGCCACAAGACGGTGATGCCAAACGCTTGACGCGTTGAGCCAACGGCTTTGGCCAATTGTTTGGCCACAGCGCTTCGCTCTTCTTCGGTCCAGTTTTCGATGTCGCTGGCACTCGGTATGTCCATCACGGCTCCCTGGCTTCCCTTCCTACGCTAGAAGGATTTCGGGGACCTTTGACCCGAACGTGACCCAAGCCATCTCACCGATTTCATAGTTTGAGCTGGGCAGACGAAGCGAACCATGGAAGAAATTGTGACCTAAGTCCCTAGGGCACAGCTCGAGCATGCCTCGAGGCGGGAGATATTTGGTGAGAAACTAAAGAGCACGTCGTCAATGCAAAGGAGCACCATGGCCTATCGCAAACTTGAGAGCCTGAATGAAAAGGGATATCTGATTCTCAAAGATCACGAAGGTCCTGCTCCTGCGCCAGAGGAATGGACGAGTCTTGAATACATTGACTGGAAGAGCGGTGGCGACACCAACTTCGCCCCCTTGGCGTCTGCTTTCGGCGATCTTGAGTGCCATGGATTCTGGGATCACGGCAAAGCAGACAAAGACGGCATGTGGACCTCAAATTCTGAACTCACCCCCACCATCAAGGCATGGGTTGAGAACGTGGGCGCCAACTTCGGTCGAGTTCGCGTCATTCAACTAAACCCGTCCACGGAAGAAGAGGCGCGTCGCCATATTCACCAAGATGACAACAATCGCCTCAACCCGGACGGCGAAGGTTGGGTCGTGCGTGCGTGGCTGGAGCTCGATGCTCCTGAAGGCTCCAAATTCATTTTGCGCGATGAAAAAGATGATGCCGAGAGCGAACAACTCATCCCTCTTTATCCGGGACGCCAACTCATCATTGATACGGAACGGATGTGGCACGTGGTGCACAACCCAGGCCCCGCCCCTCGCCACGCCCTGATTGCCTCATTCGAAACGTCAGATGCCCTTGATGCATGGGTGGAATCGCAGCGGGTCTAGCTGACCAAATCTCTGATTTGTCAGGGGTTACCATACAGACATGGCGAATTCCCAAGCAGCGCGACTGCGGCACGCCTTGTTGCTCGCGGCTGGAATCACCGGAGTCTTGACTTTGGGTGCAGTCAGTTCAGCGGGGGCATTGCAAGCACCCATCGTTGCGAGTCAAGCTGACGGGACCGGGTCAACCGGTGTGAGTGGGACGCTCGCTACGTCGGGGTCGACCGGGGTGACAGGTACCTCTGGTGCAGTCACCGCATTTGGCTCAAGCGGAGCCTCAGGGGCAACGGGATCATCGGGTACCTCTGGTTCGACAGGCACGACGGGCAGTGCGTCCACAACTGGTCAAAGCGGTAACACCGGAGCACTCACTACTAGCGGCGCTACCGGACCATTGCCTGTCGTTGAGGCATCGCATCCACTTTTCGCGGCTGGATCGACCGGGTCAAGTGGTCAATTGCAACCGGTGGGAAATAAGCACACCTTGGGTTCTTCGGGCTCAAGCGGTTCAACGGGAGCGAGCGGCACCACGGGATTCACTGGAGTCAGTGGGTCGTGTTTTTCAGCGGGCTCTACAGGCTCGACGGGCTCGACTGGAGCTTCCGGATCGACGGGGGCAAGTGGCGCATCGGGTTCTCCTCGAGTGATCTGTGCTTCACGGCTGAGCCACACGAGTTCCTCGCCGAGCACCACTGAGCAAAATTCGGCGACGCAGGCGTCATCGCTTGCGGCAACTGGCTCGCCGGTACCGGGCGAACTTGCCATTGGTTCATCGCTGTGCGCTTTGGGCGGCTACGTCCTGTGGCGGCGTATTCGCGCGTCGCACTAACGCGCTGGCATCTTCTAGCATGATGGCTGTGTTCGGGGAGGTCCTGAACGGAGAGGCAACGGAGCCATGATCGCAGCGTTTAACAACCACCTTCCCGTCAAAATTCGCTTTGGCGAGGGCATCGCTGAGACACTGCCTGACGTCTTGGCCGAGCTTGACGCCACGCGCGTTTTTTTGATGGTTGATGCTGGAATCGATAATTTCAATCCCGCCGCTAAATCCTTGTTGGAACTTCTGGATCGTCATTCGGAGCTGAGCATCGTTCGTTTCGATCGCCCAGCCGAAGAGCCCACCATCGCCATGGTGGACGAAGCAACCCAAGCGCTCATTGCGGCTCAGCCAGATGTAGTTGTTGCCTTGGGCGGAGGTTCGGTGATTGACACCTTGAAGGCCGCGAGGCTGTGCGCTCAACTCGGCGTTGACTTTAAGTCTTTTGTTTCAGGAACCCCTAGCTACCCAGCGCCCGACCTGCCCCTCATCGCGATGCCGACCAGTGCCGGGACGGGATCAGAGGTTTCGGGTGGTTCGGTCGTTTCTGACCCTGAAGCTGGGGTAAAGCGTGGAATCGCCAACGCAAACCTACGCGCACAGTATGCCCTTGTTGACCCCAAGCTCACGTGGTCCATGCCTCCTCGCATGACGGCGAACACCGGAATTGACGCCATCGCCCAGGCCATAGCCGGCATGGTGGCCTCGTGCCGTACGCCCATCGGTGACGCGATCGCTCTCGAGGCGATTGCAATGATGGGGCCCGCCATCGTGGCGGCCTACCGCGACTCGAACGACGCTGATGCCCGCGCCGCGATGTCGTGTGGCTCGATGATGGCCGGCCTGACCATGAACATTTCAGATTGCACGGCTGAGCACTCCCTGGGTCAAGCCATCGGTGGCATTCGCCACGTACCGCACGGTCTCACCATCGGATTGGTGCTCGCCGAAACGCTTGAGCGTGAATCCAAGCATGTACCCGGCCAGCTCGAGCGTGTTGCTGATGCTCTGGGCGAGCCTGATGATGGCAGCAAGGATGGCAGCCGAGCTGTTCGCGCTATTCGCCGCATCTTGGCTGACCTTGACTTCCCCGTGCTGTCAGAGATAGATATCACCGAAGGTGATCTCGACAACTTGACTGATTTGGCCTTGGCGGACTATTTCATCACCCAAGCTCCCGCACCGTGGAGTCGCGACGAAGTGCGCAACGCCTTTGCTTCGGCATTGGCAACGACCAGTCGGTAATTCCTAGCAAAACACCAGCAGGCCCGAGTGGCGCATGCTCGTGGTGGTCCCTGATTTTCTGGAGATCAAGCAAACGAAGCATGACGCACCCGGGCGTGGTGGTTACCGTTCGTGATGACGTAGCCGAGACACGTTCGCTACGTCACGGAGCCCAAAGAGTTCTGGTGTCACAACCATTGGGCACAATGGCCTCGTGCCGGTACTTCTCCATGCAATCATCAATGTTGTTGCTGGTCTGTGGTGTGGCTATGAATTGATGAAGTTGATTCTGCTTGGAGAGGAATGGGATTAGCGCACTCGTGTGCGCTTAGGCCTCGTGAAGGCCACATTCAACCTTGTCGGTACCGGCCCATCGTCCTGAACGCGGATCTTCGCCAGGCGCTACCGGCTTCGTCGTGGGGGCACATCCGATGGAGAGATATCCCTGCGGAATCAGGGGGTGAATGGGTAGGCCGTGGCTCTGTTCGTAGTAGGCCACATCATCATCGGTCCAGGTGGCGAGTGGGTTGATTTTGACGAGCCCGAATGCTTCGTCCCAAGACACGATGGGTGCAGCTTGCCGGGTTGGTGCATCAACGCGCTTGAGCGACGTGATCCATGCCGCTTTGCCTGACACTGCCTTGCGAAGCGGAGCCACTTTGCGCTGAGCGCAACAGCCATCTTGGCCGCAGGCCACCGCCCCCTCATCAGGTTCGGTAATCGTCAGGTTGAGGCCAGGGTAGCGGGCTTTGGTGGTTTCGAGGTACTCCCAGGTTTCAGGGAAGTGCGCCTTGGTGTCGAGGAAGATGATTTCAAGGCCTGGCATAACGCCCATTGCAAGGTCAAGGAGCACGATGTCTTGAAATGAACAGGCAAAGGCGATGTCGTCACCAAAGCGTTCAGCGGCCCATTCCAAGATCTTGCTGGGGGCCGCCGTTTCAAAACGGGCATTCGCGTCAGCGAGCTCGCTGAGGAACTCGGGAGACATTTCTGTCATAGAAGGATGCCTTTCGCAATTGGGGGTCGGCTTGCCATGTAAGATTACCTGACTTAACAGATCATATTTTAGTGATTAAAAACAAGATGACCAACTCCTCCCTCACCGCCCCTTCATCAACTGGCATCGATTCCATCGACTTGCTGGAAAGCCAAGCAATTTTCATCATCCGAGAAGTTGCTGCCGAGTGTGAACGCCCGGTCTTGTTATTTTCCGGCGGTAAAGACTCGGCCGTGTTGTTGCACCTCGCCGTCAAAGCCTTCGCCCCGGGGAAACTGCCCTTTCCTGTCATGCACGTCGACACCGGTCACAACTTCCAAGAGGTCATCGACTATCGAGACGAGACCATCGCATCGCTTGGTGAGCGCTTGATCGTTGCGTCAGTGCAAGAGAGCATTGACGCCGGCCGCGTCCTTGATCCAGGTCCTGGTGGCATGCGCAACCGACTCCAGACCACGACCCTGCTTGATGCCATTCAGGCCAACCAATTCGATGCCGCCTTTGGTGGGGCGCGCCGAGACGAAGATAAGGCACGAGCCAAAGAGCGGGTCTTGAGTTTCCGAGACGCATTTGGTCAATGGGACCCACGAGCCCAGCGTCCTGAGCTCTGGCAGCTCTATCAGGGCAAGGTCAATCCCGGGGAGCATCTTCGCTGTTTCCCTTTGTCCGACTGGACGGAACTTGACATCTGGCGCTATATCGAGCGCGAGCAGGTAGCTCTGCCGACGATCTACTTCGCTCATGAACGTGACGTGATTGAGCGCGATGGCATGTTGCTTGCGTTGAGCGAGTGGGTGTCGCCTCGCGACGGAGAAGTCGTTCAGCGTGAAACGGTTCGCTTCCGTACCGTGGGTGACGCAACGTGTACGGGTGCCGTGTTGTCTGATGCCACCGGCTATGAGCAGATCATTGCTGAAGTCGCAGGTTCGAGAATTTCTGAGCGAGGGGCCACGCGAGCAGACGACCGTTTCAGTGAATCAGCCATGGAAGACCGCAAGCGAGAGGGCTACTTCTAATGGTGGCAGTTCAGGATTCAGCTGAGATCGTCAACTTGCTCCGTTTCGCGACCATCGGTTCGGTGGATGACGGCAAATCGACAGTGATTGGTCGCTTGCTCTTTGACACCAAGCAACTCTTTGATGACCAGGTCGATGCCGTGGCTTCAGCTTCACGTAATCGTGGCGTGGGCGAAATGGACTTGAGTTTCGTCACGGACGGTCTTCGCGCTGAGCGTGAGCAAGGAATCACGATTGACGTGGCCTATCGCTATGCCTCGACGCCTAAGCGAAAGTTCGTGATTGCCGACTGCCCTGGTCACGTTCAGTACACCGCGAACATGGCAACCGGTGCTTCAACCGCAGACCTGGCCTTGGTAGTCGTTGACGCGACCGCAGGAGTGAAGGAGCAAACACGCCGTCACCTCTGTATTGCCGCGCTCCTTGGCGTTCGCCAAATCATTGTGTGCGCCAACAAAATGGATCTCGTTGACTGGGACCAAGGGGCCTTTGATCGCGTGGTCGCTGAAATTCATGACTTGGCTGCGCGGCTTCACATTTCCTCGGTGACCGTCGTGCCGATTTCAGCGCTCCTCGGCGACAACGTTGTGGAAGCGAGTAATGCGGCACCGTTCTATCAGGGTCCAACCGTGCTCGAAGCTCTCGAAGCGGCTCCGGCTGGCGAGTGGGCGGGAGCTCACGGCGGTAACGAAGCAATGGCAACGCGCCTGCCGGTTCAGTGGATACTTCGCCAACCTGGCGGTGGTCGCACCTATGCCGGGATGGTCGATGGCGCACCCTTGAGCGTCGGCGAAGCAGTCACGGTGTTGCCTGCTGGCCTCACGACCACCGTGAAGGGTATTCGTACCCCAGCAGGATCGGTCGAGGTCGCTCCCGTGGGCATGTCAGTAGCTGTTGATCTGGCTGATGATCTCGATGTTTCTCGTGGCGACATGATTGCAGGGTCTGCTGATCTCCCCTCAGTCACCTCAGAGTTCACGGCAACGATCTGCTGGTTCAACACCAAGGAACTGACTTCGGGTAGCCGGTGGCGTCTAAAGCACACCACCAGATCAACCCCTGCAGTCGTGACGTCGCTTGATGCGGTGTTGGATGTCAACGAGCTGCGACTCGAAGACGCCGCATCGCTCAATCTGAACCAAATTGGCGTTGCGACCATTAAGACGGCATCGCCGTTGGCGGCTGATGAGTATCAGCACAACCGGATCACGGGAAGTTTTGTGTTGATTGACGAAGTGACGAACATCACGGTCGCCGCAGGCATGGTGGGAGCACCAAGCCTGGTTGAGTCAACTCACTAATCTTGCAAGAGTTGCTCGACGATGTCGTCCCAGTAGATGTCTTCTGTCGACACGCCCTCGGCATGAAGTTTGGCCCTCATCGCTCGTAGTTCTTGGGCGGCCTGCGCAGTGTTGGCGGGCAGGGCCTGAGCGAGGCGATTACGAATCGCCTTTGCGAGAGCGGGAGAAGCCCCATTGGTTGACACTGCGACGCTGACCTCGCCTTCGGTCAGGGTGGCGCAGAAGTAAAAGTCACATCGGTCGGGATCGTCCACGCAGTTAATGAGCACTCCCCGGCGACGAGCTTCGGCAACCAAGCCATCATTGACGCTGCGATCGCCCGTGGCTGAGATCACGAGCAGTTTGCCGTCAAAGTCACTGAGGGCAACGTCTCGGTGATGAAGTTCACTGAGGCCTTCGGGTGCCTCAGCGAGAAATTCTCGAGTCACCATAGTGACGAGGGCACCTTGGCTAATCAACTGTTGTGCTTTTCGCCGGCCAATGACACCGCAGCCTATGACCAAGACGGGCCGGCCTTCGAGCTTGATGGCTAGGGGAAGCACGGCAGGTGACTGTGGTGGAGAAGCGACGCATTGTCGTGGCCATGGGCTGCAACGGCGCCAATGACTAACACGGCCGGATTGCTGATGGCGGTATCGCCAAGATCGTCAAGCTGGCAGCGCACGATACGTTGCTGTGGCGTTGAGGCAGATTCAATGGCAGCCACCGGGGTGGATGCGCTGAGGCCCCCTTGGATGAGTTGCGATGCGATGGACGCTCGGTTGCCCACACCCATGAGGACTACCAAGGTGATCTGATCATTGGCCAAGGCTGCGTAGTCAACCGCGTCGTCGCCCATGGTGTGGCCCGTGATGACGCAGACACCACGAGCTACGCCGCGGTGCGTAACGGGAATCCCAGCTGCGAGGGGGGCTGCGAAAGCCGAGGTGACGCCGGGCACAATTTCCACCGAGATGCCGGCTGCTTCTAGGGCATCACGCTCCTCGCCGCCTCGACCAAAGACAAAGGGATCTCCACCTTTGATTCTCACAACTCGGTCGTATCGCTGACCAAGAGACACCAGCAAATCATTGATCAGTGCTTGGTTATGGCTGCCACCCGGGCGCTTGCCTACATCGATTAGCTCCGCCGTTTCTGGTGCGAGGGCGAGCACCTCATCACTGATGAGACGGTCATAAACCACCACGTCGGCTGTAGCGAGAAGCCGAGCCGCCCTCAAGGTCAGCAAGTCAGCGCATCCCGGGCCAGCACCCACCAAGAACACACTCATGCAAGACCCTTGCGAGCAAGAAACTCACCAAAGCGCTCGTCACCGTCTCGTTCCTCGCCCCACTGCGCGAGTAGGGGATTGAGCACACTCGGGATATCTTCGAACTTGACCTTCTCTTCATGCAAACGCGCAAGGCGATCACCATTCGGGCCGCCGCCTAGGTAAATGTCATAGGTGGACTTGGTTCTGCCCACGATGCCAACTTCGGCCACGGCTGGTCGGGCACAACCATTCGGGCAGCCAGTCATCCGTAGCTGCAGGGGCGCACCGCTGAGGCCTACGGTGGTCAACTCTGCGTCGAGGAGATTCACCATCTCAGGCAATCGACGCTCGGATTCGGTCAGGGCTTGAGAGCAGGTGGGAAGAGCTGGACAAGCCAGGGCGGAGCGATCGAGCGGAGAGAGGGAATCAACGCCCACCACCCCATGAGCGCTCAATAGTTCGTCGATTGCCGCACGATCTTCTGCCTGGATGCCGGTAATCAAGACATCTTGTAACGCCGTGAGCGTGAAGGACACTGGGTAACGCTCAGCAATACTCCGTAACGCTGCCTTGGGGGATGACACGTTGTTGTCGCGAAGTCGTCCTGCGCGAACCGCTACGCCAAGGATCCAGGTGCCATCGTGTTGCTCAGACCACCCCAAATGATCATCGGCCTCACCGAGACGCTCGATCGTGATCGGCGCTCGCAATTCGCGACCAAGGCGCTGTTCGACATGGTCTCGGAAAACGGCCAGGCCGAGATCGGCAACCACGTACTTCATCCGAGCGCGCTTGCGATCGGTACGGTCTCCCAAATCGCGATAGGTGGCGACCACCGCTTCAATGACCGTTTCGAGTTCGTCGTCGAGCACAAAGGTCAAGGGCTCAGCTAGTCGTGCAAAGGTGTCGGGATTGGCGTAACTACGACCAAGTCCACCACCGACAACGAGCTGGTAGCCCTGGCCGAGTTCTGGATGGACGGCCGGAATAATTCCTACGTCTTGGGCATAGACATCAATGCAGTTCTCGTTGGCACTCGCCACGCCGATTTTGAATTTTCGAGGAAGGTAGGTCTCGCCGTAGAAGCTTCGTTCCGTCTGATTCTCCCCAGTTGCCGCCAATTCGCCTTCGACGAAGACTTCCCACCACGCTTTGGTGTTGGGTCGAAACGCCAAAGCGAGACGCTCGGGAAGTGCGCGAAGTGCTTCAGACTCTGCGTGGTCATGAAGGGGACAGGACACGACATTTCTCACCACGTCGCCACAGGCGCCAAATGAGGTCATAAGCCGTTGGTGGAGTTCGGCAGCCAAGGGCCGCAGGCCACCTTTTCGTACGCCATGGAATTGAATGGCTTGGCGAGTAGTGAGACGAAGGGAGCCATCGGCGATGGCGTCAGAGACTCCATCAAGAGCCAGCCACTGTTCTGAGGTAAGTCGACCACCAGGAATAACCACGCGAATCATAAAGCTGTAATCGAGCGGCTCCTTGGCCAAGGTGCGTTCGCGGCGGACATCGCGATTGTCCTGAGAATAAATCCCATGGAATTTCATGAGTTGCTCGCTTGCGGCTGAAACATTAGGCGCGTCAGATTGCAAATCATCGTGAATGGGGCCGCGCAAATAGCGACTCTCGGCCTTGATTGCTTCAACTTCAGTGAGGGGGCGGGGGTCGGTCACAAGTGCTCCTGCAGGGGTAATTATGACCTAGTTTATCGGATTTTAAGAGATTAGAGAACATGAGGGATTCGAGGAGGTTGAGAGTGTGGCCTCTAATAATGGTTAGGATTTGATAAGTAAATTTCCTAAGGAGACCAATGACGGCTAGTACCAACCGCCCGGTAAATCTGCCTGTGGTCTTTGGTGTGGTGCTCATTGGAGCGCTGGCCTATTCCCTGTTGATGTCCATGGTGTTCCCAGCCCTGTCAACGCTGGCCGTGAGTTTGCATACGAGCACGGATACGGCATCGTGGATTTTGACGGCGTATCTGCTGGCCGCAGCGGTCGCGACCCCCATCGTTGGACGCATCGGTGACCTGTATGGCAAAGAGCGCATGCTTATTGTTTCGTTTGCGCTTCTGACCCTTGGCACCGCCATCGACGGGCTGTCGAACAGCATTGGCCTCACCATTGCAGGACGGGTCCTGCAGGGACTCGGTGCTGGGGTGGTTCCCTTGAGTTTTGGATTGATTCGAGACGTATTTCCCCCCAAGCGCGTTGGTGGTGCGGTGGGCTTCACGGCGGCCTTGATGTCTATTGGGGCTGGAATAGGCATGGTGGTGGCTGGACCAATCGTCACCTACCTAGGCTTCCACTGGCTGTTCTGGATTCCCATGATCATGACCAGCACGGCGATGGCTGCACTGATCTTCTTGATTCCCCGGCGAACTGGGAGCCGCGATGGCACGGTAAACGTCCTCGCCGCGTTGCTGCTCTCCCTGTGGTTGCTGTGTCTGTTGGTTGGCGTGACCGAAGGCCCCGCCTGGGGTTGGGGATCGTTGCGAGTCGTTGGGCTCTTCGTCGCCTCAGCCGTGCTCTTTGTTGGCTGGATCGCCTATGAATCGCGCTCGGCAAGTCCGTTAATTGATATGAAGATGATGCGAGAGCGTACGGTTTTCACCACCAACACGGTGGCGTTGTTTTTCGGCGTCACGATGTACGCCTGTGCCGTGGCCATCCCAGAGTTTTTGGAAGTGCCGCTGATTTCGGGATATGGCTTTGGAGCTTCGGTATTGCGTGCGGGAATCTTCTTTGCTCCCCAAGCCTTTTTTATGTTTGTCGTATCGATGGGCGCTGGTCGTATTGCTCGAACCATCGGCTCCAAAAACGCTGTCGTCATCGGCTCGGTGTTCTCGGCACTGGGCTACTTCGCGTTGGCCTTCTTTCACAGCGCCGCGTGGCAGATTTACCTTGAAAATGCGGTGCTGGGCATCGGTATGGGATTTGCCTTCTCAGCTATTGCCTTCTTGATTGTCGAGTCAGTGGATCCGAGTCAAACCGCTGTGGCGTCGGGCATGAACGTGAACATCCGCACCATTGGTGGTGCGCTGGGATCAGCCATCGTCGCAAGCATTGTCACCTCAGATTTGTCGGCCAATGGCATCCCTCGTGAGTCAGCCTTCGTGGCGTCGTTCTTGTTTTTGGCTGTCGTATCAATCCTGAGTTTGGCGGCAGCCATCATGATTCCTAAGCGAACGCAACACGACCGCGACGTTGATCGCCAGCCTCATGAAATTCATGCCGAGGCCGCCGTCATCACGGGCGCCACGCTGGCTGACAGCTAACCGCGGGCGGAAACGAACAACGGAGCCCGAAGGCTCCGTTGTTCAGAGATTGACTGTGGCCCGATGGGCCGAAGTACTAGAGCGCAGCGAGAATATTCTCAGCGCCTGACGCTTCGATGCCAGGACCTTCTTCGAGGAAGAGATTCTTGACGACGCCGTCTTCAATGATCATGGCAAAACGGCGCGATCGAATGCCGAGGCCAAAGCCACTCCCGTCCATCTCAAGACCGAGTGCTTTGGTGAATTCTCCGTTACCGTCGGCGAGCATCAGCACGCTGTCGCCGACATTTTGGTCGCGGCCCCAAGCGCCCATGACGAAGGGGTCATTGACGGAGAGACACGCGATGGTGCTCACGCCCTTGGCGCGCAGTTCCTCATTGCGCAAGACATAGCTCGGCAAGTGGTAATCGGAGCAAGTGGGCGTGAAGGCTCCAGGGACTGCAAAGAGGACGGCCACGCCTGAGCCGAGGGCATCGTGCGTCGAGATGGTCGTGGGGCCGGCTTCGGTAAAGGTCTTGATATCTACATTGGGGATGGTGTCGCCAACGGCAATGCTCATGGTTGCTCCTTAGGTGCAGGGGGACTCGCTCAGTGTACGGGCTGTGGGTCTGCGCCGCTTCAATTGCCGGTGCTCGCCGTAGCCTTGGAGTCGTGCGAATGCTCTTGCTCGGCGATACTCATCGAAATGAAGCCTTCACCCGCAAGGCTTTTGTCCGAGCCAAGGAACTCGGCTGTGCACACATTATTCAACTCGGTGACTTTGGCTATGGCTGGAATTGGCTGCAACTCAACGACACCTTGGCGGTTTGTCGATTTGCAGCATCGGTTTCCCTCATGGTCGATGAATTCGGTATTGGTTTCTGCTTTCTTGACGGCAACCATGAAAATTTTGATCAGCTCGTCAATCACCCGTTGGGACCCGACGGCCGCCGTGAGGTGACCCCTAACGTGTGGCACTTGCCGAGGGGGTATCGATGGGAGATTGATGGTGTTCGTTTTCTCGTCTGCGGGGGAGCCACCAGCGTTGACCGATTGGCTCGAACGCCTTCGGTGTCGTGGTGGGCCCAAGAAGCGGTGACCCAAGCTGATGTCGATGCCTGTGGCGATGAATCGACTGATGTCTTGCTCACCCATGATGCACCGATGACGCCAGCATTTTTTGAAAACGTTTCGACTACGCGTTATGGCATTCAAGCTGACCTCGACGTATTGCGGAACAAACTGCTGCTTGAACAGGTGCTGTTGGCGACCAATCCGCAGATCACCGTGCATGGTCATCTTCACCGTCATTTCGTTCAAGACCTCGGCGATGGCCGGCGAATGATTGGCTTGGCCCATGATCGCGCAGCGCTCCATCGCGCTGCGTTGGTGGTCGACACGCAAGCGAGCGGACTCGTCGAATTCTTGGAAAAACCGGCGAGTAACCAAGCGAAGGCCGGTGGAAGCTAGGTCATAACCGGTAGTCTCGAATGCTATGAACGCAGAGGGTATTACCGATCCAAGTCCCAGTGCCGCTTTTTTGCGAGATGCAGCCCAGCGCGGAGACTTCCGTGCCCTTAAGGAGCGTCGCACTCGTATCGTGGCCACGATTGGGCCTGCGTCTTCTGGTCCTGAGACGCTCAAAGCCATGGCTGCGGCCGGCCTCGATGTGGCTCGCGTCTCGTTTTCTCATGGTTCGATTGATGAGGCCATTGCCCGAATTCGCGCGATTCGCGAGGCCATCCCTGGGATTGCCATCCTCGCTGACTTGCCTGGGCCCAAAGTTCGGGCAACTCCCTTTGGCGAACACGGCGCCGCCCTGGAAGAAAACCAAGAGTTAGACCTGGCGATTGCGGCACTGGCGCCCGCCTCAGATGCCACCTGCATCGGCGTGGAACTTGAACAAGGATTTAGTGAACTCGAAGTAGGTGACCGCATCATCTTTGGTGACGGTGGCGTGGTGCTGACGGTCCTCAATCCCGGTAATGACCGCATCCGCGTGAAGGTGACGACATCGGGGACCTTGCACGGCAAGCCGGGCGTCACGGTGCCATCTAAATCCATGAGTTTGTCTGCACCAACGCCTGAAGATCTTGAACGCGTCAAGGCGCTCGTGGCTGAAGAAGTCGAGGCAATCGCCATTTCCTTTGTTCGCTTCCCTGAAGACGTGGTGAAAGTTCGCGAAGCCTGCGGTCACTTGCCCTGTCAACTCATGGCCAAGATCGAAACCCAAGAAGCCATTGACAACCTCGAAGAGATCGTCAAAGTCTCCGATGCAGTCATGGTGGCTCGAGGAGATCTCGGCGTACGAATGCCCATCGAGGAGATCCCCTCGCTGCAAAAGCGCATTATTCGAGCAGGTATTCGCTACGCGAAGCCGGTGGTCACGGCTACCCAGATGCTCGAATCCATGATTCACGCAACGACCCCGACGCGAGCCGAGGTCACCGATGTGGCAAACGCGGTGTTCGATGGAACCTCGGCTGTGATGCTCTCGGCTGAGACGGCTATCGGAGAGAACCCGGCTCTCGTTGTAGAAACCATGGCGAGGGTTTTGCACCGAGCCGAACAGGACTTCCCCTACCTCGAATGGGGGGCAAGCTTGGGAGTGCAGCAAGTTTCTGGTGATCGAGCCTCAGCACTGCGCATCACCGCGGCCATTTCGGGTGCTGCTTGGCGAGCGGCGATTGAAGAAGGCGCCGCCGCCATCATCGCGTGCTCGGCTTCGGGTACCACGGTGCGTTCAATCTGTCGGTTCCGGCCTGCTATCCCCATTGTGGCCGTAACGGCTAATGACTATCGGGCTCGCCAACTTCGCACCTCATGGGGCGTCTCGAAGGTGCTGATCGATAGTTCTGAAAATGAGCGGCAATTGGCCGATACCGCCATGAGCTACCTTCGGTCCGAAGGCAAGGTACGCGTCGGTGACGTGGTCGTGGTGCTGGCCGGTTCTCGTCACACGTCATCACCCGTGACCGACACCGTTCGTCTCATTCGCGTCGAGTAGGCCCAGAGCCGGGTGCTCAGCCCGGTATCGTGTACTGATGCCTGAAGATGTCGTGGATGCCAGCGAAGTCGAACAATCCCAAGGAGCGCTGGAGGCGCTGATTTCTGAGCGCCGCCGAAAGCGCGATGATCTCGCGGCTGCGGGCCTCGACCCCTATCCCTCTCGATTCGATCGCAGCACCACGGCGGGGGAACTTCACCTCGCCCATGATGGGCTCGAAGCTGACCAGCGCACCGGCCAGCAAGCATCACTTGCGGGTCGCGTGGTGTCGATGCGTGGACACGGCAAGCTGATCTTCGTTACCTTGGCGGACCAATCCGGCACCATTCAATTGCTGATCCAAGAGTCCCGCCGGTCCGAACAGGCCGCCCTCGTTGTGGAAGCGCTGGATCTTGGTGACTGGATCGGGGTGCACGGAGAAGTGATCACGTCTCGCCGTGGCGAACTCTCCTTGGACGTTGACGATATCCAAATGCTGTCAAAAGCACTGCGGCCCATGCCTGACAAGTGGCATGGCTTGGTTGAGACTGATACCCGCTATCGCCAACGTGAAGTTGACCTGCTGGCAAATGCCGAGAGTCGCCGCGTGTTTGATATCCGATTCAAGGCCATCGCTGCCTTGCGCAGATTCATGCAAGACGAAGGATTCGTCGAAGTCGAAACTCCCATCTTGCAGCCCATGGCCGGCGGAGCCATTGCACGCCCTTTTTTCACGCACGGCAACGCACTCGACATTGAACTCAGTCTTCGCATCGCCCCCGAGCTCTACCTCAAACGGCTTGTGGTGGGGGGTTATGAAAAGGTCTTTGAAATCGCGCGGAACTTCCGAAACGAAGGCGTGGACACGCGTCACAGTCCAGAGTTCAGTGCCCTAGAGGCCTATCGAGCCTTTGGCGACTACCGCGATGGTATGGACTTGGCAGAGCGCATGATCGTGGCGGCTGCTGAAGCCTCGATTGGAACCATGACGGTCACCGCGGGGGAGCGCACCCTTGATTTGAGCCCTCCCTGGCCACGGCGGAATTTGCTTGATTGGCTCGAAGAGGTAACGGGGGAGCGGCTCCATCCCAGCGATCCCGTCGAAAAGGTTCGAGCTGTATGCGATGCCCATCAGTGCGACTATCTCGAAGAGTGGACGTCAGGCAAGCTCATCTTTGAGCTCTACGACACCGTGCTGTTGCCTTTGGTTGCCGACCCCGTCTTTGTTTATGGCATCCCCATTGACGTGTCACCCTTGGCTCGTAGCAACGACGACGATCCGACCATGGCCGATCGATTCGAGCTCTGCATCGACGCCAAAGAATTTGTCAACGGCTATTCAGAGCTCAATAACCCCGAAGTTCAAGTGGAGCGCTTTGCCCGCGAATCGCAACTTGCAGCCCAAGGCGACCTTGAAGCGATGCCGGCTGATGCGGCCTTCGTTCGGGCTCTCGAATACGGCCTCCCTCCAACGTCGGGAATTGGCCTTGGGATCGATCGCCTCGTCATGCTGCTTTCCGGAGTTGAAGCAATTCGAGACGTGATCTTGTTCCCAATGTTGCGCCCCGAGTCTTTCGACTAATCGCGCGAGAGCACGGCCACGTATTCTGCGTGCTCGGTCATCTCAAAGAGATCGAAGGCGCGGATCGATTCGACGCCAAAGCCTGCTTCTTGGAAGCGGGCCAGGTCTCTGGCGAAGGTGGCCGCGTCACAAGAGACTGACACGCAGCGAACAAGGTGCGGCATCTCGCCGAGTGCTTCAATAACGCCGGCCTCGATGCCTTGTCGGGGTGGGTCAAAGACACAGTGGGAGATGTCAGCTCGCAGCTCGTTGATCAGTGCTGGGGTGACTGAGGATTCAACCGCTACCGCCCATGGCATCTCAGCCAGATTCGTTTCACAACCTTCAACACCCTGGGGCGCGGCTTCAACAGCAATCACTGCCCCGTGTTCGCCAACTGCCCGCGCCATGGGTTTGGCGAACAGGCCAGCCCCCGCATAAAAGTCGGCCGCTACGGCACCTGGGGTGAGGGCCAAGCCTTCAAGCACTACTTCCACTAAGAGTTCAGGCGCATCGCGATGAATTTGGAAAAAGCCGGCCGGGTTAATGACATAGCTTTCAGAGCCGACAGTCACCGTTGCATCATCGGGATAGAACCCAGATTCGAGATCATCGTCGCTGACTAGTGAAATCACGCCACCCAAGTCCACGATTTCGATGTCGCCAGATCCTTCCAAAGCGCGAGCTGCCGGTGTTGCCTCAGTGATCGCTGCGCTACCAAGGGGACAGGCGTCGATGGCAATGAGATCGTGACTTGCGCGCCGGCGCATGCCAAGGGTTCCCGTACCATTGCGCCCGTATCGAATTCGTGTCCTGGTTGCCAGGCCATTTCCCTGACCAACAACTTCAACCTCGACCTCTTGGTCGATGCCAGCCAAGCGGCGGAGTTGCTCGGCGAGGAGCTGTGCTTTAAAGCGGCGCTGAGCCTCCAAGGTGGCGTGCTGATAATCACACCCACCACATTTGCCGGGTCCAAATGAGGGACACGGGGCTGCTACTCGGTCGGGGGAGGGATCGATAATCTCGATGGCGTCAGCGCGACCCCAACGCTTGTGTCGTTCGGTGATCTCCACCTTCACGGTTTCCCCGGGGAGGCCGTGGCGCACGAACAATACGCGGCCCTCATCGTCTCGGCCCACGAAACCACCGCCGGCAGCTGGGCCCGAGAGTGTGATGATGTCATTCATGGGTGTACCTCGTCTATGAGCCCCCATGCCAAGGCTTGGGGGGCGTCGATCGTTGAGCCTGAAATACCCAGCCAACAACAGCGCTGTGGCCCGATACGCATGGGAAGCGATGCGGTTCCGCCGGCTCCTGGTACTAAGCCGAGGGCAACTTCAGGTAGTGCAATAACCGTATCGGCCGCCGCGGTGACGCGCTGACCGAGACAACCCAATTCGATGCCAGCCCCCATTGCCGCCCCATGGAGTTCAACGCGAAGTCGTGGGGTCAGTTGATGCATCAGTCGGGCATTGCTCCTTGTCATCCGAACTAGATGGCCGGTTGCGGGATCAGGCAAGGTGCCAAATTCATCGAGGAACCCGCCACTCGAAAAGCTCTTCCCCTCACCCTTCACAACGATGGACGAGATGGTGTTGTCGAGTACGCAGGCGCTGAGCGCTTCACAGAGGCCATCGCGCAATTCCACGCTCATGGCGTTGTGGATTGCTGGTCGATTCAAAGTGATAGTCACGCAGTCATCGTTCCTCACTACGACGACAGCATCGCCATCATGCACTCGAGTCTTCGGAGCGGGACGCTGTTTCAGCCAGGTCGTGAATACGGAACCTGATTGCAAGGTGGCATAGGCCAAACTTTCGGCCGTGAGGGCCGCTTCGAAATCAAGGTGGGGACGCATCCGCATGAGCTGTGCCAGGGTGAGTGCCGCAATCGGAGACGCGGCTGCTTGGTGTTCCAAGGTTGCGAGGGCGTCATTCGGATCCTGGACGTATACCCAGCCTGCTTGGTTCGTGGGCTCGGTGCAGAGGGCAATATCGACACCACGAGGCGCTGTCCCGAGGACGGGACCGTCAACGATGCCGACCACGACGCGCGGATACGAGACCGGAATGCTTCGATCAGCGTTCGATGTTCCGAGATCGAGGACGTGCAACGGTGACTGGTTGAGGGTTCCGATATCTTCCATTGCGCCGTGATTCCATAGCGCTACCGGGTCATCGTCGTGAGGCTGTGGCGAGAGAGTCACGTGCCGAAGCGTATCCTCGGCAGGGTGACCAGTTTGTACGACGGCCCACTCGGCACGCTCAGACCCGATATTGCTCAGTTGGCATGGCTTTGTGGCGCGCCAGATTCACTGCCGTTGCTGCCCCCGACATCACTGGTTGCTCGCCTCGACCTCCTCGAAGCCAAAGTAAACACCGCTCTGAAGGCTCAGGGTTGTCATAGCTCGGTGAGATGGAGCGATCTTGTTCTTGGTCGAGCAGGCCTTCGTGGTTTTTCACGCCAAGGCTACCAATCAGCCAACGGAAGCTGCCATGTGGTGACGAGCCCCGTAGGCGATCTCGCCATCAATCTCGCTAGACCCAGTGATGCCGATCTTCTTACGGCGGCCCTGGGGTCAGCGCCGCTCAACGAGCCCCACGATGTCCTTGATCTTGTCGAGCGTCATCTCACCCCGGGCGCACTCGGGATGGCTTGGGAGATGGGCGTACCCATTGCCCGAGTAGGTGAATCACGTCATGCTCGGCCTAGCGTGGTCACCACTGCCTATGCTGCGCTTCGAGAAAGATGGAGCCTTGAGGGTGCCCGCGTTGTTGACCTGAGTTCGCTGTGGGCTGGCCCCTTGGCCGCACGACTCTTAGGGTTGAGTGGTGCTGAGGTGATCAAGGTAGAGGGCCACGGCCGCCTCGACGGCGCCCGGCAAGATAGCAAGTTTTATGCGTGGCTCCATGAGGACAAGCAGAACTGCCTCACGTTTGATTTTTCATCACCTGTTGCCATGGATACGTTGCGCGACCTTCTCGCATCAGCGGACGTCGTGATTGAGTCCTCTCGGCCTCGAGCGCTTCGCCACGTTGGCTGTGCACCTGAACAGATCGAAGCACCACCGGGCCAAATTTGGTTGTCGATTACGGGCTATGGCCGTCACGATGCGGTAGCGCATCGAGTGGCCTTTGGCGATGACGCGGCGGTAGCCGCGGGTCTCGTGGTTCGAGATGACAACGCCAACCCGATGTTTCTCGGGGATGCACTCAGCGATCCCATGGCCGGGATGATTGGCGCAGCGGCGGTCCTTGAAGCCGCCCAGCGTGGTGGCGGCGTCTTGATTGATGTGGCGTTAAGTGCGGTGGGCGGAGCGCCTCACGAAGCGCTGCCGAGCGTGCCCACCGAGCTTGCGCAAGCACCCATGCTTCCGCGACCTTGGGACTAAAGACCCTCTTGCCCAATTTCAACCATCGCCCTAAGTTGGCCCTACGAGCTTGAGAACTTCTCAAGCAAGGAGGGAGTGACATGCCGGTTACGAAGATGGATCACCACAACCGCCAAACTGCTGAGCGGATCTATCGTCACCCTACGAGCCACAACATTCAGTGGCATGACGTGAAATCTTTGCTGGAGTCATTGGGTGAGTGTCGCGAAACCAAGCATGACTCGTTCGAGGTCAAAGTCGGAGAGGTGACCGGATACATTCACGGACCGCTCACCCGGGAGCTCACCGTTGATCAGGTGGTGCAGGTTCGTCATCTCTTGCGCGATGTTGGCGTCACTGAGGAGTCTTTGACCAAAGCCGCTGAGTAGGGCCCACCCCTCTACGGGGGATGAACAGCAAAGAGCCCGGTCTGCGAAACGCAGACCGGGCTCTTTTATGCTGAGAAATCAGCAACTATGCGTCGCGCGACACCAAGGTCAAGGTGTTGCGGTCAGTGTGCATGATGGGCTCTTTGGAGAGGTAGTGCTCGTAGACCGTGGTCTCGTCGTAGCTAAAGCTCTCTCCATCAACCTTGATCGTCACGTCATAGCTCGTGGTCTTGGCGTTCTCGTCAAGGTACTGGTTCGACAAGATGCCGTAGCTCAGCACACCGAGCTTGGCCGACATCGTGAATTCCCCAGCGCTGGCATCGGCGGTGCCACCAGCAATGATGGTTGAGCCGCGCGGGACCATGAAGCAGCGGAACACCTGGTTGTTGGCAGCGTCCCACAACCAGTAGCCAACTTCCGTGTGGAAGGGGTTGAGGTGCTCTTCGCCCTTGCGCCATGCCGCGGTGCGGTAGTCAAGGCCATAGAGCTCTTGGCGGCCATTGGCAACAGGGCCAAAGGGCTTGAACGTCGTGCGCTCGAAGTAAGGGGTCTCTCCGACCTTGCCTTCTTCGTTGTGGAAGGAAACGTCAAGTCCCTTGTCGCCTTCCCAGGTACCGATGAGCCCGGCTAGGGGGCCCCACTCTTCATTCGCCATGTGGGCGTCTCCTTGTTGATCAGGTTGGCACTAACTCGGGGCCGCGGCGCGGCCACCCCACGATCCTAGAGGGTGAGTAACAGCCCGTGTCAGAAGACATTCCGGTCACGCGCGGTTACATTGGCGGGAGAGGTAAAGGGGGGAATATGCAACGAGGAGCCGCAGGGCCCACGAGTCTGGCAGCCGACCGAGGAGAACTTGACGACGCAGCCCTTAACGCAGCCGTGGCCGAGATCGCCGAGAAGTCGACGTGGTGGGCCGATATGGCCCCTGGCGCCAGAGCTGATCTCCTCGAAGCCACGATTCGCTCAACGTTGGCCCAAGCTCCCGCATGGCTCGAAGCCGCGTGCGAGGCGAAGGGCTTCGATAGCAAATCGAGCGCAGCCGGAGAAGAACTGTTCTCGGGCATCGGCACCTTTGTTCGCATGGCCAGCACGCTGATTGATTCGCTGCGAGATCTTGACGCGGGACGCCAACCTCAATTCCCCGGCCCCGTCACAGAATCGCCCGACGGCCGGCTCGTCGTTGGTGTATTTCCCACCTCCACGTTTGATCGCTTGCTCTATGCCGGCACCACCGGACAGGTCTGGATTGAATCGGGCGTCACCAGATCACAATTGGAGCGCGATCAAGCACGTGCCTACAAGGACCGCAAGGCCCATGCCGGGGTCTCGTTGGTATTGGGGGCTGGAAATGTTGCTTCCCTGGGGCCTCGAGATGTGCTCACCAAACTCTTTGTCGAAGGCCACACGGTGTTGTTGAAGGCCAATCCGGTTAATGACTACCTGGTGCCTCATTGGAATGCCGCCATGGCACCGTTGGTTCAAGCGGGGGTACTTCGCATTGTTACCGGCGGTGCTGCCGCCGGCGCCTATCTGTGTCGCCACGAACTCATCGACGACATCCATGTCACTGGTTCCGACAAGACCTTTGATGCCATTGTCTACGGCACCGGAGAGGAGGGAGCCGCCAACAAGGCCAGCGATTCTCCCATCGTGACGAAGCCGGTCACTGGAGAACTTGGCAGTGTGTCTCCCGTCATTGTGGTGCCCGGCGTATGGTCCCACGCTGACATCGCGTATCAAGCCGAGCATGTGGCCACGATGCTGGCCAACAATGCGGGCTTTAACTGCCTCACGCCGCGGGTGCTCATTACCTGGAAACACTGGCCACAGCGCGAAGCGTTTATGACGGCCCTGAGTGACGTGCTTCGCAAGACGCCGGCGCGCCGGGCCTACTACCCCGGAGCCCAAGAGCGCTATCGCGCTTTTAAAGAGGCACATCCTGATCTGCTGGAGCTCGGCGGCGCTCAATCGGGGACCTTGCCTTGGGCCATCGTGACTGATGTCGATGCACGCAGCGTCAACGACATCTGCTTTAACGTTGAAGCATTTTGCTCCCTGACTTCGGAGACTGCTCTTGATGCTGAAAGCGAGGCCGCTTTTGTCGATGCGGCCGTAGCCTTCGCGAATGATGTGGTCTGGGGATCGTTGTCGGCGACGATTCTGGCTCACCCGACCTCGCTGGCAGACCCCGAGGTGGGCCCTCGCATTGAGGACGCCATCGCCAAGCTTCGCTATGGCTCGATTGGCGTCAACCTCTGGCACGCCATTTCATTTGCCCTCGGCGTGACGACCTGGGGCGCATACCCAGGTCATGCACGCAACGACATCCAATCAGGTGTTGGTGTGGTCGGTAATGCCTTCATGCTCGAGCACACGGTCAAATCGGTCGTGCGAGGACCCTTTCGGGCGAAGCCCAAACCTGCGTGGTTTGTCACCTCTCGAAGCAGTCTGGCGGTCATGACCAGACTCTTGGCATTTGAGGCACAACCCTCGTGGCGTCGTCTTCCTGGATTGATGATGGCGGCGCTTCGTTCATAAAGGTTATGCGGTGGAGTTTTGTCGCTCCTCGTCTACTCTTCGAACGTGAGCTGGTTTGATCTCGTCGTTGCCATTGTGGTGGTTGCAGCCACCGTGCACGGCATTCGACTCGGCGCACTGGTCCAAGTAGGAAGTTTTGTCGGCTTCTTCATTGGCCTCGGCATCGGGGTCGCTGTCGCACTGGGTTTCGTGCGCCACGTCAACCAAGACCTTGTTCGAACCATTCTGGGCCTCGTGGTGGTCTTTGGTTGTGCTGGGATCGGTGGGGTTATCGGCCGAATACTTGGAGGATGGGGCGCTACCACGATGAAGCGCCTCCATCTTGGGGCAATCGATGCTGGTGTTGGAGCGGCCATTGGTGCACTGGGAGTCTTTTTCTCTCTCTGGTTGATTTCGGGTCTCTTGATTTCGTCGGGAACCCCCTGGCTTAGTGGTCAAGTGCAGAACTCAGCACTGGTGCGAACCGTCGATCATGTCTTTCCGCCGGTTCCCTCGGCACTCTCTCGAGTTGAAAGCATTGTGGGTGTTGGTAATTTCCCGTCGGTGTTCGCCGATCTGATCGCGCCGAGCACGACACCCGTTGCGGTGGCGAGCTCTGAACAAGCAGCACGCCTGAGTCGCGGAGCACTTGGTTCAACGATCAAAGTCCTCGCAGCGGCCTGTGGTGGCGCCCAAGAGGGGACGGCATATGTGGTCGCGCCTGGCGTAGTGGCCACCAATGCCCACGTGGTGGCCGGCATGACCCAGCCTGCAGTCGTGGTCAATGGTCGCAGTTACCCGGCCACCGCCGTCTACGACAACCCCGAGATAGATCTCGCCCTCTTGAGAACCGACGCCCCCTTAGGGCCGGCGCTGAGCTTGAGCACCACCACACCCTCATCGGGAACACCAGCCGCCATCGTGGGCTTCCCTGAAAACGGGGCGCAAACGGTGACACCAGCGGCGGTTTCTCAACAGGTGCTCGCTGTTGGTCGAGACATCTATGGCGCCAATCTCGTCACACGAGATGTGTTGGCGCTGACCGCAGCAATCGCGCCGGGAGACTCGGGAAGTCCGCTTATGGGCGCCAACAACCAAGTGCTTGGCATGGTGTTTTCTCGCTCGAGCGTTACCGCAAGCCTCTCTTACGCGCTGAGCGCATCAACAATTGAGGGACCCATCGCTCGCGCGGCCACCTTGCACACTCCTGTTTCGACCGGAGCGTGTGTCAGCGGGGCTTAAGCGCCGAGCTTGCGAGCGGCAGCTTCGACGACGTCGAAGCCCTCGTTCAACAAGTCTTCCTCGATGGTCAGCGCTGGCAAGAAGCGCAGCACGTTGCCATAGGTTCCCGTTGACAAGGTCACGACACCTTCGAGGGCGCACTCAGCCACGATGGCCTTAGCCAAGGCTGCGTCGGGTTCTTTCCCTTCGCCTGGCTTGACGAGCTCGACGGCGATCATGGCGCCACGGCCGCGGATGTCACCGACACACTCAAGGTCGGTGCCGAGCTTGGCGAGACGGGTCGTCAAGATCTCTTCAATGACCAGTGCCTTGGCGTTCAAGTTCTCGTCGCGCATCACGTTGATAGAGGCCAATGCAGAAGCAGCAGCAACGGGGTTACCGCCATAGGTGCCACCGAGGCCGCCAGGGTGTACGGCATCCATTAGCTCAGCGCGACCAGTGACACCAGCGAGCGGCATGCCGGCAGCAATGCCCTTGGCGGTGGTGATGATGTCGGGAGCTATGTCTTCGTATTCGCTAGCAAACCACTTACCCGTGCGGCAGAAACCACTTTGAACTTCGTCGGCAATAAAGAGCGATCCGTTGGCGGCACACCACTGGGTGATCTGCTTCAAGAAACCTTCAGCTGGGACAATGAAACCACCCTCACCCTGAATGGGCTCAATGAGGACAGCGGCCACGTTGGAGGCGCCAACGAGGATCTCGATCTGGCTGATCGCACGAGCTGCAGCCTCGTCACCTGAGAGGCCGTCACGGTAGGGATACGACATCGCGACGCGGTAAATCTCGGGAGCGAAGGGGCCGAAGTGGTCCTTGTAGGGGTTGTTCTTTGCGGTCAAAGCCATGGTCAAGTTGGTGCGACCGTGGTAGGCGTTTTCGAAGACCACGATGGCTTGACGGCCTGTGGCGAGGCGAGCGATCTTGACAGCGTTCTCGAGTGCTTCCGCGCCTGAGTTCACCAACATCGAGTGCTTCTCGAAGCTTCCTGGCGTGAGCTTGTTGAGCTCCTCGCACACGGCCACGTACTCCTCATAGGGCGTCACCATGGCGCAGGTGTGGGTGAAGTCATAGGCCTGAGCTGCGATGGCTTCGGCGACCTTGGGGTGAGAGTGGCCAACACCGGTTACGGCGATACCAGAGCCCAGGTCGATCAACTGATTACCATCAGCGTCGAGAAGAATCGAGCCTTGCGCTCTTTCGATGAACGCGGGGAGTTGAACGCTGACGCCACCGGCCACCGAGGCGAGGCGTCGAGCGTTGAGCTCAAGCGAACGCGGGCCGGGAATGGCGGTGTTGACGATGCGACGCTGTTCGATGGGGCTACGGGTATCGGCCATGACTACTCCTCATTGAGTGGTTGAGGATGCCATGCTACCTAGGGATTGGAGTCCTGAAAAGAGCGAACCGGGGCCGAGGACCCCGGTTCGTTGCTTTGTGGCGGAGAGGGTGGGATTTGAACCCACGGTAGCTTGCACTACAACGGTTTTCGAGACCGTCCCATTCGGCCGCTCTGGCACCTCTCCTTGGCCGCGCACTTCACCCTCTCTACAAGATCAGGCGAGATAACGACAGGGATTCAGGGTAGCCGATGGCGAGTGGATGCTCGCCATTGACGAGATCCCTAGCCGGGGAGTCCGCTCGAAACCAGACAACCAGGAGGCGATGCGGCGTGAGCCGGGAAGGCATTGGCCAAGGCGTGGGCGATACGGGTTGATCGCTGGGCATATCCGGCTGAGGTGAAGTGAATGTCGTCGGTTTGATACCAGTTGTCTTGAACTTCAGCTCGCCAGTTGTAGACGCGCATATTGGGATAGATCCGACACGCGGCAATGAGGTCTTGGTTCATTTGTTGCATGTTGGCGTCGGCATAGGGCGTGGCAGCACCCGGCAGGGTCTTGAGCGTCATCCACATGGTGGGTTGGCCATTAACCAAGTGCATTACCGCATTAATTCGAGCAACGAGGCCCATGTGTGATCCAACGGCGACATCGGCCGTGTCGTTGGTACCAAGGGCAAAGATCCAGCAGCCTCGCACCCCTTGTTTCAAGAGGGCGCTGATGCGCATCTGAGCGTTGGGCTGGTTGTTCCAGAGTTCATTGATGCTCTGGGCTCCTGAGATTTCGTTATAGAACGCGGTGACGCCGAGTGCCTTGAGCTGCGCATCGATTCGGTCAGCAGGGTTGGGCAAGTAATCGGGACTAATCAAACCTTCAGAGGTGGAGTCACCGTCATAGGCCACCGATTTGCAACTGGTTTGCGTGGCGAACTGTTGAGGAATCGTGGTGGTGGGTGTGTTCGGATTCGTGGTCGTCGTGGTTGGGGGAATGACCACTGTGCTGTGCCGCGAGAGCAAGGCAACGCCACCAATGGCCAGCGCAATGATGACGGCACCCACGGCCAAGACGGCGACGGGTGAACGGTTGGACTTTCGTGAGTGGCGACCCATATCCATCAAGTGTGCCAGCCCATCACGGAATCCGAGGCGACGGATGGGATCTTCGAGATATGTCCACGACAGCGACGAAACGCCCAGGATGACGGCAATGATCACAACATCGCGAATAAAGGGCTGATTGGCAAGAAATGCCTTGGGAAATGCCACGATGATGGGCAGTTGCCAGAGGTAAATGCCATACGAGCGTTCTCCCACCCACCGAAGGGGAGCCGCACCCACAATGCGGTTGGCATCTGAGCCTGGGTGCATGACCATGGCGACGAGGAGGGCTGTGGCCAAGCTCAGCCACAGCAAGCCAGAGTGATAAATCGACAGCGAGTACTGATCAGTGGTGATGATCTGCTGCGCGATGATCACGAGGGCAAAGGCGGCGAGGGCATCGAGGAAAATGCGAGCGCCAAGCGTCACTCTGGCCGCTCGTCGGCCTGGTCGCCACAGCATGGCGAGGACAGCGCCAATCAAGAGAGCACCAGCTCGGGTGTCGGTGCCTTCGTAGGCGCGGGTGTTGTCAAAGCCGGGGTGGCTGTACATCCAGAGCAAAATGAACGAGATGACCGCGAGACCACCGGTGATCCATGCCACCTTGCGAAGTCGCCCACGCGTCAGGGCCAGCAAGCCAAAGAGCAAAATCGGCCACACCACGTAGAACTGCTCTTCGACCGAAAGTGACCAGAGGTGGTCAAAGGGTCCCGCGCCGCCAAAGCGAGCGAAGTAACTCACCCCTTGGTGGATGACCACCCAGTTGTTGACGTAAAAGATGGCACCGGTCGCTTGAATGAAGCGTTCATGGAGTGCTGAAGGATTGGCGATGGCCGAGACGATGAGGACTACCACCAACACGCTGACGAGTGCTGGCACGAGGCGCCGGGCACGGTGAAGCCAGAAGTTCTTGAAACCCATGGAGCCGGTCTTGGCGTAGGTGCGCAGCAAGATCGAGGTGATCAGATACCCCGAGAGTGTGAAGAAAATTCCAACACCGAGCAATCCACCCGATGCGTGGGGCACATTGAGGTGATAGGCGACGACTGCGGCTACGGCGAGTGCACGAATTCCATCAAGGCCTGGTACGTAGGCTGATGGTCTCCCAACTGGGCGCGGCAATCTGGTTCAACGTCTCCTCGTGCGATTCTGGCGCAGGCGCGATTGTCACCGCGAAGACCTTGCCCCTCAGCCGAATCACCACCGCGCCCGCCGGACAATCTAGTTGAGTACTAGAGAAATCCTTGGGCACTCCTGACGAAATTTTCGTTACTCAACCGACGAGACGTGTTACGAACCCTGAGGTTGAATGCGTGCTGCATTGGCAATGACCGGCTCGGTCAATCCGGCTGGCCCACTGCCAAAGACCCGCAAAATGTTTCCGGTGATGGTTTGAACTTTGTTGTCAGGACACGACGGGTGGGTGGCAATGCACGAGTCCATGGCCCAGATCCAGTTCACGGTCCCGGTATCGATGACGCCAGCGTGACTTGTCGGGTTGGTGTGGTAGACGAAATCGGAATAGGTCACCCCGTTCCAGTCGCCTTGATTGGTGTAGGCCAACGAGAGGGGTACGGGAGAGTGGCCCACTACATCGCTTTGGGCACTCCAGCCACCCGAGAGGTCAAGGTGGTCAATGTCTGAGGAAATGACGCCTCCGAGCTTGTCGCCGTTGCGCAATCCCGTACCGCGCATCAACCACGACGAGGCGTCGCTCACGACAAAGGGAGCGTTGTTGGCGCCATTCAAGAAGCCGGCATAGATCTCGCCTACGAAAGGAATTTCACTCCAACTCGTCGGTGGGTTATCGAAGGTGTTGCCCGTGACATCGAGGGGATTGCCGTGGCCATTGAGCGGGTCTTCGGCTGAATTTCGGTAGTCGACTTCAGTGCGCTCGGGGCCGAGTGGAGAAGATTCCATCCGAACGTGACGCAAAACCGCCGCAGCACCAAAGAAGGCGACGTTGGTGCCCTTGTTGTAGGCAGCTTCGACGCCTTGTCGTTCTGGTGTCGACCATGTTTCATCGTGGCCAAGCGACAAGATGGCCTTGTGTCCCGACGCAGCGGCCGGGTCCGCATCAAGCGCGGTGTCAGTGACGTAAGTGACATCGAGGCCATGTTGCTCGGCATATCGAATAAGGGGATATTCGCTGCCAAGGTAGTCACTCGCCCCGTTGCCGGTGTTGTAGGGGCGATCCAGCGAGACCACTCGGGCGCGGTTGCAAACGGGATAGGTGGGCGTGCACGAGCCGAGGCCTTGATAGAAGTCGTAGCCGCCCCAGTAATTCCAACCTTCCTCGACGAAGGTGCGGTTGATGATTTGGTAAGTCGCGTGAGAGCTTGGCTCCCAAATGGTGAGCGGTACATAATCCTCCTCACCTGTCGAGGCAATCAGCTTGAAGAGATAATCACCTTGGACGAACGAGGGGTCCAAAGTGAGCGAGAACGATGGTTTCCAATTGGCGCAGCTGACTTCGTTAATCCCAGCCGTGTACTGACAAGCCGCTTGCTTCGTACCTTGGTAGGTCGGTGAAGTCCAAATTTGCCGTGCCCCGAGACCTTGGTAGTACCCCATTCGATAGGCGACCACGGTGAACGTCGGCGATGGGGTTGTCACGTAAAAGGTGACTTTTTGCCCCGTCGTGGCGTAATCATGATTGGCAAAGCCAGCAATCACATTGGGATGATTCGAGAGCGGGATTTTCCATGATTGCGTACCTGGCTTCGCATTTTCTTGGACCACCCACCTCGCTTCCGTTCCTACTGGGCCTGGAAAGGTCGCTGCTGTTGGCAGTTGGGTGGTCGAGGTGGTCGGTGATGCCGTCGAGAGTGAACTCTTGTGATTCAGCACCACTACGACGGCCACAGCAAGGAGCGCGATGACGCATAGCGCCGCAATACTTCTTTTTAGGTAAGCATTTTCAGCTGTAGGTGCACGGTGGCGACCGGCCATTGCTTCTCCTTTAGAGGGTCTCTTGCGGCATCAATACGCCACATGGAGAGTAGCCTTAGAGGCATGCGAGGGGTTCTCGCCTGACGAAGATTGGATCGCCGATGACCATAGAACAGCAAGAGCGCGATACCAACGCCACGGGCTCGCTTAAACCCGTGATCGACATCTTGCCTGATTCGGTATACGACAACCCGACCTGGAAGGGTCTGTTTTACTTCGGTCGGGATCTGGCGGCTTACGGCTTGTTGATCTGGGCGCTGATCGTTGTGTCCAACGTTTTTGCCGTCATCGGAATCGAGATCGTGATGGCCTTGGTTGTCTCGGGTCTGTTCATTGTGGGCCACGACGCCGCGCACGGATCGCTTTTTAAATCCAAGCGTCTCAACTCCATCGTTGGCCACCTCGCCTTCTTGCCTTCTATGCACGTCTACGAAGGTTGGGTGCTTGGCCACAACCGCGTGCACCACAACTACACCGTTCGCCAAGGCTTTGACTTTATTTGGCACCCCATTACGGCCGAAGAGTGGAACGCCATGGGCTTCTTCCAGCGAGCGCTGCACCGCTTTGAATGGTCGTGGGCCGGTAGTGGTCTCTATTACATGGAGCACGTCTGGCTTCGCAAGATGGTGGTTGGTCGACCACCATCACGGTGGGTTTCGGCGATTCGTCGTGACCGGTTCTTGGTCTTGGGTTGGTTTGTCTTTGCAACAGCACTTGCCACGTGGGTCGGCATTGCTCGCACCCACTCGGTGCTTGGCACTATCTGGATGGACTTGCGTCTCGTGGTCCTGCCCTTCGTGTTCTTCTCATGGGTGATTGGTTGGGCGGTGCACGTTCACCACGTAGCCCCAGACATCCGTTGGTGGAAGAAGAACGAATGGACCAAGTTCAAGGCGCAAATGGAAGGCACCACCGTGCTTCGCTTGCCGAAGGGCTTCAACCTCTTCTTCCACTGGATCATGGTGCACGTCCCTCACCACGTGGACATGCGCGTTCCGATGTATCACTTGGAAGAAGCTGCCGAAGCCATTGAAGCCGCCTTCCCTGGCACGGTGATTGACAAGAAGTACCGCTTTAAAGACTTCGTTTCCTCAACGCGCCAATGCAAGGTCTATGACTTTGACAACGGTCGTTGGATGACCTACGCCGAAGCCAGCACCATGGTGCCGACTACGAGCGCTTCGTAGCGAAGAACGCTCGAAGTAACTCAGCGGCGGCCTCGGCTTCAACGCCGGAGACGACGTCAACCTCGTGGTTGAGGCGCGGATCTGCCAACAGGTTGTAGCGCGAGCCCACGGCTCCAGCCTTTGGATCGAAGGTTCCAAAGACAACCCGGCCCAAGCGGGCGTTGACCATTGCGCCTGCGCACATCGTGCAAGGTTCTAAGGTCACGACAACGGTTACCTCGTTGAGTCTCCAGCTACCGAGTTGCGCTGCGGCCTGGCGAAGCACGATGAGTTCGGCGTGCGCCGTGGGGTCGTTGCTAGCTTCTCGCTCATTGCCGGCACTCGCGATGATCTCGCCGTTATGGAGTGCCACGGCTCCGACGGGGACGTCGCCACGTACGCCCGCATCGCGGGCTATGGCTAAGGCCTGGTTCATGGCGCTCAACTCGAGGGCAGATGCATCCATAGTGGCGGAGGCGGTGGGATTTGAACCCACGGTGAGTTTCCCCACACACGATTTCCAATCGTGCCGATTCGGCCGCTCTCGCACGCCTCCGGGTGTCTAGGTTGCCCCGGACAGGGTTCCAAGGTTACAGGCCGCTTGGCACCCTCGGTGAGGTCTGGGCTAACCTCGTCATCATTCGGCGCCCAAAGCGGTGGTCGGGTCCTGCGCAACACCCGCTCGTGAACCGAGTCAGGGTCGGAAGGCAGCAGCTCTCAGCGTGTTTGGGTGTGTGCCGCAGTCAACCTGGCCATCGCTTTGGGCGTCGACTTGTTTTGGGGATTTGGCCAGAGCAACCTCGGGCGATGCAGCCCACCGGTAGCATCCAAGCATGGCCGAGACCGATTCACCGATGACCAGCGCGAACGATTCCTTTGTTTC
>CAIKAC010000003.1 GCA_903825305.1 uncultured Actinomycetes bacterium
ATTGCGACCACGTCGTTGATGACCTCGTCACTCTCGTGACGTTCGCGAATGCAGTACAGCGTGGTGCCATCGGGCGAGATTCGAGGATCGGCGTATCGCCACGCCCTCGGCGATGGAGGTTCGGGGGTAATGGCCTCGGGGAACCGCCCAGGCGCCACACGGTAGAGACGTTGATCGGCGTAGGTTGAGAAGTAGACGACACCTTTATGGATGGCCACACAAAGCCCGCCATATTCGTGGACGAGCGTCCGAGCGGCGAAGTCGGGGCCGAACACATCGGTGGTGGTTCCGTCTTTCGTTCGCTTGACGAGAACGTAGCGCCCACCTTCACAGGGGCGACCTTCAATCCAGTACGTGTCGTCGCCATCGACGAAGGCGTAGGCCAAGCCCACCACTTCACTGACGAGCAGTTGGGTAGAGATGGGCGAAGCCTATGAGCCGAATCGAGCTGAAGTTTCAGCCATGGCTGAAATCTAGAGGAACGACGCCCTGAGATTGAAAATGAGAACTAAATCGCAGCGCGTTGGCGACTCACCGCGTCCGGTTTAGGGGTAAGAGGCGAATTGGCAGACAGTCGGCTCGCGGTGCCTTGTCGTGACTCGGTACATGGTGATGTTGGAAAGTTCTTTAGGAATTCCAGTAGTAGGGGTAGTTGCTGTGTTTAAGGAGGCGAGCGAGTCCTAATTCATCGGAATAGCACATTTGAGAATACGAATGCCCGATCTGACAGGAAAAAACAATCGAAGGTCCGTGCACTCCGCCGGCAATCAGGGTGAGTGTTGGTTGCCGGGCTCCTCCGTAGGCCATGGAGTAGGGGCTTTCAATAATTGCAATTAAGCCTCGTGAGTTTGGGCTTCCGTACAAATACTTAATTCTGAAGGCTGATGGAATCGAGCGCTGCACTGGGGAGCATTTTTGTAATGGTTGGCTTATAACTCTGGAAAGTTGGCAAAAGTTGACACCGGAGTCGTTCGCGTTTGCAGATTTGAGAAGTGAAATTTTTCCCGTAACAAAGTAATAACCGCTCTCGCCCGGACTAAATGAAATGCCCCCGCCAGATCCGTAGGCTTCTTCAATTGCGCAGCCCCAGCCGAATGGCACGTCGAGGTTCAAGGTAAACCCGAGCAAACCTGTGGTACCTCGCTGGAAATCCGCAACACCCTGTGATGCCGGCTGCTCAACGCTGCAATTAAATTGCGACGATGGGAATGAAGACGGGAGCGTGTTTGAGAGTCCAGGAAATCCTCCTGTCGTTGCGCCCGACGGAAGCGACAACGACATATTTAGTGACACCACCAAGGCGAAGTTTGTTATAAATCGAAGTCTCATTGAACCCCACTTTCAAAGAACTCACACGATTATCAGAATCTAATTCATAGCACTGTGACAAGTCGACCGGTTTTCCATTGACGTCGAATTTGTTGATTTAAGGGATGTCTGGCAATGGCAGCCGTCCAGCAAATCGCCTGACGTGCGCAGTTATTGGCCTTCCACATTGGGTGCAACGACATCGACCAAACGAAACGTCTCGTGAGGCTCTGTTTCAAGCGGCATTGCACAATCGCACCGGAGCGCGGACTTACGTCGCCGGGCGAAGGTTGAATTAAATCGACAACTTCTTCTTGGCCATACTGCGTCGGATAAGTCCGTAGAGGGTCAAGGCGAGCCCTACCGCGAGTCCGGTCAGTGCTTCCTTGAGAGTCCGATGGGCGCTAAGGCATGCGTGTGACGACGCCACGGCGCAAACGCGGTGAATCTTCTGCTCCTGGTTGTAAATCGAGAGAAGTGAATAAAACACGGCAATTAGGCCAATTCGAATTTTCCACTTGTGAGTCCGCTGAAAGAGTGACATGATTCTCCTCAATAATTGCTACGTCTACGTCGCAAAGAATGTAGTCGAATTTTATGGATCTGTGTTGCCGACCGCGAAACGCAACATGGCAAATCACGTGGAAATTGGTCTGCACCCAATTCGTATGCTTTAGTGTCGTATCGGAGGCAGCACCATGGACGACTTTTACTTCGATGATCCTGAGGTGGCGACGTCCACCACATCATTCAATCTTCGCCAAATCAAATTTGGCCACGTGGTCCGAATCGTGACGTGGGTGGCCGTGATTGCGGTGCTGCTCGCCGGGGCCGGACTGCCCTGGCTCCGCGTGGCTTGGCCACACCACAGTGTTGGTCTGTATTCCTTTCTCGTGCCATTTCTCAGTGGGCCAATTAACTTGGCTCTACTGATCCTTGTGGGTTCGCAGTTTGCTCGAATTTGGTTTCCTCTAACGAGTTACGTGTTGGAACTGACTGCAGCCTTCTATCTAGCGTTTTGGTCGATGATGTTCCACCAAGCATCGTCGATGCTCGCTAAGCTCTATGTCGACAGCGTCGGTGGTCAGCAGCTTGGGCCAATCCACGTGGTGCAAGGTGCTGGAGCCACCACAACGTTGATCGCCTCCTTCATCATCATTCCGGGGGCGCTGGTAGGGCTCGTCAATGACGCGTCGTTCGGATTCAGGGAGCGCACGCAGTTGGTTTCGCCGCAAGAGTGGGGCTCATAATGTCCGGCTCTTTCCTCAACTACATTTCGACGCTATATCACCTCGTCTCACCTTTTCTCGGACTATTTTTCATGTTTCTTTTGGTAGGGATGGCAACCTTCGCCTTTACCGGCGCATGGGTTGCGCGCGGTCGAGGGTTGTCGTGGCCGCTCGGTCTCGTACTGGGCGCCGTATTCGGCCCATTTGGCATTTTTCTCATCGGGGCTCTTTCAGTCGCGAAGGATCGTCAAAACGTCTCCACGTGGACCAGTGAGTGAAGCACCCACTCGCTGGGGAGGCCCACGTTTGTCGCGCTGAAAATTCACAATTGGCATTTTCTCGATTCAACCAATTGGTACTAATCGGTAGCGCATAGTCAACTAGTATCCGTAGCAATATGGATGACTCAGCGTTTGACTATATCGATGCACCTGAAGTCAACTTGGGACGACTCCGCCTCCTCTCCCTGCTGAGCACAGTCTCGCTCGCACTCCCGATCGGTGGGGCTGCGCTCGGGGGTAAAATCTGGTCGCTGGCCGGCTACGTCGTGGTCCTCTTTGTCACTATTCCGCTGGCGCTGGTTGTCCGACTGACCTGCTGGAAGTTGCGGGCTGAAACGGGCCAAGCGACGTTACCAACGTTTATTGGTTTTGTGCCATGGCTCCTCCGTGTGACGTTCGTGTTCGCTATCGTGTGCGTCGTTCGCTTCTCGATGGCGGTGGCGTAATGCGGCTCGCTGGTCGGCTGCTGGTTGCAGCACTGACGCTCGCGCCAGCGATGCCCCTCCTGTCGAGCGTCGCGCGCGCGGACGTAACACCATCTCTCACCGCCGACCAGGGCCTTCGTCAGTGCCTCGCGACAAATCACGTACTTAATGTGGTGACGCTGGTGGATACGTCAGGAAGTCTGGGCTTCGCCACGGGAACGATTCCGCCGAGCGACCCCCACAACGCTCGAGTAACGGCTCTTGAGGCACTGTTGCACCAATTGACGGGCCTCACGAAGCAGCAGGGTGTCTCGGTCAACTTGGCGATGGCTGGGTTTGACACGACGGCGACGACGTACCAAACGTGGTCGTCGTTAACGAACACGTCACTTCCTGCATTATCAGCTGTCGCTCAGTCCTTCGCCACGAAGAACACGGGTGGGCACACTAATTTTATCGCCGGCCTCCATCAAGCCTGGAATCTCATTTCGCAAGCCGAACAGTCGGGTGTGCAGTCGTGCTCCGCCGTGGTCTGGTTTACCGACGGACAGATCGACCTTGGTACGGGCACCTCGCTGGCATCGCAAGTACAACAGATGTGTGCATCCACGAGTCCGGCGGTTACCTTGGCTCGCAACGGAGTCTTCACGTTCGCCGTGGGGCTAGGCGATTTTGGTGGCATGACACCATCCGCCGCACGAGAACTCAAGTCCTACGTTCAAGGTGGTGCGAATGACGTCGTCACCAATTGTGGTGATGGTGCCATGTCGGCGGCAACCGGCGGCTTTTTCCGGGTCGCGAATCCCCAGCAGCTGCTCTTCGCTTTTGAAGGTATCTTGAATCCTTCAATACCAGCCAATCCGCCCTCCATCGTGAGTTGCCGGATGGCTGCTCATTGCTCGAGCGCATTCTCATTTGTGGTCGATACCAACGAAGACAGTTTCACGCTTACCGCCGCTGGTCCCATCGGGGCGGAGGTGGACACAGTGTTCACCGGCCCTAACGGGGTTGGCAGTATGCAGTTGTCGCCGACGAATCCCTCGGTAGTCATCGGGGGGCTCACGCTTCACTACGAGAGTCTGGCGGCCAACTCGGTGATCGTCACTGGAAACATGACGCCGCATGCGGCGAAGGGTCTCTGGAAGGTTCGCTTCCTAGACGCGCAACAAGGACCGGTGTTGTACTGGCTGCAGATGCATTCGCCGTTCGAGCTTCGTGTCTCGCCAGGCACGTCGTTCGTGCAAACACAAAATAAATCAGCCACGCTGCAATTGGTGAACGCAACGACTGGCTTGCCCGTGCGAGGCGTCTCGGTTCAGGGGGTGAGTGCTCGCATTGCACCGGCTGGCGTACTGACGAACGTCGGCACACTTCTTAACCTTTCACCGAGCGGCGACGATCGATGGGCGTTTAACTTCACGAATGACTTTTCGGAACCGCTGTTGCAACTTACGACCACGGGCTTCATCATGGTAAATGGGGGAGCACAACAGATTCCGGTGGGCACGACGACCTCGGTAGCGGCACCACTGCCGGCGGACTATCCCACCGTATCGCTCGTGCACCAAAGTGCCCATTCCACCCAAGGCAGGCCCGTCACGTTTACCTTCGCGATTCGTGCCACCAATAACGTGACGGGATGTATTCGTTTTCGCGGTCTGTCCGTCCAGACGCCGAATCACTTGAAATTCAAGACAACATCCTCGCTTGCGAATGACGGCACGTGCCTCACTGTGGCCCCGGGCGCTGAGCAACTCGTGACGGTTTCGGTAAAGCCGCGAACCCTGATATCTGAGAACGCCACTATTGCCACGTCGTTTGAAGTGCGTGGTCGACCATCGAGTCAGTGGCTTCCCGTGACGATGACCAATCGAGTGTTTGTTATCCAGCCGCTGAACATCGCCAAAGCGAGTGGGTTGACGATTTTGCTGATTGCCCTGGGCGTTCTCCTTCTGCTTGGAGTGCTGTATGCATTCAATAAGCGTTTCGGGCGCCTCATTCCAGAGGGTGAGTTTTTGAGCTATTTTTCGGCGTTCGTCACCGTGACATCGACGGGCAAGCTCATCGACCTGTCCACTGGTGGATGGGATGATGAAACGCTGGCCGCGTTCAAATCGAAAGACCCCGTTCGCAGTGTCCCCTTGGTACAAGACCGCCAATATGCGACCCCCGATGGATCCATGATTCTGTCGGTGGACAATCGAGGTTTCTTCGGGTCTCTTCGGTTGCTCTTCGGGCAGCCGAGCGCCTCGGTGGTGAGTGCCAACGGGTTCCCGTTCTTGCTCGGAGACAAGACCGGCGAGGTGAGTACTTCTCCAGGCGGTGAGCCGATCGCTCTACCGACGATGGAGGTGGTGGGCATTTGGATGTTTGTCCCCGACCGGTTGGCGACTGACCGGTTGATGAGGAACGAAACGATTTCGCGTTCCGAACTACCCGATCCACCGTTCTTGCAGGGTGATCTGACACTGGTATTGAATGCACGCCGGTCGGACCTCGCTCTCGTTTTCGAAAATTTCTTGAAGGCCATCGAGGACAATTTCGCGATATCGACCGAAATGCTGGCCCAGGACACCGAAGAGTAACTGAGTCGTTTCTCGACGTTCAAGATGTGTTGTATATAGTTCATTTCAAGCTTTGAGTTAGGGAGAAAACAATGGCGTCACGAGCAATATTCATCGGACTAGGTGGTTCGGGTGGTCGGACGCTCGATCACATCTACTCAGAACTTGAAATGCGTCTCCTCGAGAGCGGTTGGACCGAGGGGATGCCCCTCGGTTGGCAATTCTTGGTCGTCGATGTTCCTCACGAAGCTGAGACTGATCGCTCGAGCGGCGTCTCACCCACTCGACTGCGCGACCGTGATGCGTACTTTCCGCTCACTCGCTACGGAGAGAAGTATCCCAACTACGTGCACGATCTCGAGAAGAAGCCTGAGGTCTCCGCGGGATGGATGCCCTCGACCGATTCCGTGTTGGGCGACATCTACGAAGGCGCCGGACAGATGCGCGCCGTCGGTCGCGTGCTGCTCCTCGACAACATCGGCATGCTGAAGGACCGACTGGAGAAGGTCATCATTCCTCTCGTGGACGGACCAGATGCCCGAGCGCAGATGGGAACTCTGAATCTGCGACTGGGCGACACTGATCGTGGTGACATTGTTGACGTTTGGGTCATCACTTCGTACGCGGGTGGCTCCGGCTCGGGTATGAATCTCGATGTCTCACTGCTCCTTCGGTCTATCAATCACCCTGGTCTTGAATCGCACCTCTGCATTGCCTACGCCGCCGACATCTTTGACGGCCTCGACCAGTCGGATGTCGCCCAAGCAGTGCCGAACTCGCTCGCGGCGCTGAGTGAGTTCATGTCAGTCAGCTATGGTCCTCAGGCAATCTCATCTACCGAGCAGGCCGTTCTGCAAATGGCGAAGTCGCCGTCGCCGAAGTTGTCGATACCGCGCGGACCGCTGAAGACCTTCTTTCAGGGTAAGTCCAACGGCGTGCTGTCGCTGAGCGACAGCAACGAGGTGTACCGCGCAACGGCGCGCGGCATTGTTGCACTGCATCTTGATCCGACTATTCGCACTGACTTCCGAGGGCACCTGATTATTAACACCCCCTCGGCTTCGTCGCCCAATGACTTGCGTTCCTTGCGGTGGCAGGGTGCCACGGGTAATGAGACCCAGCCCGCCTGGTCCTTTGGCTTTGCCACCGTCACCCTTGGGCGAAGCCTCTTCGCCAAGTACGGTGCTGAACGATTGTCTCGCATGGTCATGGAGAAGGTTCTGGAACTGGACGATGAGACGGCAAAGAGAAAGAGTCTGGATCCGCAGAGTTTCGAAACCCCTGCAACACTGTTCGCCAAGGACTGCAACCTCCTCGAAAAGGGCGAAGAGCAGATTTCTACCGAGATTGAGCAGTTGTGCGCCCTTGATATCGATAAGCACATTGAGGATTTCGCCAAGCACGCTTTCGACCAAGTTCGATCCGGTGAATCGACGGCGCCGGAAAGAGTCGCTGGCGCTTTAGTCAAGATATTTAATGACAAAGTGGAGTCGACCGGATTTGTGGCGGGTATTGACGTCGGACTCGAAAAGGGCGCTCGGCAATGGATTGAGATTGCAACCAATCGATTGATGGAGGCGACCATTCGGTCGATCGCGAAGGATGGCGTCGCGGCTACCGCTATCTACCTGGATGCACTTCGCGAGCAACTAGAGGGCGAGGCCCAGGAAATCGGCGCGTCGGTGACGAAGGCGCCTTCGAACACCCAGCGGTCAGCACGTCAACCGAATCGTCCCCAGGCAAAGCCCAAGGGCCTCGCCGCACTCTTTGGTCGTCACGCCGAAGCAGTGGTGGCGACCATACCGAACGGACCGCAGCAGGTCCTCGAGAGGCTCGTTGCCGACGAACACACAGTCTGGGAAAAGCGCTGGATTGCTAAGCGCGTTGACTTACTCCGCGGGTTTGCAGCGATGGTGGTCGCACCGTTGCGGAACGAAGTGCTCGATGTCGCCGAGAGCATGAAGTCGCTACACCGCAAGGATTCGACGTTCAGAACCGGCTTCTCCAAGCTCACCAAGGGCGAGGTAACGTCAGCCCATGAACCGGCTCCGAATGAGTTGGTGTTGGGTGCAGTCACTGGTGAAGGTGGTTTTCAGCAGAAGTTTGAAAAAATCATTGAGCAATGCTTCGCTGGGGAGTCGAGTGAGGAGAAAGCTAAGTACGAGTCGGTGAAGGATTTGGCCGTAGCCGAGGTCCTTGGTGGCAGTTCGTCGAAGGCGCGTTACTGGCCGAGTGATCAGTCGAACCCGGAACTCGTGTCACTCGAGTGCACCTATACCTGGAACAGGGACGCCGCGAAACCCGCGACATTCTCCTTTTCCGTCGATTTCGGTGAGGTGATTTCGTCGGCCCGCCTTTGGATGGCAACGAGAAGCGTTATGCAGGCCTACGTCAATGAGTCACTCGGGGACTACTTGAATTTCGATGGTTCCGAGGGGGTCACCCGTCGTCAAGAATTCACCACCAAGCTTGGGGTGGCCATGGAATTTGCCACCCCCATGGTGCGGCTTAACCGAAATGCCTACCAGTCGTTCCATGATGGTGATGTTGGTTATTCGTCAGAAGTCAGCAGTATTCCGCTTTCTTCGGCATATGAGAATGATCGTCGACAAGTTCTCAACATCCTCGAGAAGGCTGGCGTGAACACGGCAAAGGCGTTTGATACCAATGGCAGTAGTAAGTCGGTAAACGTCACACGTTTCTTGGGCACCTTCGTTCACCCTGTGGTGATGGACTCGGTCATGGGGCCGATTCTCGATCAATGGTCAGAGGCGGACAGCAACTTTTGGAAGTTCCGTCGTGCGCGGCCACTGCCTCAGTTCATTCCTCTTTCGGACGATGTTCAAAGGGAGATGGTGGTTGGCTGGTATATCCTGCGGGCGCTTGATGTTATTACCAGCGACCTTATTGATAGTTTTGTTCGCGACGGAGAATCTGCCGCCCTCGCCGTACCGACGGCGACAGGCTTTTGCCGACTGCCGGGGCGATTGCTAACACCGATTCGTGAAGGTGAGCAAAAGGATGCCATCTCGCTCATTATGGAGTCCTATGTCCTTGCGTTGGTCGCCCTGACGTCGGGTGACGAGGAGAACCTTGAGGCGTATAAGGGGCTCACGCGAATTGGCCGTAGTGCCGGTCGCATCGTGCGCTCGGTCATCCAAAGTGGGTCAACCCAGATCTGCGACGACTTCAACGTCAGCTTCATGCCCGACGCAACGGCTGATGCACGAAAGTCGTTTCTGCTTGAGTACGTCACGTCACGTATCAATGAGATTGACCAGGCGAAGATTCCCTCATGGGCCTCACCATCCGACATCACCCTGTTCACCCCTCGATGGGAAATGCGTGAGGTGTTAAAGGCTGCCCTTCTGGAGATTCAGTCGGTCGTGAGCGTTGATGCTGGTCCTACCAATGAAACGAGCCTGCACGACTAATGCTGATCGTCGTCGCGCAAAATGCTGAACTCGGCTCGCAGGTGCTGGTCACACTGCAGTCGTGGAGCGATGAGGGTCTGCTGCACGAGTTTTTGTGGTGCGGTGACGTCGAGGGTGAGCTTCATTTTTCCTTGATTCGACGAGGGGAGCGCATCGAGGGAAACCTTGAGTTTCTCGTAGCTGGCGTTTCGGGCGACGTCAATATCTTGAACGTGGTCGGTCCCACTGAGCCGTTGCTGTCGCCAAATGCGCTGCTCGAAAAAATCAAGGGCCGCATGTCGCTCCTTACT
This sequence comes from uncultured Actinomycetes bacterium, assembly GCA_903825305.1. Classification (GTDB taxonomy): domain Bacteria; phylum Actinomycetota; class Acidimicrobiia; order Acidimicrobiales; family RAAP-2; genus CAIQWC01. Next base: position 9,532 of record CAIKAC010000003.1, read on the forward strand.
GACAACAAACAGGTTCGACCGGTGGTCAGCCTTGTGGTGCCAGAAACTGTCAATCAGGATGTCTCGTGGGTCGAGCATCTGGAGGGACGTGTGGTGGTGTGGGCTGCCGAGGACCGGAGCGATCCCGCCCTCTGGTCGACCCCATTTCCACACTCCTTACCTTCTCGGGCCACCCACGCTGTCGTTACTGTGGGTCGACTGTGGGTGACATGTAGAGAGGGTGATGACGTCGAAGACCTCTTGAAGGGTGGCGGTGCAGTGGGGGAGTTGTTCCTCGCGCGTGCGTATACCCGCATGGTGGTATTCCCCGAACTTCGCGACGTCATTGTGGGGGCACTCGAATTTGAAGATGGCAATGTGCCTAGACCCACCGGCACCTACGACCGCGTCAACTTCGACGCGGTGCTGCCAAAGTTGGCGCAAGTATTCGTCGGGAGGCAGGCCGCACTGACGCCGCAGGATTTGTCACAACACCTACTCGTCGATCCGCCGAATCAAAAGTTGAATCTCGGCGTCGTCCTGGCGCTCATCGGGCACTTCATCGAATCCGCTCCGAGGCGCCTTCGCTCCGAGGCCATGGAGGCGCTGCGGGCCAAGGCGTATAACGCGGTTGCGAAGAAGTTCGAGCAACTCCCTGGCATTGAGATGAAGCGGTGGGAGGACTTTGACGAAAAGGCGCCGATCAGCCTTCCGGCTGAAGAGGTTAATTTCTCTGCGTTCATTGAAGATGGGGCAAACGGAGAACTGTGGACCAACTTGTGGGCGACGAGCTTCTCCTTGATCGATGGGTCAAGGCTCACAATCGAGGGCTGGGAGGAGGCGCTACCCGCCCACGACAGCGATCACTACCCCGTAGTGCTCAGTCGCTACACCGTGGTTGGCCGACCCGATGTGCCGGTGTCCGAGGAAGGCGAATTTGTTCTCGAGACCCCGACGCCGGGTGACTCGGATTCGGTGGCGGAGGGTCCCGTCATTCGGGGGGAGACTCCAAGTTTTCTCGCCCAGGTCGAGCAACTCATGCAGCAGCGGGTTGCTGACGCCGAAAAAAACCTCGCCAATGCGCGACAGGCGCTCAATAGCAGTAACCGCAAAATTTTGGAGATTCAGTCACCAACGACGCCGCGTGAGGAACCCAAGGGATTCAAGCGTTTCTTGCGGTTCTTCCGTCGGCCAAAGTCGCAGTACGACTGTTTGGCCGTGAACAGTACAGACCTTCGCCAGAGTTTCGCTCGCATTTTGTCGGTGAACTTTCTGACTGGCCTCGTTGCCACAACGGCCGGCCTCTTCTTTGGCAGCATTTTTGGACCTCTCGTGGCGGTGGCGTCAATCACCTATTTTGTGGTGATTACGATCCTTGAACTCATTCGTGAGCTCTGGATTGCGCAACGGGCGTGGGACCGACGTATGGAGGAGTACGAGCGCGCCATGCGCCATCGGCTCAACGCCATCCTGCGAATTTCCGTGCACCAGGGTGAAGTGCAGCGATTTACTCGTCGGCTGAACGAATTCGCAATATGGCAAGAAGTGTTGCAGACGGTAGTGCTACAGCCATGGGCTGCAATGACGTCGAGTAGCAGTGACCGGGGCGACCTGGTCGTTGATCGTCCGCAGAGTTTCCTGGTTGGGGATGCGGTTCTCGGTACGCGCGGCGAACGACTTATCCAAGAGACCTTCAAGCGCAGTCTCTTCACTGCCGGCTGGCTCACCCATCGATTCGGAGAACTCCGTGAGAAGTTCTTGTCGGATGTTCGACCGACCGACAGTGGCACTCTCTCACAATTAACCCCCGAGAATGACCCGGGTCAGGACGTCAATGAAAATCTGCGGAACCAGCTCCTCGGGTGGCTTCAGCAGTATGTGAAGGGCGATGCCTCGCAGGGTGATCTGTGGAAACGTGCCGACCTTATTTTGGGCAAGTTGGACTTCAAATCCGAAGGTTCGTTGGTCGAACAGGTGGTGACTCGTCAGCCGCAGGGGACTGACGATGATGGGGAGAAAATTGTGTTACCCCACGCTATTCCAGCCGCGCCCAGTGTCGAGGGCTTCTTCTCTCCGATTCGTTTACTGGGGGCGTTTCCTGACGTTCTTTTCGACTCGAAGAAACTGCAGCAGAGCCCCAGCCTGAAAGAGGCGCTCGGAGGGGGACCACTGACTTCGGAAAGTGCATCCGCTCCGACCCTCATGGCATCGAACGACATGGCATGGATGTTGTGCAACGTCCTCCAGTTTTCGAACAAAATTCACGTGTCACAGTTGGCGAACACCATTCCTCAAACGGGAGTCGAACTGGGCGTTGACATGGGGGTCGAAAGCAGGGTTAGCTTGGACTGGGTGCACACGACGCCAGTCGCTGAAGAGCCACGCGGCGCCGGTTCTGATGCCGTGAGTGAAGATGACCCCATAGGGTTTTCATCAACAGATCACAGTGCTGCGGCTGAAGGCGTTGTCGGTAATGTGAATGAGGCCAACGATGGTGCCACTATTCCATCGGAAAGTCCTGACGAGACATCCCCCGGTCCCGAAGAGAGTCACTCGCCCAGCGAGCCTAACCTCCTCGATGAGGCATCCGTGAGCGCTCTCAGTGATGGCGAAGTTGTAGAAGAAGGTTTTGATGCAATTTAGGTCATGTGGCAATCCACTCGGCCCGAATGCATGGCGAACCTTAATGAAATCGGCCAGTGGCAGCTGCACCAAGAGTGGAGCTTCTCGTGTTTCGGGTGGGCTAAATAATATTCACATCGCCGCTAACTGCTTAGGGTCTTGGTAGGCGACGAACGGAAGCGCAATGTCTCCGACCTAGTCGAGGTCTTCGATGATGTTGGCCGTGGGGGCCAGACTTGGCAGATCATTACCGTATTCTGTCCCAGTTGGGGCAAAACTCGCATCATCCTCGAGTTTTGCGCCGCCCTCGCCGCCCGACAAAGCGAGCCGCATTAGTGGTACTGCGGACTTCAGCGTGGTGTGATCGTTGCGAGTAGATCCCAGTCGGGCTTGCCGGTGTAAAGCAACTCAGATTCGATAGTTCGTGGAGGACCGGAGTCCGAACGCCACCCGCTTGACTCGCTTGACGAGGCTGTTCATCGATTCGGTCGGGCCATTCGTTAAGTGACACGCATGCCAGGCGGTCATCTCAGAGCGGCAGCGCTTGAGGGTCTGTCCGAGCGATCTGACCTCAGGCGGCCGCTTCCCGTCGGCCAGGTCAGCGCTGAACTCGTCGAGCCAGCGAAGTGCCAGACGTTGGGCCTGGTGGCTGCAGAACTCCCGTACGGCCTCCTTGGCGTGCCAGGCGGTGGCGACCTCGCCATTCGGCTTCGAGCAGGTTGACCAGCCTGGTTCTGCTGTCTTCGCTCAGGCGCTCCTCGGCCCTAGTCAGCATCCGTCGACTCCGATAGAGCGGGTCGCCCTTGCGACCTCGATGGTCAAATGTCTCGTTCTGGACTCGACGGCGTACCTCATCGAGCTTGGACGTGGCGAGCTTCACCACATGGAACAGGTCGGCGACCAAGGTGACGTCGGGGAGTTCGCCGAGGAGGACCTTCTGGTAGGCAGACGAGAGTTCCATGGTGCCGTGTGTGATGTAGGAACGCCACTCTCCTGATTGAGATTGGAGCCAGCCAGTGGTTCCGTGTCCGCCTCGGCCGGGGACGATGTCGAGCAGCTGGGCCGCAACTTGGCCATCATTTTGATGGAACTCCGTCGCCTCGAAGAGGTGCACGTGATTCATCGGCGCTAGTCCTAAGAATTTGCCTGGGACCAGAAGACCGGACGTACTTCTTTCACACCCGAGTTATAACTGCGTTGAAGAACACCGCGTAGTCCGATGGTTGCATACAGTTCACAGTTTGGGATTCGCCTATGACGCATGTAAGGTGCGCTACTTGTTAGATTTAAAACCATGACTTTCGGCCAAGCAATTAAGACCTGTCTCTCGAAGTACGCAACCTTCACTGGGGTGGCCAGTCGGTCTGAGTTTTGGTGGTTCAACCTCTTTGGGCTCTGCGTGGGGATAGCCATTGGATCAATTGACCTCGTGGCGAAAAGCCCGGGGTTGGCCATCGTGGGAGTATTGATCGAGATTGGCTTTTTATTGCCAGCTCTGAGCGTGCAGTGCCGACGCCTGCGTGACGCGGGTTTCAGTCCTTGGCTGTGCCTGCTCAACCTGATTCCCTATTTGGGATGGTTCATAGTTTTGTTCCTCGCCACAAGACCGTCGAAAGCACTGTTCGACCTGTCACAAATTCACTCTGCCAGCTACGAGGCTGAGGCTCTCACGGTTACTGACGGTGGCTATTGTTCGAGCTGCGGCAAATTGCGACTGCCTGGGCAGAAGTTTTGCCAAGGGTGTGGCTCGGGATTTTGATAGTTAAACGGTAATTTCGGTACATTTGGGCGACGTGGTGCGCCTCGCCACCCAACACGTGTAATCCAATTGCAAGCGTTGGTCTACCGGTACGTTTTCTTTTTCATGAAATGCACAGAGTCAATGCAGGGGCGATCACCTAAGATTGGCGTTTCCAAAATTTGGGAGGGTGATTCACTCGAAAATTTTTGGCAATCCTATATATTTGGTTCATGCACGAACACATCATTCGACATGTAGCCCAAAAAGTTGTTAAGCCCATTGCGATGTTCACAGCGAAAACCTTGAAGGCTGAGATTAAGACTCGCAAGTCGGCTGATCCTTCGTTGTCTGTTCGAAAGATAGTGACAGATATTGCGACGACTGTTGGCTCAGCGGCAGTCAAGTCCGTCAAGTTGGAAGATTCAGCACTGGTTATCTCGGCAAAACCGTTATCCGAAGTGGTCAAGGGGCTTGGTGGCACACCGCAACCCGCTTCGGGGAGCGACCTAGCTAGGGAGCGCCAAGTCACGATTGCCGAACTGCTCGGAGTGCCACTGGAAGAAGTTGGAGAGATGATTGCATCAGATGTGCGAATCATCCTCGCGGAGTCTCTACGGAAGAACATAAACAGTGGCGAGGTGAAGGAGGCGTTCAAAAGCAGCACCTCGCTCGAATGGAAAGAAGCTGTTCCTGTGTCGCAACTGTCGAACCTCGTCCGTCAACTTTCTTCGCACAGCGACCCTCGCGCCCACGAGCTGGCGTCACTATACGCTTCGACCTATGTCCGCATTGCGGAAAAATTTGCAGCGGCAAGCGAAGTAGAAGATGGTACGCCCAATGCTTACCCCGAGAAGCTCGAGCACCTCATGAAGGCACAGCTCGGTGAGGTGCTGTAGGAGCAGTTTTCAGCGTCAATCGGGGTAGTGCTCACCAAAAAATAGTTCGGAATGCGGACCAATGTTCTACCACTTGCACGCCACTTTCCCGAAGTGAAGCCGCAGACTCGATGCCACCGGCAAAACCGTAGGTGGTGAGCCCCGCGGCGAGCGCCGACAGAATGCCATGGGTGGTGTCTTCGACGGCCAACGCATCATTGGCGGTCACGCCCATGATGTCGAGCGCCCGTAGGTAGGGTTCGGGATCGGGTTTGACCTTAGAGACTTCGTCACTGGTAACCGCGCGCGCGGCCCACTCGAGCGGCAGATCTGCCCATGCCATCTTGCGAAGTAGGAAGTCCCGAGGTGAGTTAGTGACAATACATCGACGCTGATCCAGGGCATCCACAATGGCCATCACGTCGTCATGCGGCCGGAGCTGGTGACGCATCAGCGACTCGTAGGCGGCATTCAGTTCGACCACCCAGTCGCGAGTCTCTCCGGTTAGTTGGCTGAGTTCCTCGCCAAATGCCACAAGCGACATGTTTTGGTAACGACGTGAGAACTCGTCGGGCTCAATGACAATGCCGTAACTCCGCAACAGGGTCAATTCAACCTCGCGACCGAGGGTTTCGGAATTGACCATTGTGCCGTCAAAGTCGAGCAGGACAGCCGCGGGTATCGCCATACTACGATGCCTCAATCTCTACTTGATACGAACATGGTGCATTTCTACTGTACTATTGCCTCGTAGCATTCGGCAAAGTAGGGGAACATGAAGACAGTCGTAGTCACTATTCCAGGAATGATTTTTGAGGACGATTTGGCTCGCCTGCGGGCGGCAACTGATGTGACGTACGTCGAAATCGACAGCGTCACTGAGGACTCGCTCGCCGAACTCGCCGCCGAGGCGGACGTTCTGATGTTGAACTTCGATGTGGTAGTCAATGGTTGCGGTGAGCTTTCTGCCGAGTTCTGGCATCGCTCAGAGTTAGCCTCGCTCAAGGCCGTGTCGTTCGACATGACGGGCATCGATTGGTCCTCACCCTCCTCGGCGCTCGAGCGGGGCTTGGTGTTCATGAACATTCCCCACTATTCCAGTCAGAGTGTGGCGGAATCGGTTATGGCAGAAATCTTGCTGCACTCGCGCCAGCGTCACATGGCCTACGTTGATGAAATCAAGGGTCGTGACGTGGTCGGGCGCAAGGGAATCAACCTACACGGTCGGACGATTGGGGTGATTGGACTCGGCAGCATTGGCTCAACCGTCGCATCCCTGGCCCGTGGTCTCAATATGAACGTCATCGGTTGGAACCGATCGCCTCGCGATGGTGTTGAACTGGTCAGCATTCCTGAGGTATTTGACCGATCCGACGTGATTGTCGTTTCGCTGAAGACCGTGAAGAGCGGGTCGGACGCGAACGTTGGCATTATCGGTGCGGAGGCCTTGGCGCACGCCAAGGACGCCATCGTAATCAACCTCGCCAACCGAGCGCTCGTTGACGAAGCGGCAATGGCCGAGGCGATTGCCGACGGACGGGTCACCGCATACTCGCTGGACCGAAACGCTGACTCGTTGGCGGGCCCTCTGGGAACTCTGGAGCAGGTTCACTTCCCTCCGGGAAATGCGTGGAACTCCGACGAATCAATGGATACGCTTCGTGAGACATGGGTGTCGAACGTATTGGGATTCATCGCGGGCGCACCGACGAATATCTTCACTGAATAACTTCGTTGATGAAAACGCTTTTGATCGTTGGGTACGGGCGTCTCGGCGCAGCGGTACTTGATCAATTGGCTCCCCTTTTCCCTGACTGGCGCTTCGTTGTGGTGTCTCGCAATCAGGTTGCCGCTGAATCGAGACTAAATCTCTCTCGGTATGTTTGGTCGCAGTGGGGGCGATATCCCAATGTTGCCTACCACCGCGTGAATCTGCACGACACGGAGCGAATGGCAAATCTCATTGCGGAGACCTCCCCAGATTTGGTTTTCAATGCGACCACGCCCTTTCCATGGTGGCGCATCGACGAAATTCCCCCAGTGTTGGCGAGGGTGGCGTCCGATGCCGGCCCGGGCATGTGGGCCGCCACCGACATTGTCCTACCGCAACTCTTGTCCCAAGCCCTCGCCATGGCCGGCAGCAAGGCACCGTTTGTCAACGGTTGTTATCCCGATATGACGAACGCTTTTTTGTCGAACACTGATGGTGCACCGCTTCTCGGCATCGGCAACATCAGCAACATCATTCCCGGTATGCGCTTGGCGTATGCCGCCCAGTGGCGTGTCGAGCCGCAGTCAGTTGTTGTCAAATGTGTTGGTCACCACTTCACGAGTCTGAATGGGCCTTCTACTGACGAGGAGACGCCCGCCCCCTACTTTTTAGAGGTCACGTCGGGTGAGCGCTCCCTCCTTGTCGAGGGGCCGTCGCCGGAGCCATTCCGAGTACTTCGCCGCCACGCACTTCGACAGCGAGGTGTTGAGGGCCAGGCAGTAACGGTGGGATCGGCATCCACGGTTCTCGCCGCATTGATGGATGGTACTGGTGGGTCGTTCCATGCCCCGGGCGCTCTCGGACTTCCTGGGGGGTACCCCGTGACCATCGACGAATCGGGAGTGGTCGACCTGGATCTCCCCACCACCGTTTCAAAGGAGCAAGCCGTGGCAGTGATGATGCTCGCGCAACGCTTTGACGGCACGCAGCACGTCGAAAGTGGTGTTGTCGAACCGACGGAAAAAGCACTCGCCGCACAGGAACAAATTTTGGGCTTCGTTACTGAGCGTGTGACGCCGGAAAATGTCGCGGAGTTCGCCGCGAACACCGTAGTTGAACTGAATAAACGCTACGGACTCGAATTAGAGGCGCTGTGAGAATCGCGGTACTTGGGGCGGGGATCATCGGGCTGTGGACTGCGTTCGACCTTACCGAACGGGGATTCGACGTTGTCGTTTATGCCGACGCTCCTAGCACGGCCACGACGAGCGCTTCAGCGGTGGCCGTTGTTACGCCCTTATTCCCGTGGAGCCTCGAAGATCACCCCGAACTCTTCGAGGAGTCCCTCCGATGGTACCGAGAGACGCTCGAGAAGTTTCGTGAACTAAATGACGACGGTGACTTCATGTCGGTGATGCCCAGTTTTGAATTTGGGTATGTCGACAAGGATGGGCGAGAGGTCCTCGAAAAGGGTTTCCCCGCAAGCCGTCTCGAACAATTGAGCTTTACCGAGATTAGGAAGCGCTACCTAAACGAATCGATCCGTGTAGAAAACGAGCCAGACGCATTCGATGATGTGACGTTTGCAATCAATTTTGATGCAGACATGGTCAACACGCAGAAGTTCCTGCCGTATCTCGAAGGAGTTCTTCGCCAGCGAGGCGTGCGGTTTGAGCGAAAGCATTTTGAAACCTTGGCGGACCTTGAGAGCATTGCGGAGCGCTACCTCGTCAATTGCCTTGGCATTTTTTCTCGCTTTCTTTTTCCCGAGGTTGGTACTGAGATGTACCCGATTCGTGGGCAATCGCACTTTATTCCTATGGCTAACGATCCTCCCTATTTCGGCGTCGCGAGTGGGCATCACGCAGTCTTTCGCCACGCAGAGGGGTTCTACCTGGGCTCGTATTTCTTAAGTGAAGTTAAGTCGACCTGGGTCGGCCATGGGCGCTCTGACCGGAGTGATCTACGTACTTTGCCGACCACCACTGAATGGGAACTAACAAAGAAGTTCGCCACTGAAACGTACCCAATTCTGGCCGAAGCTATGGGCTTCGATGTACCCTCGGCTCCGATCAACGAAGTGTCGCAAGTCAATACTGGTGTGCGGCCATTTCGTGAAATTGGACCAGTATTCGGCACTCGATCAGTCGGGCTCAAAATGATTGTGGATAATTTTGGCCATGGCGCACACGGATGGACCATCGGCTATGGCGCAACGCGCAAGGCAGTTGATAAATTGATTGAAGTGCTCGCTAATGACGAGGCCTTGTGAGAAGTCGACGAAAAATTCTGTTGAAAGCTGTGATCGACCATGTTGGCTATGGAGCCGATGGATTCATACTTGGTCGCGATTCGACGCAGCGAGCGTTGCAGCACCTCGATGAAGGAGAGACTAAGTGACCAACAGAAAATCAAACAGAAAAATTTCAGCTGCTCGATTAATGCAGACTCAGGCATGGAATATCCTGATCGCCTCCACCGCTCTTGTTTCAGTCGGATCACAAGTTTGGCTTTGGATTAATTCATCTGATTGGCGATACGTAGGTTTTCTCTTGGCTGCCATCGCGACCTTGGTCGCCTTTTTCTATTTTTGGACTTTATGGCTTCAAGATCGACTTTCCTCGAGAGCCGACGAGAAACGAGAGGAGATCGCAAATTATCTGATTCAAATGCCGTCATCAGGTGACGAGTCCTTCTATCTGGGCTGGGTCTTTAATCTGAGTCAAAAGGGTCGGAGTCCGGATCGCCAGGCGACGGTCTACATCACGGCCGAGTTTGCTGAAAAGTCATTTGTTGGCGTTGGCGACCAGGGTAAGGGACGTGCATTACAGCGGTTGGAAGAGCTCCGAGGAATGGGGCGAAAAATCTTTGATGGCGTGTTTGTGATTGTGGCCAATCCCGACGATGAAGCCACTAAAAACATGCTGCTTCGATATCACCGAGTATTTGACGGCAATCTGGTGCTCCTCGATATGAATATGGACCGCAACCGCGGGAACGATCGCGGTTACCCCGCACTTGACTTCATTGGTTCGAATGAGGAGGTTGGTGGTAGGCGTGCAGCCCGTTTGGCGTTCGATTATTTGACCAAGATCTTGACTCCAGGGGATTCCAAAGACTTTGAGTTCAATGTCCTTATTCTTGAGGCTCACGACAAAGTCGTTGCCGACGGAATGACGTCGAGGGACTACATGTGGGACCAAAAACGAGTGGTCTCATTTCGCAACAACCTAATGGCTTCCTTGAACAGCGTGAAGTACAGGGTGAACTTCGTCACCTTGGGCGGTACTCACTACAACCAAATTCGAGCGAAAGAAGTACTGAAAATGTCGCTTGGAAAGCAGGACTTCCCGTGGCTGTCTAAGTTCGACTTGATTTTTTGTGTCAATGACGATGTCGCCCTCGGCGCCGCTCAGACTCTTGAAGAGATGTTCAATGATGCAAATTTTCTAATTCAACCTGAAAGTGATTCGAACGAACAAGACCCTCGAAGGAAGTTGTACCAACGCATCCGAAAGCTACACAATGGATTCGAACAACGTGAAACCGAAGACTTCAAATATGAAGCATTCGAGCACATGGGGCCGCGGGTCATTGGATACGACCGATCAAAGGACTTCGAACGCGAAGCTAGGGACGGCAATGAGTGGCTCATCGGCACTGTCGATGTTTATCAAGAAGAGCAAGCGGAATCTGCCTTGCGAGTGATGGAGGAGTTGCGCTCATCCGGGTCTTTCAGGAAGGCAAGGAGCGGTAAGTCAAGCTCTGCCTGGATGAATCGGAGATTTGGGCCAAAGGTGGAGAAGTCAACACCGAACGACGAAGCGACCGAGGGCGCGCTGACGGCGACCGAAGCGGGTGATGATGGCAATTCTCTCAAAAATTTGGGTCGTAATACCTATTGGATTGAGCCGGACGTCTGCATAAGTCCGATCTTGAAGCCTTTGTTGATAGACGACAATGGCGACGAACCCTATATTGTTATTTGACGTCCCTCGTAGGGAAGAACGGAAAATTGTGACGGCTACTTTCAAACCAAGCGAAACCACGGACGAGAAGATTATCCTCAAGTGCGCGGAACTTATGATGTCGTCGACTCCGTGGAATCAGCTCCTATTTACCCTCGAAGAATGTCTCGAAACACTGAAGCCCGAACAGCGGGTTCGTGTTTTCGTTGAAATGGAGAGCGAAGAAATCGTTGCCTTTATGGCCGTGTTGCCAGGTGGTTTTGCGGAAGAGCCGATGGTCGAGTACCTCTGCGTCTCGGAGGGCGCTCGAGGTAATGGGGTGGGCACCGCATTCATGCAGTATTTCGAAACTGCCCTCTACCCTGATGCTATTAATTACTATCTGCTAGTATCAGACATCAATGGAAGGGCCAAAAGATTGTACGAGCGGCTGGGATATTGCCAGGTCGGACTCTTAGAAGATTTCAATATTCTGGGGCAGCAAGAGTTCATTATGCGAAAGACGAAGGGGCCGCGCCACCTTCAGTAAGAAAGTGCCAGCCGTGACCTTCAATATCCTCACGTCAGAGCAACGCGAAAGCCTCAAGTCGGCGGTCTACGACTTGTCAATAGGGTATCCGTCCTTTGCGTTGTTTCGCGATATCGAAGCTCATCTAGCCCTATGGTCTGGTCAATCACTGCTCGGCGGAGAGCGTTTGGGCAGAGTGGGTGGGGAGTCCGATGAACTTCAGCTACTTCTTTTAGCAGTGACCCAACTCCTTCGGGCCCCTGGGATCATTTCCAGCCGCATGGAAATTACTTTCAGCGGCTCCATTGCGATTCAACGGGCCGTCGTTGCGATGCAACAATTGTCGACTCAAAGGCACAAGAGGCCGATCTTTGTTTTGATTGAGCCAAGCATCGACATCTATCGTTCGATGCTCCATGAGCACGGAATTGACTATGTAGTGATTGACCGACTTTCGTTCGGCTCTGATTTCAATTTGCCTGATGCTGTATCTCTGGCCTTTAAAGAGGCTGTCGGCAGCCACTCCGACTTGCTCCCAGTCGTGCTCTTCGATTCACCCAGTAATCCTCTTGGTGAGGTGGTTGACTCGGCTACTTTGAGGCGTCTTGGTGAAGTAATTGCGGGCAAGGGCGGTTGCCTCATCGTGGACCATTGCTTCGCTTTGGCGGGAATTCATGATTCAATGCAGACTGACCTTATTTTTCATGAGTCGGACTTCCCGTGTGAGTGGTTGGCTATTTGGGATACCGGTAAAACGTTCAATTTAAACGGGGACAAGTTTGGACTCTTGGCGGCGTCAAATGAAGAGCTCTTTCGAGCGGTTCGGCATTCGCTGGAGACAATTCAAGTATCACCATCACCAAGGAATGTTTCATTCTTTTCCTACTTTTTGTCACATCCTCTCGCGAATGAATTGATTGACCGGCTTCACCGCGAGACCGTTGCAAATTTGGAGTTCTTGGATGAGCGGCACGTTGAGTTCGTCGCGCTTCGACCGGTGGGCGGCACTTTTGCCAGCCTGTTGCTCTCGTCAGATGCTCATAGCGCCGACTTTCGCCGAAGGAGTCTTGGCAATGGTGTCGCGGTTGCCTCAGGAGTCTCGTTCCAATCGAGAAATCCAGATGCACCACCCTTTATTCGAATTTCCCTAGCTCGACCTCGGGAGGTCTTTGCTGAAGCAATGTCTAGGCTCGAATTTTGAGGTCTATGTAGGGCCGCATCGCGTTGGGCTGATCTCAAATCAAAAGGTGTTGCATCGAGTTTGGCACTCTAATGCGTTTGGTGGTAGGCCCAACCTCGGGGTTTTAGTTCCATTTCAATCTCCGGCACTCTGTAGCGGACGCCTTCAAGAAGTCCCGTTAGAGCACGCCAAGCGTTTTTTGCCTGTTCCTCAACTTTGGAGTTGACCGTGGCGAGTAGGTAGATCTCTTCATCGGAACGGAGAAGGTCGAACATTTCAAGGGTGCCGCCGTAACCAATGATCTGCGGTACTCGCTCGCCCCCGTTCTCCTCGGTGAAGTAGTCCTCACAAAGGCCTCTTAAGCGACCCTCTTCTTGGTACTGCCGAAGCGCTTCCCTGGCACCGAGGGCCATGTCGTCACTCGCGGCGAAGATTAAATCGGGGAGTCGATTCTTGCCCGCTCCCTGCCGATTCGAGAGATTCTTGAGTTCCGTATAGACGAATGTTCGCGCCTCATCACGGCTGGAAAGCAGGTCGAAGGACGCATTAGAAATCTGGACATTTCCCCATTTGATCCTCATTACTTCGCAGAACGCCTTGGTTGGATGTTGGGAATAGCGATCAGATGTGCGACCGGTAAGAACCATAATGCAGGGATCAACAGATTTCTCTTTGTAAAGAGGCTCAAGGTACTTAACAGCCGCTTCGCCCGCACTTTTTCCTCCAACCTCATGGTTCACGCGAATGGTCATGAAATGTTGGGGGAGCCCCTCTTGGCTCGATATCGAATCAAGGAGTACGGAGTGCACCTTGTGGGCTACTAAATCCTTAACTTCAATCCCTTGATCGGCCCACACAATCATTCCAGAATGGTTAATGCGGCGGAGGCTGCCGAGTTTGGCTTTGCCATGGCCCTGGTCAGCGATCCACGGAAAAATCACATATTCGTATTTTGAGTTGGAGCTGTGACCATGCGCTTCGCGAATGAGGTGCTCGAAAAATGTTTCGTAGAAGGTTGCGCCCTGCGTACCCTCCGAAAAGAAAGCGATGTATCGAATCCGCCAACTGTCGTAAATAACACGCAAAACAAAATAAAACACCGTGAGGACGAACAGCGAGGTGCAGACAATGAGGGTCGGCTTGGCGATAGATGGCAAAAATACTTGTGACAGCAGGAGTCCGACAGCAGCGGTAGCAATACTGCTTCCGATGAAGCTCAACCCCATTTTCGTTAGTTTCACCCTCGAAGCTCGATGAAATGCTGATGAATGCATGAAATTTCTCATGCAACATTGTATCTTTTTGCTAACAAAATGGTGGCGACGTATATTATGTGGTCTGGTGTCGTCCAAGACGAGACTGCGAGCGTTAGGCAAGAGTTTGCTGTTCGAAATCAGTTTCCTGACGTGTTGTGCTGCTCCTTTCCAATATTGGATTAGGGCGAGAGGTGTCCGAGTTAGAGCAGCGTCACGAACAACGTGAAGAAATAGAATTCCTCATCAGAAGCCACTTCAAACTTGGAGGCATTATGGCCGTTCCCCCTTCATTTCATTCCCATAATTTTCATGATGACCATCACCACGAGGAGGGGCACCACCATCACCACGGCTTGATCGCCGAGGAAGGCACGAGCACCCGAAAGCTTTGGTTGGCGGGGGCTCTTCAAGTCCTGTACATGCTCATAATGGGCGGGGTTGGAATTTTTATCGCCAACTCGATGGCATTGGTTTCAGATGCACTTCACATGAGCATTGACGCTGCAGTGTCATTCGGGAGTATCTACGTACTCGCCAGGAGAAATCAGCCGGCTCGGGGGCAGGCTACTTTCGGCTTTAAGCGATACGAAGTCAGATTCGCAGAATGGAACGGACTACTGTTCTTCGTGCTTGCTGCGCTGCTTGGCTACGGTTCCATCGTTCGCCTTATTCATCCTGAACACGTGAGCGGCCCCGACGTCCTCTTTACGGCTCTGTCCAGTTTGCCTATTAGCGCACTTGTCCTGTGGTCTCTCGAAAGTGCCAACGAGGAGGAAAAGCACGAGCACGAGGGCCGAAAGAGTCTGGGGGTCGATGGGGCGTTTCGTCACGCGTTGACCGACCTCTACGGGGTGCTGGCGACCATCGCTGGGGGAGCGGTCATTTGGCTCACTGGTTGGACCCGTGTCGATGCCCTGGCCTCGCTCCTCGTCGTAGCCTCACTCCTAAAGCACGGCATCGCGTCGTTGAAGCAGACCGGATGGATTCTCCTCGAGAAGGCTCCCGCTTCGGTGAACCTCTCGATGTTGGGGGAGTACATCACCGGATTGCCCGAGGTCGAGGAGGTTCTTGACCTACACGTTTGGAATATCAATAGCGATATCACGACCATGAGTGTTCGTGTCGTGATGGCCGACGAAGCTCGGTGTCACCGACTTCAACGCGAAATTGAGGAGTTCGCCAAACGGCGTTTTGGTATTACCCACTGCACCATCCAAGTAGCCCACCGTAACGATCAGATTTCCACATGAGACAGCGTCGTTGTTCCGCGCGACGACCAAAGAGACGCTAAAAGCATTGGCCCGTCCATTTCACCACTAGGGGTGAAATGGACGGGCCAAGTTCTAGGCGAAGACGTGGGAAGCGGTCTCGATAGGATGGCTGTCCAGCGTCATCCTCTCGTGCCAGTCAATGCCACGGTCTCGCGTGATGTTCAGTGACTCGACAAAGCCGCCGACGGTGGCCTCGCCCGCGATTGACGCTGCGCGCAAGCACTGGAATCGAATCATCATTTCGGCGAAGCGGGTCATGCCAGTAATACCAAGGGTCGAGAGGGTGTCCAGAAGGGGTTGGGTGAATTGCGTGCGCAGAATGTCGCCCGTGCGTTCGGAAAACTTGGTGCGAAACTCCTCTTTGTGTTCATCGCTAAGGGCCGTGATGCCGTCAACAATTTCAAGCGCCACGGAGCTGAACATGTCTCGTGAATAGCCATCAACTCCTTGAATAAAGGCACCGATTGCGTCACTCTGGGCAATCTTGCCGATCATTGGGTAGTCCCCGGGGTTGTCGGTTCCGTAGGATTCGACATTCATCCGGATGTGTCCCAGGTAGAAGTTCCGAATAGTGACCTCAATGCGCTGACCCAAAATGTCGTTTTTCCCGAAACCGACAAAATTGAGCTTGATGCTATTGCTGGTGGGAACGAATCGAATGAGTAGTTGGCAAGCAAACTCTTCTAATTTCTTCGCCACGCTTTTACCAAATTCAAAGGTGCCGAATTGCTTGGCGTGTTCGATGAAGTCACCCAGGATGTCGACTTTGTTGGCCTCCAGGGCCTGAGCGACAATGTCGGGGGTGAGGTCCCCATACGGTGGGCGACCAAACGCGTAGGCGATATAGGAATCGAGCGCAGCACACACTGCCTCGTCGAATTCCTTGTCGGTTGACGAGGTCGGATCAGCCGCCTTGTTTCGCAGCGTAACGGCTAGCGAACCATCGGCCATGCCGAACACATCGCTGAATTCATTGCAGACCGTTGTGAACAACATCATGGCCTCGTCAAATTTGAAAACGGGCGCATTCGCGGCAATCCATTCTTCAAAGTTGACGATGTAATCGCCCAGGTGGTCGAAACGATGGTTCAGGCTAAGCGACCATTCCCGTACGAGTGTTTCCCACTGGACGTTGCCTAAGAAGACATTGCCGCTGTGCAGAATGGCGACTAGGTGCTCCTCACCCAATTGGTGAATCTTGGTATTACTCGGAATCGTCTTTACTTGGCCGTGATAACCAGAATTCGTGGTCAACGTGTCTGATGCGATGGCAATGCCACACTGATTGATTACAACGATTTGCGATGTCATGGAAGCCCCCGATTTGAAGTTGGTTGTGAATGTACTTTTCCTGATGCAAACTAATAGCGCTGCAAGGAGAAGTCAAGATGCCTTGATATCTCAAGAATTAGCAACTATCGGGTGACCTGAAAGGGCAGTTCAAGGCCTATATTGACCGAAATTACACCTTGGCGAAAGGGAAATTTGAAGAGGCTATCGAAGATATTGACAAGGCGATTAAGTCCCTGGAGAAGACCAAGGCAGCTCTTCTTGGCTCTGAAAAGAACCTTCGTCTGGCTAATGACAAGGCGGACGGGCTAACGATTAGAAAATTAGTCAAAGGGAATGCGACGATGGAGGAAAAGTTTTCCGAATTGGCTGCTCGACCAGAAGTTCAACCCTAGAAGCGTAAATCCACAACCACAGCAACGAAGAGAGTTCTGACGGTTCGTCTGTCCCAGAAAACCTGTCACATCACAGAGAGCGGGTAGCGGGACTCGAACCCGCACTGCCAGCTTGGAAGGCTGGAACTCTGCCAATTGAGTTATACCCGCGTGGACAACAATCATACTATCGACTCGTCGCCCTAGGCTACTGACGTGGAAATGACGATGTTCGAGCAGGTCGGCGGAGAGGACTTTTTTGTTCGACTTGTCGATGCCTTCTACGTCGGTGTCGAGTCTGACGAACTCCTTCATCCGATGTACCCAGAGGACCTGACTGACGCCAAGCGCCACTTCGCTCTTTTCCTCATTCAGTACTGGGGTGGTCCACGCACCTACGAAATCGAACGAGGTCACCCACGACTGCGAATGCGCCATGTTCCGTTCGCGATCAC
>CAIKAC010000004.1 GCA_903825305.1 uncultured Actinomycetes bacterium
CTCGTGTGCCAGTTGTCGTGCCAACGGCATGGCTGGTTTGCGACCTGCGGGTGGGATAAGCGCTGAAAGCATCTAAGTGCGAAGCCCGTTTCAAGATAAGGTTACCCACTGGATAACCAGGTAAGGCTCGTGGCCAGACGACCACGTTGATAGGCCGGAAGTGTAAGTGCGGTAACGCATTCAGCTGACCGGTACTAATCGGCCGAGGGCTTGGAGATGACGCTCGTGCTCGCTCTAGAACGCTTGAGGATTGCGTTGGCATACTTGCCAGCGGTCCCCAGCAAATTTTTCGGTGACCATAGCATCAGGGTCACACCCGTTCCCATTCCGAACACGGAAGTTAAGCCTGATAGCGCCGATGGTACTTGGGGGGAATCTCCCTGGGAGAGTAGGACGTCGCCGGATTTCTTAAAGAAACCCCTCGCCTCTGGCGGGGGGTTTCTTGCGTCTTGGCATGACATGACAGTATTTGTATTAATTGTGCTTGTAGCTATTTACTGATATTTTCTTGATTTGTAGTGCCCATTTACGCGAGGAGCGGCACATGATGAAGGCTTGGTTGAAGCTTCGTGGATACCTATCTGCGCCGACACTCCCGATAGCGGCTGTCCTTGCCGGGGTGTTGGTGGCCACGGGCGCGGGCGCTGCAACCCTGTTGACCACCAGCGCGCCAATTCATCAACATGTGAAAGCCGACCTCTTAGGGGTGACCGGCACTACGGGTGCCGCTGGATCGAGTGAAAGTTCCTCTGCGGGATTGGGCACTGACGCCACAGGGAGTACAGGAACCTCTGGTTCGGGAGATGGTTCATCGTCAAGCCCAGGTAGTGGAACGACCACGACGACCACGGCAACCCATGGACTCATCAAGCGAATCACCTCGGGCAATGTTCCGAGGGGCGTTACCTTCGCTGATGGACATTTGTGGGCATTGAATTGGATGAATTCAGCGGTGGTGGAGATTGACACCACTACGGGAGCCGTGGTGTCAACCTTCGATCTTCCCCGGGATATGGGGGCGCAAGGGATCTTTGCCACAGATGGGAACAGTCTTTGGTTCGGTACCGGTGGAACGGTCATGCAGCGATTCGATGTCGCAACGCACGTCATCGACGAGACGATAGATACTGCCGATTACGGAAACAACGGGGGAGTCAATGCGATGACAATCGTTGACGGCCACCTATGGCTGACAACACCTCAGGCATCGGTGCTCGAGTTGAATGCAGCAACGGGTGAATACCTGCGAACAGTGAATCTCCCCGACATCGATGCAAATATTTCCGGGCAGCGGGCATCGGCCATTGCGGGAGATTCGAACAGTATTTGGGTTGCAGACCTGAACGCCTACGATCGCATCGACCAAAATTCGGGAACATTACTGCAGACCACGGATGCGTCCTCAGGCGAAATCGCACAGCCATACGCCATCGCAGATGACGGAACCAACGTGTGGATGACTCTGCAGGCATCGAATCAGGTTCTTGAACTCGATGCCCGAACAGGCGCTGTAGTGCAGACCATTGCATTGCCCTCTGACGCCAGCAACCCCAGGGACATTGCGAGCGATGGCAAGACCGTGGCGGTGGTGACACAGGAAGGTCAACTCATCCTTATCGATGCATCGGCCGGTGTGATCAGCGGAGATTTCGGCTCTGGCGGCAATTTTAATGACGGAGTGGGTGTAATCAACGGCTGCGCATGGATGGCTATTAATAGCTATGCCGCAAACGACTCCCAGGAGTCGGGCAACCAAATTGCTGAGTTCTGCCCCTAATCACGAAAAACGCTGATCAGCCACGGAGGCATGATTGCTTAGCCGTGGGAGCACTGGCATGGAGCGGCAATCACACTGCTCCTAAACTCGGTGCATGATGACTCCGTCACCCTCAACGCTGTGGCAACGATGGGTCGCTAGATCAGTCATCGTCCTACTGGTGGTAGTCGGCTGCTACGAGCACCTCTGGGTTTTGGGTCACGTGGTCTTCAATTCCGATGAAGCCATCATGTTGTTGCAGACGAAGAGCATTCTGCACGGTCATTTTGTTTCGTTCTATTGGGGCCAGTTCTACGGTGCTGGTCAGCCCTACGTCGCCGCACCGCTGGTGGCACTGCTTGGGTCAAAAGCCTGGGCGCTGCGTTGTTCGGGTGTTGTGCTCGCTGCCACCGCCTCATTCATCGTCTGGCGAGTTGCCAAACGCTGCATAGAGAGTCAGTTCCTGGCGGCGGCCATCGCTGCACTGTCTTTTGCCATTCCCTCTGCTTCGGTTGTGCAGTTGACCTATGCCTATGGGTTTCGACCACTGACCGTGCTTTGCGTGTGGTTAGTGATCTTGGTGGCAGCGAAGGCGAGCCATGACTCAAACGATTCTCTGTGGTGGTGGGCACTGCTCGGTCTTGTGGCGGGAGTGGGGTGGTGGTCGAGTCCAGAAATCGTCTGGGGTTATGTTCCTGCACTCTTGGTGATTGGCCCGTCGTGGTGGACGAGCCGCGATTGGAGTCTCATTGCTCGCTCCACGCTTGCCACGGCTCTGGGATTCATCGCCGGAGCTTGTGTGTGGTTGTGGGTCACCGTGACCTCACACGGGGCAACGCTCAAACCCCAAGCAGCTCCAGTCGGCCATCTCGTTCGCCTCAAAGATTTCTTTGTCTACGTCCTACCCATGGTTTTTGGTATCCGTGTCCCTGGTAGTGGCGCCTACACCTTGCACAGTGCACTGCTGACCTGGGTCGTCTATGTCGCAATGCTGGTAGCGCTCACTGCATCGTGCGTTGTCGCGCTACGTCGAGGTGGCCTAGCCCGAGCACTTGGCATTACGGCCGCGGTCTCACCAGTCATCTTTCTGCTTGACCCTGCTACGTGGTACTGGCAGGACGGTCGCTATGCCATTTACCTCGCACCTCTCTATCTCGTGGTGCTCGGCATTGGGCTTGAAGCATTACTCGCTCGTCGGATGGAGAACACCCAGGGCTCGCGCAGCATCATCGCGGCGGCACTCGTGATTGGCTGCATGGCGCTTGGCCTCATGAGTTTTCACGCCTTTGAAAAAAGTGTTCCCACCACGGCTTGGTTCGCGGCCGATGATGGAGCGACGTCAGCAGCGCAAGCGCTGGTAGGCCATGGCGTCACCGCAGGATGGGCTGATTACTGGTTGGCGTACCGACTCGACGCGTTTTCGAACGGCCAACTCCATCTCTCAGCAATTCCCGGCGACCTCGATCGCGTGCTGAGCGATCGGCTCATCACCCAGGCTCGACGTCCGGCCACGTGGCTCTTTAGTGGCGGGGGCTCGGGTGTCGCACCTTCACCCGAGGCAATGGGGCCAGCAGGAGTGAAGTTCGGTCACTTTGAACACAAACTTCGCGCCCTGGGGGTGTCGTGGCGCGCGCAGCGAGTAGCGGGACTGTGGGTCATCGAACTCGACAAAGTAGTTAATCCACGAATCTTTGTTTCTTAGGAAACCTTAAGCAAACAAGTCGGTTTATTGACTTGTGATAATCATGTGCATAATATTCAACGAGTTGCCAAATGCGATCTGCACTTGGTAATAGGTATGCGTGGGGGGAACCATGCGGCCGGGGGAAACTCCGAATGCATTCTCTCCTTCGACATCCGATAGAGGAGGGAACAGGCCAGTGAGTCCAGACACTGCGGTGGCACTTGATGCGCCCATCTTGCGCATCAAGGGCATGACCAAGATTTTCCCTGGCACCGTCGCACTCGACGATGTTGATTTGGAAGTTCGCCAAGGCGAGGTGCACGCGCTGATCGGCACCAACGGATCGGGCAAGTCAACCCTGATCAAAGTGCTCGCGGGATATCACAGTGCTGAAGCTGGTGAAGCGTGGGTTGGCGGCGAGCCGTTCCAAGTAACGGGTCGTGTTGACCAGAGCGAAGCGCTTCGATTCGTCCACCAGGATCTTGGGCTGGTCTTGCAACTCAACTCTTTGGACAATTTGGCGCTGCACGGTGGATACCCCAAAAAGTCACCCAATCGCATCGACTGGGACAAGCAGCGGCGCATGGCATTCGAATTGCTCTCCACCTTCGATACTAGTCTCAACATTGACCTTCCGCTCAGCATGGCAACCCCAGTGCAGCGCACCGTGGTTGCCATCGCAGCAGCACTGCAGGGTTGGAACGCCGAACGCGGCATGCTGGTGCTAGACGAGCCAACTGCTGTATTGCCTCCCGACGAAGTTGGTCGACTCTTTGAAATCATCCGTGGCCTCAAAGAGCGCGGCATCTCTGTGCTGTATGTCAGTCACCGTCTTGACGAGATCTTTGAATGTGCGGACCGCGTCACCGTGCTTCGCGGCGGCAAGATGATCGAGACAAAGAACGTTGCCGATGTTGATAAGAAGCAACTGATCTCTTTGATGTTGGGCAAGGAAATGGATGCGGGCTACCGCGTCGCCCACGACCCCGCTAAAGATGCCGAAACGGTTTTGGAAGTTCGGGGCCTCACGGGACACTTTGCCAAAGACATCTCCTTCGAACTGCGCCGTGGCGAGGTGCTGGGCCTGGCTGGCCTCGCCGGGTCTGGCCGCGAAGAAGTGCCCTACGCCATTGCAGGAGCAACGGCCATTGAGTTTGGTGGCGAAGTTCGAATGCCAGCAGCTGGCATCGACTGGAAGCCCGTTGGTGATGTTGAAGGATTGAAGCTCAGCTTTGTTCCGGCGGACCGAGGTTCTGAAGGTGTCATTGATGGACTGAGCGTGGAGGAGAACCTCACGCTTTCGATTCTTCATGACTTTGGGTCCAACTGGTTCTTGTCGAAGCGCAAAGAACGTCGAATCGCTGATGAACTCTCTAAGACCATGACGGTAAAGGTCGCAGATTTGGCAGACCCGATTACCTCACTGTCTGGTGGCAACCAGCAAAAAGTTCTCATCGGGCGCTGCCTGGCTTCTCAACCGCAAGTACTCGTCATGGCGGAACCGACCGCCGGTGTTGACATTGGCGCCCGACGCGGCATTTTCGATTTACTGGCTGAACAATCTCAAGAAGGATTGTCGGTCATCGTGGCGTCTACTGACGTTGATGACCTTCTCAGCATTTGCACTCGCGTCTTGGTCTTCCAAGACGGTGCAATCATCAGTGAACTTACTGGTGACGCCATCAATGAAACCACACTCGTTCAAGCCATTGAAGGAATCGAAGCATCTACTGGGGAGGCAAAGTGAGCATCGTTGAGGAAACTGAGAAGGGGAAGGTAACGGAATACGTTGCACCACCGCTCGGTAAGCGATTCATCCAGGGATTAGCGCCGTCAAAAGTTGGTGCGCTCTACGTACTGATTGCGGCGGTCATCGTCTTTTGCTTTACTGGCGCGCCGACCTTCGCGCATGTCTCGAGCTTTCAAGGCATTTTGAACAACAATGCGCTGGGTCTTATCGCGGCACTCGCCGTCATCTTGCCGCTGGCCGCCGGCGTGTTCGACTTGTCCCAAGCCAGCACCATGTCGCTCACCGGCCTCGTGGTGGGTTACTTCAACGCAAACCACCATATGGGATTTTGGCCATCGGTCATTATCGCCATGGTCTTTGCGATTCTTGCGGGTCTGGTCAATATTTTGGTGGTGGTGGTCTTCAAGATTGACTCCTTCATCGGCACCTTGGCAACCGGTTCCATCATCCTTGCCTTGGGCTTCATGGTGTCAAGCGGACAAGCAATCTTGGACAGTTCCTTTGCCAACTTGGGCAATGGCGAACTCTGGGGCTTGGTCTATCCCTGCTTCTTTGGCGTAGGGATCGCCATCGTGGTGTGGTACATCTTTGAGCACACTGCCTTTGGCCGCCAGATTTACGCAACTGGCTTTAATGCACGTGCCGCCAAATTGGCTGGTGTCAAAACCGCCAAGCTCCAGGCCGTGACCTTGATGATCGGCGCCTTGGTCGCTGGTTTTGCCGGGCTTATCTTGCTGTGTCAGCAGGGCCAAGCCACAGCAGGAAACGCCGCTGGCTATCAGCTGACCTCCTTCGCTGCCGTGTTCTTGGGCGCGACGCAATTTAAGAGTGGTCGCTTCAATGCTCAAGGGACAATCCTGGCGATTCTTTTGCTCGGCGTGGGCACGACTGGTCTCACCATGTCGAATGCACCGCAGTGGACGCCACAAGCCTTCACGGGTCTTGTGCTGATTGTCTCGCTTGCCGCTACTGGCCTCAAAGGCCGCAAGGTCAGTTTCGCGCGCAAGCCACAAGTTTCCGAAGAGTCACACATGGAGAACACCGAGATCGAGGTCCAAAAGTAAGGACCCACGTGCGATATCTGTGCTGACATACCTGAATGCAACCTGAGAACCACGGGGATGCGTGGTGATGGGAATGCGTGAAGGAGTGTTAGACAGATTGAGCGATGCACTGCAGTGCAGTGCAGAGAAGCAAAGCAATGCAAAGCAGTGCAAGCAATACAGACTTCGGTCTGCAAACCATCCTAAGGGGGATACACATGAATGAGATGAAGAAGGCGAGCCTCGCTCGCCGGATCCTGACTCCGCTTGCTGGTGTCGCAGTTGCTGCGTCATTGGTAGCTGGTGTCGTGGGTACCGCTAGCGCTAGCTCGGTTCCCGCAAACGTCAAGGCCGCACGTGCCGTACTTGCCAAGTTGGAAGTTCGTCCCACCACGCTGCCTGCAATGCCGGTCATCCACAAGCACATTCCGCACGAGACGGTTTACTTCGTCACCTGTGGTGACTCGGGCCCCTGTGGCTCAGAAGCTCCCGTTGTGCAGAAGTTTGCCAATGACCTTCACTGGACGCTTCACACCCTGACCACGCAGAGCGCGAACCTCATTTCGAGCTTCGACTCCAACATGGCTCAGGCTGTAGCAGCCCACCCATACGGCATCTTGTACCCAGCACTTGGCACTGCACTGTGGGCTTCACAGTACGCAGCTGGTAAGGCCGCTGGCATCAAGTTCATCAC
>CAIKAC010000005.1 GCA_903825305.1 uncultured Actinomycetes bacterium
CAACATTTATCCAACACTCGAGGACGACAGCGGTCGTTCGCACAAGTATGGACGCCGCCTTTGACCAGGGAATATCGTCCGCCACCGTTCGTCCATATGCGACGGAAACGAATTTGCAAGCAGGGGGTCGTGGGTTCGAGTCCCATCTCCTCCACCAATAGTTGTCACAACTACGACAGTCCGTTCATTCCTTAGGGCTCGATTCTCGCGACCGTGGATATTCGACTGATGGCTTTGTCGAAGGAAGCCACCCTGCCGATCCCGGTAGTTTCCGCGCAAGCAACGAGGTAGGCATCGGCAAAATCAAGCTGTTCGTCTTCGTACAGGGCAACCGTTCGCAGGAGTAGCGGAACATCAATGACGCGGACGGACTCCATCGCGAGCAAGGATCGAATCGCTCCACAGATGCGCGAACGGTCAATTTCGTAGAACGATTCGAGTACGTACACCGTTTCAGCAACGATGAGATCAGCGAGATAGAGATTCTTTTCGCTTCCTAGAAATGCGGTGGCTCGCCCCGCCATGTCGGGCGGATCACCAACCAAATGACGAGCGAGAACGTTGGTATCGACAAACGAACTCACTGAAACTTCTTGGCCCTACTTGCACGTGAGGTCTGGAGGACTCGGTCCCAGCTGGCGCTCTTCTTTGTTGCTGGCGCGGCGAGGGTTCCCGCCAACTCGAGAAAATCTGGCGTCCGCTGAAGAGTCGCCAGGTTGCCTTCAATGCGAAAAAGGACGGTGTCGCCTTCTTCTACGCCGAGGGCTTGAGGAGATGATGCGTCGAGTCGAGCCATCAACAGTGATCATCCATGGCCCCAAGCCAGCCTCCATCTTTCACGTCATAGAGGATCGCGTAGATATCAAACACTTCCCCTCAGCCATCTCCACTGCCCACAGGAGGAAAAACATGGGGGCGGTAGCGGAGGTGAGGCCAAGACATCCGGCTACTTGGAGCGACGGTTTGACGAAAACCTTAGAAAGGCCGCAGACAGTTTTCCTATAGCCGGAGGTTATTGTGGCGTGCAGTCCGGAAGCGGTAGTTCAAAGGAGGCCCAATCGACTCGACACATAGTCTCAGACGATCCTGTTGGAACAAGCAGGGCACTAGTTGAGATACTTTCACGGCACGGCGAGAAGACCACTGCGCGAGGAGGGAGTGTTGAGATGTGGGTTTTTGGAAACTCTCGAGTCACCTACCGAGAATCGCTAGGCAGCGACGGGACTCCCGTGGTTCAGCTCACAATTTCGTCAAGTGCCACCGTTATCCGGTCAGGACAGAAGATTCACTTCATCAAAGAGGGGACGCAGAGATGATCGTTGAAATCAAATTTGACACCGAGGAGTTACAGATCCTTGGGGGTTTCATAGGTTCCAAGTGGGAGTGCATCGCTTCAGCATCTTTCAATTCGGCCGGTTCTATAGCGCTGATGGACGTGATCTTGAGGTCGGACGAGCATAAGGCGACGCTTTCCACTGATGATTGGCAGCCAGAGGGAACCGAGGGGGCATACTCGCGCCTAACGCTCTCATCCTCCGTCGACCTCTACGGAGCGGCGCAGAGATCTGGGGGTTTGTACTTCCAATATCGGGGTGAGCCCGTCGAAGATGTCTTGATCGTCATCGACACTGTGAACGCCATGAGCCCGACAACCGAGGCCTTCTCACTGCGCATGGATCAAGGTGTTGTCTTCAAATTCAACTCGGGATACCTATCGCTGGTGAAGGGGGGGGTCGCGGGGCTGGACATCAACATTGCTCGAGCAGCGGAGTTCCAAGACCTCAAGATGTATGACTCTTCCTTCGAGTGGCCGAGCACACTTGAGCAGCAGTATGTCTGTCAACGATCTGTGGTCAGCATCAGCGAAATGGAGAGTTGGGATTCCCGTCCCCAATAAAACAAACCTGGATGCCTGAAAGTAGCCTTTGCGAAGCCTGGTGAGAGTCACCTTGACTCTTGGGCTCGGAGCTTGAGTTCGCGCGACATCTGACTTCGAAGTGATCAAGTTTCTGATTCACACCATCCCATTGAAAGTAGCAAGGTCACATTCCACTAAGACTCCTCCGGAAGCACGAGGCTCCCGCCCTTTTTGCAATGAACGAGGGCTGACTACAAGAGCCTGCTCCTAGCGGTAGGCATCACCTCGGTGTGCCACCGCAGTGACCGTAACTGAGCGTGCATCTTCGTCAATGAGATAGAGCACTCTGAAGCTGCCCCTTCGTGCCGCGTACGCTGGCTCGAGCGGCGGCCGTAGAGGCTTTCCGACCTTCCGGGGACTGTTCAAGAGGGGCCAGTCATGAACTCAACAACTGCGGCAGCAAGCTTTTCGGGCAGTTGCTCAGCGATGCTCAAGGCCGCAGATCTCGCTACCTTCAATTGGTAGCGAGCATCAGCCTCGGCCACGGAATTGGCCAGTCTCATTGAGGAGCATCACCAGCGCATCAGCATCAAGCACATCTCCGGCTTCGATCTCCTCGAGGCCACGAAGATGTGCGGCCAAAAGATCACTGTCCGACAGCACGACGATGGTCTCCATCATCGAGTCGTAATCGTTGGCCCCAAGTAGGACTGCCGCTCGTTGGCCATTCTTCGTAATTTCCACTCGCTCATGTGCTGCCTCGCGCCCCGCCGCCCTCACCAATAGTCATGAATGTGTAGCCCTTTACCCGGTGACGTGTATTTCCAGGTGCTCATGTCGTCCAGAAGGAATTCTCATGAGATCCCATGGCAATCGATGACGAGCCGGCTCAGTAATTCCGAATCGTAGAGACCCTCAGGCTGGGCGCAATCGCAGTCGCTCCGCAATCTCTGAAAGCTCTAACTGAGTGCTCGATACCTCGATCATGAAATCGTAGGCTTCGTCGTTGGTCAATCCAGGTTCACAACCATTGAGGTCACAGAACACCGCTGTACACAACCATGCTGTCCGCTTGTTGCCATCGACCAAAGCATGGTGCTTCGCCAATGAATGAAGGAGCGCTGCCGCCTTCAATTCAAATGTTGGATAAGCATCTTCGCCGAACGCACTCGCACGCGGTCGGCTAACCGCAGAATCGAGCAGACCAACGTCACGCACCGGACCGACTCCGAGCATCCGCACGATGTCGATGACGTCATCAAGTTCAAGATATTCAACCGAGCTCACGTGGTGCGGAGGCGCTCCAAGACATCGCCCCACCGTTGTTGCATTTTTTCGCTGGAACTGGCAACACGAGCACCGTGACCCGATCGTTCGTAGCGCTCAAGCACAGCTCTGCGAATGATCTCCTGCCGAGACGTACCCTCGCTCACTGCTAGAGCCGTCAGTGCCGTTTCCAATTGGTCATCAGTTCGAACCGTAAGTGCCATCGTGAAATGATACCACTTTGGTATCAAGGTGCATTATGGTCTACCAACTGCTTTGGCCGACAATCTCAGGCACCTCTCCTTCGGGTATGCCCGACTACGAGTTTCTCCATCTGACTGTCAAACCACATGGCTTACGTTCTGTTCCTTTCTTCAGGAGATCTCGCGCTCGTCCTCATGGTGGCAGCGACAGGCGAACTCTCGGTGTCGGGCTTCCCATAGACCAATCCAGCGAACCTCATCATCGATAGCGAGTGAAGTCACGGTTGGCCCAATGGCATCAATCCCGCTCACCACGGTGGTCGCCATGGAAATAGCTTGGCGCTGAAGCGACGGCGGTAAATCAGAAATTTCAGATTGATCAATGACCGACCACCACCCATCCGCATTTCGTTGCACGACAACATGACGAGGATGCTTGGACGAAGGTGCCGTCGGAATTCCAATAGCCTCGACGTCACTTGCCATCACGAGTGATTGTCCTTTACACCGATGCTTAGGCATCTTGACCTCCAAATCCAACACCAGGAATCCAAACTCGCCACTCATCAAGCGCATTGTTTCTGCCGATAAGCCGAACCCATTCACCCTCAATGAGATGTTGTGGCATCTGTGACGCGTGCACCGCTGTCGTGATGCGATCAAGAGGAGCCTCGACCGCTACCAGCAGCCGTACTGGCAGATGCACAAGACGCCTACCCGTCGAGAGCGACTGGCGAGGCAACCCAAGGCAGAGATCAGGGTCGTCGCCTCGCACGACAGCAAAGTCACCAACCGGATTGTGCAGGGTCTTATCGCCCGCTCCGAGCACATCGGGAGCAACTGACGAGAAGAAGTACGCCGCATTGATCCAATGGGCAACCACCATGGGGGCAGCCAAGATGGAAGCCAAAATCGATCCGTCACCGTCCGCATCAGGATCGTAGGAGTGAAGAAACGATCTCCCCTGGAGATCAATACCTCGGATCGATGCCCGTGGGGCCACGACAAATGCTGCGTGGTCAGCAAGGCCCCATTCTGGTCTCACTTCTGACCAGTCTCGAGCACGTCGATTGAGGATTCGGCGCGCTGACGACACCGAGTGGTGGGACGCATCAACGCGCTGTAACGCGACGCGGTTACTTGCACGCTCAAGCAAGCTCACCAGCTCAGCCGAGCTTGCTTGGTCCACTTCCACCCTCTCTCTCGTGGTGTCATGCTCGCCAGACAAAAACCGCGTCGAATCAGGGATGGATATGCCGACTTTGCGTAAACCTGCTCGAACTTCTTCATCATTCAAGAGTTCTGCTAACGCAGCCGCATTGGGTCGGCCAGCATGGCCCGCGCACGCACCGCACTCAAGGGCGGCGAAATGCGGGTTATTGGCGGTGGTGGAACGATGGCCAAGGAACACCACCTCTTGGGCAAATCGCTGGGTCATCCCCATGGCGCGCAATGCCCCTTCAGCGATCTTGATTTGATCAGGAGCGTT
Source organism: uncultured Actinomycetes bacterium (assembly GCA_903825305.1). GTDB lineage: Bacteria > Actinomycetota > Acidimicrobiia > Acidimicrobiales > RAAP-2 > CAIQWC01. The sequence goes on from CAIKAC010000005.1 coordinate 4,817, forward strand.
CAGGTGCCACGTGCCTGGTAGCGGCATTGAGGCTAGCTGTGCTCTAGGGAAGAAACTTCTCGCTAGCAACCACGGTGTGGCGAGAAAACCGCCAGATTCAGCCAGAGCGAACATCGTCGCCGGTTCATGAGTCAGTTCAGCCAATGTGGCACCTGCCGCCACCATTTCGCTCTTGGATACCGTTGGTGTAGGTCCACCCTCAATGAGTGCCGAGGGTGGGACTAAGACGGGAAGTGATTCGTAAGCTTCGTGATCACTTGATGGCTGAACCATTGCGGGCACGCCAAAGAATCCGGCAAAGCCAAAGGTTTCAACCTCTGCATCCTCTTCAAGCGCTCGACGAAGTGGTTCCGATCGAACATCAATACAGGTCACGATCTGGAATCGCGGATGAGGAGCCTCAACTCCTGGACGGGGGGCGAGCCATTTGATGAATTCCCCGTGGACAGCCAGCTCGAGCATCTCGAGACGTTCGCGTCCACCTTGCCATCGTGTGGAAACAGTCGGATATGGTGCAGCAGGGATAGAGGCACCAGCTGTCTCAAGTACCGCCAGATCAACGGCCAGTGACACCGTGAGAAATTCACGCCTGCTCAGCCCTGCATGGTGAGCACGTCGAGCCCAACAATCATTCCACTTCGCCCACGCAGACCAACCCGGCAAGCGCGCGAAGTGTCGAGCCATTTCTTCTTCCATCTCCGCCTCACTCCATGACGAACATGATCCGAGCAGCTGCTCCAATTCATTCGACTTGAGCAAAGCAACGAGCGCCATCTTTTGTTGTCGGGAGATTTGGATCCAGCTCGATGAAGACTCAACGACTCCACATACTCGCTGCGCAAAATCTTCAGGTCGCGCATCGTCAGCGAGTGCCGTTTGGAGCAAGATCTGCCCGACGATGCTTCTGAGATCAATCCGACGTTGTCCCCCATCAACAACTCGCTCAGCCATGGTGGGGGGACGGTGAGCGGTGGTTGAGTCTGTCAAGGTCGGCTCGGTCACGTTGAGTCCGCGCCGCCGGGCTTCTTCGAGGTGGACGCGGCTCGGCCATGGATCGATACCAAGGCGCATACCGATCTGGCTCACTGCTTCCGAGAAATCGTGACCTATGAGATCAAGAAGGGGATTCACCGCGACCGCTCTATCGAGTGGCCAGAGCACCCCAACCTCTTGCGACGCGTGATCAATCATCGTCTCGACATCCGTCGTGGTAACACCCATCACGCTGCCTCCCCTACAGGAATGTGATCTATGAATGGAGCATGGGGCACCCCTACCGCCACGGGGCTGCTTGCGCGGTGGCCCCATCGAGTGGTAACCGTTGACACGATTGCGACCAACACGCCAAGTAACCACCAGGGCGCGTGCCACAGGGTTGTTGGCAGCGATGAACCAAGCAAGCGTTCACAACCAACGAGCAGACATCCATAGACCGAGAGCCCAAGGACGAGAACAATCCAGGTTGCCAAGGGCCGAATAGTTGGTTGTTTCGTGCGCGTAAGCCACAAAACCACGGCACCGGGACCAAAGACCCCCATGGCGGCCAGTACTCCTCCACCTTGTGTCACACCAAAGGTGGTGGCAATGAGCACGATCCCCACGCAGCCAAGCACCTTCATTGCACTGCTGATGTGCTTACCTTGTGGCGCTTGCCTGCGTTGGCGCGACCGCGATTCGAGTGCTCCACCAGCTGCCATAAAGCGACCTGCCTTATAGAGGCCATGTCCGATGAGGTGCGTGATGGCTAAGACTGGCCATCCGAGAGCGAGTGTCAGGAACATGAACGCCATCTGCGCAACGGTTGATACTGCAAGTTGACCTTTGAGATCGACTCGCGCATGGATCCGAGGAGCGAGCACCACGAGCACGCTCAAACTCAGAGCAATGAGGACGATCTCTACTCCCCAGATCGAACCGGTGAGTCCTTCGATTCTGATGAGCAAGAGTGCGCCTGCGTTCACCACGCCAGCGTGCAAGAGTGCCGAGAGTGACGTGGGCGTAGCAATCGTTCCGACTACCCATGAGGAGCGCGTCGTCAGACCCGCTCGACCCATTGCCGCGACAGCTGCTGCGGCGAGGAGTATGACGGCACCCGCGCCACCTCGTGGGAGGTGCGCGCCAAATGATGTCGTCATGGCATGCCTTCCCACCACCCACCATCCCAACAACGAACCAGCCACCAGGCATGTGTCAGTGAGGACAAAGGTCTTCGCAGCGTGGGCTGTAATTGACCTACTCCAGTTCCCCGATCCCGCCCATAGCAGCAAGATGACGCTGATCGACGTTGCGACCCAAGAGACAACGAGCGCTGCTGGATTCGCGGCTAGGTCAGATGCGAGCACCGTGGCAATGACCACAAAGGACGAGGCGATGATGCCATCGGCGCGTCGCTCGCCATGGAACTGGCGATTCGCATAATGAAGGGCACAGCCGCCGATGACGAGTGCCGCGATCCCGATAGGTACTCCGAGACGATCCACTCGCCACCACCCTGAGCCGTGCTGACTGATGCCCACAATGAGCAGCACCGCTGCAGCCGGGATCAACCAAAGGCATGCGGCCTTGAGTCGTGGGCCACCCACATAGGAGAGAAGAGCTCCAGTAAGAAGCAGGGCGAGTGAGTATTCAGCGGCATTGGTCATGCCCTCACTTTATACGAAAATAAATTCGTGTGTCAAATATCGTGAATTAGATATACTGAAAATAATGTCAGGTATCACTCACAGCACTAAATTTCGTTGGCGTTTCAAGCATGGCCAACAAGTCTCCCACCGCATGGTTGGCCTCGATCGGGTGACGGAAGGGCACGGCAGCTACCACGGTGTAGGTATTTCTCCGCCCGGTTCGCTCCCGAATCAAATAGCCAGCGGCTACCAGGTCAGCGATGATGGCCTGCGTTGCTCGCTCGGTAATGCCCACTTCTGTCGCAATCTCTCGAGTTCGAATAGTCGGATTTCGATGAATGCAAATCAGCACGTGCGAGTGATTGCTCAAGAAGGTCCATTCCTTCTTTCGCTGTTGGGGAGCATGCGGTGGCTGTTCCATACCTCGTCAGTTTTGCACGATTGGCGAGAAGTTGTTCGAGATCCTCAGTGACGTCGGGTCTTTTGGCAACCAAGCACCGCAAGATCACGATGGTTGCACCAGCACTCGAAGCCATCGGGTGGACGGTGAGCGACGTCGAGGTAGATACCGATGTGCTGGGAACCTTCGCCGGTGACGTTCCTCGTCTCGGGTCGGCGCTCGACACCGCTCGCAAGAAGGCGCTGTTAGGACGCAGATACAGCGATGATCCCTGGCTCCTTGCATCCGAGGGTTCCATTAATCAATGGCTTCCCGGTATCCATCGAGATGTTGAGATCGTGGTCGCACTACATCGCTCTCACGAGGTCATGGTGGTCGGCATGGCGGATAGCTTCGATATTTTCTGCACTCGGTTCGTTGTTGATCACAACACATCAGAAGAAGAAATTCACCTCATGTGCGCGGGAGCTGACTTGTCACGGCATCATCTTGTGATCTCAGCCTCTGATCATTCCTTCTCACCAATTGGCGGATTGAGTAGTACCGAAGTTGTTCTCGATGCCATTAAAGAACGACGAGCACGCACTCGGCGATTGGTCATTCAGACTGATCTTCGAGCACACCTCTGTCCATCTCGCCAAGCGACGATTGTTGCGGCATCTCGAGACCTTGCTCTTCGCTTGAATCACCCGTGCCCACGCTGTTACCAACCCGGATATGGAGAAGAACAAGCAATTACGGGCTTAGCGTGTCGTGATTGTCGTATGCCGACTCAAGAAATCGCAGCGAGGCAATACCTCTGTCCGTGGTGCCATCATCGTGAGACCCAAGACGTGACAGGTTCTCTTGCAGATCCGAGTAACTGCTCTCTGTGTAATCCCTGACCAGGTTTCGCATGAGCGTTCTCTCGGTTCAAGACTCATTGGTCCTACACGACGTTGACGATGGCTTCGTGGTACCGCTTCAGGTGAGTCTGTGACCAGGTGGCAAGTTGTTCGAGCACCGGCCGAAGAGCTGCTCCGCTCCTTGTCAGCCGGAAGGCATTGTTGCGGGCCACTCCATCTGGATCAACCCGCTCAATGATGCCGAAGGTGGTAAGTACGCGCAATCTCGCCGCCAAAATATTGGTTGAAATATGTTCAGGCGAAGAAAGAAGCTCGGAATACGTTCGGGTTTCGTGCGTGATGAGGTCACGAATTATCACCAGTGACCATTTGTCCCCAAGAAGGTCAAGGCCCGAGCTAATGGGGCAGACTGATCGCCACTCGATCATTTCGACATCAGGTTGCGTGTCCACGCTTCCTCCTACTGTGAGATCGAAGCCGCCATCTCCCGAATCGACTGATCGATGGGCGTTGGGTTCCATTTAAGTACTTCGATTGTGGCCTCATTGTTAAATGATGGTTTGGTCCCAAGATAAGGAAGCATGCCTTTAGCTTGACGATCCACAACACTCATTGCCTTGATCATAAAATCCGGGGCTTTACGCTTGGGGACCTTCCGATAACCGGCATCTCTGAGCACGTGGGCAAAGTGAGCCATCGCAACGGGCTCTGCACTCGCTGCAATGAATCGTTGACCGGCAGCGTTGGCAGTGGTCATGGCTGCTACGTGGAGGCGAGCAACGTCACGCACGTCAACCATGCCCAAGGCGATGTCAGGGATCATCGGCATCTTGCCACCAATCATGTCGCGCATCAGCGACACACTCTGGCCGTCAAGTTCAGCGCCTAGCGAAGGACCGTACACTGCTCCTGGGTTAATCACCACGAGCTCCATCTCACTCTTTCCGACCAGTTCCCAAGCGGCTCGTTCAGCGAGAGTCTTGCTTTTGGCGTAGGCACCGATATTGGCATTGGTGTCAGACCAGGCATCGGTGCCGTAGCGACCACTCGGCTTCCCAGCAACCATGGCAACCGTTGATGAGGTCAAGACCGTTCTGCGGACCCCAACCTTTTGGGCTGCCAACAGCACTCGGCGGGTGCCTTCGACTGCAGGGGTGATGAGATCATCTTCATTCTTTGGCTCAGCAAGAACAAAGGGTGAGGCCACATGCATGACGTATGCGCAACCACTCATCGCCTCGTCCCAGCCCGTGTCGCTAAGGAGGTCAGCCTCAGCGAAGGTAAGCCGATCTGTAGGAGCAACTGCTGCGATCGCGTTGCGTGTGTCGTTGACTTTGGAGAGCGAGCGCACCGTGCCCACAACGTCAAAACCTTGGTTCAGCAATTCAGCTGCACAGTGCTGTCCGATGTATCCACTAATTCCAGTGACGAGTACTTGTTCGCTCATTGCTACAGCTCCCTTGACATCTCACCGTTACCGAGCCAGTTCGATAACGGAAGTTTAACTTGTATAACGCAAGTTAGCGAATTGAATTGCAATTTGCAAGTCAATCTTTGTACTTTCGCATGCCAACCGTTGAAGCACGACGACTCATCCACCAAGGATTCCTGGCATCGCCTTAGCCTTAGGCAAACAACAAGGGAGTTCCCATGTCACCTGATCTCATTGCGTCAAGCGGTGCCGGAGGGATAGTCATTCTCTACCTTGCCGTCGTCGTGCTGTCGATCGCTGGGATGTGGACGTCGTTTGCAAAAGCAAAGTTGCCAGGTTGGGGAGCCATCATTCCCTTCTACAACGCCTACCTGTTCTGCAAACTCGGAAAACGGCCAGGCTGGTGGCTCATTCTGCTGTGCATTCCTTTGGTCAACATCGTTATCTTGGCAATTGTCAGTTTTGATGTCGCCAAAAACTTCGGCAAGGGAACAGGCTTTGGTTTTGGCCTCTGGTTGCTCCCGATCATTTTCTGGCCGATCTTGGGATTCGGTTCCGCTACCTACGCTGAGGTTCCGGCCGCCTAATGCGCGGCTTCCTTTAACGGAAGCTCCCTGCTATTCAGGCAAGATGCCATTGGCGGAACTCGCGCGAAAGACGCCAAGTAGTCGAGCTTCGTCAACCATCGCCTGGCGATATTCGTCCCAGTCAGGATGTTCTCCATAACTGCGTCGGTAGTAATCAACGAGTTGGTCGACAATGGCATCGTTGGGATCTTTGGCGACGTCGCTGAGGGTGACCACGCCATCGAGGGTTACCCACTGAAAGACGTCATCGCTTGGGATAAAGAGTGCGGCTCGGGGATCACGACGCAGGTTGCGAACTTTGGCCCGATCATCGGTCAATGAAATGGTGAATTCATCACCATTGGCGACATAGAAAATCATTGATTGCTGCACTCGACCGTCCTTGCGGAGGGTCGTGAGGAGTGCATTTCGCTTATCGGCAGCAAAGACAAGGGCACGAGAAAGATCCATACCCCCACGTTATGGGCAGAGCCCCTCTTGGCAGCCTGAATCAAAAGATGCCGACCATAGGCTCAGAACGTGGCCCCTACTCCCGTCAGTCCTCTCGAGGTCATCTTCGATGGCGATTGCGGATTTTGTCGAGCTTGTGTTCGATGGATCGAACGCCATGATCGGAGCGGACGGATCACCGCTACGCCTTCAACTCACTGCACGTGGCCTGATAGCGATGACATGCCGTTCGCCACAACGGTGGTGGCCAGAGATGAAAGTGGCCACACGTACTTCGCATCATCCGCCGTTGCCGCCATCCTTGTGCGGCTGCCTAGCAACTGGGCAACTCTTGGACGATTGGTGCTTCGTGTAAACCAGATTGGGTTCTTCGCCCGCATCAACGATGGGGTCTACTACTTCGTTGCTAACCATCGCGGAGGAGTCTCACGATTTTTGCGATTCCTTGGCGTGCTCCGCGATGACCGTGGGTCTTCAGATCATCAGTGAAGGAAACGAAGGTTCTTACTGATCCAAACTCTTGCCGTGGATGAGTCCCTCCCAGGCAATATGGGGTGCGTGCTTCCAGCCGCTTCGTTTGACCGCTTTAGAAAATTCAGTACCAGCCAACCAAATACCTAAGAGCCCAAGGCCAATTTCAAAGATCCAGCTACAGATATAGAGCCAGCGAGGTAAGCCAAATATGGCATCAAGGATGAGCCCATAGGGAATCCAAGACAAGAGCCACAGCACCACGCCGACTCTTAGTTTCATCTACGCAACGTTGCTTTCGAGCTGGGCAGCATTCGTGTCATTGCCTACTGCTGGGCCGTAGGCCGAAGCATCAGTTCATTGATCGTCATGCGCTTGGGGCGACTGAGCATGAATGCAATCGTCTCACCGACGTCTTGAGCCGGAATGGCCAAGCTGTCATAAGCGGTTTGGATCATTGCCTTCACGTCGGGATCCGTGGTGTGTTCTCGCAACTCAGAGTCAATGATTCCTGGCTCCACGGTCATCACTCGCACGTCTGGCAAGAGTTCTTGGCGCAGCGCTTCACTCCAGCCGTTCATGCCCCACTTCGTTGCAGCGTAACCACTATTGCCCGCGCGAGCTGTTCTCCCCGCAACCGAAGAAATATTGACAATGTCACCACCCGAAGCTTCGAGGTGCTCGAGGAATGCTTCGGTTGCATTCATGGCTCCCAGAAGATTCACCTCAACCATTCGGCGGCGTTCCTCATGCTGATCACTAGTGAATGGACCTAGCAACATCACGCCTGCGTTGTTGATCAACGCATCCACTCTTCCCCAGTGGGCGACCACCTGCTCAGCCGCAGCTTGAAGCGATGGGTAGTCAGTGACATCAGCCTGTACGGCGAGTGCTTGATCTCCAAGTTCAGAAGCAAGAGCGCTCAGTCGGTCACCCCGACGGGCTAACAGTGCGACGCGGTGACCTTCAGCCACCAAGACTCTGGCGGTGGCTTCGCCAATTCCAGAAGATGCTCCGGTGATCACCATCACTCGACTGTCACTGCTCATGATTCATCCCTCATCTTCTTGGTGGTTGTGTTGTTGCGTTGCGATTGCCCTCTCGAGGCTCGCTATTTCTTTTTTGGCTTGGCGGTGGAAAGGTTGTGCGCCACTGCGGCCTTAATCAGTGCTTTAAACGGCGCCACCTTGATCTTGTCACCTTCGTAGAAATCAAGACCACGACGCACCTTCCCATCCAAACTTGAAGTGAAGAGGCCTGCTGGATCAGGCAACGAGGCACCTTTAGCGAAGGTCAGCTTCACGTGGGCCTTATAGACCTCTCCCGTACAAATGATCCCGCCATGGCTCCAAACTGGGATATTCCATTTCCACTCTTCTTCGACCGCAGGGTCGGCTTGATGGATAAGGTCACGAACTCGGGCCAAAATTTCGCCTCGCCAACCACCGGTTTCAGCAATTCGAGCGTCAATACGCTCGTGAACGGGCAGCGATAGGTCAGTAAGGCTGTGATCCATGCTTCTTGGCTATCACACGAGGGGCAAACCCTGACCCATGGACTGTCGCACAACCGATTTTCACAGCCGCCATTGGCCAAAATTCACCGATGCCTTAGTTTGCCTCTCGGGCGGCTATTGCCCGTAACCGCGTGGGGTGCCATTGAGCCTCGATTTCCGTAATCCCCAGCACGGCCCGCACCCCGACGTGGACGAAGGCCAAAAATTTTGCCTTATATAAGGACAGGTCAAAGGCTGTTTCTGTGAAATATTTTTAGGCCAAGCCACCCAATGCACCCGAAATTGCCCCTTCACCCATCGATGCCTTACTTAGCCTCAAAGGAGCCTGGGATGGGGCTTCCGCTCCTTCCATCGGTCAAGCAAAAAGCACTCAGAACAGCAAATTTCCACCTGGCCTCTCCAGCTTTACAAGCCGTCGGACACCGAGCGGGTCATCAATTCATTCTTGGTGACGAACAGGCGTTCGGCTCAGATCTGCTGGATTACAGGGCTTTGGGCCGTTGTCTCCGTGGGGTGTCCCCATAAAGAGCGTCTCCATTGGATCTTCTCGAACGTACCCTTTTGTAATTATTAGTCCGTTGCTATTGACTTCATTATTTAAAAATCATTGATGTAATTCATTAATTTATTCCCCATTTATTTCAAGCAGAGTTTTCCACAATTCAGTGAATTCTGCTAAATAATCTTCATTCGATTCTCCTGAGACTTGATCGACCCCTCTAAACAGCTGCTTCCTGAGAACGAGTAGCTATGGCAATAAATAGTGTTTGACCTGTAATTTTAGTTCGCCTTGACCACTGCTTCTCCTGGCGAATGACCAGCGGTGCGCCCCATTGACTCAGGTTCCTACTAGCGTTTTCATTTGTACTTCGACAGGGATTGTCGCCTCTGAAGAAGGATTGCTTTTGTAAATGAAAGCGCTAATTGTTCGCGGCACGTAGAGAAGTAGTGAGGTACATCAGCTCCATACGGTTTGAGAGGATTCGGGATTTGTAGGCCCCCCTCGACTGACCACGGGTTCATCCGGCCAACCACGCTTGCCATGGGAACAACAACTCCCCGGTGGTGTCACATCACCAGCAAGGTCACTGGAACAACAGCCGAGTACCCGATAACCGACCAACTGAACGATTCCCGGGCTTGGACCTTCCTTGTCCCGTCGAACCCAAAGAAGGGAGGGCGTGGAGCTATGCGCCGACGTCAATTCATTACCAAGGTGGCAACCATTGTGGTTCCCCTGGTCATTTCTACAAGTGCAATCGCAGGAGCTGCTGCTACCTCAAGTGCAGCAAGCAGTAATTCAGCAAGCAGCGGAACCGCTCAGGCGGACCTCAACGTCATGATTGCGCGTGACTTTTCAGCACGCCTCGACCAAAAAGTGGCAAACCTGATGCCTGAAGGGGCAGCGGCCTTGGACTTGGCTCCAGGGGTAGCCATTCAGATGGCGCAGCCCAAGGTCACCAATGATGCAATGTTTGCCTGTATCCGCAACGCCGAAAGCTCAGACCGCTGGGGCATTACCTCAGGGGCCTATGGGATCTTGATTAGCTCTTGGTGGGCCTTCCACTGGGTCTGGGCCCCCTATGGCAACTTCGAAGTTCCCGGTCAAGCACCAGCAGCCGTTCAGAACCTCGTGGCCTACGAGCTCTACATAGCCGGTGGCCAGGGCTATGGCGGTTGGCACGACTACTGCACAGGCGAGTAGCCCAAGCGCTTAGCTAACTAATTGGCCCAATCTCGACGGGCCGCGCGGTAGCGAGCTATCGCCCGGCCTGTCGAGGGGTCATGATCGCCAATAGGCATTTGTTCTTGCACTTCGGCCGTAATTTGGGATGCAAGATCCTTGCCGAGCTCAACACCCCACTGATCAAACGAATCAATTCCTAAGACGGCACCTTGGACGAACACCTCGTGTTCGTAGAGTCCAATGAGGGCACCGAAACTCCGAGGATTGAGTCGCTCACCCAGAATCAGGGTGGAGGGTCGGTTCCCCGGTACCACACGGTGGGGAATCAGCCACTCGGGAGTACCAGAAGCACTGAGCTGTTCTGCACTGCGACCAAAGGCCAGTGCCTGTGATTGGGCAAAGAGATTGGCCATGAGCTGATCGTGACTTTCGCGATGGCTACTCAAGGGGTGGAGATAGCCAATCAAATCAATCGGGGCGAGGTGGGTTCCTTGGTGAAGCAGCTGGAAGAACGAATGCTGTCCGTCAGTACCGGGAGCACCCCACACGATGGGTCCCGACGGAGTAGTCAGAACCCGCCCATCACGCGTCACGCGCTTGCCATTGGATTCCATCACCAGCTGTTGCAAGTAGCCCGGTAGCGATCGCAAATCAGCGGCATAGGGCATGACACCAAGGCTCTGGGCACCAAGGAAACATGCATACCAAATCCGCAAGAGTCCAAGCAGTACGGGAACGTTCTCATGGAGCGACGCCTGGGTGAAATGTTCGTCTATGTCTCGAAAGCCTGAGAGCATCTCGAGAAAGGCGTCACGGCCAATTAGCAACATGGTCGACAAGCCAATGGCTGAACCTAATGAGAATCGGCCGCCAACAAAGTCCCACATCGCAAAGGTGTTGTCTGGATCGATACCGAAGCTCGCTACCGCTGATCGATCACCAGAGACCGCGACGAAGTGCTTCGCCACTGAATCAGGCCCTAAGGCTCTCACAATCCATGCCTTAGCCAAAGATGCATTCATCATGGTCTCAGCGGTAGTGAATGATTTTGAAGAAACCACGAACAGCGTGGTCTCAGGGTTCAGGGAGGCCGTTTCTGCGTCAAAGTCGGCACCATCAATGTTGGCAATGAAGTGGACCGTCAGGGGTGCGGATACCGTACGACGAAGGGCCTCGCCAGCAAGCAGAGGCCCGAGGTGAGATCCACCAATACCAATGTTGACAACGTCAGTAATGACCTTGCCCGTGGCGCCTCGCCAAAATCCGCTTCGTACTTCGTCGACAAAGCGACCCATCTGATCCAATACGGCGTGTACGTCCGCCACGATGTCAACGCCATCAATGACGAGTGCACTCGTCCTCGGCGCCCGAAGGGCCGTGTGAAGCACCCGACGATGCTCAGAAGTATTGACGATGGCGCCTGCAAACATGGCGTCTCGAAGCTCGGCAACACCAACTTCTTGAGCAAGCTCGATGAGTTCGCCGATGACCTGTTCATCAATCAGATTCTTTGACAGATCAATGCCGTATCCCGCTGCTTCAAAACTCAAGGTCTCGCTACGGCTCGGATCCCCAGCAAAGAGTTCGCTCAGTGTGGTGGCTTTGATTCGCTCGGCTGATTGCTCAAGCGACGCCCATGCCCTGGTCGTCGTCGGATCGACGACGATCTCATTCATGACTGAGCGTCCACCTTCGTGCTCACCGTGGTCAGCAGCGACTCCCACGATGCGATGAAGGAACGTTTGCCATCTTGCAAGAGTCGTTCAGCCAAGGCCGGCAGATCAACATGCTCAGCTATGCGCGCAAGCGTTTCAGCGGCTTCAGATTGATGAGGGCTCAAACCGACTTCGATTTCACCATGATCCACGAAGGCGGCCAAGGTGTTGTCAGGCATGGTGTTCACCGTGTCGCGCGCAGCCAAAGCTTCCACGTACAAGGTGTCCCGAGCGTGAGGATCCTTCATACCCGTCGAAGCAAAAAGCAAGCGTTGCACGGGAGCACCTTGGGCGATGAGTCCAGATACCCAGTCACTATTGATCAGTTCTTGGAAGGCTGCATAGCTGGTCGCGCCGATGGCGATACCCAAGACGTTATGAAGATCGGCGGGAACTTGATCGTTAACGGCCACATCCCATCGACTGATGAAGAGCGATGCCACCGAGTGAACCGCGGGATCGAGACCTTCGGTAATGCGACGCTCAATACCTCGGTAGTAGGCCTTAGCTGCCTCTACATATTGCTGCGTTGAAAACAACAGGGTCACGTTGACGGGAACACCAGCGGCAATAGCTTCTTCAATGGCCCTGAGACCCGCTGGAGTACCGGGAATCTTGATGTAGAGGTTGCTCCGTTGCGCTTGGGCGAATAGGGCAACCGCAGCAGCAATGGTGTCCTCAACGTTGTCTGCGAGCAGTGGGGAAACCTCAAGCGAAACCCAGCCATCGATGCCATTGGTTGCCTCGAAAATAGGTTGAAAGAGATCAGCCGCTCGGCGCAAATCATCGATGGCAGCTTCGAAAAAGGCAGCCTCAACCGACGCACCATTGGCCACTGATGCCCCAAGCGCCGCGTCATAGGCCGATGACTTCGCTACCGCCTTTTCAAAGATGGAGGGGTTCGAGGTAAGGCCCGTAACGCCCCACTCAGCGATGTAGCGACCAATGGTTCCGTCGTCGAGTAGATCTCGAGTGATGTTGTCGATCCAAATACTCTGGCCGACCTTGTGCAGCTGCTCGATGCTCGACATCAGATCACTCAACGAGCTGGCGGACGAGTAGCGAGGTCGAGTTGTGCAATCGAAGCATCGAGCTCAGCGGCACGGCGACGACGAGCAATGTCAGCCGAGGCCAACTGTTCCGCGGTAGGAGCCGTGGGGCCACTTCGCAAGAGGTGTTCCGCTTCGAGTGAGAACAACACACCGCGCAAACCTTCGGCAGTTGAAGATGCCGCTTGGCGCAAGATGTCATCGGGAGCATTCTGAGCCACTCGGTCCAATGCTCGTGCGGCGTCTTCTCCTTGGGCGCGCACTTGAGCCAATTGACTGTCGCCGCCGGTGGGCTGACTAACCAACATGGAGCGAGCCAAGCTGGCGGTTTCAAGCGCCGCACGAGCCGACGGCACCCACGTGGCTTGGGCTTGTTCGCGCTTGGTCTTGCCAAGATACGCCGCAACACCGGCGGCAATGAGGGCCAACACAGCCACGGCACCCAAGATCCAGGCCCAAATGAGGCTTACTGAGCCCGTTGAGATGGGCTTTGCGGTCGTGGTTGTAGCCGGAACAGTCGTTGTGGTGGTGGGTGCGACTGTGGTGGTCGTTGTCGGAGCAACTGTCGTGGTGGTCGGTGCCACGGTCGTGGTCGTCACTTCCGAAGAAGTGGTCGTCGTCGATTCGGCGTAGGCCGCCACCGAAGGAATCAGCGCCGCAACGCTTAGGGCACCAAGTACCACTATGTGACGTAGACGCAATGAAGATGACATCATGTATTGAGCTCCTAAAGGGTCGCCAAAACTAGCGAGATCAAGCGCTTCTGATGCTACCGGAGCCTGCTCAGGTCGCGGGTGAAGAAACCGTGCCCTCAGGCGATCTCGGCAGTCGACCACTGTCGATGGCTTCCATGAACTTCTTGTAATCATCGCGATTGCGCTCTACCGCACTCAGCGCCCACGCCACCATGGCTCGATCGAAGCTGTCAGATGATCCGAGATATGCCGCAATGGCCGCCCGATTACCGCTTCGAGCATGGGCTCGGGCCAAGGTGAGAGCACAAAGTTCGGCGTAGCGCCGTACGGGCCGTTCATCGACATCGATGTCAAAGGCGGGTGATGCTTTGCCGTCATGGAGCTGACGCATGTAGAAGTCATAGACCTCGCCAGGATTGAATTCCATTTGATAATGACCAAGGAAAATGTCCGGCGTCGCCTGCATCAAACGTTGGCCGGCCACTACTCGGGCGCCTGACGTGGGGTACTGACTTGGTCCAAGATGAGCCTCTAACACCGAAGGCACCGCTTCTTTGGCCTGGAGGATGAGTGGTTCACCTATGTAATTACCTTCAAGCAGCACAACGTAGCAACGGGTACCGACCGATCCAACGCCGACAACCTTGCGGGCAATATCGGTAGCCGTCATGGTGTTAAGGAAAAAGCGACGATCAGTCTCGAGCCCGTCTGAATAGTTCGCCATCACCCTACGGATCGCTTGTGGGAGCGTCCACGATGCATAGGGCTCTTGGAGCAATTTAGTCAGAGGCACAATGACTGGCGGCTCGTTGCGGAAGCGACGAATACCAGCGTCGTCGAATTCGGTCAGTTTTGATGCTGCTCGCTTCGAGTTCTTCTTCTCGGCTTTGGCGATGAGATCATCGACGGGGGTCTTGCCGCCTCGATTGAACATAAGACGGAGATCATCGATGTGTTCTTTAACGTCGTAGCGCTCGTACCACATGTCGAGATTCGGCATCCCGGCAAATCGGGCCATCGCAGTCCGGTACTGACTCGCTGCAGCAAGGACAATCTTCTCAATATCGAATTGACTGAAATTCCAGACCTGACCAGCCACGGCACATGACGCCACAAGTCTTTTGACGTCCCATTCGAAGGGCCCAGGAAGCGTCTCATCAAAGTCATTGACATCAAAGACCAAGTGTCGCTCAGGTGACAGGTACATACCGAAATTCATGAAGTGGGCGTCACCGCACAGCTGCACCGTCAATCCGGTTGTTGGCGCCGACCCCAAATCATGGGCCATGGTGGCTGCTGCGCCACGCAGGAACGTGAACTCACTTTGGGCCATCCGGTCATAGCGAAGGGGAACCAAGGATTGGATTCGAGCCGCTGATTGGCGCTCCAAGGTTGCAACCGGGTCATAGTCCGCCATGCGTGGTGCGAGTTCGCCGAGCAATCGCCGTGGTACCGCAACACGGCGTTGCTTGCCCTCGTCGATGCTCGCTTGCGCCGCGGCAGTTGGGATTGGCGTGGGTTCAACCATGGGATTCCTCCTCGTGAATGGACGGCAACACATGTTCCACGTCATGGAGTGGCGTCAGGTAGGTGCCGCGAATGCGCGGTCCGAGTTTGGTCGTAATCAACACGACGAGCACCGTATTGAACAGCACGACTTGAAGGGGGAAAGCAAATTCAGCCGTCGTCCACTTCGTGACCGTGGCCAAGGTGAGGGCTCCATTAATGATGCCACCGAGATAGGTGCTCGGCCGTTCCGTTTCTGGCTCCACGTAGGCCTTGACGAGGGTAGGAAGGCCCGCCAAACCGTCGGCCACCATGAACGACACCAAGCCGATCGTGGCGTTCGAGGTCACAGCCCACACGATGATGCCCGCCACGGACATCACACCGCAGGCGATATCAAAGGGACCGAGCTTCCAACTCGCCGAATGACTAATAAAGGACGCCACCAGCACGCATATCGGTCCCACCCCGAGGGTGAGGGTCATGATGCTTTGGAGGCCTACCCCTTGGTTGATTTCAGCAGCGAAGGCCAAAATGGGTGCAATAGACCACAGTGTCCAAGTCACGCGATTTGGCTGGGCTAAGCCCTTCAGGGTTTGCCAGCTATAGGTCAGGGTGCCAACCAGGCTGGCAAAGGCTCCCAGAAAGACAATGTGGGGATCGAGCACCGGTTGATTCTCCCACAGCAACCGCCATTCACGCCTTCTGGGGCTGACTTGGAACAGGGGGCCGTTGGTGGTGTAACTTTGAAGATCCCTAGGGGCTATAGCTCAGTCGGTTAGAGCGCAGCACTGATAATGCTGAGGCCGTAAGTTCGATTCTTACTAGCCCCACCAACACGGTTGGTATCTAGGGTCTTGGCCTTCGGGCCAGCACCCGGTACTCACTAGGCTGATCCCATGGAGCCTTCCTCACCCCTCGCTTCACGCTACGAGGCGATGACGTATCGCCGAAGTGGAAACAGCGGCCTTGATCTTCCTGCAATCTCATTGGGCCTGTGGCACAACTTCGGGGGATCAGAAGCTACGGACACACAACGATCAATCATTCGGCGTGCCTTTGATCGCGGCGTCACTCACTTCGACCTCGCTAACAACTATGGACCGCCAGCGGGAAGTGCTGAGTCCAACTTCGGATCGATTCTGGCTACCGATTTGGCTGGCTACCGAGACGAACTCATCATTTCAACGAAGGCTGGCTGGGATATGTGGCCCGGACCATATGGCAACTTAGGCTCACGCAAATATCTGATCGCAAGTCTCGATCAGAGCTTGGCTCGTATGGGTCTCGATTACGTGGACATCTTTTACCATCACCACTTTGATGACTCGACTCCCTTGGAAGAAACCATGGGTGCACTCGATCACATCGTTCGACAAGGCAAGGCGCTGTACGTCGGGATTTCTTCGTATTCCCCCCAGCGAACCCTCGAAGCCCACGCCATCCTCAAGCAACTTGGCACGCCCCTGTTGATTCATCAGCCCTCATATTCACTCTTTAACCGATGGATCGAAGATGGACTCCTCGACGTCCTCGGCGCTGAGGGCATCGGATGTATCGCGTTTTCACCACTGGCCCAAGGTCTGCTCACCGATCGCTACCTCTCAGGCATTCCTGAAGGATCTCGGGCGAGCCAAGACAGCTCACTCTTTCCCTCCATGCTCAGCGAAGAAAATCTCGAGCACGTCCGGGCGCTCAATGCCATAGCGCAAGAGCGAGGCCAGTCTCTGGCGCAAATGGCTATCGCTTGGGTGCTGCGCGACCCACGGGTCACCTCGGCGCTCATTGGAGCAAGCAGTGTTGCGCAACTAGATGCCAACCTCGATGCCCTCAACGGTCTGGATTTCTCAGCTGACGAGCTCGCGCTCATTGATCACCATGCGGTAGAAGCCGGTATTGATCTGTGGCGCGACGTTGCCACTCGCTAAACAGCTCCCATTTCATCGGCCACTAATTCTTGGCCTACGGTCAATATCGAGAACAACCAGCAGTTGACCACAACGTGAATATGGAGGGGACTATGGATGCGACAACGGTACGAGGTTTGGTCCAATGGGAGCCAACGCAACCATGGGAACTCACCGATATCGAACTCGATGAACCAGGTCCCGGAGAGGTCCGCGTAGCGATCAAAGCAGCGGGCCTGTGCCACAGCGATCACCTGTTGCTTGGTGGCGGTTATGCGGGGATGAGTCGGCCGGTGGTTCCCGGTCATGAAGGAGCCGGAATCGTCGAAGCGGTAGGACCAGGGGTCACCTCGCTCGTTCCTGGCGATCACGTATTACTGCTCGTGCCCGTACCTGCTTGTGGCGTCTGCCATGCCTGCATCAGCGGGATGACCTATTTCTGCGAAGACGGCCAATACACCGGGGGTGGAAGACAAATTACCGACCACACTGCTCGCCACCACGCCAAGGGTCAAGACCTCGGCATCTTTGTTTTCCTCGGAACCTTTGCCGAGGCAAGCATTGTCAACGAGCGTTCTTGTCTCAAGCTCGACCCCTCCATCGCCTTCAAAGATGCCTGCACCATTGGCTGTGCTGGGGTCACCGGCTGGGGAGCGGTACAGAACACTGGTCGGCTAGAGACTGGTGATTCCGTCGTAGTAGTGGGCGTTGGCGGCGTGGGGGCGAATGCCATCATGTCCGCACGCTTTGGCGGTGCGAAAGATGTCGTAGCCGTAGATCCCCTCGCCTCAAAGCGCGAGGCTGCGTTGAGCTTTGGAGCTGACCACGCCTTTGCCACCTTTGATGAGGCTCGTGATCATCTGCGCGACGTTACGTGGGGCAAAATGGCCAATCTGGCCGTCATGACGATGGGAGAAGGCAATGGACAGTTGCTCGATGAGGCCCTGAGTCTGACGGGCAAACGGGGTCGCTGCGTCATCGTCAACGTCCACCCCGATAACGAACATGACGCCAAGCTCTCGCTTCGGGCACTGCAGTCCTCAGAGAAGCAAATTCTTGGATGTCTCTCAGGCTCGTGGCACGGCCGAGAGGGTGCCAGCTTTCTTCTCGATCTTTATCGTCGAGGTCTGTACGATCCCAGCAAAATTGTGACCAAGACCTTCACGCTCGATGAGATCGACAAGGGCTATGCCACCCAAAGCGCAGGTGAGTGCGTTCGTGCTGTTGTGGTCGTTGACTGAGTCGAGTTAGACCGTCAGGCCGGTGATCGTACCCAAGAGCGATTCCACCGTGAAGTCAGACGTCGGTGCATCTTTGACCACTTCACCAAGGCGAAGCACGATGATGCGGTCGGTGACTTCCAACACGTGAGGCAGAGTGTGTGAAATGAACAGCACACACAGGCCCTGCTCGCGAGCAGCCTTGATGACATTGAGCACTTCTTGCGATTGACGCGCGCCCAGGTGGTTGGTGGGCTCGTCCAAGATGATCACGTGCTTGGCCCAGGCAACCGCCCGGCCAATCGCTACTGCTTGGCGCTGGCCACCCGAAAGTTCTGACACCGTTCGCTTGGTGGCAGGCACCGTAATGCCCACATTCTCCAAGTGCTTGATGGCACCGGCCTCCATGGCCTTTTGGTTCAAGAAACCGAGCTTGCCCAAGAGGCCCTTGCGCTCGATTTCGCGACCCAAGTAGATGTTCGAGCCAATAGTGAGATCAGGAGCCAAACCAGACTCTTGGTAGAGCGTCTCAATACCGGCATTCATGGCGTCGTGAGGAGACTTCCAGTGGCGCTCTTGACCATCGACGATGAGGCGACCTTCATCTTGAGGGTGGGCTCCAGAAATGACCTTGATAAGGGTTGACTTACCGGCACCGTTGTCACCAACGAGTCCGATGACCTCTCCGGCATAGGCCTTGAAGCTGACGTCCGTGAGCGCTTGAACAGAACCATAGGACTTTGAGATGTTCTGAAGTTCTAGAACTGGCTTTGCTTCACTACTCACGTCGTCCTCCTCTGTCCACGGCGCAACGTTTGGATAACGGCTGCCAGCGCAATCAGTCCGGCAATGACGACCTGAATCCAAGTTGGTGGCACGTTAATGAAGATCAATCCGTCACTCACCACCGTCAAGATCGCGGCGCCCAAAATCACACCACTCAGTCGACCAACACCACCCACCAGACTGACGCCACCGATGACGACGGCGGCAATCGCCTCAAGGTTGGCTGAGTTCGTTACACCGGCAATCGGTGAGCCCGAACCGGCGCGGATGTAGAGGAACATACCGGTGAGACCAGCGAGGACCCCGGAGAGGACATAGACCGACGAAACGTGGCGACGCACATTGATACCAGCAACGCGAGCTGCGAACTGGTTCGAGCCAATGGCAAAGTTGTAGCGGCCGTATCGGGTGAGGTGAAGGACGAGTCCTAAAATCGCCACAAGGCCAATCACGATCATCACCGGCCATGAGAAGATCCAGATGCCGGTAGTACTCCAGGTCGAAGCTTCAGGGTTGAAGCCAACAGGAGCGCCTCCCGAGAACACCAGAGCCAAACCAGCGCCAGCCGAATAGGTCACCAAGGTGGCGACAAAGGGCACCAGATTAAAGACGGTGATCAGGAGCGCCGCCACTGCGCCAACGATGGCGCCTACCAACATCGCCACGAGCGTTCCAAACAACAAGATCAGGGCTTGGTTGTTGTGACTCGTAACCATTGGCTGCATCATGTGTGCGGCCACCACTCCAGCGAGGGCGCCCGTGGTACCAACCGCCAAGTCAATACCGCCCGTAGTAATGACGAAGGTTTCCGCAATAGCGATCAAGATCAGTGCTGAGAAGTCAATGAGCAGACTCTGGAACTCTGCGACGGCGAAGAATTGTGAGTTCTTCAGCGAGAAGAACACCACCAATGCGACGAGCAGAATGAAGAGCACAAACCTCTGGTTCTTCAGTATGGAACTTGGCTTCGGGACTCCTCCCATAAAGGAAGGCATCACCTCCCCCTGCAGCCCTTCTTGCGTTGACATCGATGTTGCTCCCCAAACAGTTGTCAATGAGTTCTGTACACAATAAACCAAAGACCCCCGGGCGTGCGAGGTGCACACCCGGGGGTCTTGAGAACCTTTCGGTAGCTATGAACTAGCCGATGAGGTACTGGTACTTGCTGATCGTCGAGAATGGGCTCGACGGGGTCAGAACCTCGTTAGCAAGAGTCTGAAGGTGAGGAACCTTGTGACCCTGAAGCGCTGCGACCGCGTACTTGATAGCCAACTGGCCCTCAAGGTAAGGCTGCTGCGAAACGATGGCGGCAACCTTGCCCGCGATCATCTGAGCAACGTTGGTCGAGTAAGCGTCGTAACCAACAACGGGGAGCTTCTTGCCACCCTCAGCTGACAATGCACCCTGAAGGTCGGTACCGTCGATGGCGAAGATGCCAAGGTGGTGACCGTTGTTCGAGTTGATTGCCTGGGTGAAGTTCTGCTCAGCAACGCTGGGCTGTGAGTTCGACACGAGTGCGTTCAGAACGTGGATCTTGGGGTACTTAGCCTTGATCTCGTTCTTGAAGCCCTTGAGACGAGCAGCGTCAGTTGAGGTCGAGATCGAGCTCACACCAATCGCCACGTAGCACTTGCCTGAACCACAAGCGGTGCTGTAGTGCATCGCCTTAGCGAGCGCGTCAGCTGCCACGGTACCGCCGTTGACGTTGTTGCCAGTCACCCAAGAGGTGATGTTGCTCTGGTTAGCGTCACCGGAGTCGACGTTCAGAACCTTGATGCCACTGTTTACCGCTGAAGCGATAGTGGTCTCTAGGGCCTGAGTGTCGGTCGGCGCAACGACAATTGCGTTGGGGTGCTGGTTGATCTGCGTCTGCAGGATCGGCAGCTGGGTGGTCGGTGAGTAGTCGGTTGGGTTACCGTTCCAGTTCAAGGTGACGCCCAACTTGTGAGCCTCAGCCTTTGCACCGGCTTCCATGGTGAGGAAGAACGGGTCGGAAGCAGCTCCGACGTTGTAGTCAATGGTGTAGTGCGTGGAAGCACCTGCAATGCTTGCACCGGTAGCACCGAATGCAACCAATGAGCTAGCCACCGTGGTGGCTGCAGCCGCACCAGCGATAAGACGCTTGATACGTGAATTCATTCTTGTTCCTTTCCCCCTTCTCTCCCAGCCAGGTCGGTCCTGCCCGTTAGAAAGAAAGCAAGAGGAGAGTAATCGGGGAACGGTCATCGGTGCTTCGTTTTCCTGAGTGAATTCTGAAGAATTTGTTCACATAGCGTCCGTCGCGACTCAATTCGTGCCTAGCGCTATCCAAATCCCTCGTATTCATTGCAAGCGTTTGATCAACATTTTTTGCGCTCATGGCATCGCACGCTCCCAATATTTGACCGAGGCGATGCGCACGGTAACTTAAATCGCGACCAACAAGCAGATAGCAGGACCCTCCATGGCACGAGCGAGCAAGACCATTGGCGTGATCGGCGAGAACCTCGTCGACCTCTTCGTCGACGCCGCAGGTTCCGTTCGCGCAATTGTGGGAGGTGGACCGTTCAACGTGGCTCGCAGTGTTGCTCGCCTCGGTTTTGACGCAACCTTCATCAGCGGTATCTCGGATGACGCATTTGGGCGCATTATTAGTGCGACCCTCCACAACGAAGGCGTTCGCACGATTCCCGCATCCGCCTCGACGCGACCAACCGCCATGGCCCTCGTTGAACTCGAGCGAGGCATTCCTCGCTACGGCTTTCACCTCACTGATGCTGCGGCCTTTGACCTCGACAAGCACATCATCATCAAGGAGCTCACCTCAGGCGGCCACGCACCTGATTACCTCTATTTCGGAACACTTGGTCTCCTCATTGAGCCCATGGCCAGCATTGGCGAAGAGCTCATTATGTCTTCGCTTGATGATGTCGTGGTTGTCATTGACCCCAACTGTCGACCAGGGGCCGTGCCCGATGAGGCGCAGTTTCGCGTACGCCTTAACCGACTCTTTACTCGTGCAGACATCGTCAAGGTGAGCACTGAAGATCTTGACTACCTCGCGAGCGATTCATCTCATGAGGCCAGCATCGCCGCAATGCTCGACTCAGGTACCACCTGTGTCATCGTCACCAACGGCCCACACAACGTTGATGTGCACACAGCAACTGACACCCAGAGCATCGATGTTCCGTGGGCGCCAGTCGTCGACACAGTTGGAGCGGGTGACGCCCTCGTTGGTGGACTACTTGCTTGGTGGTCAGGCCATGGATTTGGCCGAGGCGAAGTTGGCACCATTACCCACGTCGTCGATGCCGTCCAAGCCGCAATTTCGGTATCAGTGAGTACCTGCACTCGCAGTGGAGCCGAGCCACCATGGCAAGACGAGATGCTGGCCGCACCCGGTTGGGAATGGCTCAGCGATTACGCCAAGGGCTAGCGAGTCAAGACCATTGCCAGATCAGGATGCTCATCAACGGCAATGTGAATGTTCGCAACATCATCTGGTGTCGGAATCTGACTCCCTGGCAAGCTCACCGCGGCTGAGCCCCAACGAACAGCGCGCTCAAGCGATGCAACCGGCCCATCGTTAACAGCAATGAATCCGGCGAGTGTTGAGTCTCCTGCTCCAACAACACTTCGCACCGTCACTTGTGCGGCCCGGGCAAAAATTTTGGTGTTGGCGTCGTAGTAGAGCGCCCCGACCGGACCCAAACTCGCGAGCACCCCTTTTACTCCTCGCGCCACGAGTGCTGCAGCCGCGTCAAAGGCTTCGCCCAGTGTTGTGACCGGTGCACCAATGGCGATTTCCAATTCCTTCAAGTTGGGCTTGATGAGATCCGGACCCATGGCAAGCGCTGCTTCTAGAGCGGGACCTGAGGTGTCGAGCGCAACTTTGACCCCTATGGCGTGGAGTTTTTCGATTAACCCGGCATAGAGATCCACACTCACGCCCGGGGGAAGGCTGCCTGACAACACTGCCCAATCAGAACCGGCCGCTGCACCAAGCACCACGGCGGAAAGTGCGGCGACTTCCACCTTGGTCAACTCTGGGCCGCGTTCATTAATTTCGGTAGCCGTACCATCAGGTTCAATCAAAATCACATTGGCTCGCACTGGCCGCTTAATAGGCACGGTGATCAGTTCGATGTCGCTTTCAGAGAGCAAACGAATGACTTCTGCGCCTTCGACACCCCCGACGGGAAACACCGCTCGCACTTCAATGCCAGCGTGTGAAAGCGCACGGGCAACGTTGATGCCTTTGCCTGCCGGATCCAAAATGGCTGACGACGAGCGAACGACCGCACCTCGCTCAAAGGCAGCAATTTCAAGTGTGCGGTCCAAACTGGGGTTAGGGGTAAAGGTAGTAATCATGGGAAGTACTGCCTATCTTAGTGACAGCACCATCAAACTTTCCTAGCCATCTCCACGCATGATTTCGATCACGTGTTGCAACACTGGTATGGCTGCAGCCAACGTGGTGTGCTCTTCGCCAGAGAGGTGCTCAAGTGCTTCGCGCATCAGTCGGGTGAGTCGTTCACGAACGTCGCGCAGGAGTGCTTGCCCCCCCTCGTCGAGCTGTATCAAATTGGCGCGGCCATCGGTAGGGTCCGGGATTCGCTCTATGAGACCCTCGTCACACAAGAGGTCAACCACCTTGGACATCGTCGGCGCGGCGATACCCTCGCGTTCAGCCAGCGTGGTGAGTCTGAGTGGACCCTCTTCTTCGATGCGAACTAAGGCCGACACCTGTGAGGCGGTGAGCTTTGCCGCGCTCTTGGCCCGCAAAATGCGATAGAGCCTGGTTACGACGACCCTAAGCTCAACAGCCTCTCGAAGTTCGATCTCGTTGTGTTGCTCTGACACGCTATGACTGACCCCCACGGTGACCTTGGTATGGTTAGGTATTCCTAACTAATTCGATGCGACCAAGGCGATGTATGAAGCCTAAAACCAATTCACTACCTTCGGGTAACGACCGGTATCGCTGGGTTGCCTTATCGAATACCACCTTGGGTCTCTTGATTTCGACGATCAACAGTTCAATTCTCCTGATTTCAATTCCCGACATTTTCCGAGGGATTCACCTCGATCCCTTGGCTCCTGGCAACACGGCTTATTTTTTGTGGACCTTGATGGGCTTCATGTTGGTGACCTCGGTCTTGGTCGTCAGCTTTGGTCGCATCGGCGACATGTACGGCCGGGTGCGGATGTACACCATGGGCTTCGCCATCTTTACGGTCTTCTCCATTTTGTTGGCGGCCACCTGGTTGACGGGCCCAGCCGGTGCGATCTGGATCATCGTGATGCGCTTGGGTCAAGGAGTTGGTGGGGCATTCCTCTTTGCCAACTCCTCAGCCATTTTGACCGACGCCTTCCCAGCCGAACAGCGAGGCTTTGCACTCGGTATTAACTCAGTGGCCGCCATTGGTGGCAGTTTCCTGGGCCTTATCATCGGCGGCTTCTTGTCGCCCATTGAATGGCGACTCGTCTTCTTAGTCTCCGTCCCCATTGGCGTCTTTGGTACGGCATGGGCCTATCTTCGTCTTCGCGATAATGGCCGACGGGTTCGAGCCAAAGTGGACTGGATCGGCAACGTGTCATTTGCTCTGTCCTTGGTATTGATTCTCACGGGCATTGTCTATGGGCTGCAGCCCTATGGCCACCAGGCAATGGGCTGGTCGAATCCCAAGGTGATCCTCGCCATTGCTGGGGGCATTGCCATCTTGATTGCGTTCATCATCTATGAGCTGCGCATCGACGAGCCCATGTTTCACATGGACTTGTTTAAGAATCGAGCCTTTGCCATGGGTAACGCCTCTGCACTGCTGCTTGGACTCGCTCGTGGCGGCTTGCAGTTCATGCTCATTGTCTGGCTACAGGGAATTTGGCTTCCCCTCCATGGCTACAGCTTTAGTCAAACCCCCCTGTGGGCGGGTATCTATCTCGTACCGCTCACCATTGGCTTCATCGCATCGGGCCCCCTTGCAGGGCGACTCGCCGACCGATACGGAGCTCGGCCGTTTGCCACCATGGGACTCGTCCTAACCGGACTGTCGCTCATCGGCTTGCAGATGATCCCCATCAACTTCAACTACTGGCTCTTCGCCTTCATTCTCTTTATCTCTGGTGTGGGTGTTGGTCTGTTCCCGGCTGCGAATACCTCTTCGGTGATGAACACCCTGCCCGTTGATCAGCGAGGTGCCGGTGGGGGCATGCTCAACACCTTGCAGAACTCCGCCATGGTGTTGTCCATTGGCTTGTTCTTTACCTTCATCACCATTGGCCTGGCCTCATCACTGCCAAGCACGCTCTATCGCGGTCTCACCGCCGAAGGCGTCCCCCGGATGATCGCGCTGCACATCAGTCACCTCTCGCCCTTAGGGAGTTTGTTCGCCGCGTTCCTCGGCATTAATCCCATGACACAGTTACTTGGACCCCACGTCCTCGCCTTGCCTGGTGTTAACGCCAGCGTGCTTACCTCGAACACCTTCTTTCCCCAGCTCATCTCCCAACCATTTGCCGCGGGGCTGCGTTTCGCCTTCATTCTCGCGGCCCTCATCTGTTTCATCGCCGCCATCTGTTCCTGGCTCCGGGGCCCCACGCCTCGACGTGGAGCCCTGCGTTCTATGGCCAATGATCTTGAAGCGGGCCTTGGTGGAGCGGCCGAAGCCGATATGGCTGGTCTTGGCAGCGCTATTCCAGCCGATCTCTTAGAGCCACCAAGCGATTCCTAATCAACCCGGGGCCATTGAATTGGCAACAACCTCGCTTGCCTCCTAGCCTCTGAGAGCCATGCTCCGCTCGCCACACACCGTTGACCACCACGAATCACTCTTACTACCCGGCATCATGGGCACGGTGGGCTTTGCCGCGATGGCGTGGTTTGGTACCAACGAAGGAGCCATTCCCCTTCCCGAAACCGTGCGCTGGCCCCTCGCGCTCCCTCATGCCCTTGATGGCGTTGCGTGGTTGGGTTTTTGGATCGGTGCTCTCATTGCACTCTTCGCGTGGCTCAGCATCGGCCGACAAGCACGCGAAGGAGGGTTTCGTCTCCGAGCGGCTCTCGGAGTCTTGGGTGCCTGGAGCCTGCCCCTCTTACTCGGTCCACCCCTCTTTAGTCGCGACCCCTATAGCTACGTGGCCCAAGGTTTACTCTCGCGAATGGGGGCGAACCCTTACGTCGCCACGCCACGGTCGCTCCACGATCCACACTTGCTGGCGTCCATTGCGGCTCCGTGGCGCGCAACCCCTTCGCCCTATGGACCCTTGACCGTCCTAGTGAGTCACGCTGTTGCCCCCTTGGCCGGCAACACCTTGATCCGACAAGTCATCGTGTTTCGAATTCCAGGTCTCCTTGGACTTATCGCCATTGCCTTGGCTATTGCTCATCTGGCGAGCCTCACCAAGACCTCTTCGTCGAGAGCACTGTGGCTGACCGTGCTCAGTCCCCTCTTTCTCTTGAGTTTTGTCTCAACCGGCCACAACGACGCAATCATGATTGCCCTTGTGCTCGTTGCCATCATCGCAATGCTCGCTAATCGCTACCTCATCGCCATTGCGCTCGCAGGCTTCAGCGCTGCTTGTAAGTTGCCAGCACTCGCCGCCACCGTGGTCTTCGGCTCGGTTGAATTTCAATCAGTACGATCTCGGCGCTGGCTGCGGCTCATCGTCACGCTGCTCGTCACCGCTGGCGTCATCGCACTCACCACGCTGCTTGCTGGCAATGGCTGGGGATGGGCATCGCCGAGTGCGCTCAAAATCCCCACCGAACTTCGTACCCTCATTACGCCGTCGGTTTGTTTGGGCTATTTCGTGGCTTCGGTGCTGCACCTCTTGCAACTGCCGGTATCAACCCACGTCGTCATCAGCTTGGCGCAGGACATGTTTGAACTCGGCATCATTGCCGCGACCTTGATCTTGACCTGGCGCGCGACGAGAGAGACCTTCGTTGCTCACCTTGGCATGATCTTGTTGCTCTTGGCGATCTTGGGTCCCGTCATTTGGCCCTGGTACCTCACCTGGGGCATTGCCCTCTTAGCGGTGACAACACTTCAACATCTGCGGATACTCGCGGTGTTGGGTGGGCTCGCCATGTTCAGCGTTACGGCCAACGGCACCCCCATTCTCTACGGAAGAAGTTTCCTCATCACCGGACCCCTCGTCATCATCGGTCTCGTGTGGTTCCTTCGCTCTTCAACCTGGATGGCTATGGTTCGAGGCGATGCCTGAGTTGTCACGCCGCACCATTCCTCGCTGGCTCTTCATACCCGGGGCCACGTATCTCGTCGCGCGCTTCACAACCCTCTTGGTGCTCGGCATCGTCGATGCCATCGGTGGCGAAAGTCTTCATGGCCAACTCATGCGCTGGGATACCAAGTGGTATCTCAAGGCCGCGGTCGATGGCTGGCCCCGTCACCTGATCTACGTCCACGGTCACGTACAAAGTTCCACCCTGGCGTTCTTTCCGACCTTGCCCTTAGCTATGCGATGGTCAGCTCATCTCACTGGTCTCTCGGCATTTCAAACCGGACTCATCATTAGTTTTGTGACGGGTCTCAGTGCCACATTGGCTGTTTCCTTGTTAGTCAGAAGTTTCACCAACGACACCGAGGCTGCCAAAGCCGGAGTGGTCTTTGCAGTATTTCCGGCAACGTATATTTTCAATCTGGTCTACGCCGAAGGCATCATGCTCACGGCGGTGGCCTTAGGCCTCTACTTCTTGATCAAACGTCAGTGGGTGTGGGCCGGACT
This sequence comes from uncultured Actinomycetes bacterium, assembly GCA_903825305.1. Taxonomy (GTDB): domain Bacteria; phylum Actinomycetota; class Acidimicrobiia; order Acidimicrobiales; family RAAP-2; genus CAIQWC01. The sequence continues at coordinate 32,440 of CAIKAC010000005.1, forward strand.
CCTTGGAGCGCTTGCGACCTTCACGGGACCCATTGCCTTGGCCTTTGTCGTGCCCTGTGTCTACGCAGCCGTCCGCGAACTCCACCTCCAGAGAACCTGGCGCTCGCTATGGGCACCGTTGCTTGCACCCTTGGGCTTCCTAGGCTTTATGGCCTGGGCATGGCGCCACACGGGTGTGCTCAACGCCTGGCGCCTCACCGAACGCGGTGGCTGGAAGGGCTATCCCAGCCTTTGGTACACCCCGCACCTCTTCATCGAAATTGTGCGTGACCCCATTGCCCCCGTCATCACCACCTGGATCGTGGCAGTTGGCACGGTGGTGGCCTTGGTTGGCCTTTACCTCGGTTGGCGTCGACGCCAGCCCTTGGTCGTATGGCTCTATGGCGCCGCTAGTACCTTCTTGGCCTTCATCTCAGCACCCGTTGGTCTCAGGCCCCGCTTCGTCTTGATTGCTTTTCCGGTACTCATCGCTTACTCAACCACCTTGAAAGGCAAGCGATGGTGGCTTCTTGTCGTGGTCTGCGTCATCTTGCTCGTTGCCACCACAGCCCAAGAGCTCTTTAACTGGGAAGTGTTTCCCTAGAACTGAAGCTCAATTGCTGACAGAATGGCACGATGCAGCCACTTAACGACTCCCAGCAAAAAGCTCAGGTGATGAATGATGACCGGGGCCACGTCTTTCACTCCTGGTCAGCGCAAGCGTTGATTTCGCCCATGGCGATTTCGGGAGCTCAAGGCTCCTATGTCTTTGACTACGACGGGAACACCTTTCTCGATTTCTCGTCGCAGCTCGTTAACACCAACATTGGCCACCAGCACCCTCGCGTGGTCGCGGCCATCAAGGACCAAGCGGATCGACTCTGCACCATTGCCCCCCAGCACGCCAACGACGTGCGTGGTGAAGCAGCTCGGCTCATCAGCAGTCATGCACCTGATGGATTTGACTACGTGTTTTTCACCAATGGTGGAACCGAAGCCGTAGAGCACGCGGTGCGTATGGCGCGGCTTCACACTGGCCGACCCAAGGTGCTCAGTCGCTACCGCTCCTATCACGGTGGTACCCACGTTTCTGTGAATTTGACTGGCGACCCACGCCGCTGGCCGTCAGATCAGGGAACGGCCGGCGTAGTCCACTTCTTCGGCCCTTTCCTCTACCGCTCAGAGTTCCATGCCGAAACTGAAGAACAAGAGTGCGAGCGCGCCCTTGAACACCTTGAGCACACCATTCGCATGGAGGGCCCGAACACCATTGCTGCCATCATCTTGGAAACCATTCCTGGCACCGCCGGCATCATGGTTCCGCCTGCTGGATACCTCAAGGGTGTTCGAGAAATTTGTGACCGCTACGGCATCGTGTGGATTGCCGATGAAGTGATGGCTGGGTTTGGCCGCACCGGCGCATGGTTCGCCCTCGATCACTTTGGGGCGACCCCTGACCTCATCACCTTCGCCAAGGGCGTGAACTCTGGGTACCTGCCATTGGGCGGCGTCATTATCTCGCAGCCTATTTACGAAACTTTTGCTGAGCGCGTCTACCCCGGTGGCCTCACCTACTCAGGCCACCCCTTGGCCTGTGCCGCAGCCGTTGCCACCATCAAGCTCATGGAAGACGAGAAGATCGTCGAACATGCTGCCCACATCGGCAATGACATCTTGCGTCCTGGTTTGCTTGAGCTCCAAGAGCGTCACCCCGTGATCGGCGAGGTTCGGGGAGCAGGGGTGTTCTTTGCCCTTGATCTGGTCAAGAACCGCGAAACCAAGGAAGAGCTGGCGCCCTATGGCGGAACCTCTGAAGCCATGGGTGTGTTGGTAGCGGCCCTCAAGGCTGAAGGCATTTTGCCCTTCACCAACTACCACCGCCTGCACGTCGTGCCTCCTTGCACGATCTCAGACGATGAAGCTCGTGATGGTCTCGCTCGCATTGATCGTGCACTCGGGGCTCTTGCTCCCTTCGTTGACTAGGACGTGACGACCGACCACACGAAGCGTCGCCGGGCCCTCGCGGCTGCCATTCGCCAGTTGTCCAATGTCTTTGTGACATCAGATATGGCCGATGCCGACCTCGATGCCGCCACGAAAAGCCTTGGTGATCTTGCACGACAATTCGTTGCCGATGACGTGGTTGATCGTCGCAAGCGTCGGGGCCGCAGTTTCTTTAATGTGCCACGGGTAGATGATGATCCTCAAGAGCAGTCGCTCTTTGAAGACTCTGGCTTTTCGGGACGCTCCAATCCCATGGCCACCAATGCCCGATTCTGGGTCGACAATGACGTGGCCCACATGGTGGTGATCTTCGATGCCGTCACCGAAGGAGCACATGATCGGGTGCATGGCGGCGTCGTGGCGGGACTCTTTGATGAGTTGGTTGGCGCCATGATCTCTTCACTTCGTGAACCCGCGTTCACCGTGCAGCTCAATGTCAGATTTCGCGAAGGTACCCCCTTGGGAGTACCCGTCGAAGGTACGGCTCGGATAACCGGTCGAGACGGACGCCGTATTTCGTTGACCGCTGAAATGCACAGTGGAGAGCATGTGGTCGCCGAAGCCGAAGCCCTCTTTTTGACGGTGAATCCCGAGCAGTTCGGTGGGCCGGGTCGCCACCTCTGACCTTTAGGCTGGAAGACGAAGAGGAGGCCCCATGCCAGCCGTAACTGTTGAAGACATTTTGGTTCTTGAGCCAATCCCTAGCCCCGATCCTTCCACCACGACCCCTCGTCCCGTGCTTGGCCGCACCACGGCCCCCAAGGGTTTTGAGGGGGAAGGCTTCCCGGTACGTCGAGCCTTTGCCGGCGTATCAACAGCGGCACTCGATCCCTTCATCCACATGGACCAAATGGGTGAAGTCGAATATGGCCCCGGCGAGCCCAAGGGAACGCCCTGGCACCCGCATCGTGGCTTTGAAACGGTCACTTACATCATCGATGGCATCTTTGAACACGCCGACTCCATTGGTGGTGGCGGTGTCATTCAAGATGGTGCCACGCAATGGATGACCGCTGGTGCCGGCATCTTGCACATCGAGCGACCCCCCGAGCACCTCGTGGTCTCAGGTGGTCTCTTTCACGGCTTCCAGTTGTGGGTGAATCTCCCCTCGTCACTCAAAATGACCGCTCCGCGCTATCAAGACATCACCGCTCAGGAAGTGACCTTGCTTCGCAGTAGCGATGGCGGTGCATTGCTTCGCGTTATTGCCGGTGACTTAGGGGGGTTTTCGGGACCAGGGATCACTCACACGCCCATCACCATGGTGCACGCCACCTTGCAACCAGGCGCTTCGGTCACCATTCCGTGGAACCCCACGTTCAACGCGCTGGCTTATGGCATCTCGGGTGCTGGTTCGGCCGGTGAGGAACTCGTTCCGCTCGACATGGGGCAGTTGGCCGTTTTTGGAGCCGGCGACTCAATTACCTTGCGTGCCAATGCCACCCAGGATTCTCGAACCAACAGCTTCGATGTCCTCTTGCTAGGTGGAGCGCCTATTGGTGAGCCCGTGGCTCACTATGGCCCCTTTGTGATGAACACCGAGGCCGAATTGCGCCAGGCCTTCGCTGACTTTGAAGCAGGGCGCTTGGGAACCATCCCCGCCGATCACATCTAGCGACTGTGCTGCTGGCTATGGCGGCAAGCAGGGTATCAATCAAGGGCTAGCCTCGGAATAAGCAGGTCAGCCCTCTCTGTGCCTGCTCGAAAAGGAGTAGGTCATGAATGACGCCGTGATTGTTGATGCAGTACGAACTGCTGGTGGAAAGCGCAACGGCATGTTGCGCAACTGGCACCCTGTTGACTTGGCCTCCGAGATGCTGATTGCCCTCGCCGAGCGCAACAATCTCGATCCTGCGCTCGTTGACGATGTCATCGGTGGCTGTGTGACCCAAAGCTCTGAGCAGTCGATCAACATTGCTCGTAACGCAGTACTCGCAGCCGGCTGGCCAGAATCAGTACCTGGCACGACCTTGGACCGCCAATGCGGAAGTTCCCAGCAGGCCCAGAACTTCGGCGCTCAAGGCGTCATGGCCGGGGCCTATGACGTGGTGGTGGCTTTGGGCGTTGAATCCATGACCCGTGCACCCATGGGCTCGAACGTCAACACCGAGTTTGGCTACCCCTACGGCAAGCGCGTCTTGGCCCGCTACCCAGAGGTGCGAGGTTTCTTCAATCAAGGTATCGGTGCTGAAATGATCGCCGACAACTGGGGCTTGAGCCGCGAAGACCTCGAAGCCTTCGCCGTTGAGTCGCACCGTCGCGCTCAGGCCGCTACCGAGGCTGGCTACTTCGACAATGAGATCATCCCCTTGCCCATCATTGGTGACGACGGCGCAGAAACTGGTGAGCTTGCCGTGCGCGACGAAGGTATTCGTCCTGGCACCACCATGGAGACCTTGGCCAACTTGAAGCCTGCATTCAAAGAAGACGGCAAGATCACCGCTGGCACCTCATCACAGATCACCGACGGAGCCTCGGCTGTCCTCATCATGAGCGAAGCCAAGGCCAAGGCACTCGGCATGACGCCACGGGCCCGCTTCCACACCTTCGCCCTCGCTGGCGTTGACCCGGTGACCATGTTGACCGGTCCCATTCCAGCCACCACCAAAGTCCTAGAGCGAAGCGGTCTCAATCTTGATCAGATTGACGCCATTGAGATCAACGAAGCTTTTGCCTCGGTTGTACTGGCGTGGGAGAAAGAGCACCACCCCGACATGACCAAGGTAAACCCCAATGGTGGCGCTATCGCCCTTGGTCACCCATTGGGAGCCTCTGGCGCCAAGCTCACCGCAACCTTGTTGAACCAGCTCGAGCGCACCGGTGGTCGCTACGGCCTGCTCACCATGTGCGAAGGCGGCGGCATGGCTAATGCCACCATCATCGAGCGCTTGGGCTAAAGCAATTCTGCCCAGCGAACTTGAGCGAGCTAGCGGAGTCCTTCGTAGCGAAGTTCGCGAACGGCGTTTCTGCCACCGACGGCTATCCAAATGTTGTTAGACGAGTCAACGGCCAACGCTGAGGCATAGGAATTCGCACCGAGCACGACCGTGGGGCGCATTGTTTTGCTCCCTGCGGGTAGCTCCTGAACGCCATTGATGAGCGTTACCCACAGGTCTCCCCGCCGGTCAAATGTCAAACCGTAGGGAGAACTCTTGCGGTTTCTGCCTACCTTGATAACTACCTTGGTTCCAACTTCTTGGATGGTTCCCGATTGAGTGTTGGCCACCCAAACGTGGCCCTTCGCATCAATCGCAATACCCGACGGTTCGCCACCAACCGCGATTGGCGCACTGGCCGTTGATTGGCCGGCCTTGATTTCAGAGACTGAATTGGATTTGCCATTCGTGACCCAGACATTGCCAGCCTTGTCGGTAGCAATAAACGATGGTCCCGTCCCAACCGCGATTGGCGCACTGGCCGTTGATTGGCCGGCCTTGATTTCAGAGACGGTATTCGCCCAGAAATTCGCCACCCATTCATTGCCAAACTTGTCAAAGGCAATGCCATAGGGTCCTGATCCAACCATCACAGGCGCCTGAGGCGTGACGCTTCCATGCGGCAATTCCACCACGCTGTTATTCATGCCACTTGCCTGGGGAACCCAGAGATTTCCCTGGGCTGAAATAGCAAGGGCATCAGGGTGTTCTGAGATCGGTATCGGCGTGGCCGCAACTTTGGCGTTGCGGGGAATCTCTTGAATCGTGCCTTGACCAAAAGCACCGACGCCTTCGTTTGCAACCCACACGTTGCCCTGTCGATCCACGACAATTCCTGAAGGATTCGCGCCCACAGCAATTGGAGCTTGTAATTTCCACGTCGCTTGTTGGCTCGACGCTGCGCCAGCCATGGGGATGACCGTGGCTGCACCAAGTGCCGTGACTCCCACTGCAAGGCCGAGGCGAGTCAACAAAGTTGGGGTATGCATTGGCGTTGCTGCTTTCTCTCCAAAAGGTCTCATGCAAACAATACCCATGCGGAAATCACGAGCACCTTCAGCACGGAACTTCTTTATCAATCATCTATAGCGAGTGGCAAAGCCAAAGCCCGTGGCAATGAAGAGCAAACCAATGAGCAGGCCCCATCCCGTGGCAGAACCAAAGACACTGAGGTAGTTACACAAAATCACCACCACACCAATGAGGAAGAGTGCCAAGATGACCGGTCCGTACCACTTGGGAGACACTTTGGTGGAGTTGGGAGTAGCCGGCGTGTAGCGCCCCGGCGAGGCCTTCTTCGTGACTCGGCCCTCATGTTGCTCAACTGCGCGTTTCGTGTTCTTGCTCACGGAAGCGATGCTACCCGGCGAGGGCATGGCTGAGGGCCCGGTAGCCTCATAGTCATGGCACCACGCCTTCTCGTCATCGATAACTACGACTCCTTCACCTACAACCTGGTCCAAGAACTCGGTGAACTTGGGGCTGAACTGGTGGTCCATCGCAATGACGCCATTGATCTGAGCGACATCGGAGCAATTGCTCCCGATGGCATCTTGATTTCTCCCGGTCCCGGCCGGCCAGAAGATGCTGGAATTTCTGAATCAGTGATTCGTAACCTCGGAGCCATCTATCCGCTCCTTGGCGTTTGCCTTGGCCACCAGGCCATTGGTCAGGTTTTCGGTGCAAGCATCATCAATGCACCAAGCCTGATGCATGGCAAAGTTTCCGATGTCCACCACGATGGGACAGGCCTTTTCGAGGGATTACTGAACCCCTTTGTGGCTACTCGCTACCACTCACTGACGATTGACCCAACCACGGTTCCCGAAGAGCTCATCGTGACGGCACAAACGGCTGATGGCGTGATTATGGGGGTGCGACACCGCAATCTCAATATCCACGGGGTGCAATTCCACCCAGAATCAATTCTCACTCCGAGCGGCCCGGCGCTGCTCGAGAACTTTCTTCGACTCTGTCGCTAACCCGTGGTGCCGGTCGTGTTCGGACACACGGCAATGGTCACCGATGCCCCGCCATTGACTGTTGATCCACCAACAGGCGACTGGCTCAGGACCGACCCGTTAGGAACGCCCTGGGCGGTGCAGGCACTTTGCAGGGCGGCAGTAGCTACCACTTGCAGACCTTGAGCTTGGAGAGCTGACGTGGCGCCACCTTGGGTCATCCCTACGACGTTTTGCACGATTACCGTGCAGCGACCAGTTGAAACATTGAGCGTGATCGACGTACCGGTCTGGACCGATGTACCAGCAGCTGGCGTAGATGAAACGACATTGCCCGTGCTCACCGTATTCGAGCACACGCTGGTTTGTTGACCGGCCGTGAGGTTCACGTTTTGAAGCGCTTGGGTAGCTTGGGTAACGCTCTGGCCAACAAGTGAAGGAACTTGAACCGTGACCGCGGGAACGGTCAAGGTCACTTGTGTTCCTTGAGGCACCGTGGAGCCAGCCGCCACTGATTGTGCTTGAACGATCGCGGTCGTTGGTGAACCAGCAGACGAGGGAATACCCGTAAGACCAGCCTCGGTGAGCTGCGCTTCGGCGGTCCCAAGCGTCTGACCGATCACCGAGGGAACTTGAACTTGCCCCGCGAGGGCTCCATTCGAGACCGTGAGATTGACGTGCACGCCCTTGGCGATAGGCAGCCCAGCGGTGGGTGTGGTGGACACGACTTGGTTCGCTGGTTTTGCCGAGGCAACGGTGCTTACCGTACCGAGAATAAGTCCGTCTTTTTGGATTTGTTCAACTGCTTTCACCTGCGTCAGACCAACCAAGTTGGGCATGGTCAGCTGCTTGGACTTTGAACCATTGATAAATAACAATCCGGCAATCACGACCGCCACAATGGCAACCGCGACCAGCCCCCATACCAAGGGTTGCCGCGATAAAGGCTTGCCGGCCTTTTTCACTTGCAAGGGTTCCGAGCGAGGGCCAGTGAAAATCGGAATTGCCATGGTTTGATTCACTGCTGACACCATGGCGGTATCGCTCATTGCCAAGGCCAACGTGGGGTCTTCAGCGAGCACCGGCTTTCCATCGACAAAACGCATGAGATCAGCACGCATATCTTCGGCGTCTTGATAGCGAAGCGCCGGGTCCTTCGCCAAAGCTTTCATCGTGATGGCTTCAATGGCCTCGGGAATCCCAACCATGAGATCGCGAGGAAGCGGCACCGAATTGCGAACATGCATCGAGGCCACTGCAACGGGTGAATCACCTTGGAAGGGGGGCCGACCAAGCAACATTTCAAATAGCACCACGCCGAGTGAGTAGATATCGCTTCGGCCGTCTACTGCTTTACCCTCCGCTTGTTCAGGAGAGAAATAGGTAGCAGTTCCCATGACAGAGCCGGCTTGGGTGAGATCATCTTCGGTGTTGACCGCTCGCGCGATACCAAAGTCCGTTACTCGGACTGAACCGTCATCGGTGATGAGTACATTGCCGGGCTTGACGTCACGGTGGACCATGCCACGGCGATGAGCATAAGCCAAACCAGCGGCAACATTCGCGGCAATCACCGCAGCCCGCTTCGGAGGCACGGTGCCAAGATCCTTAATTACTTGACTCAAGGGTCGACCATCGACGTACTCCATCACAATGAAGTACGTACCGTGATCTTCACCCCAGTCAAAGACGGGAACGATGTTGGGATGACTCAGGCGTGCGGCACTTTGGGCCTCTCGGCGGAATCGCTCTACGAAGGTTTGATCAACACTCAGCTCAGGAAAGAGGACTTTGAGTGCTACCTCACGGTCCAACAAGTTGTCGTGGGCGCGGTACACCTGGGCCATGCCGCCACGCGCAATGAGGTGCGTGATCTCGTAGCGTCCCGAGAAAATGCGTGACTGTGAAACCGGCTCCATTAGGCGCTAAGCCTACGGCAGGAAGCACCACGATGTATTCGCATTATGGGCATGTCGATGAGGTTCCTTGAGCAGGTTGACCGCTTGTGACCGCCCAGGCGCCGAGCACCATGCAGCGCATCACCGGGCCGGCAATCTCAGCACCAGTTCCCGAGAGTGCCTGGTTCGGCAAAATTACGGCGATGGCGAAGCGCGGGGCGTTGGCCGGAGCAAAGGTGATCATCCAGTCGTCAGTCTGGAGGTTCACATTCGTAGCGGAAGTCTGAGCGGTACCGGTCTTGGCTGCTACGTCATAATTCTGGGGAAACAGCCCAGCGGCGGTGCCGTAAAGGGCGACGTTCTGCATCATTTGCGACACCGACGCTGCGGTCTTGGACGTCGTTGCCGTCTTCCACGCTTTAGGTACGTAGGTCTTGATGAGTCCACCTGCAGCATTACGAATGGCTCTCATGAAGTGAGGCGTCATGACGACGCCCTTATTAGCAATCCCGGCCGCAACCAGGGCATTTTGAAGCGCTGTTGCTCGCACGTCTCCTTGACCAATAGCTGAATAGGCCACGAAGGGGAGTCGGCCTACCTGTTGTGCGGGTGTAGGGAAGTTGGAAACTGCAACCGAACCATAGGGAAGGTCAACGGGGATGTAGTTGTCGTAGCCAAATGCCGTTGCCTGTTGGTACAGCAAGGTCGAACCCATATCGAGACCCACTTCAGCGAACCCGGTGTCACACGAGGGAGGAAGCATTTGTGCAATGGTCCCCCCACAGGTTGCCCCGCCAAAGTTTGACAGCGTCTTGTTGGTATCAGGCAAAGAAATGGTGGAAGCTTGGGCGTAACTCTTGTTGGCCAAAGATGGCTTGAGGTCATAGACGCCCGCCGACGTCACCACCTTGAACGTCGATCCAGGTGGAAAGGCTTGTTGATAGGCCATAGCGGTCAAGGGGGGATAGCCATTGGCATCTTTGGTGATGGCTGCTTTCCATGCCGCTTCTTCACTCGTAACGCTGGCCGAAACCAAACCATTGGGGTCGTACGTTGGATTCGAATACATAGCCAAGATGCCACCGGTACTCGGATTAATCACTACCACTGCCCCATCTCGACCCGCTAATTGCGACTGGGCCAACTTTTGAAGTGACGGCACCAAGGTCAAGGTCAGTGAATCTGGCTCTTTCACTGGACTAAACAATTGCGCCAGGGACTGAGCGGGCTGTGAATGCACGGTCAGGTAAGAGTTGTAACTCGCTTCAAGGCCATAGGCACCATAAACCGGCGAGTTGAATCCCACTTCTTGGCTGTACAGACTCTGTTGTGGATAGACCCGCTGGTACTTGAAGATGCTCGAGGTAGAGGGAATTGACTGAGCCAAGATTGTTCCATCAGCGGCAAGAATTTCGCCCCGAGGTTGGTTCCGCAAGGCGTTTGCAATGCGAGGGTTCCCAGAACTATTGGAAAGCGCTGAACTTTTAAAGAACTGAATGTTGAGGGCCTGAAGTAACACGATGCCAAAGAGCCCAACCATGAACAGGGCCAGGATGCGAATCCGCTTCTGCACGTCAGCCTGCCTGCTGCGTGGTCGACGTCGTGGAAACCCCGGGAGTAGTGGTCGTTGTCGTAGTGGGATTCAGCGAGGCCGCGGCTTTATGTTCTTGCACCAAATTGTTGATGTAAGCATTGGCCGCTTGCTTACTTGGTTCAATCACCCCAGCTTCGAGTTGCGCTAACCGTATGGCCAACACATCCTTCGTGGTGGTCGTGGTGACCTCGTTGAGTGACGGGTGGAACCAGAGCAGGCCACCAGGACGTCCTTGATAGATCACTAAGGAGTCACCCTTCGTCGTGACGTAGTACGAACTCTGCTCGTACCACCACACAAAGCCGATCGCGCCCACTAATACCAGTGCAATAGCGCCGACCAATAAGCCCGTTCGCAAGGTAATCGCTCGTCGCATTCCGAGGCGGCGACGACGCGCCAGCCATCCTTCGTCTCTCTTGCTTGTGACGTCATCAACCTCGGTGGGACGAGGAACCACCACTTTGGCAGCCGGCGCGGATTCAGCCATGACCGGCGCCGAAGGCAATGGCTCAGGAATCGCTGCTGGACCCCGACCAGTTTGGCTGATGTCAACAATGACCACGCTGATGTTGTCTTGACCACCATTGGCATTTGCTCGACGCACTAAATCGGCTGCAGCGGCATTCGGGTCTTCGATATTTCCAAGCACCAGGGCAATTTCTTCGTCGGAAACTTCATTACTCAGACCATCTGAGCAGAGCAGTATGCGATCGCCGTCAAAGAGTTCAAGATCAAAGAGATCGACCTCGAAATCATTCATTCCCAACACCCGGGTAATAACGTGTCGTTGCCCGTGGTGCGCAGCTTCTTCAGCGGTGATTTCTCCAGCTCGCATTAACTCTGCGGATACTGAGTGATCGTTCGTTACTTGCCGGAGCCCAGCGCCTTGGTAGTGATAGGCCCGCGAGTCACCCACATTGGCAATGACCATGTGATCGCCAAGAACGTCGCGTACCAACATCGCTGCAACGACGGTGGTACCCATTCCCCCTAGTTCCGGGTCTTCCAACGATCGGCGAATGACTTCTTCATTGGCCCGTTTGATTCCAACAACCATGGCGTCGGCATCAGCCGCGACCAGAGCTTCCATGCGAAGGGTGTCAACACAGGCCTTCGAGGCCACTTCTCCACCCGCATGGCCACCCATGCCGTCAGCAACACAAAACAGGGTGTCGGTAATCAGAACCGAATCTTGGTTGACTGCTCGAACCCGTCCTGGATCGGTAGCCGAGCCAGCCCGAAGGACCGTCACCGAGTGACCTCAAGAATGGTCGCACCCACCTGAACCAGATCCCCCCTGGTGAGTCGAGTGGGTCGAACAATACGTTCAGCATTGACGTAGGTGCCGTTGGTCGATCCCAGATCTTCTGCCATCAAGTGACTTCCAGCTCGGAAAATTTTGGCGTGCTGCGTTGAGGCGTAGACATCATCGTCAATAGAAAGACTGCAAGCCGACGAACGCCCAATGGTGAAATCCTTATCAGGCAGAATCGAAAAACGTTTACCCGCCAGTGAGGATGGCTCAACCACTTCCACATTGAAGCCACGGGTGCGTTGCTTGAGTTCTTTTTCGCGACGCCTGCCGCCAGGAGCCGTCTCTACGAATACGGCACGCACGACCCGAGCAAAAAAGATGAAGATCAAGATGACGACAAACCATTGCAGCGGTCGAACGATCGCTTGATAGTTCTGGGCGGCGAGAAGGAGCGAACTCACTGGATCTCGATGGTCATCCTCGCGGTGCCAACACCAATCTCGTCGCCGTTGGCCACCACGGCTCGCTGCACTTTGGTTCCATTTACGGTGGTGCCGTTCGTTGACCCCAGATCCATCACGCTGACCTCGTCTCCGTGGCGACTGATTTGGGCGTGGCGGCGAGAAATAGACGCGTCCGTTACCGTGATTTCGCATTCGGGAAGTCGCCCAATCACGAAGGTTTGTCCATCTCCCAAGGTCAAGCGGGAGCCATCAGGTGTCGTAATAATGACCGGCAGTTCACCTTCTCGCACAAGTGCGGTGATTTCTAGATCACCTGTCTTGAGTCGCGGGTTCTCGAAAATGTCAACTTCGACGGGGCCCAGGAGGTGATACTGCTCAACCATTGCGTGTTCGCGAGCGGCTTCGGCTAATTCGCGAACCAAAGCATCGACATAGTCTTCAAAGCGATCTACGTCTTCCGGAGACAGGCGAACTTCAAAGATGTTTGGCGCTACTACCCGATTACGAGTGCCCACACGACGTGCCATATCCATCTCGCGAGTCAAGCGACGGCCAATCTCAACTGGTTGAAGCTGACTCTTGAACGGTCGGGTCAATGAACCCTCCACAAACCGCTCGAGTTTGGCCTCAAATCGCTTTAGCCCCATAGTGCCTCCATGCTACCGGCGAAGGGCGCCGAGAATCGGCCAGCCGTGGAATTAACCCAAGTCCGTCATGTAGGATTTCTACTCCATCACGGGCGAGTGGCGGAATTGGCAGACGCGCAGGATTCAGGTTCCTGTGTCCGTAAGGATGTGCGGGTTCAAGTCCCGCCTCGCCCACGACGCAGCGCAGAGAACACTCGGCAATTTGCGATCGCCAAAGTTCGACTTAACCAAGACGAGGACAAATCTGCGATTCTCCCCTTGGTGCCGGCGTTGCCGCCATCGAAGCCCTCCCTTTGGCTCGGTGCGCACACGATCGAAACCCCAAGGATGGTGTTCCTTCCGCATGTTGAACGCCGGCTGGAGACTTCCGAGATCACACCCTTCGAGGAGTGGATCCCTGGTTTTACTTACCTACCGTCCGTGACTTCCTGCGGCGGGATAAGGCGAGGATTAGTCCGCCCAGTGCGAAGCACCCTCCAGCGATGGCCCGCTGAAGCTCAAAATTGCCACCTGTTGTGGCGAGCGCTACCTGCTGGCCCAGCGTGGTGCTCGGTGTGGTGCCCATCGAGGTTGGTGGTGTCGAGGTTGGCGGTGTCGAGGTTGGCGGTGTCGAGGTTGGTGGTGTCGAGGTTGGTGGTGTCGAGGTTGGCGGTGTTGAGGTTGGCGGTGTTGAGGTTGGCGGTGTTGAGGTTGGCGGTGTCGAGGTTGGTGGTGTCGAGGTTGGTGGTGTCGAGGTTGGTGGTGTCGAGGTTGGCGGTGTCGGCGTCAATGCATCCACAACGAAAGCTTGCTCTTGGCTTCCACCATCGGTGAAGACTCCACCGGCGCCGCAGATCCCAGCCGACGGACATGAGATCGCACTAATTTGACCGCTGCCCCCGGCATTGAGGGTGCCGAAGTTGGATACCTCTTGGGCTTGACCCCATGTTCCGTTGCTCTGATCAACGACGAATGCTTGACCCTGTCGTGAACCATCTCCGTAGAACCCACCGGCGCTGCAGTTGCCCGCTGTAGGGCAAGAGATGGAATCGACCATTGAGTTCGAGAAATTGAGCGTCGCGATGTTCGGCACCTCTTGGGCTTGGCCCCACGTGCCATTTATCTCGTCGATGACGAGGGCCTGCTGATTGCCCACGTTGTCTGAGTACATTCCACCCGCGCTGCAGTTACCCGGAGACGCACACGAGACGGTAGTGATTTGGGCCATCCCCCCGGTGTTGAGGGTGGCCGTATTCGGTGCCTCTTGGGCTTGGCCCCACGTGCCATTTGTCTCGTCGTCGACAAACGCTTGGGTGCGATAGCGGGAGCTGCTGTAGTAGCCGCCCGCGCTACAGTTCCCCGGCGATCCACACGAGATAGACAGCACCTCGGAATTGGCGACATTGTTGGGCGCGATGTTTGGGACCGATTGAGCTTGGCCCCAGGTGCCGTTTGTCTCGTCGACAACGATCGGTTGGTTGTACGAGCCGTCGAAGGTGTAGCCACCGGCGCTGCAGTTTCCTGCTGTGGGGCAAGAGATCGAGAGCAGGTTTCCGTAACTAGTTCCAACGATGCCCTGAACCGAACCCCAAACTCCACCCACTTCATCGATGGCGAACGCTTGAGCGAAGATGTTGTTGGTAAAGAAACCACCGGCGCTGCAGTTCCCGGGCGACGTGCAGGAGATCGACTCGAGTTGTGCGTTGCCGCGAGTGGACTCGGCACCCGCCACCTCTTGGGCTTGACCCCAGGTTCCGTTGCTTTGATCGACGACGAACGCCTTTGAATTCCCGCTGCTGTCGAGATATGCCCCTACGGCGCTGCAGTTTCCGGCTGTAGGGCAAGAGATCGAATTGACCTGTGCACCTCCACGGACGCTAAGCGATCCGGCCATCTGCTGCGCATTACCCCAGACGCCGTTGGTCTCGTCTGCGACGAAGGCGTACTGGACCTGCGCGGCATCGGTGTAAAAACCACCGGCACTGCAGTTGCCCGAGGAGGTGCATGAAATGGACAGAACGTTGGCGGACCCGCCGGCGTTGAGTACCCCGATGTTAGGGACCGCTTGGGCCTGACCCCAGGTGGCGATGGCCGTGGCGGTACCCACGCCAAAGAACCCGACACCACCGAGGGTAAGGAAAAAGCCCGCAATCACTGTCGAAATCTTTAGTTTCATCTCTTCGGTTCCTTTCAGGCTGCCGCGGAGTCCTTCAGAACCATACTGTATGTCTCCATTGGAGACAAACCGCGAGGATCGGGCTTTTTGGGCACCATGATCACAAGGGGCGTGGACAGTTGGCGATGCGTAATCCGCAGATTTGCCCAGCCTCATACGTCCCCTTCCATTGCGACGTGCGACGGGTCTGGTGGTTGCCGTTGTGCTCCCTGACTTAGAGTGAGGCCCATGGCAGCAGCACCCAAGCCTCGGGTCAAAAGCGAAGACGCTAAGGCGCGCCTCATCGAGGCCACCATTCAACTGCTGCAGGAATCGTCCGTATTCGAGATCTCGACGCGAGCGATCGGCGAACGAGCGGATCTCGACCGACGAGCCATCACTCGGCAATTCGGTGGGGAAACCGAGCTATTCATCGCCACGCTCGAGGAGCTCGCGCTTCGGACCATTCGAAGTGCAGAAGCACTACCAGAACATACGTCTGACTACCGGATTCCCGAATGGATCATTCGCACCAATCTGTGGGCATTTCTGATTCTCTCCGGAGTGGACCCGGAAAGACTCAAAGCAATCCAAGCAATCCCCAAAGGTGAAGCTCTGGCGTTACAGATCATCGGCCTTACCGAAGATGCACCACGCGTGATTCAAGAGGCTTTCCTTACCCTGCTTCAGGCGATCTCAGTTTCAGGAACCTTCTTTGGACCGTCATCCCCCCGTGACACTCCGCAAAATAGACAAGTCATCTATCTCATGCTTCGCTACCTTGCGTCGCTCGGGACAGATTTGCCTCAGCTCATTGGTCTTGAAAGCGTTCCTCCCCAAACTCCGCAATAGCCCTTGTCTGGCCAATATCAAGAAGGAACTCGCCCCACACCACACATGAATAGTGAAGGTCAGTGACCGCATATTTCGCGGCGCCAAAGCCAAGCACACTCCTCGCCATCTCTCGATGTCAACTCATGGGTCGTCATTAGTTCCCCTTGTGAGTCTCGAAGGTGGTGGCGCGGTTTCGTAGCATCTCGTCGGTCTCAGGATCGTCCATGAGTTCCCACACTTCTTGACTACAGCGACATGCTGCGGCCGTCTTTGCTGCCCACTTCAGTGCTTCTTCACGAGTTAGAACGTCAACCACACAGAAGCCACCAAGCGATTCGGGATGGCCCCCGACACTCACTTCTCCATCGGTGCCCACAACATTCGAGATTTGATCCTGGATGCCCGCACCAAAGACCCACACCCCTGCATCAATCGCCTCTTGGACGACTCGGTGGGCGTCGCGTCCCACTTCGGGGAATTCCTCAGGACGAATGTCATCCATGGCATGAGCATCAAATGCAATGAGGTATCGAGTCATCGGGCTCCTTCTCGCCAACGGGCACCCTAGTCTCGACCCTCTCACCCAATCAGATTCCCGCCGTCGAGGCGAGAGATTCCGCGCCCTTAATGGCCGAAGAAATAACCACCGTTATGGGCATAGGGCGCAATGAGCATTGCTGCGACCACTCCGAGGACAAGCGAGCTCAGTGTGACCCACACCCGACTCGAAGCTCCGGCAACTTGACGGCGTGTCCGGCTCATCAGATCTCGTGGGCCGTATTGGATGGTTTCTTTCAAGTGAGCCAGCACGTGAATCGCCATGGTGAAGAACCAAAGCACGAAGGATGCTCGGTGTAAGAACCAGAGCTGTTGATACATCGACTTCGGGGCCCAAACGACCAGTCCCACCCCAGAGAACAACAACACCACGGTCAACACCACCAGGACGGGGCCAAATAATCGCAGAATTATGAACGGCGGCCCCTTCTTCACATATTCAGGATCGCCCGTGTAGTAGCGAACCATTCTCCAAGATGTACTGCCAACTTTGTAGAGAACCGGGGGAATGACCAAGGTGCCGAGCAGAATATGAAGGCGCGTGTTGCTTTGCGCCAGGGGCACCGTCAGACCAACCACGAACAAGGTCAGCAGCAACACGATGGCGAGAAGCGCGGTGAGGCGTTCGTTGCCTTCGACGCTTGATCGTGGGTTTTTTGCCATAGTTCCATACAAAATAGAACCTTCCGCGTATGAGATCACCTTCGTTAATCAACTTCTTATCAGGGTGTTCTTGTCCGGTAGATAGCGCTGTAGCGTCAAAATTCCCGAGGCGCAGTAGATTTGCCCGGTGGCTAAACGACGTCTCGACGCTGTGATTGAAGTCGACAGCAAGACACGCTTCCTCGATGCCGCAATCACGATGCTTGATGCTGGGGGCGAGGCCGCACTGCGTATCGACGAGCTAGCCAAGCAAGTTGGTGTTGCCAAGACGTCGCTGTATCACCACTTTGGCGACAGAGAAGGTTTGATCGTTGCCGCTCAAGCTGAGCGATACCGAAGGTCCATACTCGTCGGGATTGACAACATCCTCGCCGCCGTCGAATCCTGCGAAACCAAGGAGGAATTCCTCGGTATTTTCCCGGCCCTCGTTGATGCATGGTCGGGCGAGGACGGAAAGGCTCGTCGGCGTATGCGCGTCGAAGTCTTGGGGTCCTCGGTGTCGCGTGAACGTCTGCGATCAGCCATTGTTGAAGCCACCCATGCCGTGGCCGAGGACGTGGCCGTTGTGATTCGCGCAGGGCAGCGTCAAGAATGGATTGCGCCTGAACACGACGCGTACCTTTTTTCTTCCTGGCTCATTGGCCATATGAACACCCGCTACTTAGCCGAAATTACTGGTGACGAGACGAGGATGCAATCTTGGAACGACTACACCAAGGTCATGTTCCACGCCATGCTCACCAGTCAGCCTTTGCGGCCCTGATTCTGCACATTGATTCATGCCACGCTGACGAAGCGGTTTTCGCGTTCAGCCGAAATGCGCCCAGTGGGTCGCGATAATTAGCAAGATGCCAGCAATGCTCAGGGCCGCCCCCGCAACCACGGTTCTGAATCGTGCCCACTTCAGCGCTGGCAATTGTGAAGCGACGAGCCAAATTCCCGAAATCACCATCAACAAGAAGGCATACTCAACAAGCAGTACCCCAGTTTGGTGGCTGAGTGCGATCACCTCCTGATCGTAGTGAGCGCCGTAGGTACCTGCTCTGCATGCACCGAATTGAAACTTCATTCAGGCAGAATGCACACAAAGAAAGGCCGGTGGCGTGTTAGTTCGATCGTGGGATGCAGCAAGAAGCGAAGAGGAATGGCAGATCTGGATGGATCAAGGCCACGACTTTGGCGTTTTGTCAGCCAATGGTCTCGATGGGGAAGCTCCCGTTGTGGTTCCAACCCACTTTCTCCTCGACAACGCGATTATTTGGTTGCACCTCGCCCAGGACAACCCAATCTTCGAACGGATACTCGAAAACTCAGCTGTGTCGTTCTCGGTGATCGACGACTACACCTTCATTCCTGGCAATTGGCGTGCGGCGCCAGGAGTCAACCCGAGTGACGGAGTTCCAACGAGCTATTACGCAGCCGTGGTGTTCCAAGGCACGGCAAGCATCATCGATGACGATGAAGCCAAGGCTGAGATTTTGCGTCGACAACTCGCCCATTTTCAACCCGAAGGCAACTACGCCCCCATGGAGGTAGGTGTCAAACCCTACGGACCGATGCTCAAAGGCATCCGTGGTCTTCGTATCGACATCACGAGCGTCAAGGCCAAATTCAAAAATGATGACCACAAGCCAGAAGATCTCGCTGACACTGTCGCCACGGGTCTTCGAACTCGCAACGGCGCCCGAGATGCCGGAGCGCTCGCGCAACTGCTTCGGCGTCGAGCAGAAAAGTCTGCTGAGTAAGCGTTAAATCATCAGCGCTGGCTCGTGGCGCACCGATACCGTGACGGCATCGCCCACTGACAAGCTAAGGGTCTCAGCTTCCCTCGTACTGAGTTGCACCCAGCAACTTGTGTCGTGCTCGGTGCGAAGATCGACTCGGACTTCAAAACCGAAGTTCTGAATTGCCGTGACTACCGCGTGTTCTCCCGGCGCGTTTGCTCCACGGATTTCCAAATCATGGGGACGAACGGGAACTCCTCCGAAATTCGTGATGGGACCCAAAAACCCCTGCACAAATTCATTGGAAGGCGAAGCGTAGATATGACGAGGATCTCCCGTTTGTTGAATGGCGCCCTCAGCCATGATGATCAACTGGTCAGCAACTTCCATTGCCTCTTGTTGGTCGTGAGTGACCATGATGGTGGTCACTGGAATGCGATGGTGAAAATCTCGCAGCCAGCTGCGCAACTCAACGCGAACTTGGGCATCTAGGGCTCCAAAGGGTTCATCAAGCAAGAGGACTCGAGGTTCAATAGCCAAGGCGCGCGCTAAGGCCATACGTTGCCGTTCTCCACCGGAAAGCTGTGATGGGTAGCGATTCGCCTTATCGGAAAGACGCACGATCTCAAGCAGTTCGCCAACACGTCGATCAATGTCTGCGCGAGATTGTTTACGGACTTTGAGTCCGAAGCCCACGTTCTTTGCCACGGTCATGTGGCGGAAGGGCGCATAGTGCTGAAAACAGAAGCCAATGTTTCGATCGCGCACGTCTTGAAAGGTGACGTCTTGGCCATCGATTGCCACTGTTCCTGAATCGAGCGTCTCGAGCCCTGCAATCAAGCGAAGCAAGGTGGACTTGCCCGACCCCGATGGACCCAAAATGACCGTTAGGGAACCGTCATCAATAGAAGTGGTCACGTCATCAACAACTCGGCGTGATCCATATGACTTCGTAACGCGATTAAGCAAGATCGCCACGATGATTCCTTTCTTTAGAACGCAAGATGCCAAGCACGACCAAGGCAACAACCGCGATCGCTGCCAAAATCAGGGCGTTGTCGAATGAAGCTTGCGCGTTGTAGTTCTGATCCCAACTGTCGTAAATGTAAATCGGCAAGGTCTGGGTCAAGCCCGAAATGTTCCCTGACACCACCACCACAGCGCCAAATTCTCCAAGGGTGCGGGCAAGGGTCAACACGACGCCATAGAGCACACCCCAGCGAATAACCGGGAGTGTGATGTACCAAAAAGTGCGAAGGGGACCCGAACCAAGCGTGCGTGCAGCTTCTTCCTGGTCCGTTCCCGATTCCAACAGCACCGGCAGCGTTGATCGAAGTACGTAGGGAAGCGAAACCGCAGTGGTGGCCAACACAATGCCCGTCACTGAAAACAGCACGGAGATTCCTTGGGTGGCCAGCCAACTCCCCCACCAGCCAATCTTCGAATACGCCAGTACCAAGGCAACGCCGATGATGACCGGGGATACCGCGACGGGGATATCGAAACACAAATCAAGAACACGGTGGCCCCAGAAGCGATGCCTTGCAAACAACAGAGCAGCTCCCACGCCAACAATGGTGTTTAAGGGCACCGCGATGGCAGCAACCTCAAGGGAGAGGACGAGTGCGTGAACAGCACCTGGCTGAGTCACTTGGCTCATGAATGAAGAGAAACCCTTGGAAAATGCGCGGTAGATGAGGTAGCCAACGGGTAGCGCGACGATGACGCCTAGGTAGGCCAAGACCACTACGCGAAGTCCCGTGGGTCGCTTCATGATCCCAACCGTTTCGAAATGCGCCGGGACGCGACACTTGACGTGATGAGTACGACCAAGCTCAGCAACAACAGTGCTGTCGAGACCGCAGCGGCTTGAGCCCACTGAAAGGATCCCGTCAACATAAAGACGTACGCCGAACCGGGCGTCGTCCGAGCAACCCCACCAGAGATAAGGGCGATGGAACCAAACTCACCGATAGCCCGAGCAAAGGCCAAGCCAAATCCAGCAAGAGCGGCTGGAGCGAGACTGGGCAACACCACCGTCAGATACCGACGAACTGGTCCCGCCCCGAGGGTCAACGCTGCTTCTTCATCGGCACGATCAAGATGTTCGAGTACTGGTTGCACGGCTCGAACCGAAAAGGGAATGGTGACAAACAACAGCGCCACCATGAGACCGATCCACGTTTCAAACAAGTCAACGTGCAGCGGACTCGCTGGGCCGTAGAGAAATACAAACACCACACCGGCCACAATCGTCGGCAGCGCAAATGGCAAATCAATAAATCCATCCAAGATGCGCTTTCCGGGGAATTCATCTCGAACGAGTACCCATGCAATCGCCAAACCCATGACGCAGTTAATGAATGCCACCAGCAATGAGAGCCATAGCGAGAGCCCGATGGCGTGAACCGCTCCTGGCAATTGGAGGGCATGAATGAACACCATTGGCGAGAGGTGCCAGCTCCAGCGCCACAGCGCCGGTCCCGCACCGTTGGTCGAGATTCCAAAGCCAATACCGTGCAGCACTAAGGCAGTGACGGGAATCACCACGATGATGGACAGGTAGGTAGCAATGAGGGAAATTCCCCCAATTCGACCAATCTTGGATACGACGAAACGCCGCCGCCTCGAAGGCGGCGGCGTAATCGTCACAATTGACGAATGGTCGCTAAGCGCTAAAGCCATTCGCTGCTTCGAGTTTGGTGATTGCCCCATTGGTTCCAAACAATGTGGTGTTCACCGTGTACCAACCCTTGAGTTGGGAAATCGTGGTCAAACTCGACGGCTTGTAAAACTGGCTCGCGGTGGCTTTGGCTACAGCGGGAACCGTAGGACGGAATCCTTGCGTGGCGAAAATGTTTTGGCCTTGGCGAGAGAACAAGAAGTTGAAGAATGCGGTCGCCGCAGGCTTCGCCTTTCCGGTGTTGGTCAACGCAGCGGGCGTCTGAATCAAGAACGTACGGCTGGGGTAGACGATAGAGATGGCATCGCCAGCTCCAACCGCATGCTTGGCATCAGCCTCATAGGCCAGCAACACATTTCCGGTGCCGGCCAGGAAGGCCGTCAGGGCAGTTGACCCGCTCGAGGGTTCGGCAACAACGTGCTGAAGCAAAGAGTTGACGTAGGCAGTTGCTTGCTTCTTGGTCTTGCCTTGACTGGTTTGAGAGGCATAGGCCGCCAGCAAGTTCCATCGTGCTGAACCCGAGGTGCTGGGATTGGGCGTTACGACCTTCACGCCGGCGTGGGTCAAGCTGCTCCAGCCTGAAATTCCCAGCGGGTTTCCGGCGCGAACCACCATGACGACCGTAGAGTCAGCAACGAAGCCGTGTTCGGCGCTTGCCACTCCCGAGGTCGCCCAGTTGGCGCTGACGAGACCAGCTGCTTTGACGAGGTCAAGGTCGGGGCCGGTTGAGAAGTTCACGATGTCCGCTGACTGTCCTGCCACCACGTTCTCTGCTTCGGTGGTTGAAGCACCAAAGGCGTTGTGGAACGTAACGCCTTGACCGGCTGGGGTGTGTTGAAACGCTGCTTCGAGTTGGTTGTACACCGGGCTCGCAATGGAGTAACCAACAACGTTCACGGTGGCGGGGCTTGCGCTCGCTGGGCCAGTAGCCCACGCAACACCAGCTGCGGTTACCGCAAGTGCGCTCAGGGCTGCAGCGGTTCGGATGGAGGGGCGGATGGAGGGGCGGATGGAGGGGCGCATGGAGGTCCTTTCGGGATCTACTTAATTATGATGTATTCGATCAGGAATATGAGATTAAGTGATTGAATCGTAATTTGCAAGCCAATGACGAAAATGTCATGAACGGATCGGATCTGCCCTAGGTTTTGCCTATGCGCATTGATATCTGGAGTGATGTGGCCTGTCCCTGGTGTTACCTCGGCAATCGCTACTTAGAGATTGCCGCCGAGGAACTCGGGGTGGAACTTGATGTTCATTTCCGAGCGTTCGAACTCAGCCCTGATTCTCCGGTGACCAGTTCCAAAACCATGCCGGAGATCTTGGCGAGCAAATACGCCATGTCGCTCGAACAAGTCACCACCATGGAAGCGCAGATGACTGAGCGAGCTGCTGCGGTGGGTCTTGAGTATCACTTGCTTAGTGTTCAGCCAACCAATACCTTCGACGCACACCGCGTAGCGCAACTCGCCGAAACTTTGGGGCTCGGCATCGAAATGGCCAAGGCCCTCTTCGACGCGTACTTCACCAAAAATGAGCTCCTGGGTGATCACGAGACCTTGGTCACACTCGCCACATCAGTGGGAATCGATGAACAGCGAGTGCGTTCAGTCCTTAACTCCGATGAGTTCGCCGATGACGTTCGAGCCGACGAGCTCGAAGCTCAAGAAGCAGGTTTTACCGGGGTGCCGACCATGGTCGTTGACGGTCGCTTTGCCATTCCTGGCGCGCAACCTCCCGACGTACTGGTACGGCTCTTGAGCCGCGTTATGGAAAACGATCGGGCCTAGTCGCCCGGTTCTTCGTCCGCCACGCGAGCAACCGCTGCGACCGCTTGGCCCTCTTCAAGGTTCATAACCCGAACGCCGGTGGCGTCGCGGTTCTGAGAAGAGATCTCACGAACTGCGGTACGAATCACGATGCCGCCAGAGGACACGAGCAAAATTTCCTCTTCCAAGCTGACCATGAAGGCGGCTACGACTCGGCCGCGCGACTCTGAGAGACGAATGCCTCGGACACCTTGACCACCGCGTGCTTGGCGGTTAAAGCGATCCAACTTGGTGCGCTTACCAAAGCCAGCGTCCGTGACGATGAGAATGTCGGCCTCGTCACGAGCCACGTCGAGTGACTTCACGCTATCGTCGGCCCGCAACTTGATGCCTCGGACACCAGCAGCGGCTCGGCCCATCTCGCGGACGTCTTCTTCGCTGAAGCGAATCGTCATACCCTTTTCGGTGACGATGAAGCAGTCTTCGCCCGCATGAGTTTCGACGACGCGAATTAACTCATCGCCATCTCGTAGGTTGATGGCGATAAAGCCGTCGCGGCGAGTCTTGTCATATTCAGCAAAAGCAGTCTTCTTGACTTGGCCTTGCTTGGTGACGAACATCAACCACGCATCCGCTGGGAAGTCACGCGTCGAGATAATGGCCTCAATTCGCTCATCAGGTGCAAGGTTGAGCAAGTTAACAACTGCGGTGCCCTTGGCGGTGCGTTCCTTCATAGGAATTTCATGGCCGCGCAGGCGATACACCTTGCCTCGGTTGGAGAACAACAGCAAGAAGGCGTGGCTCGAAGACGTGATGACTTGGTTCACCAAATCTTCGTCTTTGAGCTTTGCACCAGCAACGCCTCGACCACCGCGGCCTTGCGTGCGGAACGAAGCGGCAGATACCGACTTGATGTATCCACCCGTGGTCATGGTGACCACAATCTCTTCATCGTCAATCAAGTCCTCTACCCCGAGCTCACCTGGGTCGTGAGTGATGACGCTACGACGCTCATTGGCAAAGCTGTCGCGAACCTGGGTGATTTCATCGGCAATGACCTTGCGCAACACCACATCGTCGTTGAGGATCAAGAGCAAGCCCTTGATTTCTTCTCGCAACTTGGCCATCTCATCTTCAAGGTCAGTTCGGCCAAGTCGAGTCAGGCGACCCAAGGTCATATCCAAGATGTGTTTGGTTTGCTCTTCCGAGAAGCTGAACGGTTCGGCCATTAGCGAAACGGTTGCCGAGGGACGGTCATCGGAGTTACGAATGGTGGCAATCACCGCATCGAGCATGTCGATAGCTCGGAGGAGGCCTTCGACAATGTGGGCCCGCCGCTCCGCCTTGTCGAGGCGGAATTGGGTGCGCCGAGTGATGACTTCCACTTGGTGGGCGATGTAGTGGGTCAGCACTTGGGCCAAGTTCAAGGTGCGAGGCACACCATCGACCAGCGCCAACATGTTCACGCCAAAACTCGTCTGAAGTGCAGTGTGCTTGAACAGTTTGTTCAACACAACATTGGCATTCGCGTCACGCTTTAACCGAATGACGAGACGGGGCTTTCGTCCAGCGGAGTCATTTTGCAGCGCCGAGATGCCATCAATTTCCCCGGTTTTAACGAGGTCAGTGATCTTTTCTTCAATAACTTCGACGCTGACTTGGTAGGGAAATTCGGAGACAACAATTCGGGTACCGCTCTTGTCTTCTTCAATTTCTGCAACCGCGCGCATCTTGATGGAACCGCGACCGGTGCGATACGCATCCAAGATGCCCTGGCGACCAAGAATTTGTGCGCCCGTTGGAAAGTCCGGCCCTTTCACAAAGGCCATCAGGTCATCTGGTGTTGCCTCTGGGTTCGCGAGCAAGTGCAAGGTGGCATCAATCACTTCACCCAAGTTGTGAGGCGGGATGTTGGTAGCCATACCAACAGCAATGCCTTGTGATCCGTTAACGAGCAGGTTCGGGTATTTAGCTGGCAATACCGTGGGCTCTTCGTCGGTGTTGTCATAGTTCGGCGTGAAGTCAACCGTGTCTTCATCAATGCCGGCCATGAGTTCGAGCGCCAAGGGTGCAAGCCGAGATTCGGTGTACCGCATTGCCGCAGCACCTTCGTCGGGGCCAGTACCACCAAAGTTGCCGTGCCCATCAATGAGGGGGTGACGCATGGAGAAGTCTTGAACCATGCGGACCAAGGCGTCATAGATCGCCGAGTCACCGTGGGGGTGATACGTACCCATGACTTCACCGACGACCTTGGCGCACTTCGTATGCGGACGATCAGGACGAAGTCCTTGGTCGAACATGGAATACAAGATGCGACGGTGTACCGGTTTCAGACCATCTCGAACGTCAGGTAGCGCTCGGGAAACAATGACGGACATGGAGTACTCAAGGAAGGAGCGCTCCATCTCCTCTTGAATCTGAACCGGCTCAATCGAGGCTTCGACCTCCATTGGATTTTCGTCTGGCGTTTCGTTGCTTGGTTTGCGTGGTGGTGTCATCGTTCTCTCTCGTTCGCTCTAGATGTCTAGGAAGCGAACGTCCTTCGCGTTCGTCTGAATGAAGTTGCGTCGCAACTCCACATCGTCACCCATCAAGACGCTGCACACTTCATCGGCAAGTGCCGCTTGCTCGACGGTGATTTGCAGCAGGGAGCGCTTGGCGTAATCCATGGTGGTGTCCCGCAACTCGTCGAAGTCCATTTCACCAAGACCTTTAAGTCGCTGGAAATCATTCTTGTGGTTGGGGTTATCAGCCAAGAATCGTTCTTTCGCCCGATCGTCCTTGAGGTAGACCTTCTCTTTACCAACCAGGGTCGAGTACAGCGGTGGTTGGGCTACGTACACATGTCCGGCTTCGACAAGTGGCTTCATTTGGCGGAAGAAGAAGGTCAGCAGCAACGTTCGAATGTGACTGCCGTCGACATCAGCATCGGCCAACAAAATGATCTTGTGGTAGCGAATCTTTTCAAGGTCGAAGTCTTCTGCCAGGCCGGCTCCAATTGCTGCGATCAGCGCCTGGATTTCCGTGTTCTTGAGCATCTTGTCGACTCGGGCTCGCTCGACATTTAGGATTTTTCCCCGAATAGGAAGGATGGCTTGCGTCTTAGGGTTGCGAGCATCTTTGGCCGAGCCACCAGCTGAGTTGCCTTCCACAATGAAGATTTCGGACTCACGGGGATCGCGGCCAGAACAGTCCACCAACTTGCCGGGCAAGCCAGCACCATCGAGAGCACTCTTTCGACGGGTGAGATCACGGGCCGAGCGAGCAGCGACACGGGCACGGGCCGCGACGATGGCCTTTTGTACGACCTGGTTGGCTTCGCGCGGGTTTTCTTCGAACCATTCCGCAAGCTTTGCGTTGGTGGCTCGCTCTACGAGAGAGCGCATCGGCACGTTGCCGAGCTTGGATTTGGTTTGACCTTCGAACTGAGGTTCGGCCAAGCGCACGGAGATGATGGCGGTCAGGCCTTCGCGAATGTCTTCACCGGTGAGGTTGTCTTCTTTTTCCTTCAACAGGTTTCGGGCTCGGCCGTAGCGATTAATTGCATTCGTCAGGGCTTTGCGGAATCCGTCTTCGTGCATACCACCTTCAGTGGTCGAGATGCCGTTAGCGAAGGAGTAAATGGATTCGTTGTAGGACGTGTTCCACTGCAGTGCGACTTCGACTTCCATCGATTCTTCGATTTGCTCGTAGTTCGCTACTTTGCGAAACAGTGATTCTTTCGCTGCGTTGAGATGCTTGACGAAGTCGACGATGCCGCCGTTGTATTTGTAGATAACTTCTGATTCACGGCCTTCGCGCTCGTCTTTGAAGCGAATTTCGAGGCCCTTGTTCAAGAAGGCCATGATCTGCAGCCGTTCGGTCACGGTTTGTGCCCGAAATTCGATTTCTTCAAAAATGGTCGGGTCTGGATAGAAGGTGACCGTGGTTCCGGTGCGATCCCGCGGCGCTTTGCCCGTAACGGCCAATCCGCCTTGAGCCTTTCCACCGTCGCGGAACTCCATCTGGTGATGGTCCCCATTGCGATCGATTTCCAAGATGACCCGGGTGGAAAGGGCGTTCACGACGGAAATACCAACGCCGTGCAGACCTCCGGAAACCTTGTAGCCGCCTCCGCCGAATTTTCCGCCGGCGTGCAATACGGTCAACACCACTTCGGCGGCCGATTTACCGGGATATTGGGGGTGAGGATCAACGGGGATGCCACGGCCGTCGTCCGCTACGCGAACGCCGCCGTCTTTCAACAAGGTGACATCAATGCGGGTGCAATGCCCGGCCATGGCTTCGTCGACCGAGTTGTCTACGACTTCCCAAATCAAGTGGTGAAGGCCATTAGGGCCCGTTGAGCCAATGTACATACCCGGTCGTTTGCGAACAGGATCCAGGCCTTCAAGAACCGTAATGTCACTTGCCGAATACGTCGGCTCGTTAGCTTGCCCCTTGGCCACAAAACACCTCTTGCTATCGCTCACAACAGGGCGCGAGGGCGCGCCCATGGAACGTATCGAACAAAGAGATCCTACTCGGCGGTTGTCTCAGTTGGAGGTTCTCAACCGTCTCGTCGAACTACTTTTAGCTTGCTTGGCGCTTGTCCGCCTAGAGCCGAAAGAGCGCTCAATATTTTTGGGCTTGCGAGTTTGACTGCGGAGAGCCATGGACCAGCGTCCACGCCAATGGTGAGTTCGCCTTCGTGAATCGCTAGTGCTTCACAATGGTCGCGCAATGGTGCATCGCAAATGGCATCCCATTGGGAACGAATCGATGCCAACTCCACGATGTCGTTCTTGGGAATGGCTCGCGCCGCCTTGGCGACTAGTTCAGACATGGGCAGCGGCCCATCAAAAGAAGATCCGCTCATGAGAGGAGTTCCGCGACGTCAATGATGAGACTGGGCTTGATGTCGGGTGGCAACACTGACGCGGTTGACAGCAGAGCTTGGCCAGGAGGCAACTCAGTTAGGAGACGGCGAGACCGATCTGGATCGAGTTCGGAAAAGACGTCATCGAGGAGCAAGGTGGGCATAATGCCAAGGGTTTTGCCTGCCGCCACATGGATGGCGAGGCGTAAGGAAAGTGCCAGAGTTCGCTGTTCTCCTTGGGAGGCTTGGCTTCGAGCATCGCTGCCATTGAGAAAAAAGGCGACATCATCACGGTGGGGACCAACCGAGGTAGACGCTCGCCGCACGTCATCGCGGCGAGCGTCAGTAAGGGCGTCGAGGAGAGGACCGTTGGCAGTCGCTTCGTAGGAAGTTTCGATAACGGTCTCTGCAATTTCACCACTGAGCGACCGGTAGCTGTTGTTGATCTCTGGCGTCAACTGACTGAGCAGGGTCCGCCGACCTTCGACGATGGCGTCGCCAGCGCGAGCGAGACGCTGGTCCCACACCTCTAGCGTTACCTCGGTTTCGCTCGTGAGTCGTCCGTTGAGTTGCTTTAACAACGCATTGCGTTGTCGCAGTGCTCGGGCATACTCGTCGAGACTCGCACCAAGTCGAGGTTCGAGCAGGGCGAGCGCATCATCGAGCATGTCTCGTCGTCCCGAGGGCGAGCGCTGAATAACGTCAAGATCACCGGGACAAAAGGTAGAGATAGGTGCGGCTTCTGATAACTCAGCCCGTGATCGGCTGATCTGCCGATTGATTTGAGTCCGCCCACGGCCAGAACGCGAAAAGGTTGTCTCGATCAGAACATTTCGCGTTTCGTGTTCGAACTCACCTCGAATAACGGCGGCGTCCTCACCATTTTTGATCATGGTGTCTTTGGTCGCCCCTCGAAACGAGCGCCCAATACCCAATAGGCCGACGGCTTCGAGCACCGAGGTCTTACCGGTGCCATTTGGGCCAACAAGCACAGTGATGCCTTCTGTGGGAAAGGCAATAGTGGTGCGGCTAAATACCCGGAACCCAGAAATTTCTAGGTTGGTCAGCCCCATAGTTGAAAACTAGGAAACCCGAACGGGCATCAACAAGTAGCGATACCCATCGGCTTCACCGGCTCGGATAGTCGCTGGGCGGGTTCCGTCTGAGGTTTCAATGATGACCTCATCACCCTTAACGGCCTCGATGCCATCAATTAGGTAAGAGGGATTAAAGGCAATGACCAGATCTTCGCCGGTGAAATCGCCATCGACTGACTCGGCACCTTCACCAACCTCTTGAGATACAACCTTCAAATCCACGCCACCTTGACGCATGGAGAGTCGAACCGGGGTGGTGTTGTCTTTGACAAGGAGGCGAACTCGGCGAAGAGCGCCGACGAGCGTTTCCTTACCGAGGTGGAGGCGATTGGGGTAGCTCTCGGGAATCAACTGGCGATAGTCGGGATACGTACCTGAAATCAACCGGGTTGAAATCGAAACATTGCCAACACTGAAGGTAATTTCAGACGCCGTGGCGGTTACTCCAACGACTTCATCTTCATCGCCGGTAATGGCGCGCTGAAGTTCCGTGAGCGCTCGGCTCGGTACCAAGATGTCTTCTTCACCCAACGCAGCAGCGGATCCATCAAGGTCGCGCAACGCCAAGCGGTAAGAGTCGGTAGCCACAAGGCGAAGTGCTCCGTTGTGGGTAGTCAACAACACGCCAGTCAACAATGGGCGGGCATCATCATTGGAAGAAGCACGCACCACTTGACGTAGGGCGTCCGCCAACGCCGCTGATGGGATGCTGAGTTGACGTTCTGAGGTGATTTGTACCTGAGGAAACTCAATAACCGGGAAAGTGCGAAGCGAGAAATTGGATCGCGCGGCGGAAATAGATACTGATTCGTCGCTTGCCTCAATGGTGACAGCACCTGGCTCGAGAGAACGGGCAATGTCATTGGCCAACTTGGCAGGAATGACTGCCGAGCCGTTTTCCACGCCAATGACTTCAAGCTCCACCTTGATGGACAGGTCGCCGTCCGTTCCAGTGATCACTAAGTCGTTGTTGGTGACTGAGACCAACAAACCCGCCAAGACAGGCATGGCGAGTCGAGAGGCGACGGCCCGACCGGCAGCGCCAAGAGCTTCAACGAGTGAGTCACGTTCCGCACGGAATTTCATGGTGACTTCCTTTCACAGAACCCCAGGTCTTCTGGGGATGGTTGTACAAGAATGGGTATCAGTAGTAGGGCCTGGGGATTGGGGATCAAAACAAGAAATCCCTAGTCAGGACTCTTTTTGTTTTCCCCAACGGTTGTGTAACTAGTGGACAACTTTGGCTGATATTTCAAAACTCTGCAATTTCTGTGGAAAACCGCGATTGTTATCCACATCAAAGCCCCGAGTTTTGCTGACCAAAACCATTTTGTCCACAGGGTTATCAATTCTCCTTAAGTAGGTGAATGAGTGAGTTGACGTTCTCATAAATCTGGCCACGTTCAGCCATTTGGCTTTCAATCTTTTCAACGGCGCTAATGCATGTTGAGTGATCTCGACCACCAAAGAGCTTGCCAATGGACGGATATGAATAATCGGTGAGGTTGCGAATGAGATACATCGCCACGTGACGCGCAGTGACAAGTGGCCGTGCCCTTCGAGGACCAACTAACTCTTCGCGGTCTAAGCCGTAATGATTGGCAACGGCATCGAGAATCATCTCTGGCGTGATCATCTTGGGTTCGGCCGAGATATCAGAGAGCACTCGTTGGGCGAGATCAAGAGAGATGGGTTCACCACTAAGCGAAGCAAACGCCACCACTCGGGTTAAGGCACCTTCGAGCTCACGAATATTGTCCTTGACATTGGTTGCAATGAAATGACCCACATCATCTGGCAACTCAATGCGAGCACTCGAAGCTTTGGAGCGCAAGATAGCGAGACGGGTCTCGAGTTCAGGGGCATCAATTTCTGCCGAAAGGCCAGACAACAAGCGGCTTCTTAGCCGGTCTTCAAGGGTTTCGATGTTGCGAGGGGCACGGTCCGAGGTAATGACGATCTGCTTACCAGCGGCATGGAGGTCGTTATAGGTGTGGAACAACTCTTCTTGCAACTGCTCTTTGTTCTGGATGAATTGAATGTCGTCAATCAAGAGAACGTCGCACTCGCGATACCTATTCTTGAACGACAAGTTGGACTTGGTTCTGATCGCTTCGACAAAGTCGTTCATGAAGGTTTCAGTGGTGACGTAGAGAACGCGGTAGGTCGGATAGTTCTGCGTGACCCAGTTGCCAATGGCGTGGAGCAAGTGAGTTTTCCCCAAGCCCGAGGGGCCATAGATGAAGAGCGGGTTGTAGCTACGACCTGGTGTTTCGGCCACCGTCAAGGCGGCTGCGTGAGCCAGGCGGTTGGAACTTGCTGGCACAAATGATTCAAAAGTTTTCGAAGGATTCAGTTTGACCGAATCACGATTTCGCTCGGCCGCTGCCATGTCGGCCATGGAGGTAGCGGGGCTGTGGGTCGGCACCGAGGCCTGTTCTTCAACCGGGTCTTTGGGCTCAAGTTCTTCAATGACTTCTATGGTCAAGTGATAGTCACGGCCAGTAATGGAGCGCATCTCATCACAGATCAAAGTCTGGAAACGATCGAGAACGCGTCGCTGAATGACAACATTGGGTACGCCAAGCGTCAGGTTTTCCCCGGAGATATCCACAGGTACGAGTTTGGATAGCCACATCTGCCAGACGGCCGTTGTCACTGAATCCTTGAGCGAACTGGATGTTTTCGCCCAAAGGGTGTCGATATCTTCCACTACGGTTCCTTCGTTACTACGCTTTCCCACAGGGTAATCCACAGATGTGGACCCATTACTATTCCAATGCGGGCTAGCGACCATAGCCCAAGAATTGGAATCGGACTAGTGGTGACCCAAAATCTGGCCTAGCATGGTCATCCAACTCGTGCACCGGGTCCCAGCTGCTCTGGGAGCCAGAGCCCCTATCCGCTCAGGTGTGCTTAAAAATTACAAGGTAAGGAACGCATCGTGAAGCGCACATACCAGCCAAATAACCGCAAACGAGCCAAGACCCATGGTTTCCGCTCGCGCATGTCCACCAAGGCCGGTCGGGCCGTCTTGAAGGCACGTCGCCTTAAGGGCCGTCACAAGCTCACGGTCTAAGTCGGTGGGCGGTCGCGCCCTGGGGCGAGTGACCAAACGAACCGAATTTCTGGGCTTTCGCCGGCCAACCGGCCGTGGGCGAAGTGGTCCATTTTTCGTGTCATTTGTTGCCCAAGACGACCAAAACCCCCCAATTCGCTTGGCATTTGCCATTTCGAAGAAGTGTGGGGGAGCGGTCGAACGCAACCGCCTTCGCCGTCGGCTGAGAGAAGCGGCTCGGATACTCGATGCACCCATGCAATCGGGGCTGTATCTGATTCGTTGTGAGCCAGAGGCTACGACGCTCAGCTTTGACCACGTGGTTGATCGCTTGGGGCAGGCAATGACTCGAGCATGCCAGACAGGAAAGGAAAACCATGGCTGATCAGGCAAAACCTGGGGTGGTGGCCCGAGGCCTGCTGAAAGCCATTTCGGCGTATCAGGGGGCTCGACGCAACCAGATCTCCCCGTGTCGGTTTGTTCCCAGCTGTTCGGCGTATGCCACCGAAGCAATTGAAGTTCATGGAGCCATAAAGGGTGGCTCCATGGCGATTTGGAGAATTATGCGATGCAATCCCATTGGCGGCCACGGTGTTGACCTGGTCCCCCTAAAGGCAGGAGAACACCAGTGCTAGCAAGCATTACCCACAGCATCGGCGCCATTTTTCAGCCGGTCTTCAAGCTGTTCGCCCTGATTTTGGCGTTCATTTACTCGGTGGTGCCCAACTACACCTTGGCCATCATGCTGCTCACCATCCTCATCATGGGTGCGATGACCCCGCTGACGATCAAGTCAACGAAGTCAATGATCGCGATGCAGCGGATTCAGCCCGAGATCAAGAAGCTCCAACAGAAGTACAAGGGGGCCGAGAACCGCCAGCAACTCAATGACGAGATGATGCGTCTCTATAAAGAAGAGGGCGCAAATCCCGCTGGTGGTTGCCTGCCGATGTTTATTCAGATGCCCTTCTTGTTCATCCTTTACGACGTCATTCGTGGTTTGACCAATATCTCGAAGACGGCAATTGCGGTGAACCCGGCGTGCCATCTTTCCATCGCCTACACGCACGTCGCCCCTCGGTACATCCCCAATTCCTCCAAAATGTACTGTGATTTGATCGCTTCTAATGGCAAAATGATGTCCTTTGGACTCGACATGGCGCTGAAGCCGTTTTCCCATCACAGCTCGATCTGGGCCGCGCTCCCCTATTTCGCGTTTGTCGCTGTAGCAGTGGTATTGCAGTACGTGCAGATGAGCCAGATGAGTAAGCGCAACCCAGCAAGTCAGGCCAACGCACAGATGGCAAATATTCAAAAATTCATGCCAATTTTGTTCGCTTATATTTATCTTTTGATCCCAGCAGCAGTCTTGGTATACATGATCGTCAGTAGTGCCATCCGAATCGGAACCCAAGATTTGATGTTCCGTACCGGCATGGTGCAGCCAGCGGCAGCAGCCGCCAAGGTGGTTGAGGGTAAAGCGACGGAAAAGGCCGCAAAGCCCAAGGCAGAAGAAATTGAAGCGCCGGTTGACCAGAAAGCCACTGGTGCCAACCGGTCTAAGAACAAGCGCAAGCGGAAGGGTCGCTAGACACGTGGAATGGGTAGAGGTAACAGCTAAGTCACTCGATGAAGCCAGTGAGCGGGCGCTGAGCCAGCTGGGGGTTTCAGAAAAGGACGCCGAAATCCAAGT
Source organism: uncultured Actinomycetes bacterium (assembly GCA_903825305.1). Classification (GTDB taxonomy): domain Bacteria; phylum Actinomycetota; class Acidimicrobiia; order Acidimicrobiales; family RAAP-2; genus CAIQWC01. The sequence continues at coordinate 66,252 of CAIKAC010000005.1, forward strand.
TTTGGAAGAACCCAAGACGGGAATGTTTGGTCGAGTAAAGGGTGAAGCCCGGGTGCGCGCTCGAGTTGCCCCCGCGATTCCCCGCCCTAAGCGAGGCGGTGGTCGTAATGGCGGCCGCAACCGTAATCGAAATGAAGGCCGAAGCGAGTCAGATCGCGGCGGACGTGGAGAGAGTACCCCTAAGCAGGGAACCAAGAAGAAGAACGACCGACCGGCGAAGCCGAAGGTGGAAGATGCAGCGCCTCAACGCCGCAACGAGAAGGAGCAAGACATGGCTGATGGAGTCACCCTGGAAGAGCAAGCGGCAGTAGGCAAGGAGTTCCTTGAGGGTTTGGTCTCCGTGATGGGCCTTGACGCTGCTGTGGAGATTCGGCCCCTTGAAGAGGATTTGGTCGAGCTTGCCGTTGATGGCGCTGAGGGTCTCGGCGTCTTGGTTGGCCCGCGAGGGACGACCTTGGCTGCCTTGCAAGATGTAACCCGGACGGTTGTCCAAGGACGATTCCCGTCGAAGACCGACCGCATCTTGGTTGACGTTGCTCGTTACCGCGAGCGTCGAGTGGCTGCCCTCGGTCGGTTCACGGCTCAGATCGCCGAAGAAGTCGTGGCGTCGGGAGAAGCACAGGCGCTCGAGCCCATGTCACCTGCCGATCGCAAGGCTGTACACGATGCTGCTAAGGACATTGCGGGTATTGAGACTCGGTCAGATGGCGAAGGTCCAAGTCGCCACGTGGTGATCGCCCCTTCGAACTAATTCAGCACTATCGTGCACATCATGGGAGGCCTCGAGGAATCGTTACTTGAGGTTTTGGATAGGAGTAAAACCCTTGGGTTTCTCGGTCCAGGTCCCGTAGAAGACCATCTCCACCACGCCCGGGCATTTGCCCGGGCGGTGGACGTTACGGCCCCCCCTTCGCGAGTGATGGACCTCGGAAGCGGTGGAGGTGTGCCCGGCCTCGTCCTAGCCGCCCATTGGGCTGAGGCACAGCTCGTATTACTTGACGGTTCTTCTAAGCGCTGTGACTTTCTCCTTGAGGCTGTGGAGAAGCTGGGGTGGGAAGCACGGGTAACGGTCCTATGTGGGAGGGCCGAAGACCTGGGACATGAGCTCAAGCTTCGAGCAACCTTTGACCTGGTGGTTGCTCGATCGTTTGCCGCACCGGCCGTGACGGCAGAATGTGCGGCTTGTTTCATGACCGTGGGTGCACACCTGGTGGTATCTGAGCCCCCTGAGGAGTTGGCCGGTGATCGTTGGAACCCTCAAGGACTTGAGACCTTAGGGCTGGGGCCGGCAACGCTCCTGAACGACGCTCCTCGCCTAGCAGTCATGGAGCTTCGGGAGTTGTGCCCCGAGCGCTACCCCCGCCGGGTCGGGGTTCCGACCAAGCGACCACTGTTTTAGCAAGCGCGCTCCTCCCCCATGTTCCACGTGAAACATGGCTATGGAGGTGAGACGCCCTCTGAAATGTTTCACGTGAAACATTGTGAACCTGAACCACCATGGCCACGCCATTGAGGTGTCAAGAACAGGGCTCATTTCTGAATCGTAGGGTCTGTCAATCTTGAGATCCTTGGTTCCACCGCCCGATCGGTCGATTAGATCTAGATCTTGGGCGAAGAACATGGATGTTTCACGTGGAACATTGGATATTGAAGGAGAGCCGGGGCTGAGATGTTTCACGTGAAACATGAATTCAGTACTTGACGCCGAGGGTGAAATCGGGGGAGGATGGCAGTCGTGACCTTCCTCCCCTGGAGTGCCTCCTAATGGCCCTTTTTCGACGTCCCTCTCGCCCTGAAGACAAGGCAGATATGCAGCAACCACCCGAATCTGAGCCAGTTCAGGCCGATGCCGAGGTTGATGCTGCCTCTACTCCCCTGCCGTCTGACGTTGAGGAGGAAGCTGCTGTGGACACAGAAGAGACTCCAATGACTGAGGCGGATCACTCAACTTCTCAACCAGAACCTGCCAGTGAGCTGGTTGAGGACTCAACGGCTACTCCCCCAGTTGGACCTTCAGGCAAGCCTGTTCGAGAACTTCCTCGGATTATGGCTGTTGCCAACCAAAAGGGTGGTGTTGGCAAGACCACGACCACGGTCAACCTTGGTGCGGCTCTGGCTGAGTTGGGATATCGGGTGCTGGTGGTCGACCTTGACCCTCAAGGGAATGCGACCACTGGGCTGGGTATCGAGCGCAGGAACTTCGAGTACTCGATGTATGACGTCATTATGAAGGAGCACCCCCTTGAGGACGTGGTGGAGGCAACGTCCGTGCGAGGCCTCTTCGTGGCTCCCGCCACCCTGGACCTCTCAGGTGTGGAAATCGAGTTGGTTTCCATGTTCAGTCGAGAGCTGCGCCTCAAGCGGGCTATCGAATCAGTCATTGACGACTATGACTTCGTGATCATTGACTGCCCACCTTCTCTGGGACTGATCACCATCAACGCTCTGGCGGCCGCTAAAGAGGTGCTGGTGCCCATTCAATGTGAGTACTACGCCCTTGAGGGTTTGACCCAACTTCGGGCGACGTTGAAGCTGGTGGCGTCGAATCTCAATCCCGAACTCGAACTCTCAACCATTGTCTTGACGATGTTTGACTCGCGCACCAATTTGTCCACCGACGTCAAGAATGATGTGACTGAGCACTTCCCCGATCAGGTCTGTGCCACCATCATCCCGAGGACGGTGCGGCTCAGTGAAGCCCCCTCCTTCGGTCAACCAATTACCGTGTTCGATCCAAATTCAAAGGGTGCCAAGACCTATCGAAAGTTGGCAAAGGAGGTGAGCAATGGCGCGCCGAAGCGGGCTGGGTAAGGGCCTTGGGGCTCTGATTCCCACAGACAACGCCGAAAGTGCTCAAGAAGGAGCGCTCCGGGAAGTAGCCATTGGGTCAGTACGGGCAAACACCTACCAACCCAGAGACTATTTTGACGAAGACCGAATCGCACAACTGGCCGACTCCATTCGTGAGTTGGGAGTTCTGCAGCCCATCTTGGTTCGAGAGATCGATGGTGAGCCGGGTAGCTACGAGCTCATTGCTGGCGAGCGCCGTCTTCGAGCATCAAAGCGGGCTGGCCTCGCCAGTATCCCTGCCTTGGTCCGAACGGCGATCAATAACCAAGAGAGTCTCGAGCAGGCACTGGTTGAGAACATCCACCGGGCCGACCTCAGTGCCTTGGAAGAAGCCGCAGGTTACCAACAGCTGATCGACGAATTTGGCCTCACCCACGATGAAGTCTCAACCAGGGTCGGCAAGTCACGCACCACAGTGACGAACACCCTCCGGCTCCTCCAGCTGCCAGAAGGCGTCAAGATTGCCATCAAGGAAGGTCGAATTAGTGCGGGCCACGGCCGGGCACTGCTGGGCACACCTGATCGCATCTTGCAAGAATCATTGGTCGAGATGATCGAAGAGCAAGGCCTCTCCGTCCGCCAGGTCGAAGCCATTATTCGAGGTGATGACGAAGCAATCCCAGAGATTGGGGGAGGGGACGAACCTGCTTCAGGGGAGGGAACGACCACCGAGCCCGTTGGTCGACCCACGCCTCGCCGAACTGGACCCAGGCCATTGCCGCCGGCTGGTTTTACCGAGCTTGAAGAGTTGTTGTCTAACTACTTGAATACTCGGTGCAAGGTTGACGTGACGGGCCGTAAGGGCCGATTGGTTGTTGACTTCTCGGACATTGCCGACCTTGAGCGGATCTATCGATCCATCATCCCAAGTCAAGGCTGAGACTTACCTCCACCACAGGTTTAACTTTTCCCCACGCTGTGGGTTTCCTTGTGGATATGTGTACCCCATCTCAAGGGTGAGTAAATAATTACTTTTCACTCTTGGCGGCAAGAGTTAGAAATAGCTTGGCTTTTTGACCGAGAATAGAGAAATAGTCTAAATCTCGCTGGTGGCCGCACTCGGCCCCGCCGCCCACGCCGTGGTGGCGAGAGCAATGGCTTGAGCAATTTCTTCAGCGTGCTCAACAACTTTGTCGAGCGGTGCGAGCTCAATAACCACGGCCACCATGGCCGTTTCGCGCAAGAGGGCGAGGTACATACCCTCTGACATGGTGTTGAGATCTGCCACCGTGTCAAGCGCCGTGGCGAGGAGGGCTGAAAGTTCCTGTCCTTCCACCGACTCATAGGAATAACTGCGATAGTGCGCGACCCGAGCTTGCGTCCCTAAGTGAATGGACACTACGAGATCGACGTGGTGGTCATTGGCCTGCTGGGCTTGCTCTGATTCATTGACGCCGGTTATCGCGATGACGTCGGCCCCGGCGGTGCTCAGCGTGCGGGTAGTAGCCGAAGCCACGGTGGCGAGACCAGGCGACGAGATGAGGCCAATGCGGGTTCCTGGCAATGATGCCTTGGCATTGCGGCGATTGGCTTGTTCGCGAACCGTTGTGACTAAGGCTGGGTTGTCGCGATGGGAACTCATGCGCGCGAGTTCCTCAATCGTGATGCGCCCGGCAATGCCATCAACGGGGAGCTTGAGGTTGCGCTGGAACTCAGCCACGGCATGGGTGGTGTTATCTCCGTAGATACCGTCCACCCGGCCGGTGTCAAAGCCCAATGAACACAGTCGCGTTTGCAGATCGGCTACATCGTCGCCGCGCAAGAGTGGGTGGGCTCGATACAACAAGCGATCGCCGAGGGAGAGACCTGCTTCGACCAAGGTGGCCCAGGTGTGGCGCCCTACAATGCCGTCGATACGCAAGCCTCGCTGTCGCTGAAAGGCCTCTACTGCTGCTCTCGTGGAGGGACCAAAGTTTCCGTGGCTGTCGCTGAGTGGGGACGTCACAAAGCGCGTCAGACGATCTTGAAGATCACTGACGGCAGGCCCTGTGGCACCCTCAACGAGGGGAAGGTGGCTCAGTCCAGGTATGGGCTGAGCTCCTGAACCAGGGCGCCCTTGGGCTTGGCGCCAACCATGCGAGCCACTGCTTCCCCGTTCTTGAACAACAAGAGCGTAGGAATACTCATGACACCAAAGTCGCGGGTGACATTGAGGTTCTCATCGATGTTGAGTTTGGCAATCTTGACTTTGCCATCGTGTTCAGCCGCGATTTCTTCCAAAATGGGGGCGATCATCTTGCATGGGCCACACCATTCAGCCCAAAAGTCCACCAAAACGGGGACATCGGAGGCCTGAACGGTCTCATTGAAGGTGGCGTCGGTGAGGGTGATGATGTCAGCCATGTGGGGCTCCTGTCTCGTTAACTCTGGACTCTATTCAACACGCAGCGTCGGGTGAATGTTCCCGATTACGAAAAGAAAAGAGCTAGTGACCCTGCGTTTCGAGCCAGCGCTCGGTGTCAATGGCGGCCATGCACCCTGAACCCGCCGCAGTAATGGCTTGCCGATACGTGTGATCGGCGACGTCACCACAGGCAAAGACGCCCTCAATCGAGGTCAGTGATCCGTCGTGCACCTTGAGATAGCCATTTTCGAGCAACTCAAGCTGATCGGCAAAAAGTTCGGTGTTGGGTTGGTGACCAATGGCGACGAACACCCCTGATACATCCATGGTGTCCTCGGCACCCGTGACCGTGTCAACGAGGCGTACCGATTCGACTTTTGTGTCACCCATGATTTCGGTGACCTGGGAGTTCCAGCGCACCGTGATCTTGGGATTGGCCAACGCGCGCTCTTGCATGATCTTGGAGGCACGAAGCGAATCACGACGGTGAACCAAGGTGACCGAACTAGCAAACCGGGTCAAGAAAATGGCCTCTTCAAGGGCCGAGTCACCACCGCCCACCATGACAATGGGGAGATCGCGGAAGAAGAACCCATCACAGGTGGCGCAGGTAGAAACGCCGTGGCCCAACAGGCGGTCTTCTCCGGGAACGCCCAGCATGAGCGCGCGAGCGCCGGTGGCGATAATGACCGAGGTGGCCTCATAGGTAGGCGCAGCCTCAGTGTCGCCCACCCAAGCCTTGAAGGGGCGTTGACTCAAATCAAGCTTCGAGACCTTGGCCGTCACGAGTTCTGCGCCAAAGCGCTCGGCCTGGCTTCGCATCTGACCCATCAACTCGGGGCCCATGATGCCCATGGGGAAACCGGGGAAGTTTTCAACTTCTGTGGTCAACATGAGCTGGCCACCAGGCTGGTCTGAGGTGGATGAAGGTTCGCCCTCAACAATGATGGGGGAGAGTTGGGCTCGAGCGGTGTAGATCGCGGCAGTCAGGCCGGCGGGGCCTGAGCCGACGATGAGAACGTCGGTCTTGGTGGTCATGGATGGTCCTATTCGCTGGTGGTGGAGCCACGCTTCGCCCACAGGATCAACCCGATCAGGCTGAAAATGCCACCAAGCACCAAATACGAGGCCCAAATGGCGGTGGGGAAGGCGTAGATATCGAGGATTCGCAAACCCATAATGGCGGTGCCGACCCCGGCCACCACCAAGAAGGTGGCGATCAAGATGCCAAAGACGATGCCCCTCGCAACGAGGACGATGGGACGGACAATGCGGTCATTGATCGTGTCGACAATCGTGTCGATCAGACCAAGGGCCTTGTCAGGCAGGTCGGCTGCGAGTTTGCGGGAGAATTGCTCACTCATTGCTCATTAACCTACTCGCCCAAGCGCGTTGTTAGATCTTTTCGATCCAGCACACGCCAATAATTCCTGGACCGGCGTGCGTACCGACAACCGGCCCGATGTCGGTGACCACCAGGGGCGTGTCGCATTCAATGTGGGCGAGCATGGTGATGAGGCGAACCGCATCATCGGCTGCTCCGTGAACGACGGCGAGTCGCTCAAAGGGAGAGGCTTCGGCCGCATCGCGAGCCAAGTGGTCAAGGGCCTTTGCCCGGGTGCGCTGGCGACCGTCTTCTACGACTTCTCCGTCGCGCAAGGTCAACAATGGCTTAATCGAGAGCATGGAGCCAAGCAAGGCAGCTGCCGAGCCAATTCGGCCGCCACGCTTCAAGTGTTCCAAAGTGTCTAAAGCACCCACGACGCCAAGACGAGGAATGATGCCTTGGGCGAGGGAAGTGCACTCATCGAAACTTGCTCCCTTCGCAGCAGCTTCGGCGACGCTGATCACCAAGAGTCCTTCAGCCATGGTGACGGCCTGAGAATCAATCACCGTAACGGGGTAGGCACCCATGGCTTCTTTGGCTGCGAGAGCTGATTGATAGGTGGCTGAGAGCTTGGAAGAAATAGTGATGACGACCACGCCATCGAAACCATCTTGTTTGGCCTGTTCGTAGGCTTGTTGGAACAAGCCCGGCGATGGCGCGGCCGTTTCTGGTAGCTCAGACGTGTTCGCACAGCGTTCCCAGAATGCGGTGGGGGTGATGTCGCGGCGGTCCACGAACTCCTCATCGCCAAAACGAATGCTCAGTGGAATGACGTCAACATTAAGTCTTGTCGCTTCGTCGACCGGCAGGTCTGACGCGCTATCGGTAATGATCTTGATTCCGGCCACGGTTCCTCCCCAAAGGCGTTGGCGAACAGTCTTGCACCCTTATCGGGCAGGGGTATGCCGACGGCGCCCGAGCAGGCTAATTACTCCGAGATAGGCCAAACCTCCCAGAATCAGCGAGCCAAACACACGCTCTACAAGAGCGACCATGGCGGTGCTTGCCGAGAGATTAGAGATCACCAAAATCACAACACCCATGGCGATGGATGCGGCAAGGACCCGGCTGAGGGGTCGATAGCAACGAGGGGGGCCGAGGTGTCCCAAGTGGGCATGCAGGTAGGCGAGGCCCAGCATGGCCGCAACGGAGTAGGCAATGGATACCGACAGGGTGATTCCCGCAAGACCGAGGGGATGCATCAAGAGCAAGGCCAAGCCGATATTGATGGCGTTCTCAATGACATAGAGCACGAAGGCGACCTTGACTGATCGCATTGATTGCAAGGCGCGAATGACGTATTGGAACACGGTGAATCCCACGAGGCCCAAGGAGAGTTCCGCCAAGGCCACCCCGGTAAGGCGAGCTTCGGCGGCGTTGGCATTGCCGTGGCCAAGGAGCAATTCGATGATGGGCTTGGCCAATAAGAACATGGCAATAGAGGCAGGGATCATGATGGCCAAGGTCGAGCGAAGGCCTTTGCCAAAACGAGCAATGAATGCGTCGAGGTCCTTTTTCGAGTGATGGGTTGCGAGATCAGGCGTGACCGCATTCATCACCGAAATAGCCACGACGGCATAGGGCATCTGCATGAAGGCGTAGGCGTAAGTGTAGGAAGAAACCGGGCCACTGCCGCCGGTACCAAAGGCTAAGGCGATAACCACGAAGAGAGCGATTTGGTTGGCAACCACAAAGCCAAAGGTCCAACTACCCAAGTGCATGACGGAGCGAACCGCTCGGTCATGAATATTGAGTCGCCACCGCAAGCGGCCCAACTTGGCGCGCAGCAAGCTTGGGGTGAGCAAGAGAAATTGAATGGCAACGCCTGCTGTGGTGCCCGCCCCCAGCAAGATCAGCTGGCTTGGGTGCATGGAGACTGAAGCCACGGTGGGAGAGGGTGCCACCGAGGCGAAACAAATCAACACGGCAATGCACACCACGTTGTTGGCGATGGGCACCCACATGGGAGCGCCGAAGCGTCGGCGAACGTTGAGGAGTGCTCCGCCGATGCTGAGCAATCCGTAGAAAAACAACTGAGGAACGAACCACCGCAGCAAGACGGTGGCGACGTGTCGCTGCTGAGCTAGCGATTGAGGGTCTTTAGCAAGTTGAACGTGATCAAAAGCCGTAAAGGCGTTAATGAGCCATGGGGCGGCCACCAAGAACACTGCGGTGGCAGCGGCGAGCACGATGACGGCCAAGGTGACCACCGCGGAGATGGATTCCCATGCCTCGTCCTCCTCGGCGTGGGTGAGTCGTTCAATGAATACCGGGATAAAGGTGGCCCCGACGACACCGCCGATGACGATGTCGTAGAGCATGTTGGGAATGGTGTTGGCGAGGTTGAAGGCATCGGCAAGCGGCGAGATACCCAAGACGTAGGTAAGAACGAGTACGCGCAGCACGCCGGTGGCGCGTGACACCACCGTGCCCATCGCCATAGAGCCAATCGCTCGATTGCTTCCCTGGGCCTTACTCAATGACGCCGTCGCTTTGTTTTGCGTCCCGCCAACCAGGTCCGCACCCACCAAACGATAAGGACTGCTAGAGCGCCAATCGTCAAGATGATGGCGACAATGGAGGTGCGAGACGCGACTACCACGAGTTTGGCTTTCGCCATGGTGAGCCTGCCCGTGGGTGTGCTCAGATTCAGAGAAGCACTAAATGAGCCGGTGGTGGGCGCTTGCGTGGGAATACGAATCACCGTCGTGGATCGAGCGATCTCGATGTGAATGTGTTGTCCCGCGGGGAAGCGCAGCTGGTCGCTCGAAATGGTGAGAATCGCGGAAATGGGGTAGTGCGCAGATGAGGTGATGGTGATGGGAATGGATTCTTTAAGTGCTGTGGTCGTGATCGATGCCGAAGAGATCGAGAGTTGATTGAGCTGAGCATTCAACGCAGCACTGGCGTGGGCGAGTACCACGTTGCGACCAGCAACGGCGAGGGTGGCATTGGTTGCATCAAGGAGATTGTCACTCAAGGCTGCTGTTGTGCCAGGGGCATGAGGAGTCGCCGATGCAAAGCTCGTTTGTAATCCCTGTTGCACTCGATACATCGCAACTTGTTTGGCTGGCCAGTGTGGGACGTTGACGTTCTTGAGCTGCCGGATGGTCGCGGCACCATTGCCACCAAGGGGCACGCTGGCAAAAAATTTCGACAACGTGATTGGCGCCAACAAGGCATTGTTCTTCAAGCCCTGAAGGTAGGTCGTAAGGAACAACGATGAGGGCACCCAACTGGGACTGGGCATCGCAATGATGCCTTGAGGGGTGCTCAGACTAGGTCGTTCGAAATGGTGAAAGGCCAAGTCGGCGAGCAACTGATAGGCCCGCAACACCGGATCACTTCCAGCGTTCATTTCATTCGAAATGATGGGATCAACGGTCATGGCCGTCACGCTCGGGGGAGCGAAGGAAACCTCGAAGGGCTGGCCCCAGTAGACGCTCGACGCAGTGGGTAGCGCGAGTTGGTTATCGCTGAAGATCACGTGGGAATAGCCGAGGCTCTGAATGTGGGTGATCGTGGCGGGTGTCGGCGATCCCAATGCAACCCACCCAGCTGCGCGCGATAGCGATTCGAAACCAGCATTGTGGCTAATGGTTCGACCTCTCACGAGGCCTTGGGTGGCTGCTGTGCCAAGACCTGAAGCGCTCAGCACGGCTGGATCAATAGGAACGAGGGGTGAATCGAGCACCTCGTGACTTGGTGATGCATTCGCCCATTGCACCAAGGATTGAAGTCCGGCGATGCCCGATGTAGAGCCAGCAAGGTTGGTTAACGCCGACGGCGAGGCAAGCAAATCGGTGGCGACGTCTTGACTTTGGTTGAGAGCGCTGCCCATGGTGGAGGCTGCCGCGACGTCACCTCTGCCGGGATTGAGAGTGAGCAGGGTTGCAATACGCAGTGGCTGCGCGACGTGGCCGCCGACCACCGTGACAAAAGTGATGAACCTGCTGGTCTTACTCGTGACGGCCAAGGGGTAGACCCCACCACAGGTCTGGGCGGCATACGAGCAATGGAGAGCCATCGAGGCAACGAGTGGTGCACAGCCAAACGATGACGACCCGCCCGATGCGTGCAAGGTGATGGAAAAGCTGCTTATTCCCTTATTTTGACCACCACAAGATAAGGCCATTGACTGGCTGGTCCCAAGTGCTTGGCCCAGACCCTGGCCTTGTTGTGCGGCAAGGAGACCGCTTCGGGTGGTGACGGACGGGTAGAGCGAGAACGAAACGGCGGCCGTGGATGGTCCTGCCAGGTCAATGGTGAATGCAGCCGCGCCCGATGACGTCATGACTGAGTCAACACTCTGGGAAACCAGGTGCACGCTGTCATTGGTCGCTGCCGAGGCCACGGGTGTTCCCACCCATCCAACGAGGCCGAGCAGACCAATGAGCATGGCGGTTACCCAAGTGGCGGTGCGGCTCATGACTAAAGACGCTAGACGGTACCGCCTATGAGACTGAGGCGAACTAGCGTTGGCGCGTGTCTGAGGCCACCTATCCCGATCGATTTGAACCACTCGTAGCGGCGACCAAGAGCCTTTCCGAGCGATTTGAGGTGGCCGGATTTCGCCTCTACTTAGTTGGCGGTTCGGTTCGCGACGCCCTCATTAATGCAGCTGCCGACCCGGCGGGCCCAAGTGATCTCGACCTGACGACGAATGCTCGACCCGATGACATTGAGCGCATCATTGCCGGCTGGGCCGACGCAGTCTGGACTCAGGGCAAGCGTTTTGGCACCATTGGCGCCAAGCATCAGGGCCGAACCTATGAGATCACCACGCACCGGGCCGAGGTCTATGCCCCGGAATCGCGCAAGCCCGAAGTGGAATTCGGTGACTCAGTTGAAGTTGATTTGTCTCGTCGAGACTTCACCATCAATGCCATGGCCTTGGCACTGCCGAGCATGGAGCTCGTCGACCCCTATGGCGGACTCGCTGACTTGATTTCGCAACAACTCAGAACGCCCCTCGATCCAAAGGTCAGCTTCGATGACGACCCTTTGCGCATGTTGCGAGCGGCTCGCTTTGCCAGCCGTTTCGCACTGACCCCCGATCCTTCGTTGCTAGAGGCCATGACGGAACTCGCTCCTCGACTCGAAATTGTTTCGGCCGAGCGGATTCGTGACGAACTCGATCGCCTCGTCATGCTCGAGGTGCCCTCAACGGGACTGTGGATGATTGTCAAGACGGGTCTGTCGGCCTATTTCTTGCCAGAACTCGATGCAATGGAGTTAGAGCAAGACCCCATTCATCGACACAAAGACGTCCTCGCCCACACCTTTGCGGTCGTCGATAAGACCTCACCTGATCGGCTCTTGCGGTTAGCCGCCCTGTTCCACGACATCGGAAAGCCCAAAACGCGAGCCTTTGGTGACAACGGTGTCTCGTTTCACCACCATGAAGTGGTGGGGGCTCGCATGACAAAAAAGCGCATGGAAGCGCTGCGCTATCCCTCTGATGAGGTGGAGATTGTCACGGAACTCGTGAATCTCCATCTTCGATTCCATACCTATCGCCTTGGCTGGAGCGACAAGGCCGTTCGTCGTTACGTTCGAGATGCTGGGCCACTCCTCGAGCGACTCAATGAACTCACGCGTTGTGACTGCACCACGCGCAATGCGGCCAAGGCCAAAGCCTTGAGTCGACGCATGGATGAACTCGAAGCCCGCATCGTCGAACTTCGCGAACAAGAGGAGATCGACAGCATCCGTCCTGATCTCGATGGCCAAGCCGTTATGGAGATCTTGGAGATTCAGCCGAGCCGCGCTGTTGGTGAAGCGCTGGACTTTCTTTTGGAATTGCGACTAGACGAAGGCCCCCTCGGTGAAGAGGAGGCCCGTCGTCGACTGTTGCAATGGTGGGCGCAGCGCTCGTAGGCGCGGCGGGGAGGATTAATCCTCAGGCCAAATCGGACCTGGGTCACCAGCGGCAAAGTCTTCAACCATCTGGTGGCACACGTCGTCGTGGTACTGAACCGGTGGTGACTTCATGAAGTATGACGATGGTCCCAGCAAAGGGCCACCGATGCCACGATCGAGAGCCAACTTCGCGCAGCGAACGGCATCGATGATGACGCCAGCCGAGTTCGGGCTGTCCCACACTTCGAGCTTGAGTTCAACGTTCAAGGGAACGTCACCAAAGTTGCGACCTTCAAGACGGATGAAGGCCCACTTACGGTCTTGCAACCACGGCACGTGGTCCGAAGGCCCAATGTGAACATCGTCGTCGGGAAGCTTGCCGTGGTCCATCTGCGAGGTCACCGCTTGGGTCTTGGAGATCTTCTTTGATTCCAGGCGATCGCGGTCCAACATGTTGCGGAAGTCCATGTTTCCGCCGACATTGAGTTGGTACGTGTGGTCAAGGGCGAGACCACGGTCTTCGAAGAGGCGGGTCAGAATGCGGTGAACGATGGTGGCGCCAACTTGGCTCTTGATGTCATCGCCGATGATAGGAACGCCAGCCGCACGGAACTTGCGTGCCCAGTCAGGGTCAGAGGCAATAAACACGGGGACGGCATTGACGAAGGCAACGCCAGCGTCAATAGCTGCTTGGGCGTAGTAGCGCTGTGCCTCTTCTGAGCCAACGGGCAGGTAGGAGACGAGCACCTCGGCACCTGAGTCGCGCAGCGCCTGGGCTACGTCCACGGGGGCTGCAGGAGACTCTTCAACTACTTCTCGGTAGTACTTGGAGAGACCATCGAGGGTGGGTCCACGCTGTACTTCAACCCCGATGGCCTCAACGTCGGCGAAGCGAATGGTGTTGTTTTGCCCAGCCCAGATCGCTTTAGTCAACTCTTGTCCGACTTTCGATGCATCGACGTCAAAGGCGGCAACGAAGTCAATGTCGCTGACGTGGTAGCCACCAAGTTCGACGTGCATGAGACCTGGTACGAATTGTGCGGGGTCGGCGTCGCGGTAGTACGACACCCCTTGAATGAGTGAGTTGGCACAGTTACCAACACCAGCAATGGCCACCTTGATGCGGCTCATAGTTATCTCCTTATTCCCTTGTCCGACGCTCAGGCCGGGCTGTTCTCAGGTGTCGCTGACGCGGCACGTTCTGGTTGATCAGTTGCATTGCGAGCAGTTTCTTGAGCGATGAGTTGGTCGAGCCAGGCGATGTCTCGCCGAATGGAATCCACCGCGTGGTCCACCACGCTCCTGGCGTAGTCATCAAGTTCTTCGGACTCACCGGCTTCTTCTAGACGCGTGGCGAGTTGTCCTCGACGACGCTCAAGGAGAGAAATTCGAGCGTTCGGGGTGAGGTAGCGAGCAAAACTCCACCGCAGGCCAAAGCTGCGTGAATCATCACCTGAAGGACCGGCATTTAGCAAGGACGCGAACGTGGCTCGACCTTGTTCGGTGATTTGGTAAGCCTTGCGAGCACGTCGGCCCCGAGGACTCACGAGGCGAATGGAACGCTGACTTGCTCGCTCGCCACTAATTGATCCCGTAGCGGGTGCTCCAGCAAGTGGCTCTGCATCGACGACCACGACATCGCCAGCCTTTTCGAGCCGGGCGAGTGCGGGGTAGAGGGAACCAAACGAGACATTAGAGAGGGAGCCCAATTGGGTGCGCAAACGCCGACGAATCTCATAGCCATGCAGCGGTCCGTCTCCGAGGAGACCCAAAATTGCGAGATCAAGCACAGAACCAATATAACGCATCGATATAGCGGAGAGTGCATTTAGGTGCTTAGCGTCAAAGAATCGGCCTACCGGTAGGGTTTTGTGAATGGCAAAGGTCAGCGACGGCATCGAGGCATCGGTTGAATACCGCCTGGTCCGCGATGGTCTTGCCCGCCAGGTCCGAAGCGGAAAACGCTCCCGAGAAGATGTGTGTGACGCACACCCTGAACTCTTGCGAGCCGCCAAAAACATTGGAAAACCCACCAATGAGGCCTGTCCGGTCTGCGATGAGGCCTCCACGGTGGAGGTCACCTATGTCTTTGGGGCCAAATTGCCCCCTGGTGGGACCTGTCCGGCGACCAAGACTGAGCTCAATCGCCTCTTGCGCCGCGAAGAGCCGGTGCTTGTCTACAGCGTCGAAGTCTGCACGGCGTGCAAATTTCACCACTTGATTCGGCGCTATCCCGGCGGGGGCGACAATGCACCAGCTAAACGCCGAAAGCGTTCGGTGGGCCAGCGCTAGACCCCGGGTGATTTAGTCACTACGCTCGTGATTACCAAGACAAAGCGTCTTGCCTAAGCGAACGGCACCCAGAGGATGGGGCTGGAACGTCGGAGGCAATGCCATGTGTACGTATTCTTGCTCACCTCGAGCACTCGTCATTGGGTTGATGTCATGAACGCGCGTCGACTGAGCGTCCCTCAGATCCGTGCGATGAAGCGTCGACGCGGTGATGCAGCCCTGACCATGGTCACGGCTTATGACGAACCAACAGCACGAATTGTCGATGCTGCTGGGGTTGACATGATTTTGGTTGGCGATTCTGTCGGCAACGTGGTCCTTGGTCGCCCAGACACCCTGAGTGTCACGATCGAAGAGATGGTTCACCACACCACTGCGGTTGCCGCCGCGCAACCCTCAGCGCTCGTGGTGGCTGACATGCCATGGATGAGCTACCACGTCAGCATTGAAGAGAGCGTGCGCAACGCCGCCTCGCTGATTCGAGCAGGAGCCGATGCGGTCAAGCTCGAGGGTGGCATGCAGCGAGTGTCGGTGATTGAAGCCATCATCGACGCTGAAATTCCGGTCATGGGGCACCTCGGTCTCACCCCCCAATCGGTTCGCGCCTTTGGCGGGTTCAAGGTTCAAGGAAAGTCGGTCGAAGCTGCCCACCACCTCTTGAGCTCTGCCAAGGCCATCGAAGCCGCTGGTTGCTTCGCCATGGTGATCGAAGGGGTTCCTGATGTGTTGGGAACCGAGATCACCAAGGCAAGCACCGTGCCGACGATTGGCATTGGGGCGGGTGCTGACACCGATGGTCAGGTGCTTGTGCTTCATGATCTCTTGGGGCTTTCGGGGGCCAAACCACCGAAATTTGTGCGCCAGTACGTGGATTTGGCCGACATCGCGACCCAAGCATTGAAGGCTTATGTTGCCGATGTGCACCAGGGTGCCTTTCCCGATGCCACGGAGACCTACTCGGCGTCAGAAGAGCTCACGACGCATCTTCAGGCCTAGCGAAAACGCGGGGAATCTCCAGCAAGTATGCTGGCAAGTCCCACTCGGGAGAGTCGGGTCAATGAATACCCTGCTTCGTGAGGTACACGGAGCCCGGCCAACAAGCCGGTCCAGAGGGAGGTACCAACCTTGCGGCACTACGAAGCCGTCATCATCTACGACGTTGCCGTCGAGCCCCAGGCCATTCAGGCCAGTCTCGACAAGGCACTCGACACCATGCGGGCCAACGAAGGCGTTCCCGGTGCTATCGACCGTTGGGGTCGTCGCGCATTTGCCTACGAGGTCAACCACAAGCGTGAGGGTTACTACGTCATCGTCTCGTTCACTGGCACCCCAGCGACCGTGGCCGAGCTGGACCGTTTCCTCGGTCTTGCTGACGAAGTAATTCGCCACAAGCTCATCCGCATCCCAGACAAGGTCATCGCCGCTCGCGCAGCGGTTTCGGCGTAAGGGATCACCATGGCTGATAACACTGTCACCGTCGTGGGCAATGTGACCCGCGACCCAGAACTTCGGTTCACCAACAACGGTCAGGCGACTGCACAATTTGGCATCGCCGTTAACCGTCGTTGGCAGAACCGCCAGACCCAGGAGTGGGAAGAAGCGGTGTCATATTTTGACGTCGTGTGCTGGCGCGAAATGGCTGAGAACGTTTCTGAGTCGCTGACGAAGGGCACCCGCGTGGTCGTCTCTGGTCGTCTCGAGCAGCGTTCTTGGGAGACCCAAGATGGCGACAAGCGATCGAAGATCGAAATTGTCGCCGACGAGGTTGCACCGTCACTGCGCTGGGCAACCGCTTCCATCACGCGTAACCAGCGTGGAGACGCAGGCGGCTCACCCCGCGCTGCCACCACTCGCAGCACCCCTAACGAACCCGATTTTGACCGTAACGAGGAGCCCTTCTAACCATGGCCCGTAATAATGACCGAAACACATCAACGAGCTCAAAGCGCGCGCCCAAGGATCTTGGTCGCCGCATCAAGAAGAAGCCGTGCCAGTTCTGCCGTGAATCCAACACCTGGATTGACTACAAGGACTTGAACACGCTTCGTAAATTCATGTCGGACCGCGGCAAGATCCGCGCCCGTCGCGTCACGGGTAACTGTGAGCAGCACCAGCACGACATCGCCGAGGCCATTAAGACCGCGCGCGAACTCGTGTTGCTGCCCTACACGCAGCGCACCACGACCGAGCGTGCCGGTGGCCGTGGTGGTCGAGGTGGCCGTGGTCGTGAAGACCGTGAAGGCACCCTCGAAGCAGTGCCCGAGACCAATGCTGGCAAGGACGTCGAAGTTCTTGACGCCGTGGTCGAGGAACTGATCGAAGAAGCCATCATCGAAGAGATCGTCGACGAAGTCGTCGAAGAGATCATTGAAGCTATTGAGGACGAGGAGGTGGAGGCGTAATGCAGGTACTCCTTCGTCAAGACGTACGTGGCGTTGGTCGCCGTGGCGACATCGTCGATGTTTCCTCGGGTTACGCCCGCAACTACCTCGTGCCTTCGGGTCTGGCTTTGGAAGCCACCGCTGGTATGGCAACGCAATCAGCGTCGATGAAGCGTGCTCGAGGCGCTCGCGATGCTCAGGACCGTGAGGCCGCCCAAGTTCAGGCAGCCACGCTCGGCGGTGCCGTCATTGGCATCTCCGCTCGCGCTGCTCAAGGTGGTCGCCTCTTTGGTTCAGTTAGCGAACTTGACATCGTCAAGGCCATTAAGGACCAAAAGGGCATCGAAATTGACGCTCACAAGGTCAACCTTGGTGAGCACCTCAAAGAAACTGGTAGCCACAGCGTCAGCATCGAACTGTTCGATGACGTCGTGGTCGCCGTGACTGTTGAGGTCATTGCTCAGGGCTAATCGAGCAACAGCTCTAGCTAGAAGGACCGGGGGCCAGAAGGCCCCCGGTCCTTTGTTTTTGCCGTGTTACAACCAAGGAGCAGACTGCCTGTGGAAGACGGAGGTAGTTATCCACATGCTTATCCACACCAATTACACGGGTTGATCTACTTGTCTTCCCCAGCCCTTATGACCGACAGTTGAGGTCTCATGGTTCAAGCCTTTAACGACAACCCGCCCCGCCGCCTTCGTGCGACACCCCCAACGGGCCTTCGTGTCCCACCCAATGACACCGACGCAGAGAAATCTCTGCTTGGTGCAATGTTGCTCTCGCCAGACGCCATCTCGGTGGCGCTCGAACAGTGTCATGCCGATGACTTCTATCACCCGACCCACGGCAATTTGTTTGAGGCAATGACTCGTCTCTATGAACGCGGCGAAGCGGTTGACGCGGTGACGGTCACCGACGAACTGCGTCGGTCCATGGGTCCAGAGTCCGTGATCGATCCCGTCGAGCTGTTGTCGATGCAGTCCTCGACGCCGTCGTCGGCGAACGCGAGTCACTACGCCGAGATTGTTCGCGAAATGGCAACGCTTCGTCGACTCATCTCGGTGTCAGGAGAAATCGCTGACCTGGCCTACTCAGCTCCTGGCGACGTCATAGCTGTCGTCGATGAGGCTGAGCAAAAGATGCTTGAAGTTTCAGATCGCCGCAAGGCCGACTCGCTGCGAGCCATTTCTCCCTTGCTTGAAGAGTCTTTGAGTCGCATTCAAGAGTTGGCAGAAACCTCTCAAACCATCACGGGTACCCCCACGGGCTACAAGGAACTCGACAAAATTCTTGGCGGCCTCCAACCAGAGGCACTGTGCATCGTGGGTGCTCGCCCGGCCATGGGTAAGACCAGTTTTGCCCTCGGTATTTTGAGTCATGTTGGCGTGGTTGAGCGTCGACCGGCATTGCTGTTCTCGCTAGAAATGAGTCACCTGGAACTCACTCAACGCCTCTTGTCTTCTGAGGCCAAGGTTGACGCAGCCAAGATGAAGGTTGGTCGCTTAAATGACACCGACTGGGCTCGAGTTTCTAACGCGGTGACCAAGTTCTCAGAAGCGCCTATTTACATTGATGACAACCCACACCTCACGGTGATGGAAATTCGAGCTCGTGCTCGTCGACTGAAAAAGCAACACGGCGAACTTGGCGTCATCATCATTGACTACTTACAGCTGATGTCTGGTCGATCAAGTGCTGAAAGCCGCCAAGTTGAAGTGGCGGAAATGAGTCGAGGTCTCAAGATCCTGGCCCGTGAACTCAAGTGTCCCGTCATAGCTCTGAGTCAGTTGTCGCGTGGTCTCGAAGCTCGTCAAGACAAGCGGCCCATGTTGTCGGACCTTCGTGAATCAGGATCTCTCGAGCAAGACGCCGACGTGGTGTTGTTTTTATATCGAGAGGAAAAGTACGACCAAGACTGTGCGCCAGACCGAAAGGGTATTGCTGAAGTCATCGTGTCGAAGAACCGAAACGGCCCCACCGCCACCGCCGACTTGGCCTTCATTTCCAACTATGCGCGATTCGACAACATGGGCAACTACGGCATCTAGTTCTTCTCAGTAGGCTCGAGTTATGGGCATCATGATCGGCGTCATTGTTTTGGCTGCAGTTGGCGTCAGTGTCGTGGCGATGAATCTCTCCATGAAGAAAAAGGGCTACGACATTCCTGGACGCAGCATTGTCCAATGCTCGCAGGGTCACTACTTTCGAACTCTTTGGATAGAGGGCGGATCGCTCAAAGCGGTGCGGCTCGGCCCCATGAAGCGTGCGCAGCGCTGTCCGGTATGTCACAAATTTCGCATCATTGTCCCCATCGCCGAAGCGCAGCAGACAGACGAAATTCGAGCGGAAGCGCAACGCAACAGCCTTGAGTAGCGGAACATGTGGAGACTCCTGCCCCTAGGGTGTTTCGGTGCTTTCTCTGTTTCCACCCGGTTTTAAGTCCCTGCTCAGGGGGCCATTGGGCTGGTTTTACCTCGTCACCATCATTCAAGCGGTGGGTTTTGGGCTCTCTCTCGTGCTGACGGTGGTCTACGTCCACGACATTCGTCATTTTTCAGTGTTTTTCGCAACCACCCTGCTTGCCGTGAATGCCATTGTCGGACTTGGCATTTCACCGGTCATCGGGACTTTTACCGACCGGGTCGGACCCTTGCCGGTGTACCTGACTCTGGTGGTGACGTCGGTGGTTGCCGAGGTCAGTTGGGCCTTTGCCGATAATGCACCGTGGCTCATCGCTACGTCGTTGTTGATGGCGGCCACAGGAGGAGCCCTGTTTGGTCCGGGATCGGTGCTGTTGACCCGACTCGTTCCAGAAGAGCTACGCCAGCAAAGCTATGGGACTAACTTCATGATTTTGAATGCCGGCATTGGTGTCGGCGGCTTGTTGTCGGCTGCGATCGTCAACTTGCATGACCCCAAGACCTTCACCATCCTTTATGTCGGCACGGCGTGCTTTACCTTGCTCGCCATTTTTCCCATGCTCAAACTCAAGGCGTTTGGCGGTCCCGTCTCAGAAGAAGAACTCAGTGATGAACAAGCGCAAGAGGGCTGGCGTGATGTCATCAAAGATCACCGCCTGGTCTTCCTCATTATCTCGGCCATCGTGCTGTTGACCTGTGGCTATGGATCACTTGACTCAGGCTTCTCGCTGTTTGTTGTTGATCAGTACCACCTGCCAGTTCGCATGGTTTCTATCGCGCTGATCTTTAACACGGTGACGATTGTGTTTGCACAGCTCTTTGTGCTTCGCACCCTTGAAGGTCGAAGTCGAACTAAGGCCATGGCAATGGTGGGCGTGTTTTGGGCCACGTGCTGGTTGATGATGGGACTCGCCGTGCACAGCAGTCATTGGGTAGCCATCGTGACCTTGTGTGTCGCCGAAGTGGTGTTTGCACTCGGTGAGACGCTGTGGTCACCCATGGGGCCGTCTTTGGTCAATCACATTGCGCCCGAGCATCTGCGTGGTCGATACAACGCGGCCTTTGGTGTGACCTGGGGTGTGGCGAGCATTGTGGCGCCGCTTCTCACGGGTTTGTTCCTCGGCTCATCTCACGCCACCATGTGGCCCTTCGCGCTGTGTGGTGGGGCGCTGGTGGGCGGCTTGCTGATGCTGCGCCTAGGTCACAGACTGAGTGCGGAAGAAGATGGCCGAGTGGCCAGCACTCGATAACGAAGTGTGCGACCGCCACCATGGGCGGGATCACGTTAGCGCTATGAGAATGAAGTTCTTTCCCGGAACAAGAAAGGACGAACGTGATCCTGTCTATATTGGGCTCGTGCGACGCTTCCTTTCCATCCTCCTTGCCAGTTTCCTTGCTGGCAGCATGAGCCTCCTTGTGTGGCCAAGCATCGCTAATGCCGAGACCGTCTTTGGTCATTCAGTGACGATCCCAGGAGAGAATGCCGGCAAGATTTTTACGGACTGTGTTTCGACAGGTAACTGCGTTGCAGCCGGTATTGCGGGGACGGCAAAGTTTTGGTCGATTACCGAAACGGCGGGCCACCTTGGTTCCGTAACGGAGAGAGCGCTACCTCCTGGAACCACTGAACTCTATTCGACCATGAAGCCAACGGACTCGGGCGTCGAGGGTCTGTCTTGCAGCTCACTCACGCACTGTGCCGTGGTGGTTGGCAATGCCGTTCACGGCGTTCTTCGAAATACACAACTGCTTATTTTCACTCTCAATGGCACGTCGTGGAGCAACTACACCGAGTTCAATAATTTCCACCACGTAAGCAGCCAAGGCGCAATTCCTTCAGCAGAAGTCAGATGTTGGAGCAGCCAGTCGTGCACCTTGATGGGTGACTTCCACACCTCTCCCTATAACACATGGACCCTCTTTGCTGCCACGATTACGGGTACCACTGCTGGTGATGCCCAAACCTTCCCGGTCTCGCAGTACTACACGGGTGATGATCAATATGAAGAAACCATGGCGTGCGTAAATGGCGAAAATTGGTGTGAGGTTGCAGGTCAAATTGATGGCATTACGTCAGGAACAGGCCGTGAAGTGTTTGTCGGCACATTGAGCAATGGCGTTCCGGGTACCTTGACGGTGTTGCAACCCCCGTCGGGATTCAATGCTCATAATCAGTGGCTAACAGCAGACACCTTGAAGTGTGCCAGCGTTAACAACTGCACGTTGGCTGGATCATGGGCGAACGCTGCTGGCAATGTGATTCACAAAATGAGCGCATCCATGGTGAATGGAACGTGGTCAGCCGATCAGAAAGTCTCTTGAGGTACTGAGCGTCACGTCTGATACGGCGTGAGATTCCATGACTCGGCAGCCACAGCCCTCGGGATCGAGGCCAGCACCTAAGGCTTGTCAGAGCGTTATTTCGGCTGCATCCTGATGCCTGCATCAATACGGATGCTTTCAGCATTCATGTAGGAGTTGGCCAATAATTCAACGGCCAAAGATGCAAATTCCTCTGAGCGACCAAGGCGGTGAGGAAAGAGCACACCCGCACCAAGGCGAGCCTTGAATTCTTCAGCGGCTTCGCCGTGTCCGTAAATCGGGGTATCGATCAGGCCAGGCAGAATGCAGTTGGCTCGGATACCAGTAGCAGAGAGGTCGCGGGCGAGTGGCAGGGTGAGTCCAACAACGCCGCCCTTGGAAGATGAGTAGGCCACCTGACCAATTTGTCCATCTTCAGCTGCAACCGAAGCTGTATTCACAATGGCTCCGCGACAACCATCTTCGTCAGGTGTGTTGTGACTCATGGCGGTGGCGGCAATGCGACACATATCGAAGGTGCCGATGAGGTTGATTTCAATGACCTTGCGGTAGACAGCCAAGTCGTGAGCACTCTCATATGCTCCGTCTTTCCCTATGGTGCGCTGTGCCCAGCCAATCCCGGCGCAGTTCACCACACTCCAGAGGGGAGCTGCGTTCTTAGCTGCATCCACGGCGGCAATGATCTCGTCGGTCTTGGTTACGTCAGTCTTGACGAAGATGCCCTTGATCTCCTTAGCCAGTGATTCGCCGGCTTCACTATTGAGATCGGCGATCACGACGGTGACGCCTCGGTTGGCGAGCAGCTTGGCAGTGGCTTCACCAAGACCCGACGCTCCACCAGTGACAATGGCTGACGTTCCGTTGAGTTCCATGACGAGGATCACCTTTCTGTGGTGTGCGTGGGGCCGCGAGTGAACTGCGAACCAAGCAAATTCAAGCACGAAATTCCTGCGCCTTGTTTCTCTGGGTCGCGACTCGCCTAGGTTAAGTGCGTGAAAAGTCGCTATGAGGTGGAACAAGAGGAGCTCGCGGCCCTCCTAGAGGGCGAGCCCGCATTTCGCGCTTCTCAGATCTTTGATGCCCTTCACCAAGGGCTCAAGATTCCTAGCGAGATGACCAACATCCCGAAGACACTTCGAGGACAGATCGATGAGCTGCTTCCACCAGCATTGATTGAGCGGGTCAAGCTTGTTGGGGATAAGGGGATGACCACCAAGTGGGCTTTTGCCCTTCACGATGGGGCAATCATCGAAACCGTCTTGATGGAGTATCGCAATCGGGTGACCGTATGCGTATCGAGTCAAGCGGGTTGTGCGATGAACTGCTCATTTTGTGCCACCGGCCAAGCGGGATTTTCGAGACACCTGACGACGGGAGAAATCGTTGAGCAAGTCATCACGGCTGCTCGAGAAGCCGCCCCTCGGCGCCTAAGCAATGTCGTATTCATGGGCATGGGCGAACCCCTAGCGAATTACAACAATCTGACGAGAGCGCTGCGTCGACTATCAGGACCCGTAGGAATATCCGCTCGGCACCTCACGGTCTCCACCGTGGGAATGGTTCCGGCCATGGCCAAGTTGGCTGATGAACGCTTACCGGTGAGTCTCGCTGTTTCTCTTCATGCGGCCAATGATGAATTGCGAAGTGAACTCGTACCCATTAACAAGCGATACCCCCTCGATGTCTTGCATGCGGCCTGCGCTTCATATTTTGACAAGACCCACCGGCGGATCAGTTTTGAGTGGGCACTGATTGATTCGGTGAATGATCGTGACCAAGACATAGAAGAACTCGCCGAGTATGCCTCGAGTTTGGCCGCACACGTCAATTTGATTCCGTTAAACCCAACGCCGGGATACCTGGTTCGAGGCTCGACGCCTGAGCGCGTCAAGGCCTTTGCCCAAGGCCTCGAAGATCGGGGCGTTACGGTGACCGTTCGCAACACGCGAGGTCGCGAAATTGATGCAGCCTGTGGCCAGTTGGCAGGGAGTCAGGCAGTAAGCATCCGGCCTAACGCCTAGAGCCGCTCGGGTTCATCATCGGGAGTCTCGTGCCAGAACCGAGGCATGGCCTTAGCAAGAGCCAGGGCTCCCACGACACAGGCGAGTCCTCCAGAGATAACGGAAAAACCGGTACTGGTGACCGCGGCGACTGCACCGGCTTCGAAGTTACCGAGGCGAGGCCCACCTTGGACTACCGCCATCTGAATGGATGACAGCCGGCCTCGGAATTCATCGGGAACGTGGAGCTGCAACATGGTGCCACGCAGTACCGCTGATATGACATCGGCCCAGCCGGCGAGGGCGAGCAATACACAGCCCATCCAGAGCACATGGGTACAGCCAAAGCCCGCAATGGCGAGCCCCCAAACGATGATGGCGATCACGACGCCGCGGCCCCGACGACGGATGGCGCCCACCCAGCCGGTGGTTCCAGCACCAATGAAGGCACCGATGGCTGGCGCGGCATAGAGCAGACCAAGCCCTGTGGGGCCAACTTTGAATACCTCAGCGGCGAGCGCAGGGAAGAGGGCTACGGGCGCACCAAAAATCATGGCGTTTAAGTCCATGACGTAAATACCTTGGATGATTTGCCTTCCTTTAAGAAAGCGAAATCCTTCAGCAATGGCACCGATGCCCGGTTTTCTCGCTCCTGGCGTTGGGGTCAAGGGCCTCATCATCACTGTGGCAAGGACGTAGATCAAGAAGGTGATGGTGTCGATCGAATAGGTCCAGAACAAACCAGCTGACGCAATAATGAGGCCAGCCAAGGCTGGTCCCGCAATGGAGCCAATTTGGAAGGTCATTTGATTGAGCGAGTTGGCAGCGACGAGATCTTCGGCACCAATGAGCATGGGAATGGCAGAAGCACGAGCTGGGTTGGCGAAGCCTAAGAAGAACGCGGCACATGCGCTGATGACGTAGATAGCGGCGAGCGAATGAAACTGCCATGCGTTGATGGTGAGGCCTAAGGCGCTCAGTGCGGATGCGAGCGACGCGATCAAGATGATGCGGCGGCGATCGTGGGCGTCACCATAGGCCCCGCCGATCAGAGAACCCAGAACCAGGGGAATGAGTTGGGCTAGAGAGACCAAGCCAACCTGAAGTGAAGAGTGAGTGATTTGGTAAGTCTGAAATGGCAACGCCACGACCGTGACGGCGTTGCCGATCACGCTGATGGTTTGGCCGAGGAAGAGAAAGCGGTAGTCGCGGCTTTTGCGCAAGGGTGCGATGTCGACGAAGAACTTGCTAGCCATTCATGCAAGGCTAGAGAGTCAACAGCCACACCGACGCCGTTTTGGTGTCACGAGAGGATGAAACATGAAACTCTTTGCCGTACTCCTAGGGGGAAGTGGTGGTCCAGGACGCCTGAGCGAAGACCATGAGACCGTCTTCGTTGTTGCCGAAGATGAGCGAAGTGCCAAAACGCAAGCGCGGAAAAAATGGACCGGCCATGGCCGCCCTCACGTTGATGCCCTGAGCTCTGTGGAATCTGTCGACGGTTTTGATATCCAGGTCAGCCCCGGAGCATCGGCAACCGAACGTGAGTTTGTTTCCTACAACGATTTGCCCTACGACGAAGAGGACTAAAGCGTCGCGAGCGCGGCTAGCGCATCGTCGGCGTGCTTATTCATCGAGAGTTCTGAATTAATCACGGCGACGATACGGCCATCGGTATTGATGACAAACGTTGAGCGCTTGGTGCGAAGGAGATCGAGGGCGCGCTTGACCCCATAAGCCCGAGCGATCTCGCCATCAGGATCACTCAGGAGTGGGTAGTCAAGATTGTTAGTTGCGGCAAACTCGGCTTGCTTGGCAATGTGGTCCATGCTGATACCAACGCGTTGTGCGCCGAAGGCATCGAACTCACTCGCGAGATCACGAAAGTGGCAACTCTCGGCGGTGCACCCTTTGGTCAGCGCTGCTGGGTAGAAGAACAGCACCACGGGTCCGCGCTGGAGAAATTCATGCAAACTCCGTTCGGCGCCAACTTGATCGGGGGCCGAAAATGCGGGGGCGAGGTCTCCGGGCTTCATAGCCTCACCCTAGCGGTGAGAGCCCGATTCTGCTTAGGCGTCGAATCGAAAGCCCACGCCACGCACCGTCACGATGTGGGTGGAGGCTTCGGCGTCACCTTCAAGCTTTTGGCGGAGTCGCTTGATGTGGGTGTCGAGGGTTCGAGAATCATTCAGATCCTTGTCCCACCAAAGCGCATCAATGCATTGTTCCCGGGTGACAACGGTGCCGGCATTGGAGAGCAAGAGCCAGAGCAATTCGAACTCTTTGCGGGTCAGCTCAATGGGAATGCCGTTCACTTCGTAGGTTCGTTTGGCACTGTCGATCACCATGCCACCAATAGTGATGATTTCATCTTGCTCGGCTTGTTCAGAACTGCGCCGCAACACAGCTCGGATCCGGGCGATGAGTTCGCGCAGGCGATAGGGCTTGGGCACGTAATCGGTCGCCCCCATTTCGAGGCCGAGCACGATATCAATTTCGCCAGATTTCGCCGAAACGAAGATGATGGGAACGCCCGAGCGCTCACGGATCTCACGGCACAAATCAACTCCGTTGCCATCAGGGAGCATGATGTCGAGCAAGATGAGATCGGGTTGCCGGGCTTCGAAATACTCAAGCGCCTCGGCGACATTCACCGCCGCGTCAACGCTGAATCCTTCGGCCGTCAATCCGGCAACGAGGGCATCACGGTATGAAGCCTCATCGTCTACCACGAGGATGTGTGCGGTCTCAGTAGCGGTATTGCCCCGTGGCGGTGCACTTGGCGACAGCATTACCACTCCCATCTCCTGGCGATGGAACCAAGTAAGGGTTGGAACCCTGCGGCTCGAGTGGCGTGGTGTGAGCACGTGCGCTTAGCTCGCAGGTGTTCACAAGAAGAACGACGTCGCGTTGGAGGAACGCGACGGCTGGCCCAACCGAGCGGGGGGACGGTCGTCGGGCCATAGGGCAACTCGAGCAAAGGGGAACGTACTTCGCGAATCGCCACGAGGAGAACTTAAGGAATCGAAGTTAACGCTTTGAAACATTTGGGATATCTGAGAATGTTTTCTCGTTGAACTTCAAGAAAATCAAGTCAGCACTGGCTATTTCCTAGAGTGGAGGGAACCCAAGAGATGAGGCAGTGGTGAACTTCAAAATTGAACATGACATCAGTGTGAGTCGTGAAGCAGTGATTGACGCGCTGATGAACCCCGCGTACTACGCGTATTTGGGTTCCAAGGTTGCCAATATTCATCCTCCAGAGCTCTTAAGTGCCACAGAAATGGATGGCACATGCAAGATTGCCGTTCGCTATGCCTTTGCCGGAACCTTGTCAGGACCAGCGCGTATGGCCGTTGATCCCACCAAGCTGACCTGGGTGATTCATACGGAGCTCCATCGAGATACGGGAGAGGGTGTGCTCACCATGACGCCCGATCACTATGCCGGCCTTCTTACGTGTAGCGGCACAATGATGCTGAAGGAAACGCCAACAGGATGTAGCGAACTCCTCGAGGGTGAACTCGCCGTTCACCTTCCTCTCATCGGCCAAACGGCAGAAGTCGCCATCGTTCAAGGTTTACGCAACCATCTCTCGGATGAAGCCAGGACAATCTCTGAATTTTCACAGATGCCACCCAAATAATCGTCACATCCTTTTCTCGTGAAGTTTCACTAACTGCCTAAGCAATGCCCGCTGGAGTTCATGCTCGTGAAGTTGGATATCGGCATGACAAAACCAACCAAGCGTTTCAGCGTTCGTAAAGCTCTTGCTGTTGCAGGAGCTCTTGGAGTGACAGCAACGGGCATGACCCTTGCGAGTCAAGTTGCTGCTTCAGCGTCAGGGCCAACGCTCTACGTATATTCAGCACAGGGCTATGACTCAGCTGCCGTAGCTGCATTCAATGCGACCAACCCCGGGTTCACCGTTGCCTTGAATGACAACTCAACGGGACCGCTACTGCAAGAAATTCAAGCCGAGCGCAACAACCCTCGCTTCGGTGTTCTGTGGGTTGACGGACCAACGGCATTTGCGACCTTGGATCAAGAGGGATTGCTTCAACACCACATCGTTCCTAAGAGTGTGAATTTCAATGCTCGAGGCAAGGCGAACATCCCTGCAGATGGCAGCTTCGTCCCAGCAGACTTGACCGCCACCGGCGCTTTGGTTTGGGACTCAGCCCAAATGACCAGAGCCCAACTTCCCAAGACGTGGAATGATCTCACGTTGCCTCGCTACAAGGGATGGCTGGGTATGAATGACCCGACGCAGTCGGGACCCACGTACCCGCTCATCGCTGGTGTTATGGCAAATCTTGGTAACTACACGAGTGGCTCCACCAAGCATGCGGTATCGGTCGGAGAAGCCTTCTTCAAGAAGTTGAAGGCGAATGGACTGGTTGTGAATGCGACCAATGGCCCAACCGTGGCTGCGATCTTGTCGCACACCATCAAGATGGCGATCATTCAGAGTTCGGCTGGTTACGGCAAGATCCTGACAGGTGACCCCAGCCTTCGAGTGAGCTACTTGAACCCAGCAACCACCTTGGCTGGTGGGATGGGTATCGACGCGAAGATGCCGTGGACGGTACGCCAAGAAGCTCAGAAGTTCGTGAACTGGGTGATGAGTCCTGCCGGACAGCACGTCATGCAAACGGGCGATCCTCAGGGTGACTCGCTGTTCTGGCCAGTGATCACTAATGAGCACCAGCCCTCTTCGCTCCCGGCTTTGCACACGGTACCCATGAAGACGATCAACCCGTACGTATGGGGTCCGCTTGAAACCAAGATCAACACCTGGTTCTCGAGCAACATTATCGGCTGAGTTTCTCCCCCAACTCAGTTCGTTTGCCTCTGCTCCGCGGCCTAGAAGGTCGCGGAGCAGAGGTGTATTAGCAAACTCGTCCGTTCGGAGATCACGTGGTTTTAAGTGGCATTGAAACCGTTCCACCTCGGGTGAAACGACGCACATATGGAGCACGTTCGCTACGCGTGCAGCGTTTTGTTTCCCCCTTGGTGATGTGGTGTGTGCTCGGCGCGCTCATTGTGATTCCCGTGGCGTGTTTTCTGGCTCTTGCCACGAGTCCTCGACTCTTCCAACAAGGACCTGAGTGGTTCACGCTGAAATACATAGGCCAAGCATTCTCTGGAAGCACCGCCCAGGGCATCATCAATTCACTGTGGGTTTCTCTGACAGCGGGAGTCTTGTGTGTGGCGGTGGCCTTGGGGCTCGCGTGGGCAATCCATCGGACCACCCTGAAGGGTCGACGGTTTTGGAGCACCTGTGTGTGGGGGTTATTGCTGATCCCAACATGGGTCATGACCTTGGGCTGGCAGGACTTGCTCCAACCTTTTGGTGGTCTCAGCTATTTGGGTATTCCTAATCTCTGGCTCTACAACCTTCTGATGGGCCCGGTCGGCATTGTGATGATTTTGACCTTCGCTGGCGTTCCGTTTGGCTACTTCGTGATTTCGGCGAGTCTGAGAGGTTTGGGTCAAGAATATGAAGATGCGGCTCGCACGCACGGGGCGAGTAGGTGGCTGAGCTTTAAGACCATCATTCCGATGGTGATGCCAGCTTTGGTATCGGCGTTCGCGATCTGCTTTGCGGAAACCATGAGTGATTTTGGCGTTGCCTTCACGCTTGGCTACCATGCGCATTTCCCGCTCGCCACCTACACCTTGTTTAGTGCCATCGATAATTTCCCCGCCAATTTTTCGGTGGGTGCGGTAATTGCCATTGTGCTCGTCGCATCAGCAATTGTTCCCATCGTCATTCAGTCACGAATGATGCGGGGACGAAACTTTGCGGTCTTGTCAGGCCGTAATCGTCAAATACGACCCCGGCCGTTGTCAGCTCGCGGACAAGTCATGACGACGACCGCTGTCGGATTGTTCTTTGCGATGGCGCTTGGAGTACCGCTCTTTGGGGCATTTCTTGGCTCTTTCACGAAGAACCTCGGTAGTTTCGCCAACGGAGGCATTCAGTTCACGCTCGATTACTACCGCCAAGTGCTCCATCCCTCCATTGTGGATAAGGGACTCGGAGCGCCACTGCTGCTGTCGAACAAATTGGCCCTCATCGTTGCGACGGTCGCCGTCATGCTGGGCATGGTGTTGGCGCGGCAAATGCTGGTTCGCAGTCGGGGAATCTCGGCCAAGATCACTGACCTGGTTTTGCTCGGTTCCATCGCCGTACCTGGTGTCGTGCTCGGCATTGGGTACATCTTCAGCTACAACTTGCCGTTTGTTACTAACAACATCGTCAACATCTACAAAACGCTTCCCCTCCTCATGCTCGCGCTGATTGCATCGGCACTTCCGGCGCAGACTCGCTTTGTGGCGGCACCCTTGTCGCAACTTCAACCTTCGCTCAGCGACGCTGCCCGCGTTCATGGAGCGAGTCGTTTTGGCGCGTGGCGAGCGAGTCAATTGCCACTGTTGTCACGAGTGTTGATTTGGGCGTGGCTGCTGACCTTTGCTCGAACTATTTCTGAGTTGGCAATTGCGCAGATTCTGTATCCTCCGGGTACCGAACCAGCTTCAGTAGCGATTCAGGCCTATCTTGCAAACTTTGAAGATGGCACGGGAACCGCTATGACCATGGTTACCTTGCTCGAAATGGTTGGCGTGATCTTGGTGGTGATTGCGCTCTTTCGCTTACTTGCCCCCAAGGGATGGCGCCGCATTGGTTGGTCGCTATCAGAAAGAACGTCGTGACGATGAGCGCTTTGGTGTCAGATAACCATCAGGCCAGAGTTTCCGTGAACTCGGTCTCCAAGCGATATGGCGAAAAGGATGCCCTTTCAGGTATTGATCTTGAGATCGAGCCTGGGAGTTTTGTGGTGTTGCTTGGTCCCTCGGGCTCAGGAAAGACCACTCTGCTTCGTTGCCTTGCGGGCATTGAACGTCCAACGTCAGGTTCAATCAGCATTGATGGCACGGTGGTGGCCAGCGCCGAGACCTTCGTCGCTCCTGAGCACCGCAATCTGTCCATGGTGTTTCAGGACTATGCCCTGTGGCCCCATATGAATGTGGCGAAGAACGTGGGATTTGCGCTGCGCCGCGTGGGCATTGATCGAACGGCAGTGGATCGCAAGGTGGCGACCATGCTGGAAAAAGTTGGGCTCACATCGCTGGCTGCTCGGTATCCCAACGAACTTTCAGGAGGAGAGCAACAGCGTGTGGCTCTCGCACGAGCTCTTGTGGCCAACGTCGGTCTCATTTTGTTTGACGAACCACTCTCGAACCTTGATGCAGACCGTCGCGAATTGTTGCGAATCGAAATTGCCACCTTGGCTCGAGAGTCTGGGTCCACCTGTGTCTATATCACTCACGATCAATCCGAGGCCTTTGCTCTCGGCGACACTATTGGAGTCTTGAATCAGGGCAAGCTCGTGCAGCTGGGAACACCGGAATCGATTTATCAACGCCCGGCATCATCCTTCGTTGCGCGCTTCACCGGGATAGCTGGAGAGATCCCGGCCTCGGTATTGACCGTTGATGACCGCGGCTTTGCTGAACTTCGCTTGCACAATCTTGAGACCATGGCACCACTGCTTGCTCGAAACCCTCAAGGACTCAAGCCGGGAGACGCCGCCACCGTGTTTATCCGGGCAGCCGGAGTGTCCCTTGATGGCGAAGGAGCCGTGGTGGAAGGTCAAGTTCAAGACGTTGCTTACAATGGCCGGGGTTACGAACACGTGGTGGCATTGCGCGACGGAACAACCTTGACCAAAATCTCGTCTACTAGACGTCGAAACCGCACTTCGGCGGTTTCGATATCGGTTGACCCTGAATTCTTAATTGCACTACCCAATGAGGAGAAGTCATGATTGCTACCGCATTTCATTCAAGCAATCTCGTACTCGTATCGGCTGTCTTTTTGGCCTGTGCGGTTGAGATGGTCGAGGCGCTGACCATTGTGGTCGCCGTCGGCTCCACGCGAAGTTGGAAATCAGCCTTTGAGGGTGTCGCCGTTGCGGTGCTCGCTCTCGGGGCCCTGGTTGCGGTGTTTGGTCCCGCATTGGTGCACGTGCCCCTCACGACGCTGCGTCTGGTCGTAGGAGGTGTGCTCTTGATTTTCGGTCTTCAATGGCTTCGGAAGGCCATTTTGCGATCGACCGGTTACAAAGCAAAACACGATGAAGACGCCATCTTCGCGGAAACAGTGGCGGAACTCAACAGCGCAACAGGAGATCGAGACCGTCTGGCCTTTGTCATGAGTTTCAAAGGCGTGTTCCTTGAGGGCCTCGAAGTGGTCGTCACGGTCTTGACGCTCGGTGCTTCGTCACATGAACTTGGACTCGCGACCATCACGGCGGCGGTAGCCCTGACCCTGGTAGCCATCGTGGGGGCCATTGTGGCAAAGCAGTTGTCGGGTGTGCCAGAGAACGCCATGAAGATGGCAGTTGGCATCATGCTGGTCAGTTACGGCACGTTCTGGACGGGTGAAGGACTGAAGGTCTCTTGGCCCGGTAATGACGTCATGATTCCCGTGTTTGTTGTGTTGTACGCACTCTTCGTCTGGGTGGTCGTGGCCAGCTTGAAGACTGGCGAGATGAAAGCTGAGGTGGCGTGAGCATGGCTCAAGACAATCAACACTCATGGGCAGTTCGGATGCTCCGCGGGTTTGGCATGTTCTGGTGGGACTTCCTTATCGGTGATACGCCCGAGTTGTTTGTGAGCACGGTGGTGCTCATAGGAATTGTGGCTGCACTCAGCCTCGCTGGGCACTGGCGATGGGCCAGTGTCATCGTCCTTCCCCTCGGGGCCGCCTTGATGCTGCTGGGGTCAGTCTTAAAGGCCATCAAGGCTAAGAAGGCATCCTCTTCCTAGCTGACACTCAGAGGAGTTGAGCCTTCGGACTACATTGAAGTTCATCGTTTCTGAACCTTCACAGCAGGCGCCTCGTCATCGGATCTGGCGAGCCTTTGGCTACAGCCTCATGGGCGTTGTGGTTCTGATTGCTATTGCAATCGGCATTGTTCAATGGACGCAACGTCACTATCAAGCGACCTTGCAGCCCTTCTATGACCCACCAGCGGGTTGGGCAGCCAAGCCAGCGGGCACCTTGCTGCGTTCAGAGCCCGTAGAGCTTGGCTATGTCAAGGGTCGGACCTGGCGCATTCTCTATGTGTCGCGCAACATTGATCATCAGCCAACGGTGTCGTCGGGGCTGATATTTGCACCACGTTCTCGAGGGTCGAACCGAGACGTCATTGGTTTCAGTCATGGCACCCTTGGCCTGGGTGCTCAGTGTGCACCTTCTCGAACCAAGAACGTGTATCAGGGTGCTGCGTGGCTTCAAGACATGGTGGCCAAAGGATGGGTGGTAGCTGCAACGGACTATGCCGGCCTCGGCACTTCGGGGGTCTCGGGGTTCCTCGTAGGCCAAGATGAGGCGGCTGACGTCTGGAACTCGATTCGCGCCGCCCACCAACTGCCAACCGGCGCTGGAAATCAAGTGGTGCTCTTTGGACACTCCCAAGGCGGCCATGCAGCGCTGTGGAGTGCTTCGCTCGCTGGAGTAGACGGTTCGGGTTATCACTTACGGGGTGTTGTGGCATCAGCGCCAGCAGCTGAGTTGGTCCCGCTCATCAGCATGCAGTGGAACCAAGTGGCGGCCTGGGCCATTGGGCCTGACGTGATCGAATCATGGCCACCGACCTATGGGGTGCAAGCCAAAGAGGTAGTGAGTGCAGTTGGCAACCGGGTGACAGCGAGTTTGATTCAGTCATGTGTGACTAAGGCAGCGATTGTGGGAATTATTCGCCAACACTTGGGCCAGCGTTACTTCGCAGCCAATCCCGCTGAGAACAAGTCTTGGCACCGAGTGCTAGTAGCTCAAAGCGCACCTCAGTTGCCTGCCTCGCTTCCCGTTTTGATTGAACAAGGTTTGGCCGACGATGTGGTCTTGCCAGCAACTACCGAAGACCTCATTCAACGTGAGTGTCACGGGGGAGCGTTGCTTGCCGATCAGTTCTGGCCGGGAGCTACCCACATGGATGTGGTGGCCACCGCCACCAACAGCATTGTTGCCTGGATTCAAAGTCGCTTTATGGGCCAAAGTGCGGTAAACACGTGTGGGAATCCCCTGCCTTCTCTCGGCGTGGGTGGATCGTGATCTATGGAATCTGACCTCAACGCCCCCACGCAATCGCTCGCTCCTAAGGCCGGATGGACCTTGGTGGCTTTTGGCATCACTCTGGGTGGATTTGGTGCCTGGGGATCATGGACCACCGTCCCCTTAGAGGCGCTCATAGCGCCCGTCCTCATCGCCGCTGGTTTAATCATGGTGGCACTGATTTGGCGTGGCACGAAACCCATGAGTCAAGCGCTCGAATATTCGATTATGGGTCTGGCCACCGTATCGGCTTTCGCCAACCAACTCATTTCCATTCTGGGTCGCTCGTATTACTCGACGGACTCTGCGGCGTTTAACGAGGCAGCAACCCGGATATTGCTCAAGGGTAAGAATCCCTATGCCACGTCACTGCTTCCCTATGCGTCGCAACTCCTCAAAGACATCAATGGCTATTGGACCTACACCCTTGGTGGCGGTCATGTTTCGGCAGTGTCCTATCCGGCGGGGGCATTCCTCTTAGAAGTTCCGCTGCACTGGTTGGGCATCAGCCACCTGCCTGCTGACATCTTGGACCTGATTGCTGCCACCGTGGCCATCGTCTTCATGTGGTGGGTGCTGCCACGCTCTATTCGCTGGCTCGCTCCAGCACTCTTGATGTCGTTCATTTATCTCAATGGCTTTGCCAATGGCGGAACCGACGCACTCTTTATTCCTTTCTTGATGCTGGCGGTGTGGCAGTGGGATCGCTTCAGTGACACAAGCAAAAGCGTGGTGCTTCGTTGGTCAGGCCCGGTTGCGCTCGGTATTGCGTGCGCCATTAAGCAAAGTCCGTGGTTTGTCGTTCCTTTCCTCGTGATTGGCGTTGGGTTAGAAGCACGTCACTATGGGCGTCGGGTAGCACTCACGGTGATTTCTTACGCCGGAGTCGTGGTCGCTACCTTCTTGGCCATCAACCTGCCCTTCATCATCTGGTCGGCATCGGCATGGTTCCACGGCATTGTGCTCCCCATGACGGATCCCTTGATCCCTGATGGCAACGGCATCGTGACCCTGGCGCTGCACGGTCTTGTGCCCAGTGTTCGTATTGGCTACCTCTCGGTCGCAGGTGTCTTGGCCGAAGTGGTCTTACTCGTGGCCTTCGTCTGTTGGTATCGAACCATGAAGCGCGCCTGGCTGTTTGTGCTGCCCTTGGTTCTCTTCGTGCCCGGTCGCAGCCTCGCGAGTTATCTGGTTGATTTTCTGCCGGTTGCCATCGTGGCGGCGGTGACCCTTCGCCCGGCTAGTGACACACCGGTGGTCTCACTTTCTCCAAGACTTCGTCAAGTAGCTCTTGGTATTCCAGCGCTTGGCATGGTCATCATGGTGCTGCTGGCCTTTGCCCGACCGCTGATCTCGATGAAGATCGTGTGGGCGGCTTCAGCAGATCAAGGTCAAGAGATGATCGCTATCCGGGTAGCCCTCACGAATGACACCAATACAAGCATCACACCGCACCTCATGGTCAATACCAATACGGCGCATCCCAATGGCTTCTGGATCCCGGCACACCATCAATCCATCGTCCTCGGTCCTCACGAAACCAAGGTGGTGACCTTGTATCCACCAACGTGGGTGTGGGCGCCGGGTCGCGGACAATTTTGGAGCATTGAAGCCTTCACCAAGACACCAGCAGGTGTCTCAACTACGGTGCCGATGCGGTGGATGCAAGGGAAACCACCGAACTAGTCGTCAATGCGACTACTTCATCAAGTCGGGGGCGACTTCCATGCCCTTGTTCCACACTGAGCGAGCAACGATCTTGGTGAGGTCGGCGCGATCGGCATAGCGCTTGCCGACGTCGCGAACTTCTTCGAGCAGCCCCTCGCTGAGCGTGGTTGGGTTCAACCCAAGGCCCAAGAAACGCTCGCGCGTAACGTTGAGCTCATTTTCTGCAGCTTCTTTGCGTGGATTGGGAAGCAAAGCAATCTCAACGCCCGTCAACTGCGAAATCATCTGGGCCAGTTCAATGACGCGGTGGGTCTCGGTGACTTGGTTAAAGACCGAAACTTGCTCGTAATTGGCCGGCGGGTTCGTCAAAGCAATTTCGATGCAGCGCACGGTGTCGCGAATGTGGATGAACGCTCGCGTTTGACCACCGGTGCCGTGCACGGTCAAGGGGTGACCAATGGCAGCTTGCATGAGGAAGCGGTTCAGTACTGTTCCGTAGTCCCCGTCGTAGTCGAAGCGGTTGATGAGTCGTTCATCGAGCGCCGTCTCTGGCGTTGACGTTCCCCACACGATGCCTTGGTGGAGGTCAGTAATGCGCAAGCCATCGTTCTTGGCGTAGAAGGCAAAAAGCAACTGATCGAGCGTCTTGGTCATGTGATACACCGAGCCGGGATTGGCCGGGTGAAGGATTTCACGGTCAATTTCACCATCGGGCGTTGGCACCTTCACGGTGAGATATCCCTCGGGAATCGGAGCACTACCGGACCATCCATAGCCATAAACACCCATGGTTCCCAAGTGGACAACCTGAATGTCTTGGCCTGTTTCGACGATGGCAGCTAGCAAGTTGTGGGTACCGCTGACATTGTTATCAACGGTGTAGCGCTTGGCCTTGGAGTTACGCATCGAATAAGGTGCCGCGCGTTGCTCAGCAAAATGCACCACGGCATCTGGCTTTTGACTCAAAAGCACGTCGACGAGTCGGTCGTATTCCTTAGCAAGGTCCAGGTTGATGAAGTTGATGGTCTTGCCGGAAACTTCAGTCCAAGTAGCGAGTCGCTCATGAATAGGACGAATGGGCGTGAGGGAGTCGACTTCAAGCTCGATGTCAATCATGCGACGCGACAGGTTGTCGATGATCGTGACGTCGTGACCGGTCGCTGAAAGGTGGAGGGCAGTCGGCCATCCACAGAAGCCATCGCCGCCGAGAACCAGAACCTTCATTGTTGTGCTCCTAGTGAAACCGATAGAGAATGAGTGGCCCAAGGCTAGTGAATACGGCCGAAACGCCTGAAGTTTGTAGGTTGGCGACCTCATCGCGCATGCTTAGGCTCACGCACCCGAAATCCTCAAAATATTGGGGATTCTGGCCCTCGAGGGGTGGATCCCGGCCGGGAGCTCGAGCATGAAATTTTTGTTATACGACCTATTTTCCTTCGAGATGACTCGCAGAAGTCTGTGAAAAGCCTGTGAGGCGATATTGCGGCTCACTCTTTAGGGTGGATGGATGACCATGTTGTCGCTCCATGAAGTTGCCTCCGTTGTCGAAGGATCCAATGCCGTCGAAGCACTTCGCGATGTCACCACGGTGGCCCAAGCAGCTGAAGCCGCTGGCTTGAACCGACTCTGGCTTGCTGAACACCACGGTATGGCTGGAGTGGCAAGTTCGGCGCCGGCCGTGCTCATCGCACACTTGGCTGCTCATACCCAACGAATTCGAGTTGGATCGGGTGGCGTCATGCTTCCGAACCATTCGCCCTATGTCATCGCTGAGCAATTTGGCACGCTCGAAGCGCTTCACCCGGGCCGGATTGACTTAGGGATAGGGAGGGCTCCAGGGTCAGACCAACGGACCATGCAAGCCGTTGGTCGTCACAACCCCCACCATTTCACCGATGACTTGATGGAACTGGTGAGTTACTTCCTCGGCACGGCTCCCGTCTTGGCTATGCCAGGTAAGGGATTGCTTCCCGAATTGTGGCTGCTCGGATCGAGTACCTATAGCGCCCAAGTGGCCGGGGCGTTGGGCATTCCCTACAGCTACGCGTATCACTTTGCCCCCGAACTCCTCGATCAAGCAGTTCAGATCTATCGAGATTCATTCCGACCGTCGGGAGTTTTGGATGTTCCGCACGTCATGGTGGCTGCCACGGTGATCTGTGCTGAGGATGCTGAGCAAGCTCGGTTCATTGCTGGGCCGGCTCGACTCTCGACGCTCTTCATTCGTCAAGGTCGTCCAGCACAGTTGCTCTCACCCGAAGCTGCCGATGCATTCGAACTCAGCGATCACGAACGGGTGGCTTGTGATCGCTTTAGTGCAAATCACATTGTCGGGAGCCCCGATGAGGTCGCAAGCGGTATCGCCGATCTGGTTGCGCGAACGCAAGCGGATGAGATCATGCTGTCGACAAGAATCCATGGCGTTGCGGATCGGGTGGCCTCTATCTCCCTTACCGCCCAAGCGTGGGAGCGTTACCAACAAGCCTGAACGAGATGAGCTTGCTCGTATCAGTAGGCTTCGATTGTGAGTGACTTCGCTATTGAAGCCCATGGCTTAACCAAACGCTTTGGGGCAACGCTTGCGCTTGACCACCTTGATCTTGTCGTCGAGGCCGGGGAAGTCTTTGGACTGTTAGGCCCCAATGGTGCAGGTAAGACCACCGCCATCAGATTGTTGTTGGGACTTGCTCGGGCCAGTGAAGGATCTATTCGAGTATTCGGCATTGATGTGGCCGCGAATCCTGTTAGGGCACATCGCCGACTTGCCTACGTTCCCGGAGAGGTAAGCCTCTGGCCTGGATTGACGGGTCACGACTGTTTGGAACTCATGATGTCTTTGTCAGGTCGCGGAGACAAGGCGTATCGCAGTGAGTTGGTGGATCGCTTTCATCTTGATCCAACTCGCAAGATTCGAACCTTGTCAAAAGGCAATCGGCAGAAAGTCGCTCTGATTGCCGCACTGGCGAGCCGTGCTGATCTTTTGGTATTCGATGAACCAACATCGGGACTTGATCCGCTGATGGAACGAGAATTTCGCGTCGCGGTACAAGAAGCTACTCAGCGCGGCCAGACCATCTTGCTTTCCTCTCATATTTTGAGTGAAGTTGACGCACTGTGTTCCAAGGTGGCGCTCCTCCAAAACGGCAAGTTGATTGAAGTTGCCACCTTGGATGCCATGCGCGCCATAGCTTCGGTGCGAGTGGATCTCGAATTTGAGGGTCCAGCTCCTGATCTCGCGGCGGTGCCGGGCATCAAGGTGATGGAACAGCGCGACGGTCATGTCAGCCTGCAAGTTTCTGGTGGCACGCAAGCGCTCATGGCAGCACTGCGCTCCACCACCGTCACCTCCTTGTTGAGTCGAGAAGCGTCGCTCGAAGAATTGTTCTTTGCCCGCTATGGCCCCGGTGCGACACCTCCATGACGCGGGCCGCATTTGCCACGTTTCGCCAAGGATTGAACCGCAGCGTCATGGGGGGAGTGATGGTGGGTCTCGTCGCGGGACTCATGGTTGCCTCAGTTGCCGGTAGCTACAACACCTTGTATCCCACCGCTCAATCGCGAGAAGATCTTTCGATCATTTTTGGTGCAAATCATGCCGTGAGTGCATTGTTCGGCCGGGCGACGAGCCTGAACTCCTTGGGTGGATTCACTAATTTCAAACTAGGGACCACCATCACCATCACGATTGCGTTGTGGGCGCTGTTGCTCGCCACCCGACTGTTACGGGGCGAAGAAGATGCCGGACGCGCTGATTGGCTGGTGATGTCGGATCAGAGCCGACGCGACGTCCTGATGGCCCAGATGGCATCAATGGTCACGGGAATCGTGGCCATGGTTGTCGTGACGGGCATCATTGTCATGGCAATTGGTCGCGAAGCTTCGGTGGGATTTTCAGCGAGCAGCGCTTGGTACTTTGCCCTCAGCTTGGGCGCTACGGCGATGCTCTTCGCCCTCGTGGGGGTTCTCAGCAGTCAGTTCTTTGCACCGCGGCATCGGGCCAGTCGTGCCGGGGGCATCGTGCTTGGCGTTGCCTACGGTATTCGAATGGTTGGCGATGCCAGCGCAGCGACCGCATGGGTGTCGTGGTTGTCACCTCTCGGCTGGATTGAATCGCTCAACCCCTTCGTGACAACCCGTCCCTTTGGATTCATCCCCATTGCGTGTCTCTCATTGGTCTTAGCGGCGGTGGCCTTGCTCAGCGTGACACAGCGAGATGTCGGCGCCGGATTCTTTGAAGAACGTGCCCCCCGACATGTTCGCCAACCACCACGCAATCTCGTCGGTCTCTTTGTTCGCCTCGAGGGCGTGACGATCAGTTCCTGGTTCATTGCTCTTGGCGTGACGGCACTGCTCTTTGGGTTTGTGGCGAAATCAGCCGGTACGGTCGTCGCCAATTCTTCTATTGCCCAAGTACTCAAACGCTTAGGG
Source organism: uncultured Actinomycetes bacterium (assembly GCA_903825305.1). Classification (GTDB taxonomy): domain Bacteria; phylum Actinomycetota; class Acidimicrobiia; order Acidimicrobiales; family RAAP-2; genus CAIQWC01. The sequence goes on from CAIKAC010000005.1 coordinate 106,332, forward strand.
ATTGCAGCATCGGGGATGAACACGTATCTATCCATTGCGTTTTTGATCACCTCGGTACTGCTGTGTCTCTTTGCCACGATCACCATGGCGGGTTTCAGTGATGAGGAACTCAGTGGTCGTCTTGATCTTGTGGCGACGAGCCCCACGCCTCGGGCGAAACTCTTGATGCAGCGCAGCATCCTCGTCGCCTTGGCGGTGCTCATCGGGAGTCTGTTGGCCGGCATGGTGGTGTCGCTGGGAGTGATGTGCGGTGGTGGACACGCAGCAGTGTTCACCATGATTGAAGCTGGGTTGGTGTCGGCATCGCCAGCGCTTTGTCTCTTGGGTCTCATCACCTTGATTGCAGCCATTCGTCCGCGCTGGGCAAAGGCAGCTGGACCGACCCTCGTTATGGCCAGTTTTGTGATCGAAGTAGCCGCCGGTATCGGGACATCAGCCCACGGCCTCTTACCCCTTTCGGTTTTTCACTGGATGGCTACGGTCCCAGCTGGATCGTTTGACCTAGCTTCCACGGCTGCCCTCATCGCTATCGGCGTGGGTGCTGGTCTTGTCGGCGTGTGGATATTTCCCCGGCGGGATTTACAAACCCGTTGAGAGTAATTCTTCTGGTTTATTGAGGGGTTCCACAGGAAAAGTTCACCTATTTCTTATGTTCATCGCGTTGAATGAGTCCTAAGCAAAGCCCCCAAGGAGATGTCCCATGAACAACCTTCGTCGTAGTCGTCTGATCGGTATTGGTGTGGCCACCACAGCCGTTGCTGGTTCACTGGCCTTCGCGCTGCCAGCGAGTGCCCACAGCGCATCGAATCACCACGCATCGAAGCATCATGCATCGAAGCATCACATTGCCCACGCTGTGAACAGCTCAGGATCGAACCTTCCGTCCAAACCCCATGACCTCACGGCCACCCCTGGCAACACCCAGGTGGTCTTGAATTGGTCTGCGTCCAATGGATATGGCTCGACGATCACCGGATATTCCGTTCAGGTCTCAACCGATAGTGGGACAACATGGACCACCTTGTCAGACCCCAACACGACCACCACCTACACCGCGACAGGTCTCACCAACGGCACGAGTTATCTCTTCCGTGTAGCCGGCGAGGATTCTGCTGGCACGGGTGCGTACGCGATGGTGATTGCCAGCCCAGTTTCAGTTTCCGTCACGGCACCATCGAATGCCACCATTGAGCAAGGCTCAGTCCACGGCACCGCCTACGCCTTCTTGTCATGGGCGGCACCGCAAACTCCTGCAAATCCGGTAACGGGCTACACCGTTGACGTCTCTACTGATGGCGGCACAACGTGGACCGTGGTGGCGGCCAACATTGCCGGTACAGCCATTGCCGTTCCCACTCAATCGGGAGCGAGCTACGAAGTGGCCGCTGAATCGTCGGCGGGCTTGAGCGACTTTGCAAGTTTTGTGGCTCCGAGCAACTCCTCTTGGGGCAACGGTGGCGACAATGACCAAGGTGGCCATCACTAATTTCCCCCGCAAGCAGTAATGACAACACCCCCTATCGCCTTCCTGGCGATAGGGGGTGTTTGCTTTCTCTGGGTCGTAGGCTGGCTCCATCACGCCAACGCATGAGGAGCAGTAATGACGTCACCATTTGATCCGGTTCATTTTCGTCGAGGGCCCTCCATGGCAAATCGCTTCATGCTTGCTCCGCTCACCAATCACCAGAGCAACGTCGATGGGACCTTGTCAGAGGAAGAACTGCACTGGCTGACCCTTCGAGCTGACGGTGGTTTTGGCATGGTTATGACCTGTGCGAGTCACGTCCAAGAAGTGGGGAATGCCTTTCCCGGGCAATTGGGTTGCTGGGGGGATCAGCACGTAGAGGGATTGCGTCGTATTGCCGATGCCATGCATGAGCGTGGAGCCTTGGCTTATGTGCAGTTGCATCATGGCGGCCGACGAGCAGACCCCGAATTGATGGGTCAGACGCCCGTGGCACCGAGCGACGATGCCAAGACCGGCGCACGAGCACTGAGTACCCAAGAAGTGGAAGAGGTCATTGAGGCGTTCATATCGGCCGCACAACGCTGCGAAACGGCGGGCTTTGATGGCATCGAAATTCACGGTGCCCACGACTATCTGTTGTGTGAATTCTTGAGCCCGCAGTTAAACCGGCGTGACGATCGCTTCGGTGGGAGTCGAGAAGCTCGCTTTCAGATCTTCCGCGACATTCTCGATGGCATCCGAACTCGCTGTGGGGATCAGTTCCAAATAGCCGTGCGAATTTCGCCCGAGCGATTCAGTTTGGTCACTTCCGACATCGTGTGGGTCTATGAGCAACTCATTGCAACCGGCCAGGTCGACCTTATTGACTTGTCACTCTGGGACGTGTTCAAAGAAGCGCTTGATCCAGAATTTGAAGGCCGAAGTTTGGCAGACCTGTTTTTACCCCTTGAGCGCGGAGACACTCGAGTAGCGGTTGCAGGCAAGCTCTACGATGGCGCTGCGGTACAGCGAGCCCTTGATCTTGGCGCCGACATTGTGGCGTTGGGTCGTGCGGGAATCGTGAATCATGATTTTCCGCTCTTGATGGAGCGCGACTCAGCGGTCTCCATGAGACCGCTCCCAATTGCGCGAGACGTGCTTCTCAATGAAGGATTGAGCGAGGTGTTCATCGACTACATGGACACCTGGGATGGATTCGTCGCCCCATAGGGATTGCTCAATACCTAGCTGTTCGATGCAGTCATCTGCTCCTGGACGGCAACTTGGTGAGCAATGGAGATCGCAGCATTGCCAGCAATGCCAAGATCCGGCCATCCCGTGGCGTGAAGCACGGCCACGATGATTGGGGTGGCTTGCCCATCAATGACCGGGTCAATCATGAGAACATCGCAGCCTCCAGCAGCGTTGGTGGCGCCAGATTTGATGCCAACAACGCCACGCGTACCAACTAAGGGCGTGAAACTTTGGAAAGGACCTTGGCCATTCACGGACATGGAGGTCTCGCTGACCAGGTGAGCGAGCAGCGGATAGGTTTCGAGCTTTTCGGCGGCCAGTACCTGATCTGTTGGCGTTGATACGTCACCGGCGCTGAGGCCGTTGGTGTCGGCGTAGTGGGTGTGATCCATGCCCAGTGCCGTGGCCTCACTATTCATATCGGCGATGAAGGCGCCCATGGGAATGTGGGCTAATTCCGTCAGCATGTCGGCGAAATTATTTGCTGAGTGCACCAACATTCCCTCAAGCAAACTTCGTTCACTGATCTGCTCACCGGCGGTGACACCAATTGTGATCCCGTCTTGACCGTTCTGGTTTGCCACCGTGGCCACATCTTGGGGAGTGACCGTCCAGACTGGTCCATCGCTGTTCATGCCAAGTGGCAGATGCTGTTCAATAACAACCGCTGTCATGATCTTGGCCAGGCTCGCAATGGGTATAGCTCTGCCGGTGTAGTTAGTACCCGCGTTATCAAGACGTGGCACTCCGTAAGCCGCAGGAAGGTGGAGTGGCCAGTGGGAAATCGCCAGAGCACTCGGTGGCAACGTGGTCGACGTTGTCGTTGAGGTAACGGTGCTCGATGAAGGTGAGGAACTCGCTCCCGCAGAGTGAGTGATGCTGCGAAGAATGACCGTCACAACGATGAGCGCCGCAATGAAGGCAAGTGCTTTGGTGAGCGTTGATCGCTGAGTGGAGCGACGCCGTTGTGGACGCCGATGATCACGCATAACCATCCCAAAGGTATAGACCCAGAGCGGCTTACCAGGTTGGCATGCTTAGATCATGAAGCATTCAGACTGCGATCATTCATCGATCATGCCGCCACCACGCAGCGCGGGCTGCCCGGTTGCCCGCATGCGCTTGAGCACTCGGTGGGTGACCGTGACCGCGTCCGGGTGCGTGCCGCCATTGGCGATTACCCGTGCTTCCCAAGCAGCCATTCGGCGCTGCAACGTGGATGGATCATGGAGCTCCGCACAGTCGAGGCGGTCGGCATTGATGTCCACGGTGATGGTGTCACCATCTTCAACCAGGGCAATGGGTCCACCCACAAAGGCTTCTGGAGCAACGTGACCGATAACGAGACCTACCGATCCTCCAGAGAATCTCGCATCTGTCATGAGTGCGATGGTGATGTCGCGCTTGCGACACAGTGACGTGATCTTGGAGGTCGGGTCCAACATCTCGGGCATGCCGGGAGCCCCTCGGGGGCCTTCATATCGAATGACCACCATGTCGTTGTCTTGGAAGCTGTCTGAGTCTTCATCAAGGGCGTCAATGAGGGAGCGCTCTCCATTAAAGACGCGAGCTTTGCCGGTAAAGATCCCGTCAACGATGCCACGCTCCACGCCAGCGAGTTTCAAGATGGCGCCACCATCAGGGGCGAGGTTGCCAGCTAGCAAACGAAGGCCGCCAGTTTCCTTGAACGGACGCTCAACCGAGAAAATGACCTCGTGGTCTGCAGGTGGTGGGTTGAGCCGTTCAATTTGCTCGGCCAGCGTCGCTCCCGTGCAGGTGAGCGTTGTTCCGTCGATGAAGCCCGCCTTGAGGAGTTCATTGACCACCGTGGGCAGACCGCCTGATGCATCAACATCAACCATGGAGTACTCGCCAAAGGGGCGCATATTCACAATCACAGGGAGCCGGTGGGAGAGTTCGTTGAATTCGTCTTGGCTCATCACTTGAGTCCACAGATCAATACCAGCGGCTCGAGCAATTTCGACGCTGTGCAACATGACGTTGGTCGAACCACCCATGGCCATGGCCACGATGAGCGCGTTGCGCAGAGAGGCGGGCGTGACAATGTCTCGAGGCGTGATGCCACGATCGGTCATGGTCACCAAGCAATCGACGAGTTGTTCGGGGAAGAGCTCCAGACGCCGAGCATCATCAGAAGGCGGTGCAATCATGTGCAAGGGCTCGAGGCCGAGGACACCGATGAAGGTCTGCATGGTGTTGTACGTGAACATGCCACCGCAGCTTCCCTGCCCAGGACACGCATTCAAGGTGACGTCTTGGCGAGCCTGCTCGTCAGGGTCGGTGGCGTATTGAAAGGCCGTAACAAGGTCAATGCGCTCTCCGGTGCGAGGGTGATGGCCTGGCTTGATTGAGCCATCAGAGAGCACCACAGCCGGAACATTGTGTTCCAAGATCGCTGCAACGGTACCCACCGGTGGCTTGTCGCAGGCCACAACAGCAATGAACCCATTGACCTGATTGGCAGCGAGGTGGGTAGACGCAGCGTCGTTGACGAGTTCGCGCCCAATGAGTGAAAAGCGCATTTGGGGCGTGCCATTCAATTGACCATCAGAAACGCCAACGGTGAAGGCAGGCGCAATGAGTCGATTTGCGCGGTTTTGCTCGACAATGCGCTTGGACATGGCGGCTTGTACGGCGGCCACCTTGGTTTGGACGCCGAGGTAGCACTGAGAATCGCCAAGGTTTCCCATCACGGCCCAGACAGGGTCGTGAATCTTCGTTACGTCTTCGCCTAGATATTTGGCAGTACCGACTCGCTGAACATCTCGGCCTGGGTTCGAGTTACTACTCGCGATGGCCACCGGAGTTGAAGATTGGTTTTCTTCGGTCATTGCTTCAGTCTACCGATGCTTTATTTCCTTCTATTGCTCGTGGACGTGGCCTGTGGCGGGCATTGCCTCATAGGTGATTACACGGCCATGAGTTCATGATGAATGCAAGGACTCCTCACAGATCCCCATCGGGATAGATACTGCGCGTAGTCCCACGTCTCCGTCCTCGGCGAAACCACGACGGCCGTATCCATTTGGGAATGATCTTGGCGCACGCCAGTGCGGCAAACACCGTGGTGTTGAGCATCACGATGGTGGAGAGAACGAGGTAGAAGTGACTATGGAGCAGCGATGACGGGAAAAAGATTCCGGCGAGTAGCGAGGAAGTCATCCGTGGGCTCCCTTCTGAGCTGCGTCCGGTATTTCGTGACCCCACGCAACGCGTCGATGGAAGGCCAAGTCGGTGATTCCTTTGAGAAAGATGACATCTTGAAATGAGTCGAAGAGCAATTCGGGCACGATGAAGACCGAGAGAAACCTTGCTTTCCAGCCACCTCGCCACACCGTGATCAGGCGTTCAATGAGAAATAAACCCAAGATGGCGATCCAAAAGGGAAACCAAACCCACTGATCCGTCGCCGTGATTTGCAAGAAGATCATGAGGAAAAAAGACCAGAGGGCGAATACCGAATAGGCAATGCCAATCTGCTGTGACCAATATCGAGTGGTCGTAGGGGTGAGGCCGTAGTGGCCAATGTTGGATACCGCACCTCGCTGCCATCGAAGTCGCTGACGCCACAACGTGACCCAGGTCGGCATGACTTCCGTTTCGACCTCACAACCAGAGGGTGAATACATCAGAGCGCCGAGGGATTTGAGGGCAATGGTGAGCTCATTGTCTTCGGTGAGTGATTCGGTTTCATATACCGACCCGGGCGTTCCCGGAATGAGCGTGCCACGCGAGTTAGCCACGCACTGCAGCGATTGAGCTCGAAAGATGGTGGCGGTGCCGGTAAGCACGAACACTTTTCCTTGCCGGCGGTCAATTTCTCGTTGATAGCGAAGATATTCGTTTCTTTGGAGTTGGCCAATAAGTCCATCGCCCGGTGCTCCTAGGAATTGACCACCCACCGCACTCAAACCCCGGTCGTCGGTGAATGCCTTGATAGCTGTCGCAAGAAATCCGGGTTGGGGTATTGAGTCAGCGTCAAGCACCATCACGGTGTCGTTGGGACCCATAGATGGCAACAAATCCCGAAGCACTTGATTTAAGGCGCCGGCCTTTTTATCTACGTTGTTGTGTGTCTCGATGACCTCAACACCGTGAGACTTTGCGATTGCCACCGTGTCATCGGTGCAATTGTCTGCGATCACAATCACGCGGTTTGGCGGTGGCTCATGGGTGAGCAAGATCTCCAAGGTCTTCCCGACAATTGCTTCTTCATTGTGGGCTGGCATGAGCACGGTGATGGTGACTTCGCCCGAGAAGACTCCGTGCGTCTCATCCATGATGAGGCCTGGAGATAAGGGTTTGCGCTGCCTACTTCGTGATCGCCTTGAGTCATTGAGATCCCAAATCTCGAGTCGTGAAAACACCTGTGCAATGGATGATCCAATCACGATTGCTGCAAAGACGGCCAAGAGGGGAGGAATCTCCCATGAATAGGCAATGGTGAAGATGCCAAAGAGCTCGTAGTACTTGGGGTCAGGTACACTAAGTGCTTGCACTTGCCCAAGTGACCACCACAGCAGCAAGAAGGCAGCTAAAGCGATAGCTACGACGAGAAGCCCACTGAATCTCTTATACATGACTCGCCGATCCTCTCCGACCGACGAGGCAAGGCGCTGATCATGGTTTGTTGTAATACCAACGCGTAATTTAGGTCCCTAAGTCGTCTATGTCTCATCACCTGGAAAGAATTGCTCCCTGAATGGAGTTACACCTTTGGGCAGAAGAATTCGACGGGAATATTGTCAGGATCACGCGCCGTTACCGCCCAGCCATAAGGGGCATCTTCAACGGGACCATGAATGAAGCCCAAGGCATCGAGCTTGGCCGCCCATTCGCGTACCTGCGCTTCAGACTCACAACCAATGCCAAGGTGATCTAGGCCAGCCGTGCGGTGAGAGAACGGCGCGAGTTGCTCATTGGGGTCATATTGAGAAACGCCCAAGGTCAATCCGCTAGCAAACGCCATTCTGACGCGTCGGCCACCATCGAGGTTCCTCTCCGCTACATCGGCCTCACCGAAGAGAGCTTGATACCAAGCGGCAGAGCGATCCACATCGCTCACGGTCAACGAAATGTGGTGAATAGGCGTGGTCATACCAGCAATCTATGCCTGCTTCGAAGCACAGGCGCGCCACCGGTGGATTACGAAGAAGCAGGCGGTGGCCACGCAAAGCCTGAAGTTTGAGCTTCAGCTATGACGAGCGCTTGCGTTCCATTCTGGCCGTAGCCCTGGTCTTGAAGTCGGCCATAGAGCTCTCGGGCATTGCTAAGACCTGCCAAGTGCAATCCCATACGCTCTGATTCAGCAATGGCGATGCCTAAGTCTTTGACAAAGTGATCAACGTAGAAACCGGGAGCAAAGTCACCACGCAAGACACGGGGCGCCAAATTCGAAAGGCTCCATGAGCCGGCTGCGCCAGGGGCTACTGAAGCCAAGACGGTTTCAAGATCGAGGCCCGCGCGCGCGGCATAAAGCAAACCCTCTGCCATTGCCACCATGGTTGAGGCCACGAGAATTTGATTCACCATCTTGGCGTGTTGGCCCGCACCATGATCACCTTGGCGCACGATGGTGGTGCCTAGTAATTCAAAACAAGGCCTGACGGCTTCCACAACGGATTCGGGACCTCCGATCATGATCGAGAGTGTCGCGTTTCGAGCACCAATGTCACCTCCCGACACGGGAGCGTCGAGGACGTGAATGGCTTGTTCCGCTGCAGCTTTGGCAACCTTGATGGCGAGTGCTGGCTCCGAGGTTGTCATGTCAACGACGATGGCGCCTGGGATAGCAGTGCTGAGCGCGCCATGCTCGCCTAAGAGCACCTCTTCAACGTCGTGGGGATACCCCACCATGGAAAAGATGATGTCGGCTTGGTTCGCAACTTCTGCTGGTGAATCAACCCAGGACGCACCGAGCTCAAGGAGTTCGAGCGCCTTGGTTTTCGTCCTATTAGTAAGGGTGACGTGGTAACCACCGTCAAGGAGGTGCTTGACCATCGACGTACCCATTACGCCGGTGCCGATCCAGCCAATTCGAGTTGTAGTGGGGTCGGCACTAGTCACAGGTGTTTGCGGATCGATCACGGCGAGCATGTTAGGGCAACAGTGTCGAAGATGAACAGTAGGTTCTTGTCCTCACATTGACCTAATTCTTCTATTTCGCCAATGTTGATTAAACTGGTCAAGATTTAGAAATTCAAGAAGCAAGGGACAGGCATCGTGAATATCAACCCGTACATCGTGCTTGGAAGCTCCATCGTGGGTTTCTTGGTGGGTCTAACCGGTGCAGGTGGAGGGGCGCTGATGACACCCATGCTCATCTTGCTCTTTGGGGTGAAACCATCAACAGCAATTTCGAGTGACCTCGTTGCTGCCGTCTTCATGCGACCCTTCGGCGCTGGGGTTCACATTGCAAAGAAGACGGTGAATTTTCGGCTTGTTGGCTGGATGGTGCTCGGGTCCGTTCCTATGGCGCTTGTGGGTTCTTACGTTTTGCACCTCATGGGACACGCGAAGACGTCGCAAACCAATATCGAACGAGCACTCGGTGCAGCACTTCTCGTCGGCGCGGCTGCCATGGTCATTCGCTACTTCCTTGATCGTCGTTCCGGTCAACAACGCCGCAGTGTCGTTCACGAGATGAAGCTTCGACCGCTTCCTACCGTGGGTATAGGCATGGTGGGAGGTCTCATTGTTGGGATGACGTCCGTGGGTTCGGGATCTCTCATGATCGTGTTGTTGCTTTTCGTCTATCCCATGCTTGGAGCAAACCAATTAGTCGGCACTGATCTCACGCAAGCCGTACCACTCACTGCGGCCGCGGCGTTGGGAGCCTTGTTGTTTGGAAGCGTGCAATTTGCGGTCACGACGTCGATCATTCTTGGGAGTGTCCCCGCTGTCATTGTGGGTGCGTTTCTATCCTCGCGGGCGCCAGACAAATACATTCGCCCCGTGATCACCTTTGTGATTTTCGCCTCAGGGCTCAAATACGCTGGCCTCGGCACTACCGCTCTTGGATGGGTGCTGTGTGTTGCGCTTGCAGGATCAGCCATGTTTTGGCTCGTGAAGGTGCGGCCATGGCGTGGTGGCCAGGACCAAGACGGAGGCGTAGTTGACCATGACCTTGAGGACTATGAGATTTAGTTTCGCTACTACTGGATGGTGAATCTTCAGTACGACTGAGTCCGAACCCTAAGGTGACAGGTATATGACCATCACCTCAGAAGTAACCAAACCACCTTTTGCAAAGGCCCTACTTCGCCGAGGGGTAGTCGCAGTCGCCTTGATTGGGCTCATGCTTATTCCCGCCATCATTTTGATGGCCATCACCCGCCAGCCGTCCGCAACATACGCCGCGATGGGCGGGCTCATTGGAGCCATTGCGGTAGTCGCTGGTGGGCGCCGAATTGGCGTGGTGACGTCCATCGTGTTGGGACTTCTGGCACCCATTGCGATCATTACTGGATTAAGTCCGATCACCGGTGCCGCTGTCATGGCCATCATGACCCTGGCGGTAGGGAGGATGTCACGCTACGGACTTCACCGGGCTGTGTTTCTCGTTCCCGCCATGCTGGCATGGCCCATCCTGTCGCCAATTCCGTGGATTCCTAAGGGTGATCTCGCCAAACTCGATGCACTGTTGGCAAAACCCGGAGCGTCGCTGTCAGGCATCGTAGGTCACCTCCATGCCAGTGCTACCTCGGGTCACACGGGCCATTCACTCCAAGAGATCCTTATTCAACAGCGAATGGACACGACGTACTTGACCTGGGTGGCGTTGTTTTTCTTCATTGGTGCGATCATTCCCACGCTGCTTCTGCCTCTTGTCCTCCATCGAGCTCATGCACCGACATTGACGCCGCATTCAAGGCGAGAGGCGATGCCCTACACGATCACCATCACGGTTCTGACTGCAGTCGCAACCTATTACTTCCTTGATCACCCAAAGCAAGCGGCGGGTGCTTTCATGATCGCCACCATCTTGGTGCTCACGCAAGTAGGTATGGATATTGAGTGGAGCGTCACCCTCCAGCGAGTGCTCGGCACGCTCGGAGGGTTATTCCTCACCTTTGGCGTTATGGCATTGATTGGTGCTAATTCCTTTACGCAAGTCTTTGGTATGCCGTTTCCCTTGAAGCTCTACATCGTCGGCATTGTCTTTGGTATGGCTGCCATCATGTTGAAGTTCAATTCGAAACAGTGGCCCTATTACCTGCTCATGACGCCTACGACGGCGCTGCTCAATGCTTATACGACGAGCCAAGTAATTTCTCTGGGCCGACAGCGCGTTACCGACAACCTGGTGGGCGCGGTACTGGTCATCCTGGCTGGACTGATTACCGTTGGTACCAATCGCTTCCTGAAGCAGCCAGCTGATGAGCATGCGGTCGTTGCCCCACCGGCCACACCTGCGTGATCAATTTCGTCCAAGCACAAACCACGTAGCGAACTACTGCCTGAGGTGCTTACAGTTTTGAAAGGAAAAAGCAAATGTGGGATGAAGCAGAGTTACCCGATCTCCATGGTCGCCATATCGTCATCACAGGAGCCAACAGTGGCATTGGCCGTAGTGCTGCGATCGCGCTAGCTCGAGCTGGTGCACGTCTGACCTTGGCAGTTCGTAACCTCGCAAAAGGTGAAGCCGTCGCATCAACACTTGGTGCCTCGGCAACGGTACGTCATTTGGACCTGGCGAGCTTGGTGTCAGTTCGAGCATTTGCCCAAGAGACAACCGAGCCGATCTCAATACTGATCGCCAATGCCGGAGTGATGGCGATTCCGCTACAGCGAACCGTCGATGGCTTCGAAATGCAAATGGGCACCAATCATCTCGGCCACTTCGCGCTTGTCAATTTGTTGCTTCCACACATTGAAGATCGAATTGTGGTGGTCTCTTCTGAGGTTCATCGACAAGGTCGCATTGATCTCGATGACCTGAATTGGGAGCACCGCCGCTATCGCCGGTGGGCGGCCTATGCCCAGTCGAAGTTGGCGAACCTTTTGTTCGTTCAAGAACTGGAACGACGCTTCCAAGCACAAGGCTCATCGCTTCGGGCGATTGCGGTCCATCCTGGATACGCCGCCACGAACTTGCAGGGCCAAACGGGCAGTGCGGTGTTCTCATCAGTTGCTGGTATCGGGAATCGTTTGCTCGCCCAGAGCGAACGAATGGGGGCGTTGCCAACGCTCTATGGCGCAACGATGGATGTAGTTGGTGGAAGTTACCTAGGGCCAGATGGATTTCTTAACTTGCGGGGTTTTCCAGCAATAGGTGCGCCTTCAAAGAAGGCGCATGACCCACTCGTTGCGCAGCAACTATGGGAGTTATCGGCGAAAATTACCGGAATCGCTTGATTCTCCGTAGCGTTCGGTCTCGGCTCAGCCTTGGTGGCTTGGGAACATCATGGTTGGCACTCATGGCCTACGTATCAGAAACTTCGTTTCGAATCTTGAGTAGTTCTTTCACTCGTTCGTCTTCGAGACCAAGATGCTCGACGAGTATTCCGAGCACGTAGCTCACGTCAATCTGCTTTGCTCTCATCATTGCTTCGATGTCAGCCCAATCTTTGCGGCGGTTGTAGAAACATTTAAATACGGCAAGATCGTCACAACACAAGAAGGGGAGCTGTCGTTCTGCGATCGTATGGTTCGTGGTCCTGATAACGAGGTCCTTGTGGAAGTTGGTGGTGTTGAAAAAAACATCAACAGGAATGTCTTCGTAGAAGAGTCGGTGCTGGCCCTCCTTAACCAGAATTGCGTGATCGTGCTCGTTGACCGTGATGCCGGTTGGCAAAGCAGACAGAACAAGGTCAAGGTCGGCAATGGGCGTAAAGACATTGAGATCAATATCGATCGTTGTTCGGGGTTCACCCGTACACCACATCAGCGCAAGCGCACCACCAAAGGCATGGGGAATCTCGGCGCTAGACAAGCAATCATGAAGTTCGACGATGGTCGCTAAGAGTTCTCTCATTGCTTCACCATGTCGGCGAGGAGTGGATAGTGAAGGGAACCAGGGCGTTGGCGAGGTACTTGGTCAGCGAATCGGAGTAACTGTTCTATCTCCGTGATCCGCGTCTCATCGAAGGATTGTTTGTGCAAGCTCACGATGAGCCGGTTACCCGTCGCATTGATGATGCGATTCAAGGTTGAAAACGAGGGAATCGAGGTTCCCGCTTCATAGGCGGAAAGCGTTGACGCTGACGTGCCGGCAAGCCGGGCTGTGGCCCTCACTGATAGGCCGGCTCGCTGACGAGCAGTTTTCAGGATGAGTGAAGCTTCCACGATTAAATGATACCAAATTTGGTATCATTTTTTGACGAATTTTCGCGCTGTCGCGTTGTGGCCTAGGAAATTTTCGTGCCAACTGACCTCACGGGACGAGTTGAGACGACCGGGCAATCTGAGGAGTTTAAGAAAAGGTGGAGCGGGCGACGGGAATCGAACCCGCGTATTCAGCTTGGGAAGCTGATGTTCTGCCATTGAACTACGCCCGCGAAGGACTCCTACCCTACAAGAGGAAGCTGGGGCTCTTCCAATGCCTAGGGCAGCGTCGTCGTCGGACCAGAGGTGGTCGTCGAACTCGTGGTCGAACTTGTCGATGAGGTCGGGGGTTGCGTTGTCGTCGTGGTTGGTGGGTGGGCCTTGATGTACGAGGCCACTTCTCGCTCAATGGTGAGGGCAATGTTCCCAGCACTTGCCAGCACGTCATTGCCATGAGCGCCAAAGACGGCAACGTAGACCGGGGTGGCAATCTTTCCTACGTGAGGCAGAACCAACATGACATCACAGCCACCTGCGGTATCGGTGGTGCCGGTCTTGACCCCGATGATGCCGTAGTGGCCCAGCATGGGCGTCCACGTAGCCACCGATCCATCGATCGGCACGGCAACCGATGTCATCGCGGCGATTTTTGCCAAGAGTGGGTAGGTCTCAAGTTTTTGCGCGACGATGAGTTGGTCGGCAGGTGTCGAGGTGTCTCCATCGTTAAGACCATGGGGATCGACATAGTGGGTGTGATTCATCCCTAGGACTCTGGCTTCTTGATTCATGTCCCACACGAAACTGCTCAACCGCATGCCGGTGAGTTCACTCAACATGACAGCGAAATTGTTGGCAGATCGAATGAGGAGCCCTTCGAGCAACAAATGTTCTGAAAGCTGCTCGCCAACACGAACGGTGATGGTTACCCCGCCAACTTTGGCAATGGCCTTCGTGAGTTTCACATCAGCAGCCGTGACCGTCCATGAAGGCCCAGTGCCACTAGTGCCAAGGGGGAGGTGCTGTTCCACGACCACAGCCGTCATCATTTTGGTCAGACTTGCGATGGCCACGGGGGCGCTGTGAAAGTTGGTTTGAAAATAACCTTCAGACGGCACTGCGTAGGCAGCGGGTAATCCTTGAGGCCAGGTTGGGTGGGAAATCGTTGAAGGAGTTGCTGATCTCGGCGACGATGCGGTGGCAGCAATAGCCGGCAGGCTCGCCACTGCCCCGACGCCTAGTGCAAGGCTGGCAAAGAGCGCGGCGGTGCGAGAACCCATGGGATCTATGGTGCCACCTTCCTGAGAGACCCCACGTGCGGTCTCTCAGGAAGGAATCAGCACCGGTGTTTAGTAGTTGTTTTCGGTGAAGTGAATGAAGTTGGTGAGCGCGGCTGAGGGCTTGGCTGATGCCGGGTTCACAAAGGTCAAGAAGATGTAGTTCCCAGCCACCCAAGCATCGAGGCGAATGCTGCCGGCCTTGATCATGGAGCCCACGCCGTCTTCCTTACCGTTACCGAAGTCAAGGTAGTCATTCACGCCAGCGACCGGAGTCTTGGTCATAGCTCCCGCTGATTGGGCGACGAGGTACTTCATGTAGGCGGTAGCACCCGTGGTCTTGAGCTTGGCCTCGGCGGAGAGTTTCTTGATGTCACTGGGGCTTACACACGAAACCACGATGGAGGATTTGCCGAAGTCTCGAGTTTGGCCCAAGGCGTTGGCTTCGTTCTTGGAGGGATTGGCGTAGTTGTAGTTCGTGACGACCGGGCCGGTGGCTTTGGTGAAACCTTCTGAAACCACCAAGCTCTTGGTGATGGAGCCACAGGTGGCCATCATCGATGAGGCCGAGCTGGGCGTGGCTTGGGCCGCCAAAACGCCGACTGATGGGGCAATGAGGGCGCCGGAGACGGCGAGAGCAGTGAGGGTGCGCTTCATGGATAACTCCTTGGTGAGAAATGTTCGGGGACTCAATAGTAAAGAGGTCAGGGGCTAAATCGGCAGTCGGGACATAAGAAGATCATGAAAATGTGGGGACGAGCAATGCAAGGTCAGCGACCGCGTTGTGGAGAGGGCTGAGGTGAGGCTTCCCAAGGACTTGCGCTCGGGGCACTATCGTTAAACGCAATGGTGCTCTCAGACCGATCAATCAAAGAAGCGCTCGATGCAGGACGGATCGTTATTGACCCGCTTGGAGACGGCGCGATTCAGCCGTCCTCGGTAGATGTCCACGTGGACCAGTTCTTCCGAGTGTTCCGCAATCACACGGCACGCGTGATTGACGTCAAGGAAGATCAAGAGGATCTCACCGAACTCGTTGATGTGGGTTCCGAAACGCCCTTTATCTTGCACCCCGGTGAATTTGTGTTGGGATCAACGCTTGAGCGCGTTGCCATCAGTGACGATCTCGTCGGTCGCATTGAGGGAAAGAGCTCCCTTGGTCGACTCGGTCTCTTGATCCACACCACGGCTGGCTTTGTTGATGCGGGCTGGGATGGATACCTCACCTTGGAGTTCTCCAACGTGGCCAATCTGCCCATCACCATTTACCCCGGCATGAAGATCGGCCAAATCAGTTTCTTTGAAATGTCCACTCCTGCGGATCGCCCCTACGGCGCTTCAGGTTTGAACTCGAAGTACAAGGGTCAACGTGGTCCAACCCCAAGTCGTTACGTCGACAACTTTCGCGCTACGAAGTAACTAACTCATAAGAGGAGCAAGCATGGCTGTGCGTATCATCCTTGGCCTTGGCGTCACCATTGTGTGTTTCGCTATTGCAGGACGTCGGTTTCACTGGCTCTCCAAGCTGATTCGATCAGGTCAACCGGCCAAGCGTCCCTATCAAGGCTTTGCGCGTGCTGCTGAAGCTGAAGTTGTAGAAGTTGCCGGTCAGAAGAAGATTCTCAAGTGGACGATTCCCGGTCTTGCTCACTTCTTCACCATGTGGGGCTTTACGGTCTTGCTCCTCACCATCATCGAGGCCTACGGCGCACTGTTTAACCGCAACTTCCACATTCCCCTCATCGGAACCTGGTCAGCAGTTGGTTTCATCGAAGACTTCTTCGCCGTTGCGGTGTTGATTTCTCTGGGTGTGTTCTCCATCATTCGTTTGAAGAATGCTCCGGCTCGCAAACAACGCGAATCTCGGTTCTATGGTTCGCACACGGGCGCGGCGTGGTTAGTCCTTGCCATGATCGCTGCAGTCATCGTGACCTTGTTGCTCTATCGGGCCGAACAAGAGAAGATGGGGCACTTCCCCTTCCAAAACAATGCGTGGGCTTTTGCCAGTTATGAGCTGGCCAAGATTCTTCCCGGTGGCTCACTCGGCAACGTTCTTGAAACCGTGTTCTTGTTGGCCAACGTTGCCGTGATTGCCGGCTTCATGGTCTTTGTTTCGTACTCCAAGCACCTGCACATCTTCATGGCGCCCATCAACATCGCGACGTCGCGTCGTCCACGCGCGCTAGGTGGTCTCGACAAGACCCCCGACATGGACATGGAAAATGTCACCGAGGACACCGTCTTTGGCGTTGGGAAAATCGATGACTTCACTTGGAAGCAGATGCTGGACTTTGCCACCTGTACCGAGTGTGGGCGTTGCCAGTCAGTGTGTCCTGCTTGGAACACAGGCAAGCCGCTCAGCCCGAAACTGCTCATCATGGGCCTTCGCGACAACATGTTCGCCTCGGCCAATCGACTGCTTGGTGAAGGAGGCGACAGTGTCGCCGAAGCCGAGACCTTGGTGCCCTCGGTGATTGATCCCGACGTGCTCTGGAGTTGCACGACTTGTGGTTCTTGTGTTGAACAGTGCCCGGTAGACATCGAGCACGTTGATGCCATCATCGATATGCGTCGCTACGAAGTGTTGATGGAGTCACGCTTCCCAACGGAAGCTGGATTGTTGCTTCGCAACATGGAAAACCAAGGCGATCCGTGGGGCCTTGGTGGTTCCAAGCGGGCCGATTGGCTGGCGAACTTGGACTTTGACGTCCCCGTCATCAGCGGCGAAATTCCCGACGACGTGGAATACCTCTACTGGGTGGGTTGTGCAGGAGCACTTGATGACCGTGGTCGCAAGCAGGCTGAATCAACAGCGCGCATGCTGCACCGCGCAGGTGTCACCTTTGGCATCTTGGGCCCCCAAGAGAACTGCTCGGGTGACCCGGCTCGTCGTATGGGTAACGAGTACCTCTTCCAAGAGATGGCCAAGGCCAACATTGAAACGCTCAACGGCGTGGGCACCAAGAAGATTGTGGCTTCATGCCCGCACTGCTTTAACACCATCAAGAACGAATACCCCTCACTCGGTGGTGAGTTCGAAGTCATTCACCACGCCGAGTTGCTCGCGCACCTGGTCAAGACTGGTGCGCTCACCGCTGGGGGCGGCTACCAAGGCACCGTGACCTATCACGACCCTTGTTACCTCGGACGTCACAACCGCGTCTTGGCTGAGCCCCGTGAAGTACTCGATGCCATCCCTGGCGTGAAGCAGGTCGAAATGGGTCGTTGCCGGGAAAAGGGTTTCTGCTGTGGAGCCGGTGGCGCACGGATGTGGATGGAAGAAAACATCGGCAAACGCGTCAACATGGAGCGAGCCGAAGAAGCTTTGGGAACCGGCGCCGACATCGTGTCGACAGCGTGTCCTTTCTGCATGATCATGCTTGATGACGCGGTCCAAGCACAGGGCCGTGGCGATGAAGTCCGCGTGATGGACATTTCTCAAGTAGTGGAAGCGTCGCTTGAGGCAGCTCCTGCGTCCAATAGCTGATTGGGCCAAGTCTGATTTTGTTCATGCTGCGTTAACAACGCAGGAACAGCTGCGAAATCCTCCTCGTTGAGACTTGGATTCACAAGAAGCCCTCATTCGTCGACGCTGTCGGTGGGTGATGGCCTCCAAGCGAGAGGAGAATGACGCGTGTTGTACGCAGTCACGAATATCCCATACCCCGGGTGGGTAAACCCAGGCGATAACACCTGGCAACTCGTTGCGGCCACCTTGGTGGGCCTCATGAGTCTTCCCGGCATCGCCGTGTTGTACGGCGGGTTGCTGCAGCGCAAATGGGTCGTCAACACCATGCTGATGGTCTTTTCGGGCTTCAGCTTGGTGGTGCTGGTCTGGATCCTCTGGGGTTACAACCTCGGCTTTGGACCGCTCGCTCACTTGGGAAGTACCGGATCATTCTGGTCAGGCTTCATTGGCAAGTTCCACCCCATCACGAGTCACTACGGTGAGCAGAACCAAGCTGTCTCTGGTGCAAACACGCTGATTCCCTTCCACTACTCGACGGCCACGCTGGCGTACTTCCAGTTGGTCTTCGCCGCGATCACACCTCTGCTGTTCTTGGGCTCGCTGCTGAGCCGCTTTAAGTTCAAGGCTTGGCTGTTGTTTGTGCCGCTGTGGATTACCTTCGTCTACTGCGTGAATGCGGCGCTCCTCTGGGGTGGTGGCTTCTTCGCTCAAAAGGGCGCCGTTGACTATTCCGGTGGCTACGTCATTCACCTTTCAGCTGGTGTGACCGGCTTCGTGGCTGCAGCCATTGTTGGTCCTCGCTTGGCTCGTGACCGCAACCACGCACTCCCCAACAACTTGATGATGGTGGCTATTGGTGCCGGCATCTTGTGGTTGGGTTGGAACGGCTTTAACGGCGGTGACCCCTTCTATGCCGGCATCGATGCGGCTTCAGCGGTGCTCAACACCAACGTGGCAACCGCAGCTGGACTCCTCACCTGGATGGGCATGGACATGGTGTTCACCAAGGAACATAAGCCAACCTTCTTGGGAGCCATTAACGGCATGATCTGTGGTCTGGTCGGCATCACGCCTTCGGCTGGCTGGGTCGATGGCTATGGCGCGATCTTGGTTGGTCTGATTTGCTCGACCATCGTGTGGTTCGCTTGGAATTATCTCTCCAAGGTTCGCCCCTTCTCCAAGGTCGACGACGCACTGGGCGTGGTCTACACCCACGGCATCGCCGGACTCTGCGGCGGCCTGTTGGTTGGGCTTCTCGCCGACCCAGGCATGGTGGAATACGGCGTAGCTGGCAAGAACTACACCGGCTCTGGATCATTCAGCGTCGGCGGATGGTTCTACACGCACAGTTTCCACCAGCTGTGGGAGCAGTTCTTGGCGGCGGTATGGGTGATTAGCTTCTCGGCCATTGCCACGGCGATCTTGCTCTACATCGTCAAGTTCGTCTGCCGAGGCTTGCGTGAATCTGATGAGGTCCTCGAGATTGGTGACCTCGCCATCCACGATGAAGAAGCCTTCCCTCGTGAAACCTTCGCCGAGCGTGTGTCGTCGCTTTCTCGATGACCACGCAAGGCACCATGATGTTGACAGTTCTGATTAAGAGAGGAGACCGCTCATGAAGGTGGTCGTAGCAGTACTTAAGCCCTTCAAACTCGACGACGTGAAGGAGCGAGTGAAGGCTTTGGGCGTCACGGGCATGACCTTGACCGAAGTTCAAGGTTTTGGCCGCCAGCGTGGTCACACCGAGGTGTACCGCGGAGCCGAATATGAAGTGGACTTTGTCCCCAAGCTTCGCTTGGAGATCTTGGTTGATGACGACAGCGTGGACAGTGTGGTTGACGCCATCGTGGACGCTGCTGGCACCGGCAAGATCGGTGACGGCAAGGTCTGGGTCATTCCCGTTGACACAGTGGTGCGAGTTCGCACCGGTGAGCGTGGTCCTGACGCCATTTAAGTTACAGTACCTCCAATGAGCGCTGCGGTCTGAGCCTTGCTTGGGCCGCAGCGCTTTTTGGTGCAATGAGGACTAAGGGAGAGCGTCAATCACCTGCGCTGCTTCGAGGAATCCGATGAGTGCAGCAATATTTTCGTTTGCATCATCAGAACTATGAAGACTGACTTCAGGATTGAGGGGGGCCTCGTAAGGATCATCAAGTCCGGTGAAGTGGTCGATTTCACCGTTTAAAGCACGTCGATACAAGCCTTTGGGGTCTCGCTTGATGCATGTTTCGAGAGGTGTGTTCATAAACACCTCGACAAAATGAAGCCCTGCTTCTTCGTGGATTTCGCGCACCTTCAATCGCTCATCACGGTAAGGACTAATCAGCGCCACGATGCTGATCGCTGGAGTCGAGGCAAATTCATGAGCCAGTCGGCCAGCGTGGCGAACGGCAATGGCCCGGTCTTCTCGAGAGAATCCCAAAGGGGCAGGAATAGCTTGCCGAAGCATGTCACCATCGAAAACTCGACAGGAGATGTTCCGTTCACGCAAGCGTTGTTCTAGCAGCGTGGCCGTCGTGCTTTTGCCTGACGCAGATAATCCTGTCAACCAAATCGTCGCCCCCTGTTTCACAATGGACGAGCATAGTTCTGATGCTTGATGAGTTATTGGGTGAGACTCGTCTTGCGACTTGTGCACGGAATGCTGAATGACGAGAGCCGGGATGACGAAACACCGAGAACTGCCTGTATGTCATTGCAGACTAAATGCTCAGCAGGGACCTGTGGGGTGAAGGACTAGCCGGCCTGCTTTGCCACCGCTTCTGCGGCGGCTGCCGCTGCAGCTGCATCACCGAGATAGCCAGCTTCCACGATGCTCAAGTCATCATTGAGCCGGTAGCGATAGGGGATACCCGTTGGTATCTCGAGTTCCACAATGTCTTCGTCACTGATGCCATCAAGTTCTTTGCGAAGTGCGCGCAGTGAGTTGCCGTGCGCGACGACGAGTACCGCACCGCCAAGAGAACTCTCCGCTCGCAAGTCCGGCAGAATGCCTGATTCAAAATACGGCAAGGTGCGAGCTACGACATCTTTCAGACACTCTGTGGCTGGCAAGAGATCAGATGGCACGTCGCGATACCGTGCATCGCTACCCGGAAGACGAGGGTCGCCATCGGGGAGCGACGGCGGCGGTACGTCGTAGCTGCGACGCCATATTTTCACCTGGTCGATGCCGTATTGGTCGGCCGTTTCCTTCTTGTTCTTGCCTTGCAGATCTCCGTAGTGCCGTTCGTTCAACCGCCAGTCGCGCTTGGCTGGCACCCACAGCCGACCCATCGCATCAAGGGCCAATTGGGAGGTGCGAATGGCACGGCTCAACAAGCTGGTGTGAAGGAATCGAACATCAACGCCTGCCTCCTTCATGAGCACCCCGGCGGCTGAGGCCTCAGCTTTGCCTTGGTCGGTCAGTTCGACGTCTTCCCAGCCGGTGAAGAGGTTGAGGGCGTTCCACTCGGATTGACCATGGCGAAGAAGGATGAGATCGAGCATGGACTAACCGTAGCAAAGCCTGAAATATTGCGGTTTCACTGTGATTCATGAGAATTTGTTAAGCAACTTGACAACACCCTTATCAAGTTTGCTACAGTGGGGTCACGCCAGATCAGCCGATCAGGCGCCAAGTCTCAGAACAGACAGGAAAAGGAAAGAAGGAACATCATGGCTAAGGCAGTGGGAATCGACCTCGGTACCACGAACTCTGTGGTTTCGGTCCTGGAGGCGGGCGAGCCCGTCGTCATTCCGAACGCAGAAGGTCAGCGCACAACTCCCTCAGTGGTGGGCTTCGCCAAGAACGGCGAAGTGCTCGTCGGTGAGGTAGCCAAGCGCCAAGCAATTACCAACCCCGAGCGCACCATTCGCTCGGTCAAGCGTCACATGGGCACCGACTGGAAGCTCGACATTGACGGCAAGGACTACACCCCCCAAGAAATCTCTGCTCGTATCCTCATGAAGCTCAAGCGCGACGCTGAGGCCTACCTCGGCGACTCGGTCACCCAAGCCGTCATCACGGTGCCCGCGTACTTCGATGACGCTCAGCGCACCGCAACCAAAGAAGCTGGTCAGATCGCTGGACTCGAAGTGCTTCGCATCATTAACGAGCCCACTGCCGCAGCCTTGGCGTATGGCTTGGAGAAAGAGAGTGGCGAAGAGACCGTCTTGGTCTTCGACCTTGGTGGCGGTACCTTCGACGTTTCGGTCCTCGAAATTGCTGATGGCGTCTTCGAAGTCAAGTCCACCCACGGCGACTCTCGCCTCGGTGGTGACGACTGGGACAATGCCGTAATCGACTGGCTGGTCAAGACCTTCAAAGACACTGAAGGTATTGACTTGGCACAAGACAAGATGGCTACCCAACGCCTCAAGGAAGCAGCTGAAAAGGCCAAGATTGAACTGAGCTCGGTCCAAGAGACGCAGATCAACCTGCCCTTTATTACCGCTACTGCTGAAGGACCCAAGCACTTGGACCTGACGCTGACGCGAGCCAAGTTCAACGAACTTACCGAAGACTTGGTAAACCGTTGCGTGCCGCCCTTCGAGATGGCTATTAAAGATGCGGGACTGTCATTGTCTGACATTCACCACGTGGTGCTTGTTGGTGGGTCAACTCGTATCCCCGCCGTTCAAGAGTTGGTAACGCGCTTGACTGGCAAAGAGCCCAACAAGACGGTGAACCCTGACGAAGTCGTCGCCATCGGCGCGGCTGTCCAGGCAGGTGTGCTTCGCGGTGAAGTCAAAGACGTGCTTTTGCTTGACGTGACTCCGTTGAGCCTTGGTATCGAGACCAAGGGTGGTGTTATGCACCGTCTCATCGAGCGCAACACCACGATCCCAACCAAGCGCTCTGAAGTCTTCACGACCGCTGAAGACAACCAGCCTTCGGTTGAGATCCACGTACTCCAAGGTGAGCGTGACATGGCGATGTACAACAAGACGCTGGGCAAGTTCCAGTTGGTAGACATCCCGCCGGCTCCTCGCGGTGTGCCGCAAGTTGAAGTGACCTTCGACATCGATGCCAACGGCATCGTGCACGTGTCAGCTCAAGACCGCGCCACGGGCAAGACCCAGTCCATGACCATTACTGGTCAGTCCTCAGTGGCCAAGGATGACATTGAGCAGATGATCAAGGACGCGGAAGCTCACGCTGAAGACGACCGCCGCCGCAAGGAAGAGGCCGAGGTTCGAAACACCGCTGACACCTTGGTCTACCAAACGGAGAAGGTCATCAAGGAGCAAGGTGACAAGCTCGATGCCAGTGAGCGCGAGAGCGTAGAAACAGCACTGGCCAAGGTTCGCGAGACCCTTGCCGGCACTGACGTAGAAGCCATCAAGGCTGCTACGGAAACCTTGATGACCGCGAGCCAAAGCTTCAGCCAAAAGCTTTATGAAGCGGCATCGGCTGAGCAGGCGCAGAGTGCCCCGACTGGCGACGCAGGAATCAACGACGACGAAGTCGTTGACGCTGAGATCGTCGACGAGGCATGAGCGACGACATTATGAACGAGGGCTCGGGCGAGAACGGCTCGCCCGAGCCCGACGTCGTGGCTGAAGCCGAAGAGATTCTGGCCGAAGCCGAGGTTGAAGAAGATCTCGATGAGCTCAGTGTCTTGACGAGAGAGCGCAACGAACTTCGTGAACTCGCACAGCGGCTGCAAGCGGACTTTGAAAACTTCCGCAAGCGCTCAGCGCGTCAAGCCGAAGACAATGCGGCTCGACAAGCCGGCAGCATTGTCGAAGCACTCTTGCCAGTGCTCGATGCGCTTGATCTTGCTCAAGCTCACCTCCTCGAAGCCGAGGAAGTTTCAGCTGACGGCCAAGTAGTGCTCCAGACAAGAAGCTTGTTGCTCGACACCTTGGTCAAGCAAGGCCTCGAAGTCATCGCCGAGCCTGGAGCCGTGTTTGATCCCACGGTTCATGAGGCCGTCGTTCATGTGGCTGATGAAGAGGGCGTCCTCGAGGCTCCCATTGTTGATGAGGTAATGCGTGCTGGCTATGGCTGGCGCGGACAGGTACTACGACCAGCCATGGTCAGGGTGAAGGGATAAGACAGCGTGACCGCACAGCGTGAGTGGTTCGAGAAGGACTACTACAAGGTCCTTGGCGTTGCCGATTCGGCAACGGATAAGGAGATCACGCGCGCCTACCGCAAGCTCGCCAAGGAATTTCACCCCGACGCCAACCCCGGTTCCGAAGAGCGATTCAAGGAAATCTCTGCCGCCTACGACGTGCTCGGCGACGCTGAGAAGCGCAAAGAGTACGACGAGGTTCGTCGTATGGGCCCTATGGCCGGCGGCTTTGGCGGCGGGGGAGGCTTTGGCGGTCAAGGTTTCCCCGGAGGAGGCGCTGGCGGACAGACCTTCAACGTCGGCGACTTAGGCGACCTCTTTGGGGGTCTCTTTGGTGGTGGTGGCCGTCACCAACGACGAGCCGCTCCTCAGCGAGGTGATGACCTCGAGGCGGGCTTGCACCTGAGCTTTGCCGATGCCGTTCACGGCATCACCACCAGTGTCAACTTGCCTTCCGACAAGGCCTGTCACACCTGTCGAGGAACGGGATCGAAGCCCGGCACTTCGTTGAGCACTTGTGGCCGTTGTCATGGCACCGGTCAAGTTGATGACAACCAAGGACCCTTCTCGCTCTCGAGCATCTGCACCACCTGTGCAGGTCGTGGCCAGATCGTCACCGATCCGTGTATCGATTGTCACGGCACGGGACGCGAAGCGTCCACTCGACAAGTGAAGGTTCGAATCCCGGCAGGCGTAGAAGATGGTCAGCGCATTCGCGTCAAGGGCCGGGGCGCTCCTGGACAGCGGGGAGCTCCTCCTGGAGATCTCTTCGTCATCGTGCACGTTGTTCACGACCCCCGCTTTGCTCGCAAAGGTCGTCACATCACGACGGTGGCCACGATTTCTTACCCAGAGGCAGTCCTTGGCACGCAGATCAAGGTGGAGACCCTCGATGAGCCCGTCACTTTGAAGGTGGCTCCGGGCACGCAACCAGGGACCATGCTTCGCGTCAAAGGCCGGGGAGTGGCCGCCTCTACAGGCAAGTCACCAAAGCCCGCGGGAGATTTACTCGTCAAGGTAGAAATCAGTGTTCCCAAGAACTTGAGCGATGAACAACGAAGTGCCCTTGAGGCCTACGCCAGAACCTTTGAGCCCCGCGTTGAAGAGGTGACCTCATGAGTATGCCGGGCGACGATCGACGCCGAGCGGTTTATGTCATCTCGGTAGCAGCTGAGCTCGTTGGTGTTCACCCACAAACCTTGCGCAACTATGAGCGCAGTGGATTGTTAGATCCCTCTCGTACCGCTGGAGGATCGCGACGCTTTTCCGACGTGGACCTTGATCGCTTGCGTCGCATTCAGTCACTGATTACTGAGGGTCTCAATCTCGAAGGCGTTCGACGCGTGCTCAGACTCGAAGATGAGGTAGCGGCGCTGCAACGCGAGTTGGTGGCACAAGAAATCCGCCACCGAAGCGAAATCGAAGACGAACGGCGTAGTCATCGCCGAGAAATCGTTCCACTCAATCAGTCGCCGGTGCTCTATCGAGCCCAGCGACGCACCTGGTAAGTCACCACACAAAGAAAGAGGAAGTATCACGAACACCCAAGCAAGGAGCAACTAATGCCGATCGACCCAGAACGCTGGACGAATAGAACTCGAGAGGCCTTTTCACAGGCCACCACGCAAGCCACTGCCGCTGGACACGCCGAGGTAACCCCAGCCCACGTACTCGCCGCCATCTTGACCCAGGGCGACGGCATCGCAACACCCATTCTTCGTCAATTGGGCGTGGATGCCACAGCACTGGCCCGCACCCTTGGCGAACAACTCGCTGCGTTACCTCGCAGTGTGGGCGGCCAAGCTCCTGGCATGGCCAAGGCCTTGCGTGATGGTCTCGAACAGGCCGATCGAGCCCGTGAAGAAATGGGGGACGACTTTGTCTCCGTTGAACACCTGCTCTTGGCCTTCGCTGACATCATTGGCGTGAGTCGCGAAGCCCTGCTTGGCGCACTCAGAGAGGTTCGAGGTTCTGCTCGCGTGACATCGGCAACTCCTGAAGACACTTTTCAGTCCTTGGAGAAATTCGGTCGCGACCTCACGGCGTTAGCGCGCCAAGGAAAACTTGACCCCGTCATTGGTCGAGATGAAGAGATCCGTCGCGTCATCCAAGTGCTTTCGCGAAGGACGAAGAACAATCCCGTCTTGATTGGTGAGCCAGGGGTAGGCAAAACGGCAATCGTTGAAGGCCTGGCCCTGCGCATCATGGAAGGCGATGTGCCCGAGGGACTCAAGAACAAGCGCGTGATCTCTCTTGACCTTGGCTCGTTGGTGGCTGGGGCAAAGTATCGTGGCGAATTCGAAGAGCGCTTGAAGGCCGTCTTGAAAGAAATTCAAGATTCCGAAGGTCAAGTGATTACCTTCATCGATGAAATCCACACCCTGGTGGGTGCTGGTGCGGCTGAAGGTGCCATGGATGCTGGCCAAATGATCAAGCCCTTACTGGCACGAGGCGAACTTCGACTCGTGGGTGCCACGACCTTGGATGAGTATCGCGAATACATCGAAAAGGACGCGGCCCTTGAGCGGCGCTTCCAGCAGGTGTTCGTCGATCAACCCAGCGTGGAAGACACCATCGGTATCTTGCGTGGCTTAAAAGAACGCTACGAAGTCCACCACGGTGTACGCATTCAAGATGCAGCTCTTGTGGCTGCCGCCACCTTGTCGGATCGCTACATCACGGGACGATTTCTTCCCGACAAGGCCATTGACTTGATTGATGAGTCAGCGAGTCGGCTGCGCATCGAGATTGACTCGATGCCCACTGAAATAGATGTGGTCGTGCGCCGCATGCGCCAACTCGAAATCGAGAAAGTTGCCCTCGAAAAAGAGACCGATGCGGTCTCGCGCGAGCGCCTGAGCGCACTCGAAACGGAACTTGCCGAATTGGGCGAACAAGCCAATGAGATGACCGCGCACTGGCAAGCTGAGAAATCGAAGATCGACGAGATCAGAAGTCTCAAGACGGAGTTAGAGGAGTCACGCCTCGATGCTGATCGCAAAGAGCGCGAAGGTGACCTCGCCACCGCTGCGGCGATTCGCTACGGCAGTGTGCCCGACATTGAGGCTCGGATCGAGACGGCAACGAATGCACTCAGCGAGATTCAAGCGAACATCCGTTACCTCAAAGAAGAAGTCGACGCCGAGGACGTCGCTGAAGTGATCAGTCGCTGGACCGGAGTGCCGGTTGCGCGCATGCTCGAAGGCGAAGTGGCCAAGCTCGTCGCCATGGAGTCCATGCTCCATAGCCGTGTGGTGGGTCAAGAAGACGCAGTGGCGGCGGTGGCCAATGCCATTCGACGTTCTCGGGCTGGATTGTCGGACCCGAATCGACCCATTGGTTCTTTCCTCTTTATGGGACCAACGGGTGTCGGTAAAACCGAACTGGCTCGTGCCTTGGCTGAGTTCATGTTTGACGATGACCGAGCCATGGTCCGCATCGACATGAGCGAATACATGGAAAAGCACGCGGTGAGTCGCTTGGTCGGTGCCCCTCCGGGATACATCGGCTACGAAGAAGGTGGGCAGCTCACCGAAGCGGTGCGGCGCCGGCCCTATTCCGTGGTGTTGCTTGATGAGGTGGAAAAGGCCCACCCAGATGTCTTCAACTTGCTCTTGCAGGTACTCGAAGATGGTCGTCTCACCGATGGTCAGGGTCGAACCGTGGACTTCACCAACGTGGTGTTGATCATGACCTCGAACATCCCTGGTGATCCCGCTGCCTTCTTTAAGCCCGAGTTTGTGAACCGAATCGATGAGATTGTGCGCTTTAGGAGCTTGACTCGAGAAGACCTCACCACCATCGTGACGATTCAACTCGGTCGCCTGCGGGGGCGTCTGGCGGAGCGTCGTTTGGAGCTCAATGTCACGCCAGAGGCCGAAGCGAAATTGGCTGACCTTGGCTATGACCCTGATTTTGGGGCTCGGCCGCTGCGCAGAGTCATTCAGCGCGAAGTCGAGGATCCCTTAGCGCTCAAATTGCTCGAAGGCGCCTACCTCGAAGGAACCACGGTCACCGTCGCGCTCGAAGGCGATGATCTGGTGCTTCGTTGAGGGTAATTCCGCTGTAGGGGAGGGCCTCGGTCAACTAGCCTTAGGGTGACATTCGGTTCCAATAATTGAAGGAGCATTCGTGCCCGCAACCGTGGTCGTCGGTACCCAGTGGGGCGACGAAGGAAAAGGCAAGCTGACGGACCTGTTGGCTCGCGATATGGACATTGTGGTTCGCTACCAAGGCGGCCACAACGCAGGACACCGCATCGTGGTCGATGGAGAGGCCTTCGCCCTTCAATTGATTCCAAGTGGCATTCTCTATCCGTCCGTAACGCCGGTTATTGGCAACGGCGTGGTGGTGGATCCATCCGTCCTGCTCCAGGAAATCGACACCTTGACGTCAAAAGGCGTGGATACGTCACGTCTCATGGTGAGCGGTAACGCTCACCTGATCATGCCCTACCACGTTGAAATTGACCGAGTCTCTGAGCGATACCTCGGCAAAGCAGCCTTGGGCACCACGAAGCGGGGCATTGGCCCAACCTATGCCGACAAAGCCAACCGAGTAGGGCTTCGGGTACAAGATCTGCTCGATGAAAAGATTTTCCGCGAAAAACTCGAGCTCGTATTGCGAGAGAAAAACGCGCTCTTGGCCAAGGTCTATAACCGCCTGCCCTTTAGCGCCAAGGAAATCACGGATTTCTACATTGGAGAACTCGCACCGAGAATCGCACCCATGATCGCGGACACGGTGGGGTTCTTGCACGACTCACTCGCCCAAGGCCGCAACATCTTGTTTGAAGGTGCCCAGGCCACCTTCCTCGACCTCGACCATGGGACTTATCCCTTTGTCACCTCGTCGAACCCGGTGGCCGGGGGAGCCTGCGTGGGCTCAGGCGTGGGACCTCGAGACATTGACCGAATCGTGGGTATTGCCAAGGCCTACATCACCCGGGTTGGTGCAGGGCCCTTCCCCACGGAACTCTTCGATGAAGTGGGCATGATGCTTGTTGATCGTGGTCATGAATTCGGCACCAACACTGGCCGCCAGCGTCGTTGCGGCTGGTTCGATGCCGTCATGGCTCGTCAAGCAGCTCGACTGAATTCCTTAACTGAGGTAGCGATTACCAAACTCGACGTCCTCGACACCTTGGAGACGATCAAGGTGTGTGTGGCCTATGAGGCCGATGGAGTTCGCTATGACTTGCCTCCCTATCACCAGAGTGTGCTGCACAAGGTGACGCCGATTTACGAGGAACTCCCCGGTTGGCAGCAAGACCTCACCGCCGTGACGCAGTATGAAGATCTGCCCCAGACAGCCCGTGAGTATCTCAGTTTCTTGAGTGAGCACATTGGGGTACGCATCTCTACCGTTGGCGTAGGTCCGGGTCGCGAGCAGTTCG
Organism: uncultured Actinomycetes bacterium; assembly: GCA_903825305.1. Taxonomy (GTDB): domain Bacteria; phylum Actinomycetota; class Acidimicrobiia; order Acidimicrobiales; family RAAP-2; genus CAIQWC01. The sequence goes on from CAIKAC010000005.1 coordinate 135,520, forward strand.
TCACCGTTCCTGAGCGGTGAGTCGCCGCGTCGTCATTGTTGGCAGTGGCGGCCGTGAGCACGCCCTTGCCCTTGCACTTACAGCACAAGCGTGTGAGGTCACGGTAACGCCGGGTTCTGCTGGCATTGCTGCGGGAGGCATCGCGGTGGTCGACACACCCTCGACCCAGCTCGATGCCGACCTATTCATCATTGGTCCTGAAGCCCCCCTGGTCGCTGGCGAGGCGGATGCATTGCGAGCTCAGGGCAAACTCGTGCTCGGACCTGGCGCTGACGGGGCGCAACTTGAAGGCTCCAAGGCCTTCATGAAGGATTTATTGGCCGAAGCGTCTATTCCAACGGCTGGATATTGGACCGTGGAAGATCCAGAAGCTGCCGCCGCGGTATTGGCTGGACTGACACCTCCCTATGTCATCAAGACGGACGGTCTTGCCGCGGGCAAGGGCGTGTTGGTGACTGACGACCTCGATGAAGCCATTCACGACGCTGCTGACAAGTTGGCAGGTCGTTCCTTTGGTGGTGCAGGGAGTCGCATCGTCATTGAGGAAGGGCTCACCGGTCCGGAATGTTCGTTGATTGCGCTATGTGACGGACATCGCGCGGTGGCCTTTTCAACCGCACAGGATTTCAAACGCGCGCTCGATGGCGACCACGGTCCCAACACCGGTGGCATGGGTGCTTACGCCCCGATGCCCGGCATCACCAGTGAAGACGTTGCCGAACTGATGGCCACCTGCGTGCAACCCACCCTTGATGCGCTGCGAGCACGAGGCATTGACTATCGAGGCTTGCTCTATGCGGGGCTGATGCTCACGCCAGTGGGACCCAAGGTGATTGAATTCAACGTTCGCTTTGGTGATCCCGAAACGCAAGTCTTGCTGCCCCTTGTGGAATCGGATCTCTTTGATCTCTTCGTGAGCGCCGCAGCTGGAGAACTCAGCGCGGCTCCCACGCCATCAAATCTGGCTTGTGTGACCGTGGTGTTAGCGGCGAAAGGATATCCAGATAATCCCATCAAGGGTGCGCTCATCACAGGACTCGGCATCGATGGTCAACTGAGTGACCCCATCGAGGGTGTCACGGTGATTCATGCGGGAACGATTCGATCCGAAGCACAGGGCCCCTTCATCGTCAATGGTGGTCGCGTGTTGTGCGTCACGGGACGCGCCACAACCTTGCGTGAAGCGAGAGACCTCGCCTACCAAGGAGTGGCTCAGATTTCCTTTGAGGGGATGCAGGTACGAAGCGACATTGCGGCCAAAGCCGCAGAAGGAGAGCAATCATGATTCCGCGTTATGCACCCAAGGATGTCGCTGCGCTCTTTGGCGACGTTGCTCGCTTCGATGCAATGTTGGAGGTCGAACTGCTAGCTGCAGAAGCGCTGGCCGAGCTCGGTGTCGTCCCAACGGCAGATGCCGATGCATGTCGCAGTCGACGCCCCATCATTGACGAGGCCTTCGTGGAAGCGGTGAATGATCGAGAAGCCATTACCAATCACGACACCGCCGCTTTTGTCGACATTGTTCAAGATCGCATCGGTGCTCCCGAGGGCTCATGGATTCACTATGGCTTGACCTCATCTGATGTGGTGGACACGGCGCTGTGCTGGCAGTTGACCAAAGCCGCCGATGTGCTCATTGCTGACGCCGAAGCCTTCGTCGCGGTGTTGGTGCGTCGCGCACACGAGCTCATTGATGTTCCCGTTCTTGGTCGCACCCACGGCATGCACGCCGAACCAACCACCTATGGCGCCAAGATGTCGCTCTTTGCTCTGGCGGCGAATCGAGATCTTGATCGTCTCAAGCGTGCGCGCAGCATCATTGCGGTGGGCAAGTTGTCGGGAGCGGTGGGGACCTATTCCAACATCGATCCTTTCGTGGAAGATTTTGTTTGCGAACGCTTAGGGTTGCAGCCAGTGCCGGCGACACAGGTGATTGCCCGCGATCGCCACGCTGAACTGCTGTGGGCCTGTACGGCCGTTGCGGCCACGATTGAACATCTCGCTACTGAGATTCGCCACATGGCTCGCTCTGAACTCGGAGAAGTCGAAGAGGCCTTTGCCCCGGGACAAAAGGGCTCTTCCGCCATGCCTCACAAACGCAACCCCATTCTCTCTGAGCGTCTTTGTGGCATGGCTCGGGTCATGCGTGGATATCTGTCAGCGGGCATCGAAGACGTTGCCCTTTGGCACGAGCGCGACATTTCACACAGCTCGGTCGAGCGCATCGTATTGCCTGATGCCTTGATGCTCACTGCCTACATGCTGCGCAAGGCCACCGGCCTCGTTGATGGCTTGGTGATTAATGCCGAGCGGGCCAAGTACAACTTGGAGGTAGGCAGTCTGGGTTTGGTCTACAGCCAGTCGGTGCTGCTGCGGATGATCGATGAAGGACTCACTCGCGATGCGGCCTATCGCATTGTGCAGAGAGCTGCTCGCCAAGCCGTCGAAGAGCGTCGAGCTTTCCGCGAGATTCTGATTGCTGACCCCGAGATGACCTTGGACGAAGCAAGTCTCGATGAAGCATTTAGTTTGGATCGAGTACTCAAGCACCGTTCTCGCTACCTCGATGCTCTGAGCGAGGTAGGTGGCTGAGATGGATGTACTTGGTCTTCCCCTGGTTCATCGTGGCAAGGTCCGTGAGCTCTACGACCTCGATGACAAGCACTATCTGATGGTGGCCTCGGATCGCATCAGTGCCTTTGATGTCGTGATGGAAGAACCCATCCCGAATAAGGGTCGCGTCTTAACCGCCATGACCGCGTTTTGGTGCTCCGTACTTGGTGATGTGGCGCCAGGTTCTTTGGTGAGTTGTGACCCAGCCGTTATTGATCGCGCAGCACCAGGTTTTATGGAGCGCGTGGATTTACACGGTCGAACCATGCTGGTTCGTAAAGCCACCATGCTCTCGTTGGAATGCATTGTGCGTGGCTGCCTTGCGGGCCAGGCCTATGAGGAATACCGAGAGCACGGCACCATCCATGGCATGGCTGCACCCAAGGGATTGCAATTGGCTGAACAACTTCCCGAGCCCATGTTCACACCCTCGACGAAGGCCGAGGAAGGCCATGATCTCAATATCTCCCTCGATCAAGCCGCCGAGATCGTGGGTCGCGATCAGCTCGAAGCAGCGCAAGCGATGTGCCTTGCTCTGTTCAACGAAGCTTCGCGGCGAGCTCAGTCTGCTGGCTTGATCTTGGCTGATACCAAGTTTGAATTGGGCATGGTTGACGGGCGTCTGGTGCTCTGTGATGAAGTGATCACGCCTGACTCATCACGGATTTGGCCAGCTGATCAGGTTGTCCTTGGTCAGACGCCACCGGCATTTGATAAGCAGCCATTTCGTGATTGGCTGTCGAGCCTTGACTGGGATAAACACCCGCCAGCGCCTCGAGTTCCGCCAACAGTGGTGGAAACGACTGCGGCGCGATATCGCGAAGCCTATGAACGGGTTACCGGGCTATCCCTCGATGACTGGTACGGTCAAGAGTCGTGAAATACCTTGCCTACGTTGACGTAAAACTTCGCCCTGGAATTTCCGATCCAGAAGGTGCCACCATTGCCAGAGCCTTGCCTGCCCTTGGCTTCGACAGCGTGCACGCGGTACACGTCGGGAAGCGCTTCACGGTGGAACTCGAAGCGAGTGACGCTCACGCCGCTCAGGCTCTTGCAGCATCCCTTGCTGATCGCTTGCTCGCCAACACGGTGATCGAGGAGTCGGTCATCCACGTCACGGAGGCCTAAGTGTCGGCCACCATCGGCGTCATCGTCTATCCGGGCACCAACTGTGAGCACGATGCCGTGCTCGCGCTCGAATCGCTAGGCGCTACCGCTCAGCTGGTCTTTCATGACCAAAGCTCACTTTCGGGACTTGATGGACTCGTCATCGCTGGTGGCTTCGCTCATGGTGATTACTTGCGCCCAGGTGCCATTGCTCGCTTCAGCCCAGTGATGGCGGCGATTGAGGACTTCGCACGCAGCGGAGGCCCCGTCGTCGGTATTTGCAATGGATTTCAGGTGTTGTGTGAATCTGGCCTCTTGCCCGGGGCATTGCAAAAGAACAAGGGACTTCGCTTCCTTTGTGAAGATGCAACGCTGCGCGTGGCCTCGACGTCATCGGTGTTGACTGCTCAGGCCACTCTCGATCAAGAGTTGGTCGTGCCTATCAACCATTTTTCGGGCTGCTACACCTGCGACATTGATACCTTGCGCCAACTTCGCGAAGAGGATCGCATCGTGCTTCGCTACGTAGACAACCCCAATGGCTCAGTCGATGACATCGCCGGCATTGCCAATGAAACTGGCAACGTTGTGGGTCTGATGCCTCACCCCGAACGGGCGTATCGTGACCTGCTCGGTTCTTCCGACGGCGTGGTCTTGCTGGGTTCGCTCATCGCTGCTGCGACGACGAGGGTCTAACTAGCTCCGAGCGTTTTGGCGCTTGATGCCAGCCTTCGCGAGCACCGAAGGCTCAACACCAACTTCGCGCCAGGTGGCATAGGTGATGCCCTTGCGTGAGCCATAGGCCGCAGCTGAGGCAATGAAACTCTTTTCAAGAGCCTTCAGGTCAACCTTGTTGGTCAGGCGGGCGAGTTCGGCGTCAAGGTCTTTGCGCTCTTGGCGAAGCAAGAGAGCGTCAAGGGCGTTGGCGGAGCTCAACTCAGCATCAATAGCCTTGATGCGGCGCGTAATGGAGTCTGGGGTGCGCTTACGGCCACGCTTGCCCTTGTTGGCAGAAAGTGCTTCGAGGTAGCGGCGCACTGCGGCACCTTCGCGACGGCCTTGGGCCAACGCATCCTTGTGAGTTTTCGACATCGGTGTCTTCGAAGCAGCCATTTCGTACCTTTCGTTAAGGGCTTCACTCTAACGCTATTTTGAGAGTTTGGTGCAGTAGTTACTGATCAATTTCTAGAGTTTTTTGTACAATATTTACAGCCTTGTCTATGAATTTGGTGGGAAATGATCATGAATCAGGCACGATGGCTGTCTAATGGAGGCTCACGATTGCCTCAAATCAATACGTGGGAATTTCTAGGCATGGCCATTTAATTATTAAAGACGAACTATTTTCTCGTAATTGTGTGTCACGATTCCTGTGCAGGTGCGCTATCTGCACACTGGTCGCAACGACGAAGCATGCAGTGACGAGCAACTAGGTTTGCTAGGTAATGTCACCGCTTGAGCCTGTTCACCGCGCCCTCGGCCTTACTGATGCCGAATATGAGGAAATTCTTGGAGTCTTGGGACGTGAACCCAATCTCCTGGAACTATCGCTCTACGGGGTGATGTGGTCAGAACACTGTTCGTATAAGTCGTCGCGTATTCACTTGAAGCGTCTGCCCACCACGGGACCTCACGTGTTGGTGGGACCGGGCGAGAACGCCGGGGTGATTGACGCTGGCGACAACATCGCGGTAGCCATCCGCATTGAAAGCCACAACCACCCCTCGGCCATTGAGCCTTATCAAGGTGCCGCGACGGGCGTCGGTGGCATTTTGCGCGACATCTTCACCATGGGGGCTCGTCCCTTGGCAGTCATGGATCCTCTGTTCTTTGGAGACCCCGAAGATGCACGGCAGCAGTGGTTACTCAATGGTGTGGTGTCTGGTATCTCGGGTTATGGAAACTCAGTGGGCGTGCCTACCGTTGGCGGAGAACTGACCTTTGATCGTTGCTATCAGAGCAACCCGCTGGTAAACGTGCTCTGTGTTGGCGCATTGCCTAAGGAACGCTTGGTACTCGGCATTGCTTCTGGCCCTGGCAACTTGGCGGTGCTCTTAGGCTCGGCCACGGGTCGAGATGGCATTGGCGGCGTGTCGGTTCTGGCTTCAGCTGGCTTTGAAGGTGCCGACGGTGCTGAAAGCCTCGATGACGCCAAGCGCCCCAGCGTGCAAGTTGGTGACCCTTATGAAGAAAAGCGCCTCATCGAAGCGTGCTTGGCACTGCTTGATGAGGGACTTGTGGTGGGCATCCAAGACCTTGGTGGTGCCGGTTTGGCCTGTGCCACCTCTGAAACGGCAGCTCGTGGTCACGTCGGCATGGACGTGGATGTGAATGCGATTCCTCGGCGCGAACCCGGTATGGAGCCTTGGGAGGTCATGACCTCAGAAAGTCAAGAGCGCATGCTGGCCATCATCACACCGGAGAATCTGGCTCAAGTCGAGGCGCTCTGTAAACGATGGGAAGTTCGGGCGACCGTTATTGGACACGTTATGGAGCCAGATCGCGACGCAGAAGGAGAACCCATTGGTCGCCTTCGCATTCGCGATGGATTTGACGGCCCTATCCTCGCTGATGTTCCTGCCTCTTCGCTGGCCGATGATGCACCGCTCTATGACCGCCCGATGGCGAGACCCGCACAACTCGATGCCCTGCACGCCGATGACCCCACGAATGATGCTGCGTCAGTTGATGTAGCAGCTGCGATCACTCAACTGGTCGTTGGCGCACGCGCGGTCTTTTCTCAATACGACCACCAACTGTTCTTGAACACGGTCGTGGGCCCTGGAGCAGACGCAGCATTGTTGCGCCTAGCTGGGCCAGGTCTTCCGGCTTCTGAGCGAGGCATGGCGTTGTCAACCGATTCGAACCCGCGTTGGTGCGCCCTTGATCCTCGGGCCGGCACGGCTGCCACCGTGGCTGAAGGTGTGGCCAATGTCGCCACCGTTGGCGCCACGGCTAAGGCAGTGGTGAACTGCTTGAACTTTGGTAACCCAGAACACCCTGAGGTGATGTGGCAGCTTTCTGAAGCCGTTGACGGCATGGGAGAAGCCTGTGTGGCACTGGGCTTGCCCGTCATTGGTGGCAACGTCAGCCTCTATAACGAATCTGGGGGCACCGACATTGACCCCACGCCCGTGATCGGCACGTTGGGTCTTGTGGATACCGTGGTTGCCGTACCTCCATCTTTGGCGTGGGGCGATGATCAGGCGATTGTGTTGTTGGGCACCCGAAACGAAGACGGCGCTGTACCCCACCATCTCGGTGGCAGTCGCCTCAGCGTTGACGTGATGGGTCGTCGCGGAGGACAACTCTTCAGCGTTGACTATGAAGACCTGGCGAAAACCTGTGGCTTGGTGGCTGGGTTGGTGTCGGATGCTGCAGCGGGGAAGCCGTCGCTGCTCAACAGCGTGCATGACGTAGGCAGTGGCGGCATTGCCGTAGCACTCGCAGAGTCTGCAGCCGCGAGTGGCGTAGGCGCTCGCGTTGAGAACTTGGAATCAGTGGCTGAGTTGTTCACCGAGCGACCGGGCCGATTCCTCGTCACGACGACCAAGCTTGATGTTCTCTTCCTAGCGGCGAAGGAAGCAGGAGTGGCTGCCGAGGTTATTGGCCGCACCGGTGGCGACACGCTCGTCATCGAAGGTCACGCAGAAATCTCTGTAGAAGTTTTACGCAACCGGCGAGACAACGCGGTGGCTGAACTTCTTGACGCTTAACGCGCTGGCTCGCTCGCTGCGGAGCGCAGGGCCTCGATGACGTCATTGGGAACGTTGAGCTGGCTCGACGTTCCTCGTTTCGCGGTGACGCCATAACCGAGAGAGAGATCTGGCTTATTGCTGCCGTGATAGTCACTTCCGCCGGTAGCGATAAGGCCGTAGCGATCGCAGAGCTCGAGCATCATCGCTGTCTGTTCTGGGGTGTGGCGTGAGTAGTAGGCCTCTGCCCCCACGATGCCGGCCGCTTTGGCGTCAGCAAGGGCTGGCTCTAAGAGGATGCGTTGTTCGTCGATGGTGAGGGGATGATTGACGTCCCATGGGCAATATGAGATGACGGGGTGGGCGAGCACGGTAATTGCACCCGATGCCCGAGCAGCTTGGGTGGCCTCAGCCGGGGTCGTGGTTGCCTTAGGGATATAGGCAGCCTTGCCTTCTCCAAGGAGGGCACTAAAGACCTGCGAAGTATCCGTGAAGTAGCCCGGTAAGTCAGCCGCAGCGTCAGCGGGATCGATCGCTGAATAGGCCTCAATGAGTGCTTGGGCGAAATGGGGCCGACCAGCTTGGTCTAGTGGTTTTTCGGCCAAGTGCTCAATGGCGGCTTGGGAGAGTTTGGTGTAGCCAAGCTCGTGAAGTTTGGCGAGGAGATCATGATTACGCCCGGCGCGCTTGAGCTTCATTGCATCGAGCATGGTGGAGAAGGGTGAATCACCCTCAGGGATGAAGTAGCACAAGACATGGATGGACGAACCAGTTCTTGGGTCTTTACAGCTGATCTCGCACCCACAGATGGCGTCGACGCCACTTCCCTCGAGACCGGCAGCGAATTCGGCAAACCCATCGATGGTGTCGTGGTCGGTTAATGACGCCGCTGAGAGTCCCGCAGCGATGGCCAGTTGGGCGATCTTGCTAGGGCTGTCGGTGCCGTCAGAACGCGTTGAGTGCATGTGGAGATCGATCACCTGAGCCAACCTATCGGGGGGATGTATTGATCTCGCGCAGGCAGGGGTCAAGATGTGCGATTCTTGTAGGGCGATGAATGCCCACCATGTGCTCGCTAGCAACCGTTTGTGTGGGCTCCTTGCTACCTTGCGGGCCGTCGCGTGCTGAAAGAGGCCTGCGGCGTTTTCGGGGTGTGGGCACCGGGTGAACCCGTATCTCACCTGACTTTTGACGGTATTTTCGCCCTGCAACACCGAGGTCAAGAATCAGCCGGCATGGCCATCTCAGACGAGAATTCCATCACGGTATTGAAAGATACCGGCCTGGTGGCATCGGTATTTGACGAGCGTTCCCTCCAAGGCCTGACCGGCACCCACGCCATTGGTCACACGCGTTACTCAACCGCTGGCTCTGCGGGCTGGGAGTCAGCCCAGCCGGTGTATCGCTCGGTGGGCGAGGCTGGATTTGCTTTGGCGCACAATGGCAATTTGACCAACACGGAAGCCCTCGTGGAGAGGGCCGGCATGTTGCCAGGCATGGTCTTAACCGATTCCGATGTCCTCGCCGAATTGATTGCGAGCACCTGGAAAGCCTCAGAAGAAAACGGCCTCCACCAAGCCCTGTGTGACACCTTGCCGTTCGTTGAAGGCGCGTTCAGCCTTACCTTGATTGACCGCGGTCATATATATGCGGTTCGAGACCCTCACGGCTTTCGTCCGCTCTGCCTTGGCGTACTCGGGGATCCTGAGCATCCGCGTGGTTGGGCGGTGGCTTCAGAAACACCGGCGCTTGACATCATTGGTGCGACCTTCGTTCGAGAGATTGAACCAGGTGAGATTGTCACCATCAATGCCGATGGTGTTCGCTCCGAACACTACGTACCAAGTGGCGTGGCCGAAGAGAAGTTGTGCATCTTCGAATACGTGTACTTTGCTCGACCCGACAGTTACCTTCACGGTCGCGAAGTCCATGGTGCGCGTCAACGCATGGGGCAACTCCTTGCCCAGCAGTCTCCCGTGGAGGCTGATCTCGTGATGGGGGTTCCTGATTCAGGAGTCCCAGCTGCAGAAGGTTTTGCTCTGGCGTCGGGTATTCCCTTTGGCCATGGTCTCGTGAAGAATCGCTATATCGCGAGAACGTTCATTGCCCCTGATCAAGAAGCTCGGGAACGCGCGGTCAAGCGCAAACTCAATCCATTGCGCGAAAATATTCTCGGTAAGCGCATTGTGGTCGTTGATGACTCCATTGTGCGCGGTACGACCACGAGGGCCTTGGTCAAGATGTTGCGTGAGGCTGGTGCTGCTGAGGTGCACTTGCGAATTTCTTCGCCACCGTTTCAGTGGCCGTGTTTCTACGGTATCGACACACCGCATCGTGGAGAATTACTTGCTGCCACGAAGAGCATCGACGAAATCGTTGCGTTCATTGGTTGCGATTCACTGGCCTTCATTTCAATTGAGAACCTGCGCGATGCCATCGGCGAAGCCGGAGGTTTTTGTGATGCGTGTTTGACGGGGGACTATCCAACGTCGGTTCCGCTTGAGTCACCAACGTCCAAACAAGCCGTGCAAGATCAAGACGGCCCACAACTTCAACGTTCTCTTCCGGGGGTCTGATGTCAGAGCGCGAACCCGTTACCTATGCTGCGGCTGGCGTTGACATCGATGCTGGCGATGCAGTGGTTGATCGCATCAAAGACGTCGTTGCCAGTACGAAACGACCTGAGGTGCTTGGTGGCATCGGTGGCTTTGGCGGACTCTTCGCTCTCGATACCCAGCGCTATCAAGCACCAGTGCTCGTGGCTTCAACCGATGGGGTGGGAACCAAATTAGAAGTGGCACGCCTCATGGATCGCTTTGACACCATAGGTATTGACCTCGTGGCGATGTGCGTCGACGATTTGGTGTGCGTGGGCGCTGAACCGCTCTTTCTCCTTGATTACATAGCGGTGGGGGCGATTGCGCCTCACCGCATCGCCGACGTGGTGACCGGTATTGCTCATGGTTGCCGCCAAGCGAGGTGCTCCTTGCTTGGCGGAGAAACAGCGGAGCATGGTGGAGTCATGAAGGTCGACGATCTTGATGTCGCTGGCTTCTCCGTTGGGGTCGTTGAGCGCGGAGAAGAACTAGGCCCTCACCGCGTGGAAGCGGGCAATGTCCTTATTGGCATTGCGTCACCAAACTTGCGCTCCAATGGCTTTACCTTGGCGCGCCATGTGCTCTTGGAGCGAGCTGGCCACCAGCTCGATGAAGTGATGATGGATGGCCGGACCCTTGGTGATCTCTTGTTGGAGCCTTCGGTGATCTATGCGGCCACCATTGTTGATTTGCTGCGTGGCCTTCCCGGGTCAGTGAACGCGATTGCGCACATCACTGGTGGGGGTATTGCCGGAAATCTGATTCGAGTCCTTCCAGAAGGCGTGACGGCAACGATTGATCGATCCGAACTCATCGTGCCAGCCATATTTGACATGATCAAGACTGAAGGGCCCGTAGAGCGAGCTGAAATGGACCGAGTCTTCAATATGGGAATTGGCATGATTGCCTGTGTGGAGGCAAGTGATGCCCATCGCGTCCTTGCCCACTTTGAATCTGCTGGACTCACCGCAGCAGCGATTGGAAGTATTGACCGTGGACCCCGATCAGTGGTGATGGCATGAGTGACCGCGAGCAACTGCGCCAACACTTGCTGACCCATTCGGTTAAAACGGGCGACTTTGTCTTGAAGTCGGGACTCCGGTCGAGCTGGTTCATCGACTCCAAGCAAACGGTGTGTAGTCCCGAAGCGATGGTGTTGGTGGCCGAGGCCATATTGGATCTGCTTCCCGATGATGCCACTGCCATTGGTGGCTTGACGATGGGCGCCGACCCGGTCTCATTCATAACCGCTGGCATCGCGGCGAGCAAGGGACGAATGCTGCGTGCGTTCAGTGTTCGCAAAGAAGTTAAAGATCACGGAGCCGGTGGTCGGATTGCCGGTGCATTGCAGCCTGGAGACCGAGTTGTCATCACCGAGGACACGGTTACGAGAGGTACCTCGCTGCTTGAAGCGGCTCATGCGGTGCAAGATTTTGGCGCCGAAGTGGTGTTGTTGACGTCTTTGGTGGATCGCGGTGGCAGTGTTGCAGAAATGGCACGCCGAGAGGGTCTGGCATTTAAAGCGGTGTTTACCGCCCCGGATTTGGGCTTTGACTACGAAGGTGGCATCTCCTTCGAGTAGGCAAATTCTGGCTATGAATCGTTTCATTTACCGAAAAAAAAGTGAGACTTACATATGAATTTGCCAAAGTTTCATCAAAAATCGCCAGTGATGTCACAGCCCTCTGCAAACATCTTGCGAGACAAATGGTTGCATCTACGGAAACTCCAAACAACTCAAATGGGCTGCTTCACTTGCAAGCAATTGGTGAGCCGCGCATAGCCATCGCTGGAACTGAAGTGGCTTTTCCAACGCGCCACGCCGCCCAGGCCCTCTTTTTGCTTGCCCTTGATGAGAATGGGGAACTTCGCGTTCCCGAACTCGGTGAGCAGTTGTGGCCCGATGCCGCGACGAGTCAAATTCCACCTCGCTTTGCAACGATGGTGTGGCAATTGCGCCGTGGTCTCGGTGAGCATCGAGATCTGTTGGAGCGAAACCGCCGCATCATTAGAGTCGACCGCTCACAGGTTTCGGTGGACATCGTGAATCTGCGCAGCGAAGCTCAGCAGCTCATTGCCAAAGGCGCGAAGGATGACGCCTTAGCGAAGGAACTCAAGAAGCCAATCTTGGTTACCTGGGATGACTACCCGTGGGTGCAAGAGCAACAAGAGATCAACGGGGAACTTGCCGCTCAGCTGAGCGCCTAGGGATCCTGGTAGTACTGGCCGGTATGGGACCTTCGGCCCTTATGCGTGGTATCTGCAATAACTAAAGTCATTGCATGGTTCTTCCTTCCCTTCGTTTTTCAGGGCCCACTACCACCTTCGCCTCAATCGTGATGGTGCTGGGGTTCATCGTCAGCTCGCTTCTTGCAGCTCACGCAGTGGATGCCACCCCGTCGGCACCCGTCATGGCGGTCAAGCCAGCCTTCGCATCGCCTTTGTCGCTGGCAAACTCGGTGCAGGTAGTGGGCAGCACCGTGGACGCATCTGGTAATTCCTACTTTCTCGCGACTTCTTCGATGTTCAGCGACTGCGGTCAGGGATTTATTGAAGTGTCAACAACGGGAACGGTGACGAAGCAGAATCTTTGTTACGACACCGGATCGACACACGTATCGGCGGGTCTCATGTCAATTCAGTGGGCCACTATTGCCGGTAGTTCGTCGCTCATTGTGGCGAACGGCAACTACATCTGGGTACTTCCCACGACGGCGACGGGCGGCACGACTACGTTCACTTTGAGCAATGACCTCTATGGCTACAACACCCTGTATTACGGGGGTGTGTTCTACGATTCGGCCAATGACACCATGTATGTGAGTGATCTCACTGGTGGATTTGGTGTGAAGTCCTTCAGCGATGTTTCGCAGTGTGTTGCTACCCCTCAAACAGGCTCATGCGCGACTCCCCACCCTGTGTTGGCTGGCACTGGTGCTGCTGGTGGGGCCCTAACGGTTGCCGGAACGAGCGTGGTGTTTGCTGCAGAAACGACCTCGTCTCCTGCTCATGCCGAACTTTGCAGTGGGCCGCTCTCTGGCACGGGGACGCAAACACCAACCTGCTCCACACTCGCTTCGTCGCTTGATACCTACGGGCCCCTTACGACAGATAACCAAGGCAACGTCTGGTTGGTCGCTTATAACTCCACCGTGACGAATCCTACGAGCGGTGGTCTGTCGGGAAGTCTTTATGAACTCCCCGCTGGCGCTACAAGTGCGGTGCCCGTGACGCTCAGTCCTTCGAATCTCGTCTATGCACCCCAGACCCTGGTGTGGAGCGATGCCGCCCCTTGGCATAGTGGACTCCTTGCCCTCGACACTGCTGATATGTCCTCAGCGACTCAGCACCTCTGGGTGATGAACCCGGTACCTGCAATACCAACGGGGGTCAATGCCACAACCCCATCGCGCGGTTCAACCACGATTGCGTGGAGTGCCGCAAGCGGTGCCGCTCGCTATGTCGTCACGGCGTCCCCTGGATCTTCAACCTGTGCCATTGCCGCGCCCCAGACTTCTTGCGCCCTGACTGGTCTCGGGGCTGGCACCTATCGGGTGAGTGTGGTTGCTACCTCGTCCGCATCGGTTTCTTCAGCGCCTTCCACCACGATCACGGTGGTGGTGGCTTCGACGACGACCACGACGAGTTCAACGACGTCGACGATCAGACCAACGCCATTGCCCGATACCGGAGCACCGCTCGGAATCATCGCGCTCTGTGGATCTGGGCTGCTCTCGGCAGGAGTAGTGCTTGGTCTCAGGCGGAAAGGCTCAAGAATCTAAGCATTCTTGAGCTGCTCATTGTCGCGATGAGCCGTCAACACCTGGTGGTCGAGACCGGCGTCGATCCGGTGACCTCACGCTTTTCAGGCGCGCGCTCTGCCAACTGAGCTACTCGACCAGGAAAGTTCTCCCGGTTAGGGAGAACTCCGAGCGGACCTGACGGGATTTGAACCCGCGACCTCCGCCTTGACAGGGCGGCGTGCACTCCAGGCTGCACCACAGGTCCTGGTATCCACTCACGCGCTAACGCGAGCGGATGAACATCCTACACCGCAGGCGAGCCTGCGACTCCGGGGCCCGAATTACTCAAAAAGTTCTGGATCGCTTTCGACGATGGCATCCCAAAATGGTTGAAAACTGAACCATCCAGCCAAAGGAAAGGCTGTGACGTCTCGTGTGTAGCGAGCATCGTCGGGATCGATGAGCTTCGGCGTCCCGGCCGCCTCAGCGAGTAGTTGAACCTGACAGGAGCGCTCCATGGAGATAAACCAAAAGGCTGCTTCTTCCACACTTTGGCCCACCGTAAAGAGACCATGGTTTTGGTGGATTGCAGCTTTGTGGGATCCGAGGCCTGCGGCGAGCGCTTCTCCACCTTCAGATTCAAAGACCACGCGGCCACCAAAATCAGTGACGAGCGCATGGTCTTCGAAGAAGATGCAGGCATCTTGCGTGATGGGGTCGAGCAGTTTGCCCAGTGATGAAAATGCTTTGCCGTAGATCGAGTGAGCGTGGGCGGCGGCGATCACATCGGGTCGAGCCTTGTGAACGGCTCCATGGATGATGAAGGCCGCTTTGTTGACGGGTCGATCGCCGTGGATGACCTCGCCGTCGTGATTCACGAGAAGCAGATCTGAAACGCGCACCTGAGAGAAATTCATGCCGAAAGGATTGACCCAAAAGTGATCGGTGTCGACGGGGTCACGCACGGTGATGTGACCGGCCACGCCTTCTGAGAAGCCCAGCTTTCCAAAAACTCGAAGGGCACCCGCAAGTCGTTGCTTACGATGTTCGCGTTCTTCTTCCAACGTGTCGAAGACCGGCATGTGGGTGGCGCGAGCGCGCCGGTGATTGATGGCCATAGTTGAATCGTAGGCCGATAGGTCGATGGGTTCTAGGGTTAATCCTGATGTTCGAGGCAGCCCATGGCAATGTCGTGCCCTTGGAGGTAGTCCGTCGCGACGTGACGGCCATCTTGGCTGAACATGCTCACCAAGCGGGCCAGTTCAGCGTGCTCGGACCTGATCCATGGCACGTCATCATGAACGCAAAGCGCAGCGGTTTCATTGCTTTCCTCGAAGCGCGGCGAGCCATTGTGTCGTGGCGTTCTCCCGTGGGAATAGATGCTGAGACTCGCGCAGCACTGCTGAGGGACCTCAAGAATCATGCCGAAAGGTCAAACAAGGCGCTGTACGTGCTGGAAGTCGATCAAGCTACGGCCGATGCTGGGGTTGATGACGGCATGATCGCGCTCCAAATTGGGTTCGAGGCCTATCTTGATCTTGCGTCGTGGTCACTGCGTGGCAAGCGCCGCGAAAAAGTCCGCCTCGCCATGAACTTTGCCGCTCGCCATGGCGTGAGTTGGCGAGAGGCGCATCCACAGAGCACCGATGCTGATGCGTTGGGATTGGAAGCAGTTGAACGGTTGTGGAAAGCAGAGCGCAAAGAACGAACAGTCGATTCATTCCTTCGCACCTCTTGGTCTGAACTCATGGCATCTCGTCGTTATTTCGTGGCCGAACATGATGGTCGGATTGTGGCCTCCATCGCTTGCTCGCCAGTCTCGTCATCTGGCTGGTATCTCCAAGATCCCGTGAGAGAACCGAGCGCCCTGCGCGGTGCGCTCGAAGGTGCAATGGCCTTAAGCCTCGATACCTTTAGAGATGAGGGCTACCAGGTGGCATCCAATGGGCCGTTACCGTTTTGGAGCCCAACGGGTGAGACCAAGCAGGAGTACCAGTTGGGGTTTCTAGGTAATCGCCTCGTAAGCGTGTTTGACCATCGCTACCGCTTTGCCGGAATTAATCAGTTTCGCTCCAAGTTCGAGCCCGACTGGATTGAACCTGCGGTGGTGTTGCGATCTCGGAGAGCCTTGTCACCGGGCAAGATCGCTTCACTGATCAAGATGGTGAGTTAACTCCCTGCAGAGGCCGACCTTCTCTTGTTGAACCAAGGGATTACCGCCGACGTGCTGGCTTGATAGCCGGCGTATTCGGGATATTTCGAACGAGAGATCTTCTCGGTGAAACGAGTTGAGCCTTCAAAGAGCAGCGAGAGCAACACAGCGCCGAGCACCGTCCATTGCCACAGTGAGCCAACAGCAACGACGGCGATGAAGAACAGCAGCCACCACTGAGCAATTTCAAAGAAGTAATTGGGGTGGCGCGAATAGCGAAAAAGTCCGGTGGTGAGAAAATTCGCCGTGGGAGTCTGACCGGCCTCGAGTTGTGCGTGTTTGGTCTTGTGGAAATTCCATTGCTGCTGATCAGCAATCATCTCGCCAAGCGTGCAGAGCACAAACAAGACCGCAATGACGTAGACCCAGACACTGACAGTCGGGCTGCTTGTGGTGTTCGCCCAACTTCCCTGATGATGCTGAAACACAGTCCAGGCGGGCAGGGTAATGAGCAGCAACAAGATGTTCTGGTAAATGGTGATGAAGAAGATATTGAAGAGCTGGAACTGGGTCTTGCTCATCGATTGACGCAATACCTCCCAGCGATAATCCTCCATGCCTGAGTAACCACCCTTGCGCGCAAAGTTAAAGGTGAGCCGTGCACCCCACATGGTGGCGACTACTGCCATGAGATTGAGCGTGATGCTGTGCAAATGAGCGCTACAGGCAAAGACCCAGAGGTACATAAAGGGAATGATCGACCAGATCCGGTCAACCCAAGACGTGTCTCCGGTGAGTATCGAGAGCAGCCACACACCGACGCACGCACCCGCGCAAATAATCAGATTGATCTCAAGGGGATTCATGATCTTGATCGTATTGCCACGACACCAAAATTCGTGGGAGTCGCTTAGTAGCCAGTCGCCCCATCGATGCTTTGGCGAATCAGATCAGCATGGCCACAGTGGCGCGCGTATTCCTCAATCATGTGATTCAGTACCCAGCGAAGACTTACCTTCCCGTGATGTGTGTCGCCGATCGAGAGATCGTCAAGGTCCCGAGCGGCTATCTCGGCATCACTCGCAGCGCAGGTACCTTCAAAGATGGCCATGACTTCGGCCAACGAATGGCTCTCGAGATCGTCAAAGTCGCCGTCTTGATCTTCCCGAGAGATGAATTTCCAGGTGACCTTGTTGCCCGGCATAATTCGCTCGAACCAGTGTTGCTCGGCCGTAACGGCGTGACGGATGAGGCCAAGCAAGGTCATGTTGGTTGCAGGTACTGAGCGGGTGGTGAGCTGATCAAAGGTCAAGCCCGCACACTTGTTCACCAAGGTTTGGCGGTAAAAGGTGAGATATCCCGTGAGGGTCTCTCGTTCGCTGCCTTGCTCGGGCACACTGAATCTCGGTTCAATAGCTTCAATCATGTTCATTGGTGTCACGACTCCCAACTCAGGCCCAGTTGTGCTTGGCCCCGTTCATTCAAATCTGCAAATGTCGCACGATTTTGCCACGAGATTTCGTAGTCTTCATTGGCAAAGTCTCGTGGACTCCTTCCTTCTGAGAAAGCCTCACCACATTGGCGGGCATAGGCTTCATTTTTGTCACACCACGGGCTCGCCGGGATGTACATGACGTTGCCCCAACCTTGCTGATTGAAAACAGGTCCCACCGAATGGATCATGTCGCAGTGCCACCACACCGTGTCCCCAGGTTCAACGTCCGGGATGGGCACGAGCCCATTAAAGAGCTCTGCGTGGTAGCGCTCAAAGATGCCAAGCGTCTGAGAGGGCCCCGCGCCACAAAGATCATCATCGTCAATATCTGATTGAAGTGCGCGCAGTAACTGATAGGTAATGGCTTCGGGAATAGGGATGGTGTGGAGTACTCCTTGATCGGATTTCATATCCGACAGAGCCGTCCATCCTTGGAAGGTGCGAAAGGTCGAGCAGCGCCTTGGCGTGTCGTACTCTTCGACAAGCGGTCGGTACGCTCCATCCCATGGGTCATAGCGGTCTGGATTGCCTTGATAGATGTGTCGGAAGACCTGATGGTAGGCAGGCTCAAGCCAGCGTTCTAGGGCCCCAGAATCCGAGTGGGGAGAGAGGCCGTCGGAATTGGTCCCAGGAGGCCGGCGACGGATGCGATCGGGGTAGTGCGAATCACGCGTGGGATCGAACCACACACGACCCTCCGATTCATGTCGCCAGAAGGAGTTCATGAACCGTCGGGTTAGAGCCATGTTGTCGTCTTGTCGAGCTTCGATCTGAGGTTTTGACCAATAAATGGGAAAGATGGAGGGTCGAGTTTTGGCTAGAGACGTAAAGAATCCGTCGTCTCGATATTCATAGGTCTCGAAGAAGCGGTTCTCCTCGAGATAGGCCGCGAGTTGGTCATCCCACGCTTGCGCTTGTTCTCGGGGGAAGGTTCCCCGGACTACGGCACAGCCGAATCGCTTAACCGCAACTTTGCTTGCATCTGAAACCGTATTAGCGGCGATGTCTGAGAAATTGACTTCTGGCCACACCGAGGAACCTTGTGCTTGAAGGACTCTAATTTCTTCTATGCGGTCGAGTACCTGTGCGCGAACGATCTCAAAGGCTCCAGCCACGTCACCGATACTGCTTCGAAGTTTCTGTTTGGTTGCCGCGATCGTGGCTGGAATATCGGCGGGCACTTGCGGTGGGCTGGTGTGCGACACGGATGACTCCTCTTCGCAATTCGGTGCCCAAAGCGTAGCGAAAGCGCCCTCGTCACGCCTGAGTGCGTCGAAATGCGAACGAGGGGGATGGTCCTCGCAATCGTTATCCCTGATCCAGAATCAAGCAAAAAGGATGACCGACAGGGTCAAGGAACACCCGAAATGATTCGCCTGGCTGATGCTCAGCCTTTCGTGCGCCGATGCTCAAGGCATGGTGTTCCGCTTCGTCAAGGTCATCGACAGCAAAGTCCAGATGGATCTGTTGAGGAACCGAACCCCCAGGCCACGTCGGAGCAAGGTAATTGTCGACGCGCTGAAAGCTCAGGGTGGGACCAGACCCATGAACAAGATCAATGCCAGGTATCTCGGCAGGGTCATAGCCCGGCCATGTCTCTACAGGAATACCAGTCAAGGCTGAATAGAAGCTGGCCAATGCAAAGGGATCTGGGCAGTCGAGGGCAATGAGGTGGAGGCGAGGGAAGTTCACGTCATGATCTCCAGAAGGTTATGCATCTCAGATACCGGTAGTAAAAAGAAATTGGTTAAAGGCCGGGGCAACCAATGGTGCAGGTATCGCTGGCACCAACGGCAGGTTTCGATCCTAATCAGAACAAGCGCTTGACAACATTTCAATGCCTTCAATGCCTTCAATGCTTGCAGCGATCCGTCCTTGTTGGCCTAGAAAATGCTGAATCCCCAAAAGCAAAATGCTTACTACCAAGACACAGGCACCTTATGGAGAGGTGTAGGAAACCAAAGGCCTAACTCCGGTACGCTTAGAGCATGAACGCAGCATCTCTCGAATCACACGGCACCGAGATCCATGACGTCTCGCCCCGCAAGGGCACCTTGTCGCGCGCGACCTTGGCTCTTGGAGTGGGTGCCATGGCATCGGCCGTACCAGTGGCGGGAATGGCTGTTAATGCGGGGGCCGCAACCTCAGCCACTCACGACGCACACGCAATCCACGATGCTGCGGTGACCGCCAGTCAATATGAGTCCTGCACGCCATACTTTGGTCTGGGCAAAGGTACGGCGGAATTGGCAAAGTTCACCATTGAAGACCCGAACCATGTGCTGAGCACGCCTGCGGTCCTTGGCACCGATCTCATTCCCTTGATTACGGTCTCGGACGGTACCCACACGGTGACCTGTGCTCCGACGCTTGCGTGGACCAATCAACAAGATTGGGCAACAAGCACAAACAATTCCTTTGGCATGAGTAACTGGCCGGCCACCGATGGGGCGTTTAGTTACCCAGGCGATGGGTATTACGCGGTTCCCATGGTTGGTGTTTCTTACACCTTGACTCAGACCCTCTCAGGATCGCCAACCGGAGCCATGACGCCAACTTCGGTGACGGTCAGTTACGGATCCAATTTGCCCTCTGATGTTCGAGTGGCCACTTTCCCGTCCGCGATCGCCACGACGGTGGATCCCTCAACATCTTTTGGCAGCATCAGTCCGAGCAGCACGGTGGGGCAAGCCTTGATTGCCAAGGTAAGCAATGCCATCCCGAACTCTGACACGAATAAAGCAGCAGAAATCGCTCTGTTTTCAGATCTCATGCAAAACGGTTCTAATGCCTGCGCCAGTACTTATGGAGGGGGAGATCAAACCTCAGCCGTGTTTACGGGCCTCACCAGCGCGATTCAATCACTCTTTACCTCAACCAACACCACGGTGAATCCCAACTGCAGCTTCCTTGGATTTACCGGATTTATCATGCTCCAAGCAGTCGGCATGGATCTCAGAGCTCACAACAACCTCATTCACTTTGCCTTAACGTCGACCGCTTCGACCACGACGACGACGACATCTCCAACTACCACCACGACGACACCGACCTTGCCGTCAACGGGTAGCGATCAAGGATTGCTCGCGGGTATTGCTGTGGCACTCGTAGCAATTGGTGGCCTTGTCCTTGGCATTCGACGCCGCAGCCGTCGAGTTTCGTAGCGCACTCGCCATCGATGGCGACCATTGACCCTTCAGCACCCCCGGTAGGTACGCCTGCATGGTACGTGCGGGAACAATCGCTCCCCGGAGCGAGATGGCAAATGCGGTGCATCATTGATCACGCCCAACCCGATGGAGTGATTCTGGATGATCCCATTGACACCGAAGGCATGTACGTTCACTGGCGCTGCGGCCTCGATGAACAAGGTCATGCCCGAGTGCTACCCAGTGCCATGGCACTTGAGCACAGCCCGAATCTTTGGTTTGTTGAAGTGTTGGAGCGAGACGCTGAGCCTCGAGCCGTGAATCTCGTTGCCTTTGCGACCGATGATTTTGCACCGGGAACGGTCATCTCGGATGCTCAATTCTTTTCGCTACCCATCAAGAGCGATCAACAAGCCGGAGCCGTTCGCTGGTGGTGTGATGGTGGCGTCATCGATCAAGTCTTTGTGGCACCCGCCTGGCGACGTCGTGGTATTGGATCACTGATCTTGTTCAGCGCTGATGCCTATCAGCAACTCAATGGCTGGTCTGGTGCCATCCATAGCGATGGGCGACGCACCTCGATGGGTGATGCCCTCGTTGGGGCCATGCAATTTCCTGATCGTATTGCGGATCTCACCGAGGTATCGCCGCCGATGGATCCTCAATAATTCACGGGTGATTACGCATCACCGAGAACGAGCCACCGTTCTTCAGCGTCACTGAGTGATTGCCGCAGCGTCAAGAGTTCCTTGTTGACGCGCCCTGCTTCTTCATAATCGGTGATCGTCAGGAGTTTCTCGTTCAACTTGGCGATTTGTCGCTCGAGACGAGCCATCTCTTTTTCAGTCTCTCGCAGCAGTTTTGATTTCGATTGCGAGCTTTCCTCATCGGTGTCTTCGCTTAGACTTGTCGCGACACCGGCGGCGC
Organism: uncultured Actinomycetes bacterium; assembly: GCA_903825305.1. Classification (GTDB taxonomy): domain Bacteria; phylum Actinomycetota; class Acidimicrobiia; order Acidimicrobiales; family RAAP-2; genus CAIQWC01. The sequence continues at coordinate 156,998 of CAIKAC010000005.1, forward strand.
GTGCAATCCACGCGTCAATGCCGCCTGGCACCTCAGCCAAGGTGCCGTCTGCTTTGACTTCCAACAGTCGATCGGTTGTTTGACTTAAAAAAGCCCGATCGTGAGAAATGACGATCACGGTGCCAGGCCACTCGGCGAGAAACTCTTCGATGAGTCGAATGGTCTCAAGATCGAGGTCGTTTGTTGGTTCGTCCAAGATCAAGACATTGGGCCGCTCGGCGAGTGCGAGCAAAAGTTGGAGTCGACGACGCTCACCACCTGAGAGATCCTTGGCTTTTGCTAACGGCAAGGCGCCGGTAAACCAAAATCGCTTCATCAAAGTGAGATCGGCTGGACAACCGGGCACGCCATGGGGTCCTGCGACCAGCTCTTGCACCGTCTTGGTTGCATCAAAGCTCGAACCCTGTTGGTCAAAGTATGCGAGTTTGACCGTTGGCCCGTGTTTGAGCGTCCCTTGATCAGGTACACGGTGTTGGGCCAACAGACTCACCAAGGTCGACTTTCCCGCACCGTTGGGACCAACAATGCCAACGCGATCACCCGGTCCGAGATCCAAAGTGACATCGCGAATGATGTCGCGTCCCGGCTCGTAGGCAAAGTGAATCTCGTGGGCTTTGATGACGGTGTCGCCGAGTCTTGGCATGTCGGTGGCGAGATCGAGACTTCCTTCACGAGCGGCAGCCTCCTTCTTGGTACCAAGAAGGCGATTCGCCGCATCAATGCGTGCTTGGGGTTTGGTGGACCGAGCCTTCACGCCACGACGGAGCCATGCGAGTTCTCGCCGAGCAAGATTCTGACGAACAGCTTCGGCAGAGATTGCTTGTGCTTCGCGTTCAGCCTGGGTTTCCAACAACTTCGCGTATCCCCCTGAATGGAGATAGCTGCGGCCCCGATCAATTTCGATCATGCGGTTCGTCACCTGATCGAGGAGAAAGCGATCGTGACTCACCAGAACCACTGCACCTCGGAAAGCAATGATCTGTTGTTCCAGCCACTCGATAGCGGCAAGGTCGAGGTGGTTGGTTGGTTCATCGAGAATCAACAGGTCATGAGATTGGGAAAAAATTCTTGCGAGCGCAACGCGCTTGAGCTGACCTCCCGATAGCGAATCAATCGAGGTGTCGACGTGTTCCAACATCGAGAGCCGATCTAGAGCAGCGTCGACTTCCCAGCCAGGGCCCAAGGCATCGCGAACCGTTCCTGCTGGCAAGGATGGAATTTGGTGAAGAAAACCAATAGAGCTGTGTTTGCCTCGATGTACCTGGCCAGCATCAGGGGTGAGTTCACCGGCCACAATGCGTAGCAAGGTTGACTTACCTGCGCCGTTGATGCCAACGACACCGATGCGATCTCCGTCGGAAATGGTCAGCGAGAGGTCGGCAAGCAGGGTGCGATCCGAGCCCTCAAGGACAACGTGTTGGAGGTCGAGAAGAATCGCCACGGGATCTACAGGCTAGTGACGAATAGTAAGCCACCGATTCTTGGCCCGCGCACCGTTGCCTACAATCAAGACGTGCGTGAACCCAAGATTTTGTTGTTTTACTGCTTCACGCCGCTTCGTGATCCGCAAGCGATCCATCAGTTCCAACGCGTCCTTTGTGAGAGCTTGGGTCTCAAAGGCCGCATCATTATTTCTCACCACGGCATCAATGGCACCGTTGGTGGGCCCATGGAAGCCGTCAAGAAATATGTGCGAGCGATGAAGCGCTACGAACCCTTCAAACAGATCGACTTCAAGTGGTCAGAGGGAACGGGTGAAGATTTTCCTCGACTGAGCGTCAAAGTTCGCGATGAGCTGGTGGCCTTCGGGGTGCCACAAGAGATTGAAGTTAATGAGCAAGGGGTAGTGAATGGCGGTGTTCACTTGACGCCGGCCCAAGTGAATGATCTCATTGCCGAGCGGGGTGATGAAGTGGTGTTCTTTGATGGTCGCAATGCCTTTGAAGCGGCCATCGGCCGTTTCAAAAATGCCATTGTTCCTGATGTGAAAACCACGCATGACTTCATTGCCGAGATAGAGAGTGGCAAGTACGACGATTTCAAATCCCAGCCCATTGTCACCTACTGCACGGGTGGCATTCGATGTGAAATCTTGAGCGTGTTGATGAAGAACCGAGGCTTCCAAGAGGTCTACCAAATCGATGGTGGAATCGTCCGTTACGGCGAGGCCTTTGGCGATGACGGTCTATGGGAAGGATCACTCTTCGTTTTTGATGAACGCTTGGCCGTTGATTTTTCAAATCACACTCGGGTCATAAGTAAATGTGAGTCGTGTGATTCGCCGACCAAGAACTACGTCAATTGCGCAAACCTTGAATGTCGGGCACTGATCTTGCTCTGTGAGAGCTGTGTTCAAAGCCAAGGAGCTGATTCGTGTAAGCCCGACCATGCGGGGCGTCGCTAGTCGGCGTTTTTAGCCCCCATGGTGGTGGCAATGATGTCAGCGAGGGTTTGGGGGTCGCTCAGAAATGGTGAGTGGTCGGTTTCGAGAGCGTGAACTGTTGTGGTGCGTTGGGCCATGGCTTCTTGGGCAAAGAGCGGAATGGCGTTGTCAAGCGAACACGTGATGTACGTAGAAGGAATGCTCTCCCAGGCACAGTGAGTGAGGGGCTGGGTGAAAGAGGACAAGCTTTGTGTCCGCAAGCTCTGTTCAGCCAAACGGGCCGTTTCCTTGTCACAGGTGTTGTAGAAGATCGACGACGGGTCTTGAGGCACCACCCTCGTGTTGTCATCGCTTCGAAGCCACCAGGGAGGATCTTGACTTCCGCAGGCTTCGAACAAAGTTTCGCCTCGGCCTAAGACAAAGGCCGTGAGGAAGATAAGGCCTTGGACATTGGTGGCTCCTTCGAGTCCTTGGCTGACGGGAACTCCGCCGTAGGAGTGGGCGAGCACATAACAAGGTCGATCGAGCGCGTCGATGGCGTCCCGTACCCGTTCGGCATCTTGGTACATATCGCCAATTGCTTCTCCCTCGGCGGCAACACTGCCGAGTTCCACGACTGAGCTATCGATTCTTCGCTGAGCCAAAAGTTCGCGGAGTGCGGAGAATGCATCAGCGTTATGCCAGGCACCATGAACGAGAACAAGGTGGGGATTCATGACTGAATACTAAGCCACGTAGCCTTAGCGCTCGCAACCAAAACTTATGACAAGGTGGCGAGGACGCGTTCAAGGTCAGTGAACGCTGATTCGCGGTAGCCACCCTCTGTCTTCCAGTGAACCTGTCCATCCCGGTTAACGAGGAAGAGGGAAATCGTCGAACGAGAAGTGATCGATAGCGCTTGGGTCACCCGACCGAGATCTCCATAGGTCGTAAGCGTACGCTGCAAGATCACCGGGTCTTTGATGGCCGCTGCCATACCTCCATCCATGAATCCTCGGGCTGGAGCCCACATTCGCGCCAAGGCGGGGAGTTCGTAGAAACGAAACTCCGGATCACCCAAGGCATGTGCTTCAAGATGGGGAACCCAGGAATCAACAAGGCGCTGCTGGCCTCGACGAAATGCCACGATGACGAGATTCCACTTCCCGGCGAAATCCCTAGGGAGAATCAGATCAGTACCTTGCAGATCTCGCACCTCGATCTTTGGGAATACCAAGGAGCGGGTCATGCCCTAAACCTAGGCCCGACGATTGCACATGTGCATTCAGGCCAACGTCACAACGCTGGGGAAGTTGAAGCGAGGAGCGTGCAGCGCCTGTTGTTGGTGAACCACGGTGCCCTCAACGACATTCAAGCAAGTCGAAGGATATGCAGATCTATCGCGAGTGAAATAACCAGATCATGGTTATGCTCGCTGGCGTCCTTAGTGAAAGAGAGCAAGAACTGATGAGCGCAACCTATCCAATCCACCACATCACCCTCACCGTCACTGACATTCAATCCCATGTTGAGTGGTTTCAGTCCGTGTTTGGCCCTGCTGACATTGTGGAGCGAGAATTTGACGATTTCTTCCGGACGCGACTGACGTGGCCTGATCTTGACGATCTGCGTATTGCCCTGATCCAGCACAAAGCGGGAGACCCTGCTGCACGCTTTAATCACCTTCAGCCTGGACTTGATCACCTTGGCTTTGAATGTAAGACGCCAGAAGAAGTTCATGCCTGGGCTGAAAAGCTCGATGGACTTGGTGTGGTCCACGGACCCATTGAGGATGTGCAGTACGGCGTCGTGCTGACCGCTCGGACCCCAGACAACATTCCTATTGAGTTCTTCTTTGCCAAATAAGCGCCAAGAAGGAGTCTCGATGACAGGAGTTGATTCAGCAGCCTTTGTTGTGTGTGATGCTCGCGGCGTTATCTGTTATTGGAGCGATGCGCTCGCTTCGCTTACGGGTCACCGCTCAGAGGTGGCTACGGGTGCCTTGATGGATGTGTTCATCCCTCTTGAATTTCGCGAAGAACACTGGCTGGGATTCCGCAGCGCTTGGCAAGATAACTTCGCTCATTTTCTTGAACGCTTCCCTGACGGATCCTTTGACGTTCCTGTGCTGTGTGGCGATGGAAGTAGTCGAGAGATGAAACTCAGAATCTCCATAGCTCGAGATGCAAATGACCTAGCAATTGCGGTTGTGGCCAGTTTCGAAGTCCTCGCGCAGTAACCCGCAGCGCAATCATGCGAAGGATGAGCAACACCGAAAGGTCAGTGCTGACGCTTGCTTTGCATCGCCGCCTCAAGAATGGTGTGATTGGCAGTCCCAACGGGATTTGAACCCGTGCTACCTCCTTGAAAGGGAGGCGTCCTAGGCCGCTAGACGATGGGACCAAGGAATGAAGAGTTTACTCGCGATATTGAGGTGGGGCGTTACGCCGGCATTTGGCGTGGCGTCTTGATGGCCCAGGCCTCTTTATCCCTTGCAACTTGGCCGAGTTGGAAATTCGTGACGCCAATAGTCAGGCTGACCGCTCCGAGGACGTGAATCTCGACGAGCCAGGCGGGAAGGTGCGTGGCGTATTGAATAAAGCCAATTGCGCCTTGGATGCAACTCACGATGAGGAGTCGTCGTGCGCCTCCTCGAAGTCGTTGAGGAGCTCCGATGCTTTCGAGAATGATGAACGTGGCTGCGACGAGACCGACAAAGGCGGTCGCGATCGCCGCGTGGGCCATGACAACGTCACGAAGGGCGAAGGGAAGTCGTTTGGCCACGAGCTGTCCTTGACTACCGCCAGCATGTGGTCCCGATCCCGTGGTTGCGGTACCGGCAATGATAACCAGCGCGAAGACCGCTGAGATAACTCGGGCGACGCGTTGAGTTGCTTCGTTGGCCACCTCGGCACGAGCGCCGGTTCCATATTGATACTTGGAACGGTGGAAGAGCACGATGCCGACAACCAGCATGGCAATGGACAACCACATGTGAATCGACACAAGGTAGGGGTTGAGCTTCGTGTACACCACGATGCCACCCAAAACGGCATCGCCGATGACACCAAGGGCGAGGAGCCAGCTCAAGAGGATCAAGTCTCGGCGACGAGGCTTGCGCACGTGAGCGGCCACGATCGTGACGCCAATCAAGACGGTGATGGCGATAGTAACGAGACGATTGCCGAATTCGATGATTGGGTGGATGGACGCCGACGCCTGAAGCTGATGGTGATAACACGATGGCCAGTCAGGGCAGCCAAGCCCTGAACCGGTCAGGCGTACGGCTGCGCCACTCAAAATGATCAATCCAAGCGCGATAAACGTTGCCAGCGCCAACTGTGAGAATCGCTTGGGCGTCACACTAAATCGGCTCGTAGCAGTGACCGCTGAGGAGGTGCTCATTGCGTGCATCCTACCGGTCATCGAAAAAACCAAGGATTAAGGCCGAAATGGGCCTATTGGTAGGGACAGATTGCCACCAGATTTACAGAAAATTGTGTTTCTTAGTTAATCCTGTCCTCACCTAGTGATTACCTTGTGCCCCTATTTTTTGGATCAGAGCACAGTACCTTGATGGTGCCTAGCGAAAAGGCACGGATTTACGCAGGAATTGGGTTCTCGAAGTTGCGATATATGCCAATGGGTAACGAAAACAATCACCAACCGTCATCTTCGAGGGGCGATGGTCGCTACACGCCCAAGAAGCGACTGAACCAGCGCCAAACCTTGGCCGGAGCTGCGGTGCTCGTGGGCAGCGTCTCGGTAGCGGTGAATTCGGTGGCCGCACAAACCATGTTTGAAGCACGTGGTTTCGTGCCCGTTGATTACCGACCGTTTCAACCAGCGGTCTTCGCTTCTGCGGTTACGGCTTCACCTTCGTTTCGAGTTGGCCCGACAAACTTGTCGACCACGGTAACGAGCACAGCGCCGTGGGGTGGTGTGGACGCTAGCTACGAACCTCAGAACACCACGTTTGTCTCCAGACAGAGCGGAACGTGGGCGCTGCAAGCAGAGCGGGTCGTTGATGCTCAACTTCTTTCATCGAACCATGAGAACCGGGGCAATCCGGGGGCTATTGGCTCGCAAGGCTTGCTTGGCTTACAAGGTGCCCAAGGCGCGCAAGGCGCGAGCGGGGCCCCAGGTCCTCGAGGGCCTCGAGGGTTTCAAGGAAATCAAGGTCTTCGGGGGGAGACGGGAGCACGTGGCCTTCGAGGACTTCGCGGTGTTGCGGGACTGCGCGGTGTGGCTGGATCCGAAGGCGCGCAAGGAGTCCAAGGCGCCCATGGTGCTCAAGGTGTAACCGGAGCCGGCGTTCAAGGGGCCACCGGTGCTCAAGGAGGAACTGGCGTACAAGGAGCCACGGGGGCTCAAGGTGTAACCGGAGCCGGCGTTCAAGGGGCCACCGGTGCTCAAGGAGGAACTGGCGTACAAGGAGCCACGGGGGCTCAAGGTGTAACCGGAGCCGGCGTCCAAGGCGCTACTGGTGTTCAGGGTGCTACCGGCGTGCAAGGAGCCACTGGTGCTCAGGGTGTTTCGGGAGCAGGGGCAACTGGCGTCCAAGGAGCTACCGGCGTTCAAGGCGCCACTGGTGCTCAAGGAATGACAGGAGCCGGTGCTCAAGGTGCCACCGGCGTTCAAGGTGCCACCGGCGTGCAAGGAGCCACTGGTGCTCAAGGAATGACAGGAGCCGGTGCTCAAGGTGCCACCGGCGTTCAAGGTGCCACCGGCGTTCAAGGTGCCACTGGTGCTCAGGGTGTTACGGGAGCAGGGGCAACTGGCGTCCAAGGTGCTACCGGCGTTCAAGGTGCCACTGGTGCTCAAGGAATGACAGGAGCCGGTGCTCAAGGTGCCACCGGCGTTCAAGGTGCCACCGGTGTCCAAGGGGCCACTGGTGCTCAAGGTGTAACCGGAGCCGGCGTTCAAGGGGCCACCGGTGCTCAAGGAGGAACTGGCGTACAAGGAGCCACTGGTGCTCAAGGCATGACTGGAGCGGGTGCTCAAGGCGCCACCGGCGTCCAAGGTGCCACCGGTGTCCAAGGTGCAGCTGGGGCACAAGGTATGACCGGGGCTGGCGCTCAAGGCGCTACTGGCACCCAGGGAGCAAGTGGCACGCAAGGCTCCACAGGTGCGACCGGTGCGCAAGGCTCCACAGGCGCCACTGGTGTTCAGGGTGCAACGGGTACTAATGGTGTCCAAGGTTCAACCGGAGTCCAAGGTCAGGCTGGCGCCCAAGGCCTCAGAGGTGTCACGGGCGCGACCGGTGTCCAGGGCAACACCGGCGTCCAAGGCGCCACTGGATTCCAAGGCTCAACCGGTGCCCAAGGTGTGACGGGTACCAACGGCATCCAAGGCTCAACCGGTGTTCAAGGCGCCATTGGAGTCCAGGGCAGCATCGGCAACCAAGGGTCCACCGGTGTCCAGGGCAACACCGGCGTCCAAGGCGCGACGGGCCGCCAAGGTGCGACCGGCGTACAAGGTGTGACGGGCTCTAACGGTGCTCAAGGTGCGACGGGACTCCAGGGTGCAACCGGTGTCCAGGGCAATACCGGCTTCCAAGGCATCTCAGGCTCACAAGGCGCCATGGGCGCTAATGGTTTTCAGGGCAATACCGGCTTCCAAGGCGCCACCGGCGTGCAAGGCTCAACCGGTGCTCAAGGTGTCTCGGGCGCGCAAGGACTTATCGGCTCTGTCGGCGCGAGTGGCCGACAAGGTGCCACCGGTGCTCAAGGATCGGTCGGGGCAACTGGTGTTCAGGGTGTCATCGGTATCTCCGGCGCCCAAGGTGCTGTTGGCTCGACAGGTGCGACGGGCCGACAAGGTGCCACCGGTGCTCAAGGATCAAACGGAGCTCATGGTTCATCGGGCAGCCAGGGTGCAACCGGTGCTCAAGGAATTACTGGTTATACCGGCGCAACCGGACTCCAGGGCAGCGCAGGCATTCAAGGAGCCCAAGGACTGTCTGGGAACCAAGGTCGAGTCGGTGCCACGGGTCTTCAAGGCATCACGGGAGCCCAAGGTTCAACAGGTATCCAGGGTTCAACCGGTAGGCAAGGTGTCTCGGGCGCGCAAGGTTTGCAAGGTGTCACCGGCTCGACTGGCATCCAGGGATCCACAGGCATTCAAGGTGCACTCGGCAATCAAGGTGCCACGGGCGCCCAAGGCTCGACTGGTGTTCAAGGTTCAACGGGTCTTCAAGGCCCCATTGGCCTTCAAGGCGCCCAGGGTGCAACGGGCGCTACAGGAAGGCAAGGCACGACCGGTGTTCAAGGTGCCACCGGTGTTCAGGGCGCATCCGGTGTGACCGGAGCCATCGGAGCGCAGGGGCCTCAAGGCTCGCCCGGTGTTCAAGGCCCGCAAGGTTCAACGGGTCCCCAAGGGCCTGCTGGACCGTCCCTCGTGCAATCAGGAGTCGTCAGCACGCTTTCTGGCTCCTACAGCGTGGCGACGCAGATCGTCACGATCAACGTCAGTCTGCACAATGCCATTTCTGGGACGTACAGTGTCGTCGTCAGCGCCGACAATGGCTCAGTGACCGCTCCTCCCTATGTGGCATGGGTGGTTTCCAAGAATTCAGGTGGCTTCGAGATCGCGGTTCAAGACCCAGGCAATGCCAGCGTCAATGTTGACTGGATTGCGAGTCCTGCAACCCAATAGGTCGAATGAGTGCCCTGAGCGGTATTTATTTCGTGTTCGACAACTGTTCTTTATGGGGGCGTAGGCTGGCTCCTATGGTTTCCGAGGTCACTGCCCCATCACCGGTGTCGCTCAGCACCAAGGTGGGTGGCTATGTTGCTCTGACCAAGCCACGAATCATTGAATTGCTCTTGGTGACCACGGTGCCAACCATGGTGGTGGCTAAGGGCGGGTGGCCATCACTCGCCCTTGTCATTTGGACGCTGATCGGTGGCACCTTGGCTGCTGGTGGTGCCAATGCCTTCAATATGGTGATTGATCGCGATATTGACAAGATCATGAAGCGCACCCAAAAGCGACCCCTCGTCACCGGTGTGATCTCGGTGCCGGGAGCCGTTATTTTCGCTAGCGCCATCGAGGTACTGGCCTTTGTCGAACTCTGGCTCTTGGTCAATTTGCTTTCGGCGATCTTGGCCGTGGCGGCTACTGCTTTCTACGTTTTCGTCTACACCTTGTGGCTTAAGCGGCGCTCAAGCCAAAACATTGTGATTGGCGGAGCCGCAGGCGCCGTTCCGGTCCTTGTTGGTTGGGCGGCCGTTACCAACTCGCTTTCGTGGACTCCGGTGTTGATGTTCGCCATCATTTTTATTTGGACGCCGCCTCACTTTTGGGCATTGGCAGTTCGCTATCGCGACGATTATGAGGCAGCTGACGTCCCCATGTTGCCCGTGGTGGCCTCGTTGGAGCGCACCTCACTCGAGATGTTGGTTTATTCCTTGGTGCTTGCCGCCACGGCAATGTTGCTTGGTCCCGTCGCACACCTTGGGCTCATCTATGCGATCTTGGCTTTGCTACTCAATGTGGCTTTCATTGCGATGTCCGCTCAGCTCTACATCAAGGCCCGACGCGGAGAAGCAGATGTTGCTGCGGCCATGAAACTCTTCCATTTCTCGATTACCTACCTCACCTTGCTCTTCGTTGGCATGGCCGCTGATGTCCTCATCCGAAACCTCGTCAATAGCCACTGAGCCAACCGCGCCACGCAAGCCATCGCTGATGAGAGCGTTGGTCTTTGGACTCGTCGTTTCGGCAGTGGTGTTCTTGATTGGTGTGGCCTCACTGCTGTTGGGCCATCACAGCAGTTCTTCAACGGTGACAACATCACTCGCTACGAGTTCGGTAAAGGTTGGACAACAAGTGCCAACCTTTGCACTCCCTGGGGTCAATGAGTCAGGATCCGTCGGCATTCCAACTCTCGCGTCGCTCCATCATGAACCAGCAGTGCTCGTATTTTTTGCTTCATGGTGTGGGCCATGTAAAGCGGAGATGCCAAAACTTTCCGCGGCCATTGCATCGGGAGCAGCTCGACGTGCTTCAGTGATTGGGATCGCGGCTTATGACCACACGGCTAACACCCAGGCCTTTATTGTGCACAACAACATCACGTTCCCAGTCGGATCCGATGCTGCAGGTCAGGTGACCTCGGGGGAGTTTGGCTTCCCGGCTGTACCAGAAACGGTGTTCGTTAATGCCCAAGGTGTAGTGACTTCGATTCACTTTGGCGCAACGTCACCGGCACTACTTCGCGAAGGACTCCTCGCTCACTCGCCATCGAACTGAAAGGTCGTAGCCGCCACTACGGGGGCAACGATGGTCCAGGCGAGAAGCACGAACCACGATCCCGCATAACACGCAGCTATTGGTCCAAGACTGTGATGGAGTGCACTCGAGAGTGCCGCGGCTGGTAATAATTCGGCGATGGTCCGAAGGGGAGCAGGCAGGCTCGCGAGAGGAACCACCATGCCGCCAACGAGGAGCAAGACGAGATACAAACCATTAGCGGCTGCAAGATTGAGTTCTCCCCGAAGGCGGCCCGCAAGTGCGAGGCCAATGCCGCCAAAGGCAATGGAGCCAAGGAGGCTGGCGGCAATTGCTTGGATGATCAACGAAGCACTGGTGGTGGGGTGCCAACCGAGGGCCAGGGCGAGTGCGCTGATGGCGATCACCTGCAGCACTTCAATCACCATGACGGACGCAACTTTTGCCCCTAAGAGTCGTGTTCGACCCAAGGGTGTCGTGCCGAGTCGCTTCAAGACCCCGTAGGAGCGTTCAAAGCCAGTAGCGATGCCCAGTGACACCATGGAGGTTGACATGATGGCGAGGGCAATGATGCCTGGCGCCACGGTGTCGATGGGGTGGCTGCCCTCGGTGGACGACACCTTGATTTTGGCGAAGAACACCAAGAGGAGCAGCGGAATGCCAATGGTGAGGAGCAGGTTTTCACCACGGCGCAAGGTCATGGAGAGTTCGGCTTGAAGTTGGGCCTTAAATGCTCTCATCGCCGTCTCCTCCGCAGGGGTGGCTGCGCTTCGGGCTCGAACGCTCGGTCACCCACAATGGAGAGATACTTCGTCTCAAGACTTCCTCCAGCGTGAAGCTCACTGAGTGGTGCACCGTGCTCGGAGAGCCACGCATTGAGCGAGGCCACGAGCGATGATGATGAGTCGCTCGCCACTCGATAGCGCCCTGCCGCCTCTTCGAAAACCTCAACGCCGAGCAATGTCGCGAGCTCAGAAATCGGAAGTCCTGGGACGGAGAGAAAGCGAACGCCGGGTGTGATGAGTTCATCTTTGAGGCCGAGGGCTGCAAGAGTGCCCTTCGTCATGATGGCAATGCGGTCGGCGACGATTTCGGCTTCAGAAAGTTCATGCGTGGTGAGCACAATCGCCACCCCCTTGGCCGCTTGCTCTGCGATGACTTCTCGAATGGCCAGTCGTCCGTGAATATCGACGCCCGCGGTTGGTTCATCGAGAAAGAGCACTCGGGGCTGGCCAATGAGCGCCAGAGCTAACGACGTTCGTTGTTGTTCACCGCCAGAGAGTCGTCGCCATGGCGTCTTGGCAACATCGCGCAGACCAAGGCGCTCAAGGAGAGCCCCTGGCTCAAGCGGTGTTGGGTAGTAAGAAGCAAAGAGATGCAAGGCTTGAGATGGATTCAGCGAGGGATAAATACCTCCACGCTGCAGCATCACACCAATGGCCCCCACCACCTCGCGTCTCTCGGAAATGGGGTCATGACCGAGAACTTCAACGCTGCCGCTGCTTGGCGAGAGGTAACCCTCAATGGTTTCGACGGTGCTTGATTTGCCGGCCCCATTGGGGCCGAGCAAACACAGGACTTCACCGGGTTCGATCGAGAAGGAGAGATCTCTCACCGCCACTGTGGATCCGCGGCGCACCTCAAGGTCCTTGACACAAACAGCAGCGCTCATACCTCTACCTTACGACGAGGACGACGAATCCAACTACCCTGAACAGGGTGATTGATCTCCACTTGCTCCGAGCCGAACCCGAATCCGTGATGGCCCGACTTGCTACTCGAGGCGTAGCCCGCGAAGACATTGAAGCGCTCTTGGCACTCGATGTCACACATCGTGAGTTGCTGCAACGTCAAGAGCAGCTTCGTGCGGAAGTCAAATCCCTCTCGAAGCAAGTCGGCGAGGCTCGAAAGCGCCAAGAAACTGCATTAGCTGACGAACTGATGACGAAGAGTCGCGACCTCGGGGACGCTGAGCGCGTTGCTGCCCAAGAAGCCGAAGAGGTCGGCCAACAGGTTCGCCACGCACTGCTCATGATCCCCAACCTCCCCTCATCGGATGCTCCCATTGGCGCGAGCGAGGATGACAACGTGATTGGTGAGCATTGGTGGCCTGGCAAAGATGCTGGCCAGCCAGTTCCTGAGTTCTCAGAAGCTCAACGCAAACCTCACTGGGAGATTGGTGAAGAACTCGGTATTCTGGATCTTGAACGAGGATCTCGAATTGCCGGTTCCATGTTCCCGCTCTTTCGCGGTGCAGGGTCTCGACTCCTGCGTGCTCTTGGCGCCTACGCCCTTGATGCCCATAGCGATGCCTTTGAAGAAGTGCGCCCACCTACCTTTGCCTTAACGGAGACCTTGCTGTCAACGGGCCACTTGCCAAAGTTTTCTGACGAGGCCTACCTCATGGAACGAGATGACCTGTGGGCCATTCCGACAGCCGAAGTACCCCTCACCTCCATGCACCGCGGCGAGATCCTCAGCGAAGACGAGCTTCCTGTTCGCTTTACGGCCCAAACGGCTTGTTTTCGCCGCGAAGCTGGGGCGGCTGGTCGCGACACTCGCGGGCTTTTGCGAGTCCATGAATTCGACAAGGTCGAACTGTTTGCTTATTGCACGCCGGAACAAGCAGAAAGCGTGCACCAAGATGTCTTGGCTCGAGCCGAGCAGTTGCTTCGCGACCTCGGTCTCTACTATCGCGTGCTAGATCTCTGCACGGGGGACATCGGTGCGTCATCTGCTCGAACCTTTGACCTTGAGGTCTACTCACCTGGTGTTGATCGGTGGTTGGAAGTGTCGTCGGTGAGTTGGTTCTCTGATTATCAAGCTCGTCGGGCCAATGTCCGTTATCGGTCCGCTGACGGAGGATCACCGCGGTTTGTTCACACGGTCAATGGTTCTGCGCTGGCCTGGGCACGCATTTGGGCGGTCTTGGTTGAGCAGGGTCGCCAAGACGATGGTCGGGTAGAACTTCCTGAGGTGCTCGCTCCCTATCTCGGTGGTCGCCTCACGATTGAGCCGAAGGCTTAGTTCGCGTCGAAGCGATAGCCAACACCACGAATGGTGGTGATCACCGATGGCTCTTTGGGGTCAGTCTCAATACGGTTCCTCAGGCGCATGATGTGTACATCGAGGGTCTTGGTATCGCCAACGTAGTCATCGCCCCAAACTTGGTCAATGAGTGTCTGTCGCGTCAAGACTCGACCTGGGTTTTCCATTAACAACCGAAGCAATTCAAATTCTTTTCGGCGAAGGTGAATCTCTTCACCGAGAACAAAGGCACGCCGAGTTGATGGCTCAAGGCGAACGTTGGCACGCTCAATGACTTCGCGGGAAATTTCTTCGTTTTCACTTTCCTCTGGGTGTCTGCGCAGCACCGCACGCATGCGAGCAACGAGTTCGCGCAGGCGATAGGGCTTCACCACGTAGTCGTCGGCGCCAATTTCAAGGCCGACAACGGTGTCGATTTCTTCACCCTTGGCGGTGACCATGATGATGGGCACATTCGATTTCGTTCGAATTTCACGACATACGTCAAGACCCGAAACCAAGGGCAGCATCAAGTCAAGCAAGACCAAATCCGGGTCAGCTTGATCGAAGATTTCCAGGGCCTCGGCACCGTCGCGCGCAATCGTGACGGTGAAGCCTTCGTGCTTTAAACCAATCGTGAGCGCTTCGACAAAGGAGTCTTCGTCTTCGACGACAAGCACTTTGATGACTTGCTCATGCTTCGACTTCTTTTGTTGCTTCTTGCCCATTATTCGACCTCGTGGAGCGGGAGTACCAAGGTGAAGGCCGTGCCTTCACCTTCGCGTGAGACTACTTCTACATTGCCTCCATGATTTGCGGCAACGTGACGAACGATAGCGAGGCCGAGTCCCGTACCGCCAGTTTCACGGCTACGTCCCCGGTCAACGCGATAGAAGCGTTCGAAGATACGATCCAGATCTTGAGCGGGAATGCCGATACCTGCGTCGCGAACTTCGATGCGCACCGTCTTTTGTGTTGCCACGTGGTCCACTTCCTCGGCAGTACTCGCCAGTGGCCACGCTTCCTCTTCACCTGATTCGACTGCAACAGCTGATACTTCACTCACTACTTCTTCGCCAATACCGGCCGAGATCCATACCGTTGATCCCTCTGGGCTGTAGGTCACAGCATTTTCCAACAGGGCATGCAAGGCCGAAACCAATTGGCGATGCGAAGCAACGATGTAGCGCGGCGGGTCAACGTCACTTACCTCGATCGCAATTTTCGCTTGCTCGGATGCCGTTCGTACGCGGTCAGCTGCCTCATGCATGACCGCGTTGAGGGACACCTGATCGACCGGTTGATCGTTGTTGGTCTCAATGCGTGAGAGGTCCAACAAATCATTGATGATTCGTGTCACCCGGAACGCTTCATGGTGAATGCGATTGGCCAATCGGTTAGCGACGTCGCGGTCCTTTTCAACAGCCAAGGTTTCAGCAAGTAACACCAAAGCCCCCATTGGTGTTTTGAGTTCGTGGCTGACATTGGCAATGAAGTCACGACGAATGTCGTCAAGGCGTTTGCGCTCAGAAATGTCCTCTATGACCGCAATGACGCCCAGTGATCTACGTCCATCATCAACCACTTGAGCTCGAACACTCAGTGAGCGCTTGGGTGGCCCAAATAACTCGAGCTCGCGTGATGCCGATTCTTCCAACCAAGCTTGACCCAAGAGTTCCGTCACTGCTTGAGCGACCAGTGCGTCGCCGCCACGTCCCGTCATGAGAGCGGTTGCAGCTTCATTTCGAAACAGAACGGATCCTGATTCATCGCAGAGCACAACCCCTTCAGGAAGCGCATCAAAGGAGCGACGCAGTCTGATGGCTTCTGCCGAAGTTTCGGTGACCGCTTCGGTGGCAGCTCCCGTAATTTGTTCGAGGTAACTTAAAGCCTCTTCAATGGAGCGCTCATCAGGTGATGGCCCCGAACCCAAGCGACTTCCAAGGGCAATGAGGCGTTGGGCGAGATCGCGGCGACCGGTGCGCCGACCAATGGCAAGGCCAAGGAGTAATGCGACGATCACAATGCCCGCGCCAATGCCGATGAGCACGGGCAGCGAGAGTGACGTCGTGGTGGCGAGTACGGCACGCATGTACCAATGATCTTGCCATGCTTGACGGTAGCCACGATCAGTCTTGGGAAAGGAATTTTCCCCTGTACTCGAAAGCGCCGTCACGCCACGGGGGAGTGGGTGGTACTCGCCACGCTTTGTATTAGTGAACGGGCGCTCCAAGAAGGGCCGCAATGGCACCAAGGCCACCAGCCAAGATCAAACCGATTACGACATTTCGCTTGGCGACGAGGAACCACAGCAGGGCTCCGCCAAGAATGCAGAGTTGCCACAGGTGCGATAGCGCCAGGCCCAACGGTATTGAGGAACCAGCAATTGCTCCGATGGAGGTGGCGCCAGCTCCGGTGAGAAAGGCTTGGAGTCGCTGATTGGCGCTCAAGCGAAGAAAATGCGGGCCGCCAATGAGGACAAAGGCAAACGAGGGCCCGAAGGCAATGAGCGCTGCAAGGAGGCCGCCGCCAAGGCCGGCGGCGGCGTAGCCAACCACTGCAACGGTTTGAACGACGGGGCCAGGGGTGATTTGGCCTAAGGCAACGGCATTAAGGAACTGACCCTGCGTCATCCAGTGATAGGTGGTGACGGCATCGTGCTGCATGAGCGGGATGATGACAAAGCCACCGCCATAGGACAGTGCTCCGACTTTGAATGCCACCCACGCCACCGCACTGAGACTTCCCACGCTTGCGAGTGCTATCAAGAGCAAGGGGTTGAACGAAGCCAAACGAGCTTTCGGCGCAGCTGGGCGCTCGATAAGTACTTCGATGACACCACAGATAACCAAGGCGAGGACGAGGTAGGGGCCCACGGTGGCAGCGCTCAGCGCACCAACGAGTGCATAGCAACACCAGCGTCGCTTCCGCCATTCGCTGTCTCCGAGCCGCTTCCAACTCCCAGGGACGAGACCCACCGCAGCGTGGAGAGCGACCGCGGGCACCGCCGCCCCCGCTCCCGCAGCAATGCCAAGCATCCACATTGGGGGGTGACCACTCAAGAACAGCGCTGAAAGCAGCAAGATAATGGTGAGTCCCGGCGCGATAAAGCACAGACCACCCACGAATGCACCGAGCGTGCCCCGTAGTCTCCAGGCTAGGAAAATGGCCAATTGCGTTGAGGCGGGGCCTGGCAACAGGTTGGTAGCGGCAATAGCGTCTTCAAAATCTTGGTGGGAAATCCACTGGTTGTTCTCTACGCAGCGCTCTCGAAGCAGGGCAATGTGAGCGGGTGGGCCTCCAAAGCCAATGATGCCGATTCGACCCCATTCGCGGACGATGGTTCCGAGTGAAACCGGGGGTTCGCTGCTGGATTCCATGGGGGAACTGTACCGAGATCCACGGCACAGCCTGGGAAGCCTTTGTGAATTTCACTCCAGCAATTTCACAAAATATTTTGAGTGCACAACAACCAGCAGGCTATGAGGGCACGAGAAATCCCCGTAAATACCGCAATCCCACACTTCAAACCTTGGATTCCATCAGATTTGGGTTCGAGAATTTTTTGAGAAAGTTCACATGGCTTTTCAAGATTTAGTGATTAGTTCAGATTCCTGTCACCAGACCTCCACAGGCGCTTCATAAGCGTTTCTTACTCTTTCATCGTCAGTCCAATGGGCTTCGGGTCGATCTCCGGGGCAACGGGGATCGACGACAACCAAAAGACCCAGGGTGAAGAGCCCGGGGAGAGAACAGGATGGGATTCACCCATGAGTAATCACCTGAAGCGCCTTCGCAGCCTGCGCAGCGCCCTCGGTCTCTCAGCGGCGGCAGTCGTTGTTAGCTCGGTGGCCTTCGCCGGTGCGGCTGGTGCCACCACCAGCGTCACCAACAACGGTGCCGCAAACAACATCATCGTGGGCTCCGGCTCATCGACGACCTACCCAATGATGCAGGCTTTGGACACGTTGTACAACGACTCCTTGGGATGCACCATGGTGGTTGACTTTGCCAGCTCAACTGCTCAGCAGCCGCTGGACTTCAGCTGCCTTAACAGCAGCACCATCACCAACGGCCACAACATCGGCGCCATTGCTGCCGCTCCTGGCGTAACCCCGAACCCCTTCAACGACGTTGCTGTTGAAGAGCCTCCGGTCGGTTCGTCAACCGGTATCCTTCAGTTGGAGAACAACCTCACGGGTGTTAACGACAAGTCGTCAGCCAACTACCCGGCCGCTGCCAACATCTACGCCCCGAACTTCGCTCGTTCATCGCGTGCGTTGTCATCATCGACTGACCAGAAGGGCCTCAACTTCGTGGCCTACGCTGCTGACGGTGTTGACTGGGTTCACTACGCCAACGTCAACGGCGTCGCTTCGAACTCTTCAGTTCCGAGCAACCTCTTGACCCAGGGTGAGCTTCAGGGCATCTACAACGGCACCATCACGAACTGGAGCCAAGTTGGTGGCAAGAACGCCCCCATCATCGTGTTCTCAGCTCAAGAAGGTTCGGGCACCCAGTCAACGTGGAAGGGCTTCGCAGGCAGCGCCACCGCTTCTGACCCTTCAGCATTGACCAACAAGGTGAACTGCTGGAACGTCAGCGGCCTTAACTTCAACGCCGCTCAGACCAGCACCAACTGTGCCGGCCCGATCGACATCTTTGAAAACGAGACCGCCCAGTTGAACATCAGCTCACTGCCGGCTTCGCTGACCAACCCTGCAACTTCAACCGGTTTTAACACCGCTGCAGCTATTACGGTCACGAGCACCTTGGCGAGCACCGCTACCGCTCCTACCGTCATTGCCGCTCCTGCTGCTTGCTCGCAGTGGGTATGGGGTTGTGCCGTTGGCAAGATCAGCAAGGCTGCTGGCAACGTGGTTCACACCACCGTGTACAGCCAGACCTACACGCTGAACGCGCCTACGAGTGACCAGATCAAGAGCGACGCGATCTTCTTCTACTCCTCAGGTCTGTTCAACCACCAGTGCCAGATCTCTGGTCAGAAGGACAACACTGCGACTTCTTGCGCAGCTGGTTCTTACGACCTCGGCTCACCCGTGACCACCGCTGGTGTAACCACCAACCCCACCTTGGGCAAGGCTAAGTACACCTTCGCGCTTGGTCGCATCGGTGGTACGGCTACCGCTGGCTCAACTTCCTTCGGTGCTAACACCGGCTGTGCCATCAGCACCATCGCTGGCGTTACCGACGGTTGCTTGCCGACCCAGGGTTCTGTGCTTGCCGGTGTCTTCCCTGACACCCGTAAGGTGTACAACATCTACTCTGACGGTGCGAACACTGCGTTCCCTGCAGCAACGCCTGCCACGCTGAACTACGTCAGTGAAGAAGGCTTCCTCTGCAGCCCCGCTACGGTTACCGAGAACGACCCGATCACCGGTCTCTCCTACCGTACGGAAATCAACAGCAACATCTTGAGTTCGGGCTTCTACCCGCTCTCAGCTGGTCAGACCACGGGTACCGTCAACCTGACGCCGTTTGCTGAGACTGGCTTGAGCGTCACGGCAGCCAACGTGCCTGGTGTTTCTTCAAGCGCCTACGCCGCTTACTTGGCACCTGTGGCCACTGACACCGCAACCGGAGCTCCCATGGGCTTCTGCGCAGTGTCGACCACGGACGTCACCGGCAAGGCCTAAGCAATACCTGAAGTACCGGTATCGATGCCTCCTTCGGCATAGATACCAAGATGGATATCGTGCCGGTGGGGCTCACACGTTGAGCCCCACCGGCACATATCTGTTCATTTTGACTCTTACCTCCGCGTCAACTTGGAAAGACCTCGGTGATGACGAATACCACGACAACAGTCACCCCCATCAAGATCAGCTCAAAGCGCAGTGCTGAAGACCGGGCCTTCCGTGGCCTTGCTCGCGGCGCTGGCCTGGGAACCTTTGTGATCTTGTTCCTCATTGGTCTCTTCTTGCTGATCGAAGCCATCCCAGCGTTTCGCTCGCAAGGGCTTCGCTTCTTTACCAACACCGGTTGGCAAACCACCGGCCCACACCCCACCTTCGGTGTCCTCTCAGCGCTGACCGGATCCATCATCATCTCGATCATTGGGCTCGCAGTTGCGATCCCCGTCTCTTTGGCAACGGCGCTGTTTATCAACGAATACGCGCCGGCCAAAGTTCTTGGCTTTGTGCCCGTCAAGAACTTCCTTACCGCAGCTGTGGACTTGATGGCTGCGGTTCCCTCCATCATCTATGGCATGTGGGGCTTCTTCGTATTGCAGCCTCACACGACTGGCCTCGAACAGTGGCTGTCGACCTATCTCGGTTTCATTCCGGTATTCAAGAGTTCAACCGGTCTCTACACATCGAGTTTTTTGATTTGCGGGATCATCGTCGGCATCATGTGCATGCCGATCATCACCTCGCTGTGCCGTGAAGTCTTTTCCTTGACCCCTAACGGTGAGCGTGAAGGTGCCATGTCTCTTGGTGCGAGCCGTGCCCGTGTTATTCGCGACGTCGTATTCCCCTTCGCCAAGGGCGGCGTCATTGGCTCCATCATGTTGGGCCTAGGTCGCGCTCTCGGAGAAGCCATTGCGGTGGCCATCATTATCTCCCTGGCCTTCCCCATCAACTTCCACATCTTGCAAGCGGGCGGTAACTCCATTGCTGCCTTGATCGCCTTGAACTGGGGATCTGGTGGTTCTCTTGGAACCAGCGCGCTACTGGCTGCCGGCCTTGTGCTCTTTGCCATCACCTTGATTATCAATATGGTGGCGTCGCGCATCGTAAATGCATCCATGGCAGATCGGCGATAAGAACATGACCTCCGTCTCTCCTCCGGCAAAGATCGCCATCAAAAAGATTCGCCCTCGCGAATTCAAGCCTTCTGACATCGGCATCTTGGCCCTGTCGGTGGCTTCGTCGTTTTCCATCGTGTGGATTTTGTTCTTTCAGCTCACCTTGCTCAGCGGCGCCCTGGGATTCGTGGTCATGTGGATCCCGATCTTCTTGTTCATGTATTGGCTGGTGAATCGCCAACTCTTCACGCGCCAAGTAGCAATTGACCGCCTGATTGGCAGCATCGTGACGCTCGGTGCACTCCTGATGATGCTGCCCCTCGTTCTGCTCGCCATTTTCGTGTTCGAGCGCGGTTTGCCGTTGCTGTCGTGGCATGTCTTGACTCACACCCAACAAGGCGTGGTCTACACCCCGGGCTCCCATGACATTGGTGGTGTTGCTCATGCGTTGGTTGGCACCATCGAACAGGTAATCATCGCGGCAGTCCTCGGTATTCCCGCTGCTGTGCTTACCGCCATCTTCATTAATGAAGTGGGAGGCAACTTCACCAAGAGTGTTCGAGTGGTCGTGACGGCCATGAGTGGAACCCCCGCCATCGTGGCCGGTGTGTTCATTTATTCAATCTGGGTAACTCGATTTGGCTACTCAGGTTTTGCTGGTGCTTTAGCGCTGGCCATCATCTTGCTACCTACGGTTACTCGAGGCACCGAAGAAGTGTTGAAGGTCGTGCATAACGACTTGCGCGAAGCTTCCATGGCATTGGCTGCTCCTGAGTGGCGCACCGTCTGGTCGGTCGTGCTGCCAACGGCACGATCGGGCTTGGTCACCTCGGTTTTGCTTGGTGTGGCGGTGTCTATCGGTGAAACGGCGCCGTTGATTATGACCATCTTTGGTAATCAGGTCATGAATACCAATCCGTTTAGCGGCCCCCAAATGGCGCTGTCATTGCTCGCCTATAAGCAAATCAAGGTGCCGTTGCAAAGTCAGATTGACTTGGGATACACCGCTGCTCTCATCTTGTTTATCTTGGTCTTCACAGTCTTCATCCTCGCTCGACTTCTCGCCGGAGGCGCTGGAAAGGGCAAGGGAAGTAAGCGCAAGGCCCTGATGGCTCGACTTCGCCCAACGCCCGGCGTGGCGATGGAAGTGATGGACGACGAGGCTGATCTGCCCGAGACGGAATATGAAATTGAACGCGAACAAGTGAGCAATGCCGCTCAGCCAAGGAAGGGTAATGACGATGAGTGATTCGATGGCGAACACCGAGACAGTGGCGACGGATCGCAAGGTCGCCTCGAGCGCCTCTGCTGGAACAGCACCGTCACTTCGCATTGACGGTGTTAGTGCAGCACAGCTTGAATCCGTGGGAATTCACGCATGGTTTGGTGAGCGCTTGGTGTTAGAGAACGTCGATCTGGTGATGGAGCGCACCAAGGTGACCGCCCTCATCGGACCTTCGGGTTGTGGCAAGTCAACCTTCTTGCGCATCTTGAACCGTATGCACGAAATTGTGCCTTCGGCATCATTGGCCGGTCGCGTGGAACTCGACGGTGACGATATCTATGACCCCAACCAGCGAGCGGCCACGGTTCGTCGCCACATCGGCATGGTGTTCCAGCGTCCTAACCCCTTCCCGGCAATGTCGATTCGAGACAACGTCTTGGCGGGACTTCGCTTCAATAAAATTCGCTCCAGTCACAAAGATGAGATCGTCGAAGAGGCACTCGTCAAGGCGGGCCTTTGGAGCGAAGTGAAAGATCGCCAAGGTGCACTTGGTGGCGCACTGTCGGGTGGTCAGCAACAGCGTCTGTGTATCGCTCGTGCTTTGGCCGTTAAGCCAGCCGTGTTGCTCATGGACGAGCCCTGCTCGGCCCTCGACCCAGGTTCCACCCTGCGCATTGAGCAAACCATTCAAGAAATTGCTGAAGAAGTAACGGTGGTCATCGTTACGCACAACATGCAACAGGCACTGCGAGTCTCTGACAAGACTGCCTTCTTCTTGGCCCAAGATGGCAACCCCGGCTACATCGTTGAAGCTGGCCCCACTAAGGAAATCTTTGAGAGTCCAAAGGATCCCCGCACTGCGGATTATGTGAATGGACGATTTGGATGAGAACACTTGGTACGAAGATTGCTCAATTCGCAGTTGCCGTTGCTGTCATGGCCATTGCAGTCGTGCAATTCGGAGCAGTTTCACCAGCTGGCGCTTCGGTGCCGGTGGTAACGGGTACGGGTTCAAGTTATGCAGCAGTTGCCATCAACAACTGGGTGGGCCAAGTATCCAACGTGATGGGTCTGAATATCAACTATCAGACCAGTTCCTCAGTGCTTGGTCTCGACGCCTTTGCTCACACCCCCAAAAGCGAGGTTGACTTTGCCGCCTCTGAAGTGGGGTACTCGGCCGGTCAGTCATCTCCCACGCACCCCAGCTTTAGTGGCTATCAATACTTGCCCGATGTCGCTGGTGCGACGTGTTTGATGTACCAACTCCCCTCGGCCACGCAGCAGCCCATTCGTAACTTGAAGCTGAATTCAGCCGTGCTTACCGGTATCTTTACGGGCGCCATCACCATGTGGAACGATCCAAAGATTCAGAAATTGAATCCCACCGTCGGCTTGCCCGCTCGAGCGATCACCGCGGTCTATCGTTCCGACCCTTCTGGTGACAACTACTTGTTCTCTGAGTACCTGAACCTGACGCAACCCTCATCGTGGAAGTCATACACCCAATCGGCCAACGTCACTGATGGACCCACCGCGTTGTGGCCCGTGCCGTCAACGGTTCCCCGTTCGTTCTATGCCGCTCCTGGCTCGGACGTCGCGTCGAACTACGTGGCAGCCAACCCGGGTTCTATTACCTACGTGGAGACTGCGTACGCAATTCTCCATGGGCAGCCCTGTGCGTCGATTCAGAATGCAAGTGGCAACTTTGTCCAGCCTTCATCAACTGCTGACGCAATTGCCCTCACTCACGATGCGCTCTACCCCGACCTTGAGCAGAATTTGACCGGTGTGTACGAGGCTCCCGAAGCTGCGGCATACCCCATCTCGGCCTATTCCTATCTTGTGACTAAGACCTCGGGCATGTCTCCCTCGATGGGTGTAACGCTCGGCAAGTTCATTCAGTTCTTTGCCTGCCAAGGCCAGATCTCTGCCGGCCAATTGGGATATTCCCCATTGCCACCCAACTTGGTGGCTGACGACTTTGCGGCCATCAAGCGCATTCCCGGCGCCGCCGCACCGCCGACACTCGATGCCAAGAACTGCCCGAACCCATACCTCACTGGTGCGGCCACGTACTACGGAGGGCCTACGCAATCCGGTGGCGGGGGATCAGGCGGAGCGGCCACGAATTTCGGAGTGGCGACACCGGCAGTGCCTAACGTCAAAAAGGCGTCCACGGCAATCGCCGTGACGGCGACCACCCTCGATCCTCGATCTGATGGTCAAGCACCTGGCGTGGCGCTCAACGCGGCCGTCGGGGGTCTCCTCGGAGTCTCGGCTCCGACGGCCACCATTGTCCTTGGAACGCTGGCCTTTTTGTTGATCGTGATTGTGCCACCCGTGATTGGCATGATGCGAAAGCGACGCCGTTCAGTGAAGGGAGGCGAATAGTCATGAAGCGCTTCGGATTCATTCTGCTCGTCGTAGGCGTGCTCTTTTCTTCTCTTGCACCAGCTGCCCTTGCGGCACGAAGTGCAGGGTTGGCAGGCCGTGGATTGCCCGCACATGTTCACGCTTCGACCACGAGTGGTGATGCAACAGCAGCCGACTTGGCGTTGAACCACGCGCCGTCGTGTGCTTATGGCTGGGTGTGCAACGACCTCCCCTGTCCGACGACGGGTCACTGTGGCGTCATCGAAGCGGGACCAACGAGCAACCTTGGTGCCGACCAATACGTTTTCTTAAAAGGTTATGGTCTTGACCCCAGCACGCACCTCTTCGTCTACTACTGCAAGTACACGGGCACCTTGGCGACTCCTCCGATTTGTCCTTTGCAAGGTAGTCAGCTCCAAGCTGACCCCCAAGCAACGCTTGCAGCGTCGCCCCAAGGGACGATTAGTTACGCCTTCCAAGTAGTTGAAGCTGACCACACCGGTACACCGCTGTGCGGCGTAGTCCCTGGAGGTAACGCCACCGCCCCGGTAAGTCCGTGCACCTACGGATCACCTTTCTTCTGTGACAACGAAGGTCATCACTGTGCGATCAACGTGGTGGACCCAGGTCTCGCCTCACCCCACGTCAACACCCCCGAGCCGGCTAATGCCATTGAGGTACCGGTCTCGTTCTCAACCGTAGGTGGCGTCTGCGCCAAGTCAAACTTCATTTATGCCGACGGTGAATTCGGATTTCAAGAACTCTTCAATGGCCTTGACGTAAACAACTGTCAAACCAATAAGTCCAATGCCACCATTCCGGTGTTGACTTCTATTGACGGTCCGGCCGCTGACCAAGCGTTGGTCTCTGGCAGTACGCAAGTTTCCTTCACTGACGATCCTGGTTCACCAGAAGAGCAGGCGATTTTAAAAAAGGATCACACCGTGGCGATTCCTTTAGCACTGTCAGCTGACACCTTTGCTGCTCGCTCGGAAATTGTCGATGCTTCTTCGAACATCGTGCCGCAAAACGAGATCAAACTCAGCGCGAACATGGTGGCGGGTATCATGAGCGGCGCCTATCAACAACAAGGTCAATCTGACTTGGCCCAGTGCAGCTACGGCAGCAACGGAGGCGGAACGGGCGGAACTGGCTCGACGGGATCCACTGGTTCAACCGGCTCAACGGGATCCACTGGTTCCACTGGTTCCACCGGATCCACTGGATCATCGGGTTCGACCGGAGCACAAGGTGCGCGGCGACTCGTCCGAGGTGCGGTTCAAACTGCGGTGTGCCCAATTTTGATGTTCTTGAATTATCAGACTGGCTACAACACGGGCGCAGGTCAAACTGCGCTGCTTCGCTCAGACGCGACCGGTGTTACCCAGCAATTCTTTAATTGGATGTGTGCCATGAAACCGATGAATCTCAGCTTGTCGGTCAATGGCACCACGTATCGCACCACAGAACAATATTCAGGCGAAGCCTTGCTCAAGCAAGCCATTTACGCCCATGGTACGGTGCCGACTCACTGTGTGACGACGAATCAATACCCCGCAATGATTCCGCCATCGGCGAGTTGGGCAACGGTTTCGACGCCTGACCAACAGAACTTGAAGCTCACCAACTATGTCCAGCCCCCAGGTGCTGCGACCAGTGCCTTGAGCGGATTTGCACCGATGAATCTTGGGGTGGCGAACTACTACGGGATGACCTTGAGCCAATTACAAAACGCTGCTGGCACCTTCGTTGCTCCAACAAGTAAGTCGGTGTTGGCCGGTATCAAGGATGGCCATTGGTCGAGCAACAACATTTGGGTTCCGAGTTACTCGAACACCAAAGATAAGTCGGCCTATGCCTTGCCAACCATTCTCTACGCGGTGGTACCGACGCAAGGATTGAGCACGACCCAGGTTGACTCGCTCAAGTCGATGGTGACGCAGATTCTCGATCAGACCACTTCAGCGAAGACGAATTTGCCCGATGGCTACTTCCCGCTCCCTAAGTCCATTGCGTCAATGGCGCGCAATGAGGTGGCTACCGACCTCGTGGCATCGAACACGTCGATCTCACCAAGTACTGCTCCCGTGACGCCTACGACCACGCCAAGCGTGGCACCGAGTGTCAAGCAGCCTCCTACTCCTTCGTCAAACCCGACCTATGGTCCCATTACGTTGACGGCGACGCAGGCACGGCTGCTCATTCCGGTCACCGTTGGTGGCGGGGGACTACTGGCCCTCATTGGACTTGGGCTGTTGGCTGTGACTGTGTTAGGTAACCGCGCGGCGCGGCGACCAAAGGCGAGTGCATCGCCCCTCGATGATTCAGGAGCATCTTCGTCATGACCGCAACGATGAACGAAACACAACACGATGACGAGCTCGTCTCTGAGACTGACGAGGCTGTGGCTCGAAAGAAGATTGACCTTGTCGTTCCTGGGCTGATTCTCACGGTTGTGGGTCTGAGTTTGGTTTTGTTCTTGGTCTATGTGATGTTCTTCACCACGCTTCGCCAAGAGCGCTCGCAACATCAACTCTTGAACATATTCACGACCCCTGCTGGTGCAGTTCCTTTGAGCGGCAAACTTCCCGCGAACGGTACCCCAGCAGCAGTGCTGACCATTCCGAGCATTGGTGTTCGTCAATTGGTATTGCAAGGCACCACGGCAGTTGAAACCGCACAAGGTCCGGGCATCCTCACCCAAGCAGCTCGACCAGGCACCATTGGCAATGCCGTCATCATCGGCAGAAAGATGACCGCAGCGGCACCCTTTGCCAACTTGGACCAACTCCGCAAAGGTCAATCAATTTATGTAGCGAGCGGTCTTGGAAAATTCCGTTACGTGGTCTTCAAATACGGCATCGCAACACCGGGTCAAGTGGACCCTGCATCACCGGTGAATCGACCGCAGTTGACTCTGGTGACGTCTAACAATCCTGTGGGATCAAGCGACCTGTACTACGTGGTAGCCCGTCAACTCACCAAGCCCGGAGCTACGGCTCGGGTACGGCGCCCACCAACTGCTGCTGAACTCGGTTTGGCGGGATATCCCGGAGCGGTACTTCCGTCGATCTTGCTCGGCTTGTTGTATCTCGTGGCCATTTCGCTCACCGTGGTGGCGTATCGGCGATACCGCGCGAATACCTGGACGATTTACTTGCTGACGACACCCATCATCTTGGCTGTGGCACTCTGGTGGTTCGAAAACCTCTACCTGCTGCTTCCAGCATCGATGTAAGGACCGTTTCTGTGAACAAGGCCAAGGCGTACCAAGTCATTGTGAGTGTGGCGGTGGGAGCTGTGCTGCTTGCCGCCTGTTCGAGTGGATCATCGATGAGCGGTGGCACCACGACGACGCGGCCGAGCAAGATCAAGAACACCCAAGCTCCCATCATCACGCAGACGACCCTCACCATTAATGGGAAGACGGTGACCGTGCCTCGCGAGGAGTACACGCCCAATCGCCCCATCTCTTCCTTCCAAGACAATGGCACCTACGTCATCATCTCGAACAAAGGCGTGCTGCCCCAGGTGTTGAATGCGCCCGCCTTTCCGGTGACCATTTCCTGGTTCAACCTCACGGCCAAGCCGGTGACCGTTAACTTCGCCTTCTTTGGAACGCCGGGCTCTCAGATCATTGAGCCGGGGTCAAGTTACAGCTACACCGCCAAGTCCGATGGCAACATCAGCTACGTGACCTCAACGGGCTACAACGGAACGGTTGGCATCGGTGAACTCCCCTTGCCTCCACTTCCCGCTGGCTGAGCCACGCATTCGGTGAGCACTCGGGGAGCGAAGCGCTTAGTTCATTCAGCCTGAAAGTGATGCCAGCGGCGTTGAACTGGTCGGAGCCTTCACGCTGAATGCTTCATTCCAGTGGTTCAACACCACGGCAAGATGCTCAGTCTGTGAAGCCGTGCGACCAATTGCGGTAGCGCCAATGGGGAGATAGGTGCCGGGGTCCAAGAAGATGGTGCTCTCTGACGACGTACCTTTGCTGGAGTTGCTGCCCGTAATCGAAATCGCTTTGCGACCTTGAATCATGGCGTTCTCATTAACGGTCATGTTCGAACCGCTTGGATAGAGCGGGGTGACTTCTGCTCCGATGGAAAGGGTAGAAATCAACGAACTGTAGGCAGAGTCTGAGGGCACGATAGAGATCCATCGGCCGGTCCAGTTCTTGGCAACTGATGGCGTCAGGTTGAAGTTCTTTTCAAGGATGCTTGCGGACTGACTCACGAAGTACATGGTGGTGCCAACCAAGCGCAGTTCGAGCAGTGGTGACTTATTGACCAAGCTGACAACATCAGCCTGCGTGGCGCTGACCGATCCCGTGACACTTTGGGTTTGTCCACTCAGGGTGATGGCTTGTACGTAGTGAACTGCTGCGGCCCCGCTAATGGCATTTTGGGACTTGGCAATTAATGAGGCAGCCGAGGGGCCACTAGGGCTTGAGCTGCAGGCACTCAACGCAAGGGGAGCTGCGAGCAGGCCAGCAAAAACCGGGAGAGAAAATCGACGTCGCACGGCGCAAAACTTAGCCCATCGCCCAACGGCCTCAAGGTGACATTTGCGTGTCGTTCATGACAGGTCTCATCGCTAGATCGTGTGACGAATCCGTGGCAATCGTGAATGCAGTTGTTCACAATTTCGGCTCCTACATTTCATGGCAAGCGAACCCTCTCAACACGTTTTTGACCCATTCCGTTCACCTTGGTTTCTTAGGTTTGCCTGTGTTGTTGTGAATTTCCCTAAACAAGCAGGTCCGCCCGTGAACATCTCAGAGAATCAGCGCCTAATGGCTAGCGATTCCTTGGTGTTCAACTCGTCAAGAGTAAGGAACATCTAACCGTGTCCACCAAGAAATCTGCTCCTGGTTCTCGCACAAACGGTCGCTACACACCATCGAAGGCGGTGATGCACCGTCAGGCCTTCGCCGCCATGGTGCTGTTGACGTCTGGTGTCTCGATGCTCGCCGAAGTTGGGCCAGCAAGTGCCGCGCAACCTCGAGGCCTGGTTCACGCAGACGCTCGCCCCTTTGTCCCAACCAAGATTTCTACTCACGCAGCTTTGGCACGCCACCAGCGCATCGCCGCGACCCACCCAGGACTCGCAACGCTGAGCAATTCATCAGCTACTTCCGCTGGCACCTTGAGCGCGAAGGTTTCGAACCGACTCGCGGCTCCTCGATACATCCTCACCGCTGCTGGGGTCACGGGACCCCAAGGTCGTCAAGGCGCTCAAGGTGCCACTGGTGTGCAAGGTCGTACCGGTACTGCTGGAGCCGTTGGTGCGCAAGGTCCCCAAGGTCTCCAAGGAGCGCAAGGTCGCCAAGGTGCACAAGGTCAAGTTGGTGCAACCGGTTCACAGGGTTCTCGTGGTTTCCAAGGTGCCACTGGTAACCAAGGTCGCCAAGGTGTTCAAGGAGCAACGGGTACGCAAGGCTTCCAAGGTGCCATTGGTGCCCAAGGTCTCCAAGGTGCTCAGGGTCTCCAAGGTGCTCAGGGTCGTCAAGGTGCACAAGGTACCCAAGGTGCGCAAGGCATCCAAGGTCTTCAAGGTAAGACGGGCTCTGTAGGTGCCCAAGGAGCGCAGGGTCTTCGCGGTTTCCAAGGTGCCACGGGTGCGCAAGGTCGTGCTGGTGCCACTGGTTCGCAAGGTGTTCAAGGACGCCAGGGCTACCAAGGTTCCACCGGCTACCAGGGCCGCCAAGGCGCCCAAGGTAACAACGGCGTTCAGGGTGCTCAGGGCTCACGCGGCTTCCAAGGTGTTACCGGTGCCCAAGGTCTCCAAGGCGCCCAAGGTCTTTCGGGCACCCAAGGTGCACAAGGTCTCCAAGGCAGCCAAGGTGTAACCGGTGCCCAAGGTAAGACCGGCGTTCAAGGCGCGGTTGGCGCGCAAGGTACTCAAGGCGCCCAAGGTGTTCAAGGTGCCCAAGGTACGCAAGGTCGTGCAGGGGCTACCGGTACGCAAGGTGCCCAAGGTTCACGCGGCTTCCAGGGTTCATCGGGTGCTCAAGGTCGAGCTGGCGTTCAAGGTTCAAACGGCACCCAAGGTGCACAAGGCCTTCGCGGCTTCCAGGGTGCCACGGGTGCCCAAGGTCGGGTCGGTGCCACGGGTGCTACCGGCTCCCAAGGTGCTCGCGGTTCCCAAGGTGCCACTGGTAACCAAGGTAAGACCGGTGCCCAAGGTCAAGTTGGTGCACAAGGAGCGCAGGGCCTTCGCGGCTTCCAGGGTGCCACTGGTGCGCAGGGTCGCCAAGGTGAAGTCGGTGCTACCGGTTCCCAAGGTGCTCGCGGCCTCCAAGGTGCCACTGGTAACCAAGGTAAGACGGGTGCCCAAGGTCAAATCGGTGCTCAGGGTTATGCCGGTCGCCAGGGTTTCCAAGGTGCCACTGGTAACCAAGGTCGAGTAGGTGCTACCGGTGCTACTGGTGTGCAAGGTGCGGTCGGTCTTCAAGGAGCTACCGGCGCCCAAGGTGCAACGGGTGCAGGCGCAACCGGTGCTCAAGGTGGCACGGGTGTCCAAGGTGCCACTGGTGTTCAGGGCGCAACAGGCGCCCAAGGTGCAACAGGAGCCGGCGCCACGGGTGCTCAGGGTGCAACCGGTGCCCAAGGTGCCACCGGTGCCCAAGGTGCAACGGGAGCCGGCGCCACGGGTGCTCAGGGTGCAACCGGCGCCCAAGGTGCCACTGGTGTTCAGGGTGCCACCGGTGCCCAAGGTGCAACGGGAGCCGGCGCCACGGGTGCCCAAGGTGCAACTGGAGTACAAGGAGCCACTGGCGCTACCGGCGCAGTCGGTGCGACTGGCGCAGTTGGTGCAACTGGTGCGGTTGGAGCAACAGGATCGGCCGGCGCCACG
>CAIKAC010000006.1 GCA_903825305.1 uncultured Actinomycetes bacterium
GCTGAGAGTCGTCGAGGCGGCAGCGTCTGAGCACGCTCGACAACACCGAGCCTTCCGAGCAAGCGCCCCACGCAAGTGGGGCGCTTCTTGTATGCCTCGCCGTAGCAACCGGCTCCATCGTCGCCAATCTCTACTACTTGCAACCCCTTCTCCATAACGTCGCCAGATCATTTGCCATCGGCACCGCGGCTGCTGGACTCCTCGTCACCCTCACCCAAGTTGGCTATGGATTAGGACTTGCCGTCATCGTGCCACTTGGTGATCTCATCCCGCGGCGTCGCCTCGTCGTCGTGGTCTTTTTAGCTTCCGCTCTTGCCATGGCCATCAGCGCAATCGCTCACTCTTATGGCCTCTTTGCGATCTTGGCCGTCATTGTTGGGTTGACCTCAGTCGGTGGCCAGATTCTGATTCCCTTCTCTGCCGACCTGTCGTCACCAGAGCGCAGGGCTCGCACCGTCGCCGTGTTGATGTCCGGGCTCTTGATGGGCATCTTGCTTTCGCGAACCGTTTCGGGCATCGTGGCGCAGCTCGCTGGGTGGCGCAGCGTCTATTACGGCGCTGCCGCACTCATGGCGTTAGAAGCTCTGGCGCTCGTTCGGCTGTTGCCCCAAGAGCGTCCTCGGCCTCATGCGAGTTTGTCCGACACCTTGCTGGGCGGCATTCGCTTGGTGAGACAGCTTCCCCAGTTGCGGCGTCGTGGACTCGCCGGAGCTCTCGCTATGGCAACCTTCAGTGCGCTGTGGACCACGATTGCCTTCCACCTCTCCGCCTCACCGTTTCGTCTCTCACAAGCCGCAATCGGTGCGTTCGGGCTCCTTGGCGTGGCTGGCGTGGTGGCAGCGAATGCGGCTGGCCGGTTGAGTGACCAACACCGTCAGCAATGGTCATCCTTCATAGCCGCCCTGCTCATGCTGCTCGGCTACGCCGCGCTACTTGTGGGCGCTAGGAATATCGTCGTAATTGCGATTGGCATCTTCGTGCTTGACGCTGGGGTGCAAGGCATGCAGGTCACCAATCAGTCAGTGATTTATGCCTTGGCTCCTGATGCGCGAAGTCGAATCACGAGTGCCTACATGGTCATGTACTTTGCTGGCGGGGCTGCTGGTTCTGGGTTCGCCGGATGGATCTATGACGCCCACGGTTGGCGCGGTGCCTGCTGGTTTGGTATCGCTTTGGGTTGTGCATCAGTTGCGATCGCTCTGCTGGCGCCACCCAAACTGTCAGTACGAAGTGGTCACAGTCCGGGAAATCTCTAGGCAAACAACTAACGTTAGATCGGTGGGTATGAACGATGGCTGAGAATCTTTTGCGTGAACGACGGGGACACATTGAAGTCGTCACCATTAACAGACCTGAGGTCAGAAATGCCATTGATTACGCTACGAGTGTAGAAATCTCTGATGCATTTGATGAACTTGAGCGTGACGACGAGGTCTGGGTGGTCGTCCTCACCGGCGCCGGTGATAAGGCGTTCTGTGCCGGGATGGATTTGAAAGCCTTCACGCATGGAGAAATTCCTGAAGTCCCTGGCATGGG
Source organism: uncultured Actinomycetes bacterium (assembly GCA_903825305.1). Lineage (GTDB taxonomy): Bacteria > Actinomycetota > Acidimicrobiia > Acidimicrobiales > RAAP-2 > CAIQWC01. The sequence continues at coordinate 1,537 of CAIKAC010000006.1, forward strand.
TTTTGCGGGTCTATGTGAACGGTCATTCTCTAAGCCCTTGATCGCAGCAGTGAACGGAGCGGCCCTCGCTGGTGGTTTCGAGATCGTCTTAGCATGCGACCTCATTGTGGCGAGCCAAGATGCTCGCTTTGGTATTCCCGAAGTCACGCTCGGCCTTATTGCTGGAGCCGGCGGACTGATCCGGCTCCCCAAGCGCATACCTCGATCCAAAGCCTGGGAGCTAGCTCTAACCGGTATTCCCATGGATGCTCAAGAAGCTGCGGCGCTCGGATTAGTAAATCGCGTAGTGCCTCGCGAAGATGTCCTTGACGAAGCGCTCGTCCTGGCAGAACTCATCGCCAAGAATGCTCCGCTGGCTGTAAAACTGGCTAAGCAAGTACTGCTCCAAGCTCCCGAGTTGCCTGAAGCACAAGCATGGGACATCAACAACGAATTGTTGGATGTTGCGAGAGGGAGCAATGATGCCCTCGAGGGCGCTCAAGCCTTCACCGAAAAGCGACTACCAAAGTGGACGGGACGCTAGGTCCCAAAAAAGGCCCGGGCCCCCTGGAGTAATCCAAGGAACCCGGGCCCTAGGGGGAAATTGTTACCAGTCAGCCTCGGTGTAGCGAATGAGGCCACGGATGTTGTGTCCGGCATTCATGTCGGCGTAGCCCTCATTGATCTGCTCCAAGGTGTATTCCTTGGTCACCAACTCATCAAGGTACAGCTCTCCATCCATGTAGAACTTGAGCAAGTTCGGGATGTCATAGCGCGGGTTTGCCGCGCCGAAGATGGAACCTTGCAAGCGCTTTTGGTACATCGAGAACTCGAACAAGTTCAGCTGAACGTCCATTTCCAACAAGTTTCCAAGGCCGGTCACTACCGCCGTGCCACCCTTTCGAATGAGTTGCATCATCTCAGCAACATATTCACCGCGCATACGACCAACGCAGATGATGGCCTTGTCGGCCATCATGCCCCAGGTGAGCTCAGTAATGGGCTCCACCGCTTCGGCCATTGAAGCGAAGGTGTGCGTTGCACCCATCTTGAGGGCAAACTCGCGCTTCATGGGGACCGGGTCAATGGCAATGATGTGCCTCGCCCCGCCCATACGAGCGCCCTGAATTGCGTTTTGCCCAATTCCACCGCAGCCAATAACGACCACGGTGTCGTTGGGTCCAACTTCAGCCGAATAGATAGACGATCCCCAGCCAGTGGTTACGCCGCAGCCAACGAGAGCTGCCTTCTCCAAAGGGATATCATCGGGAATCTTGACCGCTGCCGATTCGTGAATGGTCACATACGGCGAAAACGTGCCAAGCAAACACATCGGTGAAGCCGGCTTGTCGCCAACGTAGATCCGGTTAGTTCCGTCAGCAATCGCTTGACCAGTGAGCAAGGTGGCACCAAGGTCACAAAGGTTTTGGTGTCCCGTGGCACACATGGGGCAGCGCCCACATGCTGGCAAGAAGCTCAATACGACGTGATCGCCTTCTTTAACACTAGTCACGCCAGCGCCAACTTTGGTCACGACGCCGGCACCTTCGTGTCCACCAATGAACGGGAAATCTCCAGGTGGAACCATCGGCATGTCGCCAATGTGTACGTGCTCATCTGAGTGGCAGAGTCCCGAGGCAGCCAGTCGAATTTGGACTTCTCCGGCAACGGGGTCACCGAGTTCTACTTCTTCAATCTGCCAATCTTGGTTGGCTCCCCACAGTACTGCTGCTTTCGTCTTCATAGTGCTAACTCCTGTTCTTGATTGATTTAGAGGTGCATTGCCTTGGTTTCGAGAAACTCCTCGATACCAGCTGTTCCTGCTTCACGACCCTGGCCCGACTGCTTGAATCCTCCAAAAGGAGCAGCGGGGTTGAAGTCTCCACCATTAACAATGATTTGGCCGGTACGAATCTGCCGCGCAACGGCGACAGCGTGATCCTTGTCGCCTGCCCAGACCGCACCACCAAGGCCATAGACGGTGTCGTTAGCAATGGCGATAGCTTCGTCTTCTGAGTCGTAAGGAATGATTGAGATGACCGGCCCAAAGATTTCTTCACGGGCAATAGTCATGTCATTGGAAACGTCTGAGAAGACGGTGGGAGTTACGAAGTAACCCTTGTCACGCCCAGAGTCCAATCCGCCCGCGACCAGACGCGCACCTTCATCAATTCCCTTTTGAATGTAGCCACGGACTTTGTCATATTGCACTTTGCTGACGAGTGGTCCAAGCACCGTGCCCTCTTCGTCCCACGCGCCAATGGTGTAGACCGATGCTTGCTCAGCTGCAATAGCTTCCACCTCACTCAACTTGGATCGAGGAACCACGAAGCGAGTCAGCGCGGTGCAGGCTTGGCCAGTGTTCAGACCAATCGAGTTCATGAGACCACCAGCCACGGCGGCTTCCAGATCGGCGTCCTCCAAGATGACGTTGGCAGATTTTCCACCAAGTTCCAGCGAAACTCGCTTGAGCGCTCCTGAAGCGACTTCGGAGATGCGGCGTCCAGCCCTCGTTGATCCCGTGAACGAAATCATGTCCACGCCGTCGTGTGCAACGAGCGCTTCGCCAACGATGGGGCCTTCACCGCTAATCATGTTGAAGACACCCTTAGGCAGGCCGACTTCATCAAACACGTCAGCTAAGGCGTAGGCCAGAAGCGGCGCTACTTCTGAAGGCTTCACAACCACCGTGCAGCCAGCGGCCCACGCTGCTGCAACCTTCAATGCAATTTGGTGAGCCGGGAAGTTCCAAGGGGTGATACATCCAACGACGCCAATGGGTTCCTTCGTTACCAGCGAGTTGCCCACCATTTCGCCATCAAAGTTGTAGGTGGCTGCCAAGTCACCATAGAAGCCGAAGTTAAAAATTGGCAGACCGAGTTGAATCAACTTGGAAGCCTCCACCGGAGCACCAACGTCGCGTGACGCGAGTTCGGCAAACTCTTCCAGACGCTCGGTGATAATGGCTGAGATCTTCGTGAGATATGCGCCACGTTCGGATGCTGGGGTAGCTGCCCAGGCGGGAAGTGCAGCCTGTGCGGCGGCTACTGCCCGATCTACATCGCTCAGTGAGCCACTTGCCACCTTGGCGATGACCTCTTCAGTGGCTGGACTGAAGACATCAATGCTGTCCACCCCATCTGAGTGCGTCCATGCACCATTGATGTAAATGGCAGTGGCATCGACCACATCACCCGCGCGGAGTGCTTCAAGCATTGCCGACAGTGTCGGCTTGGCTACGGTCTCTGACATTATTTCCCTCCCTAAGTTGACTGACTTACTAAGAATTTCTAGATAGTGCCTTGATCTTGTGCGACTGACTCGTCGATTTCAATAGAAGGTTGCTCCTCAAAAGAAGACGGTGACTCCACGGATATCGACTGATTCTGCTCTACCTCTTTGCGTCGACCTTCCGATCGCTGACGAGAAACGGCAAATGCGACGGCAGCAATCAAAGCCACCCCGTTGAAGAGCCCATCAAGCCAAGGGGCCTGAATAACAAACTGCAGGCCTTGAACGCCGGTGGCCAACACAAAGATTGCCAGCAAGGTTCCCCAGATGTTGAATCTGCCCGGTGTCAACTGCGTAGAACCAAGAAATACGGCTGCAAAGGCGGGGAGCAAGAGTCCTGAGCCGAACGACAGCGACGGACCCGTCTGTGATGAAAACAAGACTCCCGCAAAGCCAGCCAAGAATCCAGAACAAGCAAGCGAGGTCCAGATCCAAAAGTCAACGGACACGCCGGAGAGCCGAGCAGCATCGGTGTTGGAGCCAATGGCGAATAAGTAACGACCCGCGGGAGTAAAAGAAAGCACCCACCACAGGAACAGTGCAAGGGCAACAAGATAGAAAATCACCACTTGAAAACCGCCGCCGAAGAAGGCTTGGGTCAGGTTCCCCCATGTCTGGGACGTTGGCAGCAAGGGTTGCAGTCCTCCGCACTCCCACGTCACCAACGCAACCACGATGCTCCCCATCCCCAAGGTTGCGATGAAGGAATTCACGTGGAGCTTGACTACTACGAAGCCATTGACGAGACCAATGACCAGGCCAATCAACATGGTGAGAATTATGGAGAGCCACATATTCATGTGGTACTGCGTTTGAAAACTGACGGAAAAGATGGATCCCATGATTGCGGTTGACCCGACCGACAAGTCAAATACTCCAGCAATCAAAGGGACCATGACTGCAAAGGCCATCACACCGGTGACTACTTGGCCCGAAGCAATGCTTGATGCCGTTGCCATACTGAGAAAGTATTTGGGCACCCAGATAGCGAAAATGATGATGAAAATTCCCCAGACGTAAAGGCCGCTAAATCGAGCCATCCCGAGGTTGAGTTTTCTCTTGCTTGTACTCATGGATGTACTCCATTCGCTAGGTCTTCGCTCGAGTCCACGAGTGAAGCGCGTGTGACATTGGCAACGGTGAGTTCTCTTCCCGTCAGTTCTTCAACAATGTGACCATGACGCAATACCAGGACTCGGTGACACACTGCAACGAGTTCATCGACGTCGGCCGAACTCACGACGAGAGCACTTCCCGAGGCTGAGGCCTCGGCAAATTGCCGATAAATTTCTGCTTTTGCCCCTACGTCTACGCCTTGGGTTGGCTCTTCAAACAGCATCACCTTGGGTCCTAAGCGCATCCACTTGCCCATGATTACCTTCTGCTGGTTGCCGCCGCTGAAGGATCCAAGGGCAGCTGAGATTGCTCCCGCGGGGCGAACTGCCAAGCGTTGAAACCAATTAAGCGCATCATGCGACTCTGTTGATCGGTTAATGCGTGGGAATTTCCAAAAACTCTTGAGGCCGCTGATGGAAATGTTTTCACGCGCCGACAAATTCATAAAGCCACCATGGATCTTTCGATCAGCTGGCACGAATGCAATGCCAGCGGCAATCGCGAGGTCGGGTCGGTTGGCCTTTACCTGAACACCAGCACAGGTGACGACACCACCGAGTCGGGTTGTCGCTCCAAAGACCGCCGAATTAATCAGTTCGCGACCCGAACCCGTAACTCCGGAAAAGCCAAGGATCTCGCCTGGATGCACTCGAAAGGTCAGTCCGTTAACTAGCGGCGTTTGAAGGTCTTCAACTTCAAGTACGGGTTCAGCATGAGTATCGAAAGTTGTTGTCGTGTTCTCGACTACAGCGAGTACTTCGCTGCCAACAATGTGACCTACAAGCTCCTCGCGAGTCAATGTTGCCGAGTCAGTTGTCAAAACTTCGCTGCCCCCGCGAAGGATGGTGACTCGGGAGGGAAGTTCAAACACTTCGTCAAACCGGTGAGTGACGTAGATAACAGCAACACCTGAGTCTGCTACTCGTCGAACCGTTGCCAGAAGTTGATGAACCTCGGCGGCGGGCAGCGTTGCAGTGGGCTCATCAAGTACGAGGAGGCGAATGGGATTACTGTCGCTCAGGCCGATAGCACGAGCAATGGCAACCCCGGTTTTTTGAACAGGAGACAAGTCGCGGATCAAGGTTCGGACGTCGAGGTCAAGACCGACTTGCTCAAGGGAAGCGTTGGTGAGTTGCTTCGCTTTGCGAGCATCCACGGTTCCGAATCGGGCTGGAAACTTGCCCGTCATAAACATGTTGTCCAAGATCGAACTGTCTTGAATGAGTCCAAGGTCTTGGTGGACAAATCGAGCACCGAGGTGGTGAGCTGCGTGCGGATTGAGATCGGGAAGAATCTCACCGCCAATTCGGATTTCCCCACCATCGTCTTTATGGTGGTAACCAGAGAGAATTTTGATGAAGGTGGATTTTCCGGATCCATTGCCGCCCAACAGCATCCGGATTTCACCTGACTCCAAAGTCATGGAGACGTTGGAAAGCACTCGGTTCCCAGAAAAGGTCTTGGAAACCGAGGTGACGGCTAGCGCCGGCACGACCCCATTTGTTGAGGTCGTGCCGGCAGCCATGCCATCGGAATTAGGGGTCAGCCCAGTCGCCACAGGTGACGGTAACCCGAGATGTAGCCCGCAGGCTTGCCAACAAGGTCAAAGCCAATGGACACGTTCGCTGGGGTCACCAGCTGGTACGGCTGTCCAAGGTTGCTTTGTGCTGGGTTCATGTGCTCCGACAGGCGAAGTGCCGCATCGGCGATCGCCCAGCCACCAACGGTGTTGTTGTTCGCTACGAACGCTGACTCTTGACCAGCTTGAAGCGCTGAGAAGTCAGGCGGGTTCGGCTGAGCACCGATGATCTTGACGTTGTTGAGGCCAGCAGTGTTCAATGCAGATCGAAGACCACCAGTAAACGTCAAGTCAGTAGTCATCACGTACTTGTACGTGGGGTTCTCGCGGAGCCAGGAGACGATTTGCCCATTCGTAGTGGCAGAGTTCGTCGCCCAAGTAGCGAGGTCCATGGGCAAGTAGTGAATCTTGCACGATGAGCAGTTCTGTTGGAACGCCTTCTTGAAACCGGTGTATGCAGTGGTCAAGATGGGATAGACGTTGACGTCACTGACCAGGACTCGCGCGGTTCCGTGGGAGTCGTTGATCGTCCAATCACCCAGAGCCGTACCACCTTGGAGGAACGATGAAATGTTCGCGCCAATCGGGTACTGCGGGTAGGTCGTAGCCTGAGGACCGATCACCGAAGGGATCAGCCATACGTGGGCAGCCTTGTAGGCACTCACCACGGAGCCCCACACAGCCTCTGTCGCACCAGCGAAGCTCACAGCAAAGGGGTGCTGCTGGAGTGCTGCGCGAAGTTCAGTGACCAAGGTTGAAGGGTTAGCGGTAAACCATTCAAGCTCCGAGGTCTGCCAACCTGCTGCTTGAAGGCCAGCGATAGCTCCAGCACCAATCACCTGCGACTGTTGAATGTCGTCGTAAATGAAGATGAACTTGTGAGGCGTGGGCTTGGAGTTCAGACGAGTGGTTTGCAGGATGTTCGTCGGAGTCTTCTCCGCTGTAACAGCCACTGCCTTTGCTCTAGCAATTGACGCAGATGAGGTCGCGCCTGCCGGGATGATCGCGCTGAGGGTGACGGCGGCGGCGGCCACCGTGCTCAACAACGCGGTCCGGGCCAAACGAGAACCTCGCCCACGGCGAGTTGTTTGGTTCGTTACGTGCATGCTTAATTTCCTCTTTCTTGTTGTTGTTGGTGGACTCTGACGCAGGTTCTTATCACTGGGCTGCGCCGAAATCACGACAAGAGAGCAAGTTGTGAACATGACGTGAAGCAAGTTCGTAGTCGTCACCATTGGTGTTGACTTCCCCCTCATTCCATGGCGTCGAGCTCACTGCTCGCAACCCCCCTTACCCAGCACTTTAGAAATATAAACACAATTGTTGACACTGTCAACACAAACGTTCAAAATAGTTAGTGTTAACTAAATACCTTGAAATAAAGGGGGATCAGCAGTGGGCTACAACAGGAATGGGATGGGTATCAGCAGCCGTGGCAATACCAAACACGATTGTGTTCAAGGTCTTGTTGCTAGCGAACTAGCCTCGCTGATCGATGACTGACAAGAGCAATATCGGAAAAAGACGAGCTGCCGCGATTGAGAAGAACTCAACCGGTTACAACGCACGCCGCCAGGAAATCATCAATGCGGCCGCACAAGTCTTCAAAGTCAGAGGGTACCGAGGCACCAAGTTGGCCGACATCGCCAAGGTGCTCGGCGTCGACCGCGTATCGCTCTACTACTACATCAGTTCCAAAGATGAAGTGTTTGAAGAAGTAGTGACCGGCGTCGTCATTGCCAACACTGACCGCATCATTGAGATCCGTGACTCTTCAATTCCCGTGAGAGAAAAACTTCGCGAAACGATAGAACATGTCATGAATGCATACGCGGAGAACTATCCCTTCCTCTACGTGTACCTCCAAGAGAATTTGAGTCACGTCGCGGCAAGCAGGGTGGAGTGGGCAACCAAGATGCGTGAGGTAAACCGGCGCTACACCCAAGCGTTGGTCGACATTATTCAACAGGGTTACGACTCTGGTGAGTTTCGCCAAGTAGCCCCTGCAGACGTTGTCGCCAATGGCGTTCTTGGCATGGTGTCGTGGACCAACCGCTGGTTTGATCCCAATCGCTCTCAAGTGTCTGCCGAAGTGATCGGCAAGGGGTACGCCGACATCATTATCGATGGCCTCTGCACTAAATAGGGTCAGTTGATGGCTATCAATCCCGAGGCCCAGGCACTGCTCGATCAGTACGCCAGCCTCGGCGCCAAGCCACTGCGCGAACTTGGCATCCTAAAAGCTCGCGCTGCGGTAGCTGGCTCAGTGATGTTTGCCGGAGAACGTGAGCGAGTCCATCGTGTAATGGATGAAACTATTGATGCAGGGGATCGAGCAATTCCCATTCGGCGCTACCAGCCAACCGATACTCCCCTCGCCACCATTGTCTACCTCCACGGTGGCGGGTGGATGACCGGTGACGTTGCTACGGCTGATCCAGCATGTCGCAGCTTTGCCAATGTTGTGAATTGCGAGGTTGTCTCCGTTGAGTACCGACGAAGCCCTGAAACACGCCACCCTGGGCCGCTCGAGGATGGGGCCGCCGTGCTTCGCCACGTTGCTCATCACCTACCTCGTCCCATCTTTTTGGCCGGCGATAGTGCCGGCGGTGGGCTTGCTGCCGGCTTGGCGCTGATCGCTAGAGACGAATCCATTGACCTTGCAGGGCAAATCTTGCTCTACCCGGCATTGACGCCCGAGGTCGTGACAGGCAACCCCAATGACGGTGAAGGACGAGGTCTATCCAGAGGAGACATGGCCTTTTTTTGGCAGCACTACCTTGGAGACGCACAAGATCACGAGGGCTATGGTGCTCCACTTCTTGTTGAAGATCTTTCTGGCCTTGCACCAGCGCTCATCATCGCAGCAGAAATCGACATTCTCCGCGAAGAGAATGAACGATACGCTGCACGACTGAGCGACGCCGGGTGCTCAGTGGATCTTTCCATCCAAGCTGGCATGATCCACGGTTTCTTTTGGCAGTTTGGAGCAGTACCTTCTGCTCGCACCTGCCTTGAGACCATCCACGCCTTTGTGGAGGCCCACCTCTCCTAGAGCGTGGTCCAAATGCCGCCGTCTACGGGAAGAATTGCTCCGGTAACCCACGCGGCACCCGGTGATGCCAGGTAGACCGCCGCAGCTTCCATGTCTTCGGACTTACCGATGCGACCAAGTGGTGATGATGCAGCAAACTCCGCTTCCTTGGTAACGAGCAACTCAGCCATCATCTTCGACGGGAACGGCCCAGGCGCAATCGCGTTGACCGTGATGTGACGCTGTCCCAGTTCTTTGGCCAGCACTCGAGTCAACATGTGAACAGCAGCCTTTGAGGCCGTGTATGAGTAGTTGTTGAAATCAGGAATACGCATGCCATCAATGCTGCCGATGTTGATGATTCGTGCTGGATTTTCGGTAGTTCCTGAGCGCTCGAGTTGAGGCACGAAGGCGCGACTCACAAAGAACGGAGCCTTGAGGTTCAAGTCGAGAACTTTGTCCCAACCAGCCGCTGGAAACTCTGCCAAGGGGGCTCCCCACGCTGCGCCAGCGTTGTTGACCAATATGTGCGCTCCGCCAATCTCGTCCACGGCGGCTGCCAACTCAAGAGAAGCCTCTTCTTTCGAAAGGTCAGCAGCAATAAATACTGCTTCACCGAGGCTGCTCAACTCAGCAACCGCCTCCGCTCCCGTGTCGGCTTTACGAGCGGTAACCACAACCCGAGCTCCGGCTTTCGCCAAGCCTCGAGCGATCATGAGTCCAATACCCCGAGTTCCACCGGTTACGACGGCGGTCTTGCCTTCAAGATTGAACATTTCCATTATCTCTCTCCTTTAACTAGCAGTTTTTAATCGATTGGTCCACCGGCGACATACAGCACCTGTCCGGAGACAAACCCTGCACGCTCATCGGTAAAAAATGAAACGGCGTTGGCAATGTCGTCGGGCGCGCCAGGACGACGAACCGGAATATCTCGGGTCATGGAGGTCACCATCTCATCGAAATCCACACCATCGCGCTCAGCAACAGCCCTCGTCATTTCCGTCACGGTAAATCCCGGGGCAACCGCGTTGGCCGTAATCCCGTGGCGTCCAAGTTCGAGCGCAATTGTTTTTGTGAAGCCCACCATGCCCGCTTTGGCCGCCGCGTAGTTTGCTTGGCCAATAAAGCCCACGGCCGCAATGCTTGATATGTTGACGATCCGTCCCCATTGAGCACTTCGCATGAAGGGCTGGCAGGCTCGGGTCATCAAAAAGGCGCCATTCAAATGGACATTGAGCACGATCTGCCAATCATCGAGCGTCATATTGGCCAAGGTCTTGTTGCGAAGTATTCCCGCGTTGTTCACCAAAATCGAAGGGTCACCGAGTTCGCTCGAAATTCGCGCAACAGCCGAATTAACCATGGCTTCATCGCTCACATCAGCACCAACGCCATAGCCTCGTCGGCCCAACGCATGAATCGCAGCGACGGTTTCGCCACAGCTCGCTTCGTCAAGATCTACAACCGCGACATCACATCCATCTTGAGCCAAGCGAAGAGCAATAGCCGCACCGATGCCGCGAGCTGCTCCGGTCACAATGGCAACTCGAGCTGTCACGAGACGCCTCCTGCAATTTCATCACGAGCTCGCTCTGCCAATAAAAACTTGCGCGGGCGTCCACTTGGCGTCGTGGGAACCTCATCAGCCGTAATGATCCGAACATGGCGAGGAATCTTGAAGCGAGCAAGCCGATCTTGACAATGAGCAATCACGGCATCGGGATCAATGCTGAAGCCATCGCGAGCCACCACGTATGCAACGCCAACTTCGCCGGCTCGAGGATCAGGGAGCGGGACGACGTGAACCTGCGCAACTTCTGGAAGAAGCGCAATGATGTCTTCGACTTCCTTGGGCATGACTTGCTCGCCACCGGTGCGGAAAGTTTCTTTGACTCTCCCGACTAAGACGAGATAACCCTGCTCATCAAAGTAACCAAGGTCACCCGTGTGCAGCCAGCCGTCGGCATCGATAGTCGCGGCAGTTTCTTCGGGCTTTTTGTAATACCCCTTGGTCACACCAATGCCCGCGCAAACCAATTCCCCAACGCTTCCCGGAGCTGCGTCGGTTCTCGTTTGCCCATCGATAACTCGATACCGAACGAGGTAGCCGTCCTCTGTGCCTTGTCCTGCGGCACCTACCACTCTGAGTTTGCCGTTCGTGTGCTCTCTGCGTTCGCTGGGATCATCGGGTGCAGTCACGGTGCTCGACCCAGAGGTCTCGCTCATGCCATAGCCCGTCGTTAATTCGATGTCGCCGAGAAGGCTGGCGATTCGATCCCAGATGCCTGGAGGTGAAATACCTCCCGAGGTAATCATGCACTCGAGCGAGGAGAGGTCGTACGTGGCTGGATGTTTCTCGTAGGCATCAAGGATGGCCGCGGTCATAGTAGGGATGAGCAGGACATCATTCGCATGATGACGTCCGATCACCTCTAGGGTGCTCGCCGCGCTGAAGCTCAATTCCGGGATGATGGCGCCTCCCACAAAGGGAACCGACAACATGCCTTCGACCAAGCCGTATACGTGGTACATCGGTAGGGAAAATGTGATTCGTCGACCGTCTTGAAATGCCCGTCCGAACACGCTGCCAAACGCTGTGCGGAGCAACATGTCGTGCGTGAGCAAAACCCCTTTCGGTTCACCCGTAGTTCCCGACGTATAGAGAATGTCGGCTAGTCCATCCGCACCAACGTAAGTGATGGGATCAATCGCCTCAGGATCTCCCCGACCACAGAGATCTTCAAAAGTAAGAACGTCTGCCGGCAGTTGGTCTTCGGAAGTTGGCATCACCACCACGTTGCGAAGGAGAGGGAAGGTGTCAGCTCCGCCCTTTGTGGCCCAGTCGGGACAAATGGCGTCAAGGTCTTCTAGGTAGTTGAGACCTCGGAATGAATCCATAGTGATCAGTGCGACGGCATCTGATTGGCGCAGCACGTAAGCAAGCTCATGGCGACGATTCAAAAAATTGATCGGAATACAGGTTGCCCCGGCTCGGGCAATGCCGTACTTTGCTGCAGCGAACTCGGGAAAGTTCGCCATCAAGAGGCCAACGTGGTCGCCCGCTTTCACGCCAATATCAATGAGTCCAGCAGCAACCTGCTTCGACCAGTCACAAATCTGGCCATAGGACCACGTGCCACTATCAGTGACCACGTACGGTCTGTCTTTATAGGTTTCGGCGGCCCAGTCAAGTAGTTGGTCAATACGTCGGGCATGCCACGTGGGATGCAGCGCATTAATTGCCTGCTGCCGGTCGCTTACTGATAAACGTGGACCCACTGAGTCAATCCTCTTAGAGATCAGCTTTGCTTGGAGGCCAGATATGCCTCCCAATAGGTGCGGTGGTGGGAGAAGGGTTCATCGCGATCTTCTACTGCCTTGCGGACCCCCTCGGTCTCTTGAATGCGCTTGAAGTCAGCCATGGCCGGTCCCGCAATGGCCATTGCATCAGCATCGTTCGCGGCAGCGATCGCAGAAGCAATACCCATGGCGTCATACCAGCGGTTGGTCGATTCTTTGTGGGAGTAGAGCATTTCCAAGGGCACGTGACTAATGCGATCTGCATAGGCGCGCGCTACCGCCATGACCTCGTCGGCGGGAACGGCTCGGTTCACCAAGCCTTGCTCAGCGGCTTCGATACCCGTCATGGAGTCGCCCGTGAAGAGCCATTCCTTGGTGCGACGCATGCCAAGGTGGATGGGCCACATACCGAAGACGTGAATTTCACCCATGGTTCGAGCTTCAGGCTGGCCAAAAGTCGCGTCTTCGGCTGCGAACACCACATCGAGCACCCCGGCTAGGTCAAGGCCTCCGGCGACGCAAGCACCTCGAACAACGCCGATGGTCGCTTGGCGGATACGCCAGAGCCTCATCCATCGTTCCCTCGACTCATGAAATTCCCGACGCGAAAAAATTGGTGCACGACGGTGAGCTCGCGTGTCCTCAGGCCGAGATGGCGTGCCCGTGCCCCACAGATAGCCCCATTCGTTGAGGTCATAGCCCGTGCAAAAGTTCTTGCCGTTCGAGGTGACAATCAGAACGCGTGTGTCGTCATCGCGATCAAGATCGTCGAGCACAACATCTATCTCATCCCGGAGCGCCCGACACAACGCGTTGCCCTTGTTCGGACGATTCAGTGTCAGCGTCGCGATCCGATCTTCTTTTTCGTAGATGAGATGCTCGAATTCCATAAGGTGAGTTCCGTTCTGCTCGTAGCGGGGCTTTCAATTCATCAACATATATGTTGACGAGTTTCTGCGCAAGCGTTGACTTGATCAACGCTTGTGTTGACAGTGGGCATATTTTTCGTTACCTTGACTCATATGACGACCCAACAACCAAACTTTCACCCAGATGTCCTCGTAATAGGTGCCGGGTTTGCCGGCCTCCGAGCCATAGTGAGCATGCGAGAAATTGGCCACAGCGTCACCGCTCTCGAAACGGGCGACGGCGTTGGCGGCGTTTGGTACTGGAATCGATACCCCGGAGCTCGTTGTGACGTCGAAAGTTACGACTATTCATATCGCTTCTCTGAGGAACTCGAGCAAGAGTGGCGCTGGAGTGAGCGCTACGCCACGCAACCCGAAATTCTGAGTTACGTCAATCATGTGGCTGACCGGTTCAACCTTCGCGATGACATTGTCTTTAATCAGACCATGACTGATGCCAAATGGAATGACGCCACCCATCGTTGGGAGGTCACCACGGCCGACGGATCACAATTCTCGGGTCGTTACCTCATCATGGCAACGGGTAGTCTGTCCGCCGCCAAAGATGTGGTCTTGCCCGGTCAGGACGAATTTGAAGGCAAGATCTATTGGTCGTCTCGCTGGCCCCATGAAGGTGTTGACCTGTCGGGCAAGCGGGTTGGCATCATCGGAACTGGATCCTCGGGGATGCAAATGGTGCCGGTAATCGCACCCCAGGTACAACATCTGACGGTCTTCCAGCGCACGCCCAACTATTCCATCCCTGCCCCAAATGCACCAGTTTCTGACGAGGAAGATGCCGCGGTAAAGGCCACCTATCGCGCCCGTCGAGAAGCGGCGAAGAACTCTCCGTCGGGTCTCAACTTTCCAGCTTCGGGAGTATCTGCACTCGAGGTCTCTGACGAAGAACGTGAAGCAGAGTTCGAACGAGCATGGGCTCGCTTTGGTTTCGGTTTCGTCTTATGCTTCCGTGATCTCATAACCGATGAGAAGGCAAATAAATACGCGTCAGATTTCATTCGCCGAAAGATCGGAGAGCAAATCGAAGATGACGAAGTGAGAAAGCACATCGTCCCAGCCGACTTCCCCTTTGGCACGAAACGGCCCTCGGTTGATGCGAACTATTACCCAACGTTCAACCGCGACAATGTCACCTTGGCCGACTTGCGCGATGAACCTATTGAGCGCGTTACGAAGACGGGCATAGCGACGAGCGCAGCTCACTATGACCTTGACGTCTTGGTGTTTGCTACCGGCTTCGATGCCTTAACTGGCTCATTCTTGAAGCCGAACATTGTGGGCCGCAACGGCCAAAGTCTGCGCGAACACTGGGATGCTGGTCCGTTGACCTACCTTGGCTTGCTCTCTTCGGGCTTTCCGAACATGTTCATCATTGCGGGTCCTGGCAGTCCATCGCTGCTGAGCAATGTGATGATTTCGATTGAAGAAGGTATTGATTGGCTTACCGAAATGATCATGTTCAGCGAAGCCGCAGGCAATTCATCACTCGAAGCGACCAGTGAAGCCGAAGCCGGCTGGGTGCAACACGTAAACGAAAAAGCCGATGAAACCTTGTATCCAAAGGTGGCGTCCTACTACAACGGTGACAACGTGCCAGGCAAACCGCGAGTTTTCATGCCCTACTCAGGCGGCGTCCGTGGCTATCGGCGAATTCTTGAGCGCGTCTCGGGTAATGGCTACGAGGGAATTATTTTCGAGAAGTGACACCTTCTTTTCAATCTCAACGAGTAGCCGTGATCGGCGCGGGAACGATGGGCGTAGGCATTGCCTATGTGTTCGCGGCAGCGAAATGGGAAACCTTTGTCGTTGAGCCCAGTGCAGAGCGTATTGAGCAAGCTCGCTCGGTAATTGCTAAGGCTGCACGCAACGGTCGCGATCGTGGGCGCCTTAGTTCTGACGATGTTGCTCGTCTTGAACATGACATCAGCTATGTAAAAGCCACAATTGATGTTCCGCTTGGCATTGATCTCGCAATCGAGACGGTTCCTGAGCAATTGGATCTCAAACGAGAAGTACTCCGAGCAGTTGAGGCTATTGAGCCGGCAGTATTGGCGAGCAATACCTCCTCGCTTTCGATTGACGAACTTGCCATTGGTCTTGGTCGGCCAGAGCGCTTTCTCGGCATGCACTTTTTCAACCCCGTGTGGTCATTCAGTCTCGTTGAACTCGTCAAAGGAGCAGCGAGCGATGATCAAACCATGGCTGCGGCTCTTGAGGCCGTCGCCTCCATTGGCAAGCAAGCGGCTGTCGTGCAGGATTCACCTGGTTTCGCCACGAGCCGCCTCGACTTGATCGCAGCGCTCGAGGCCATCCGCATGGTTGAGCAAGGTGTCGGAAGTCCTGAGGACATTGATCGCGCGATCCAACTGGCCTATCGACACCCCGTCGGTCCCCTCAAGCTCAGCGACATTGTGGGCCTTGACGTTCGCTTGGATATCGCTCATCGACTTTCGGAATCACTCGGTGATCGTTTTGCCCCACCACAGTTGCTCATTGACATGGTTGCCGCAGGCAAACTCGGAGAAAAATCTGGTCAGGGTTTCTACTCCTGGCCGCTTGACATTGACGCCTCCAGAGCCTGACCATATAATCAACACATATGTTGACAACTAAGGGCTCCCCCTCACCAATTTCCGAACTCAACGTGGACGATTCCCCTGAACGCGAAGCGCTTCGGTCCACCGTCTCCAAACTGGCTCGTAGTTACGGCCGGACCTATCTGAAGGAAGTCGTCAAAGAACAGCGCCAACCGACCGAACTGTGGAGTGATCTCGGCAAAGCGGGCTTCCTCGGTGTACACCTTCCCGAGGAGTACGGCGGTGGTGGGGGCGGCATGGCTGACCTTGCCATCGTCATTGAGGAGAATGCGGCCGCGGGTATTCCCCTGTTCATGATCGTAATCTCCCCCTCGATCGCCGGTCCGATCCTTGCGGCCCACGGCACCGACGAGCAAAAAGCTACGTGGCTTCCTGGCATTGCATCGGGAGAATTAAAGGTTGCCTTCTCGATTACGGAACCCGATGCTGGGCTCAACACACACAACATCACCACCACCGCTACCCCTCGACCGGGTGGAGGGTGGACCTTGAATGGTCAGAAGTATTGGACTTCGGGAGCCGATGAAGCCGACGCACTCTTGGTGGTCGCCCGAAGTGACGAGCCAGACGATCGAGGCCGCACCCGACTCTCTTTGTTCTTGGTGCCCACGGACACCCCAGGCATTGTGATGCAAGAAATTGACTCTGCGCTGACGCTTCCCGAGAAGCAATTCGTCATCTTTTACGACAACGTCGAAGTGCTCGAGCACAACATCATTGGTGACGAACATGAAGGACTCCGTCAGGTATTTGCTGGACTCAACCCCGAGCGCATCGCAGCAGCCGCGGTAGCAAACGGCATCGGCCGTTACGCCATTGAAGCCGGCACGAACTATGCCGCCAACCGACAGGTTTGGAAGACCCCTATCGGGGCTCACCAAGGTGTCGCCCACCCGTTGGCCCGCTCCCACATAGAAGTGCAGAGTTCACGACTCCTCGCCGCTCACGCAGCCCAGCTCTTTGATGCCGGCCACGATGCGGGTGAAGCATCGAATATGGCCAAGTTCTGTGCTGGCCAAGCCGCCACCAACGCACTTGATCGCGCCATTCAGGTTCACGGAGGCAACGGTCTCTCTAATGAATTTGGTCTTTCTGACCTCTGGTTCGTGGCTCGCATGTTCCGGACTGCACCGGTGAGCGAAGAAATGATTCTTAACCACGTTGCACAGCACAGTTTGGGACTTCCCAAGAGCTATTGATATGGCAGCCTTGACTTGGAAGTTCTCGCTCGCCAATGTTGTGCGGCGCTTTCGTGAAGAAACACCCAATGCCCCCGCGCTGTCGGATGGTACGCACACGATTACGTTTTCACAGCTCGACGTTCAAACATCGAAAATTGCTCAATTCTTGATTTCACATGGCGTTACGCCCGGCTCGCGTGTCGCCATTATGGCCCGTAACTCCACTATCCACTTTGCAACATTGTTGGCAATTTCAAAAGTGGGGGCCGTAGCAGTGGGCATCAATTTCCGACTCTCGAGCTTTGAACTCACAGCCTTGCTTGACGATGCAGATCCAGCGTTGATGTTTGTTGATCCAGAGTCAGCTCCCTTAGTGCCGGAAGGGTTCACGACTTTTGTCTTTACTGATGCCCTAGAAGCTCAATTTGAAGAGTTCGAGGCTGAGGATCCCGAAGGTCTCCACCCTGGAGATATTGCCCTGCAGTTGTACAGTTCTGGCACAACTGGCCTTCCCAAAGGCACGCTGATCACAAACCAAAACTTGTCGTGGACTCCCAAAATGGGTCGCGAGTTCTACCGAATGTCGTCAGATTCCGTGAATCTCTTGACCTCGCCGCTCTTTCACATTGGCGGCATTGGCTATGGCATGACCGCTTTTGGAAACGGCGCCCACACCATCATTGCCCCAAATATGGAACCGTCAACCTTGTTGGGTCTGATTGAGCAATACCGAATTACCAATGCGTTCTGGGTTCCAACGGTCATTCGGTTCATCTTGAATGACTACAAGAAGCATCCCGCAGACTTGAGCAGTTTGAAGCTCGTTGCCTATGGAGCAGCACCCATTGACGATGCGACCTTGCTCGAAGCCATTGACGTTTTATCCTGTGAATTCCTTGGCGTCTACGGCATGACTGAAACTGCCGGCAGTGTGACCGCCCTTGACCCCGAAGATCACGACCCAGGTGGTCCTCGAAGCCACCTCTTGCGCTCAGTTGGGAAAGCCTTGCCGTGGCACCGGGTGTTGGTATTCAACCCAGAGACCCTTGAGCCATGCGAGACCGATGAGATTGGAGAAATTTGGATTCAAAGCGATCAAAACATGGTCGGCTACTGGCAACAGCCTGATCTCACGGCAGAGGTCATTACCCAAGATGGTTGGTTCCGCACAGGAGATGCAGGTTGGTTGGATCCACATGGTTTTCTCTTCATGCATGACCGCATCAAGGACATGATTATTAGCGGCGGCGAGAATGTGTACCCCGCCGAAGTAGAACGTGTATTGAACACGCACCCACAGGTCAGCCAAGCCATCGTGATTGGTGTACCTCACGAACGCTGGGGCGAAACGGTGAAGGCAGTGGTGATTGCGACAGAGCCCATCGAAGAATCCGATCTCATCGCCTATGCCCGAGAGCGACTTGCCCACTACAAGTGCCCAACATCGGTTGTCTTTGTAGATTCTTTCCCGTTAAATGCTGCGGGCAAAATCCTCAAGCGCGAGCTCAGGATCCAATATGGAGCCTGACGTGACATCGGGCCCCCACCCCCTCGCGCTTCTGCTCCGTGGATTCTGCGTGGACTGGATCAGCGCTGGACGTCCCGAGGCGGCAGAGCAATTTCTCCGCCATGACTACATCGCTCACGTTGGTGCGATGAGTTTTTCCGGGCTGGATAGCTACATCCCTGCCGTGTTGGGACAACTGAATGCGTTTCCAGGTCTTGCCCTCACGGTCCACGACGTTGCCTTGGGTGCAGATGGCATTGCCATGGTCTTCTCAGAGCATGGATCCGCCATCACCGGCGAGCAAGCATCTTGGCGTGGTGTTGGCTTGTTTACCTGGGACGGCTCGCAGCTCACCGAGAATTGGACGGAAGAGGATTACTACGCCCGACGCAGGCAATTGAGTTCTGGTGTAAGCGACCCCGTTCCACCGCCCGCAGTTGCGCCCTGGGCGACTCCACAAGAAGTATCAAATGAAGCGGCACTCAATGCTGTTACTTCTTGGCTCAGTGAGGGAACGCTCGAAACTACCGCAGGCGTGGTCTTGGATGACGGGCTTGTTTCTTCGGCGCTGCTTGATCAGCACGGCTGTGTTATCAACCAGTGCTTCTCGGCCGGGTCACGAGTGGCGTTCCAGGCGACCCTGACCGGCACCTTCCTCGGTGGCCTTGGCGTTGACCCAGCCGCCATCGGACAGGTGGCAGATCTGGGCGTTTCGGGCCTCGTCAGCTTGAACTCAGATGGGAGCATCACCGGCCAAGTGGTTCGCGATCGACTTGGCCTGCGACGTTCAGTATCGAGCGCGGCAGGGAACTAAGGCCCTACTCAGCGCATCTGAGAGCTTGCGCTACTAGGGAAATTGGATGCACACTGCGAACACCGGCGGCTTGGAGGTGCATCGAGCATCCCGGATTAGCACTTGCGACAACGTCTGGGTTCGCACGATCAATTGAGGCCACTTTTCTCTCTCGGATTAAACCAGCCATCTCAGGTTCCAGGGCCGAATAAGAACCTCCTGCACCACAACACAAACCCTCGTCATCAAGTTCAACCAATTCGCGGACAAAGGGCCGCAGTAAGTCGCGGGTAGCAAGATGCACTCGCTGAACATGTCGAAGGTGGCAAGGGTCTTGCACTGCAACCCGGAGATCAAGCACCTCTGAGGAATTGAGATTGCCAGGATGTTCAACGAGCCATTCAGCGGCATCAAACACCCGCAACGAGAATGCCTCGGCCTCGTCGGTACCAAGAAGTTGCCCGTATTCTTTCATCGCCGCGCCACAACCTGCTGAGTCGACGATGATGGGATGATTCCCCACAAGAGCGTTCATGACGTTCGTGGCCATGGCGCGAGATCGATTGCCAAGACCCGCATGCGTGTGCAATGCGCCACAGCATGATGCATTGGTAGTTGGGATGACACCGTAACCGGCTTGTTCAAGCACGTATTGCAAGTCACGGTGTACGTCACGCTGCCATGCATCCATAACGCAGCCGGTAAACAAATACACATCCCCCAACGGACTTCCCGCCGAATCCTTCAGAGGTTTGGAGCGCAAGGGAATTATCGGGAGACTAAGCCGCTTGGGAACGAGCTTCACTCGCTGCGCCACACCGAGAGCCGCAGATCCAGCCGAGAGGAGGCGAGGGTGATCGAGGGCCCCAAGGGCAACGCGTTGCCACACTGGTGTGATTTCATGGCGTTCAGCGAGGGCTTCGCGAGTTTGTTCCATTAAATGCCCGTATTTCACTCCGCTCGGACACGCAGTCTCACAACCCCGACACTGTACGCAGGTTTCAAAGGATCGCTTGACCTCCGCTGTTATTGGTGCCCCTTCTTCCACCCTGCGCATGAGGGCAATCCGTCCTCGGGGTGACATGGATTCGTCACCGGTCACACGAAATGTTGGGCAGTGAGATAAACACAGCCCACACTGCACACATGATGCCAACTCTTCAGGGTCCAAGTTCAAGGTCATATCGTTCCTCGCAGTACGTCACGGCCTGGACTCAGTCGCCCCGTTGGATCAAACGAGTCCTTTACGGACATCGTCAAGGCTTGTAACGATGGTGTAGGTGGGTGTTGAGCACGTCGCTCTGTTGCAAATACCGTCCCCACGCCTATAGAAGCGACAAAGGGACCAGCACTCGAAAGCATCGTTGGTTCACGAAGTTGTTGAGGTGTCAGTGACCAACGCTGAGCTGGGAGGTCAGGGGGGCCATCCACCTCCAACCATGGACCGAGGGATGAGAGGGATTGACGTTGCGACCCGAGGTCAGCGAGATGACCCTCGAGCTGTATCCACGTCGAACTCCCGTCCCACAACAGCGCTGAGGGCTGCGTGACTGCGGCGAAAGCAGCGAAAGGATGGACGTTTCGTGAACAAAGCCATATCGATGCTGGAGGAATGGGATTTGTTCTCAAGATGACTTCGGCGATGAGGCCGAGAGTTCCGAGACTTCCAACCATGAGGCGTGGGAGGTCAAAACCCGTGACATTCTTAACCGTAGGCCCACCCCCGGTGATGAGGCGCCCTTCGGCTGATACGTAGCGCACTTGAAGCACAGCGTCTCTCACGCGACCGCGACCGAGCACGTGGAGGTCGTTTTCTCCTGCGGCGAGAGCACCACCAACGGTTCCCCCTCGTTCTGGCAGAGCAGTTCGTTGACCTTTGGTGGCCAACGCTTGGTGGAGCTCTTCAACGCTCGTGCCTGCCCGAACCTGAACGGTCATCTCCTCGGGGAGGTGCTTCACGATACCCGTCGGAGCTTGGATGATTCGAGTCCCTGCGGACAATTCGCCGCCGAGGTCAAAGCGAGTTCCGGAACCGCGAACCGCTACTGCTCCTTCACTGCCTACGAGGTCGCAGAATTCTTGAAGGGCCTGTTCACTCATCCCCACACTCCATCTGGTACTCGATGGAGCGACTGAATGTCAGCACAACTATGGGGACTGGGAAGCACCTTGCCTGGATTGGATCGACAGTAAGGATCAAAGGCTGCGCGAAGTCTTCGCTGGTGATCAAGATCATCAAACGAGAACATGTGATCCATGTGATCACGCTTTTCAACACCAATGCCGTGCTCTCCAGAAAGAACACCTCCGGCAGCTAACGAAACTTCCACGATGTCACTTGCAGCTGCGTGCACTCGATCGATGGCACCAGCTTCTCGAGGATCAAAGAGAATCAAAGGATGGAGATTGCCGTCACCTGCATGGAAGACATTGACGATGGTGAGGTCGTGGTCTGCTCCAATTTCGTATACCCGGCGAAGGACACCAGCCAATTTTGAGCGGGGAACAACGGTGTCATGCAGATAGTACGCAGGCGCAATTTGAGCCACCGCGCCAAATGCGGTTTTACGACCTTTCCAGAGGCGGGCCCGTTCTTCTTCAGTGGCAGCGAGCCGAACACTTGTTGCGCCATGCGCTCGACCAATGGCCGCGATTTGCTCCGATTCGAACTCAATCCCGCCTTCGAGTCCATCAACTTCAGCCAACAGTACTGCCGCTGCATCAGTTGGATATCCCGCATGAACATAGTTCTCGACTGCTTGGGTAATTAGTTGATCCATCACTTCCATAGCTGCCGGAACGATGCCCGAAGCAATCACCGCACTCACCGTGTTCGCAGCATCGTCAACCGAATCAAAGGCCAGGAGAAGTGTTCTGACAGCCCGCGGATTGGGCGTCAATCGAACGGCGATGCGTGTGGCAATTCCGAGAGTCCCCTCTCCGCCAATAAAAGCACCCCGAAGGTCGTAGCCATTTGGCTCGGCATCGAGGCCACCGAGCTGAACCAAATCACCACTGGGCAGCACGACGTCCATAGCCAGAACGTGTTGACTTGTCACGCCATACGCCAAGCAATGTGGTCCGCCAGAATTGTTAGCAACATTGCCACCAATCGTGCAGGACTGTTGACTCGATGGATCAGGCGCAAAGTGGTAGCCCA
>CAIKAC010000007.1 GCA_903825305.1 uncultured Actinomycetes bacterium
GGCCGATAGCGCGTTCAGCGAAACGCCGCCAAAGGTAGCGCTCGCCAAGGTTCCCGTCAGCGTCCAGGTGTTGGCGTTGGTATAGGTGCCCGAAGCGCTGATGGTGGTGGTTCCCAGACTGAGGGTCCCGGAGACAGTCGCGCTGAGGTTTCCGGCACTATCGCTCACCGTCACGCCAGCCGAGCTGAGAACGGTAGTGCCAAAGGTCAACGAAGCAGCATTCGCAGTCAACGACCAGGTGGCGGCACTCGAGTACGTTCCAGACACGGTGACTTGGTTCGTCGCGAGAGCCACCACACCACCAAAGGTTTTGGTGACAATGCCATTTGCGTCGTTGACACTGAAACTCACGCTGCTCAAACTGACGGCGCCAATCGAGAAATTGCTCACGGTGGCGGCCATTGACCACGTATTGGCAGCTGTATAGGCACCCGTAATCGAGATAGCAGTGGACCCCACGCTTACCGAGGAAGAGAGAGAGAACGATCCAATCGTCCCGCTTGCCACGGAGATACTCAACGTGGTTCGACCCAGCGTGATGCCGCCAATAGTGATTGATGAGATGCTGCCCGACGCAGTCCAAGATGAGGCAGAACTTCCCGACGTGGCAATCGTCACCGCAGTCCCCGCGATGCTTGCACCACCTGATAGCGAGAAGGTAATCGTGCCGTTGCTGTTGACGATGGATAGGGCCGGATTCGTCAGCGCGACCGACCCGAGACTGACACTTGCTCCAGACGCCAACGACACGCTGTAGTTCGTGGCGTTGGAATAACTCGCGGAGAAGGAGACGGGATTGCCAGCAATAGGTAGCGTCCCCGAAATGCTGAGCGCGCCCACCGCTGAGACCACATACTGGGCGGCACTCACGGACAAGTTAGCTAGGAGGAGCGACCCAGAAGGGGTGAGGGCATTGGAGTAGCCGACCGTTGACGTGGTACTCCCACTCTTCGCGGTGACTTTGAAGACTTCAACGATGCCATTGCTGAAATTTGAGGCTGCGACCGTGCAGGTCAGGCTCGAAATATTCGAGCAAAGCGAAGCGCCTTCAAGGTTCGTGACGCTGTAGGTGTAACCGGTGCCTTTCGATGGGAAGGCAATGACCACGTTAGAACCAGACAAAGACGCAGTAACCGACGTTGAGGCGTTCCTGACCGCTGGCGCCAGGGCTAAGAGACGATACGAGCTCGGTGCTGGCTGACCCGACGTACTCGGCACCTGCGAGGAGGCGGCGCCATTGGGAGCGGCCGAGGCATTCGACGAAGGTGAGGGGTCAAGAGTTGGAGAAGCACTCGTGCTGCTTCCGCTCGTTCCGCCTGTGGTGGTCGACGTGCCAGTTGAACCCGTTGTGCCTGATGGCGTCGTTGAGCTCGAACCACCCTGGTAAGGCGCCAAGGTCGGTCCAGAATTCGAAGTGCCCCCTTGATACGTGCCGATCGTGGGACCGGAGTTTGCCGACGTGGAAGAAGTTGAAGATCCGGTCTTCGGAGCAACTGTCTTGCCACCAGATACGGAGATCAGCGCGACGTTGACTCCCTTTCCAGGCGTGCCCCGCGTGAGCGCTTCAACGCCAACGATGCTGAGGCCATTAGGCGTTTGCTTGGAAGCGTGCACTGTTGCAATAAAGCCCGTCGCTTCTTGTGCGACGACGGGATACTGAGTACTGCAGGTGACGGTTCCTGAACCCGCAGGGCAACTCCACCCGTGGTTGCTCACGGCATCCATAGTTAGGCCAGGAGGTAGCACGACCTTGTCCCGCATACCCCAAGCAGCGCCCACCGTCACTTTCTGAATCACGCCAAGGGTCATGGGGCGCGTAGGACTAACGGTTTGGCCTGACAGTGGCGCTACTTTGACCGCGACCTTTTGAGCGAGTGTGTCTCGCAATTGCAAATGCTCAGGGAAGACCATGGCCTGACTGGCAGACAGCGGCGTGGGGATGGAGAACGAACCCTGCCAATTCAATTCAGTGTTCGCTGGTGCAGTCGAGGAAACCCGGTAGCGAACGATCAAGGGTTGAGAAATGGCGCCCGAGGACATGGTTGGCCCGGTGTAGCGACACGCCATTGATGCGGGCGGTCCTCGACAATCCCAACCAGAGCCAGATGCTGAGACCAAAGTCTCAGTGGTGTGATCAGTGAAATGAGAAAGCGTTGCTGTGGTCGTCGCTCCTGGCACAATGTCTGACGCCGCAGAAAGATTCTTGAGGGCAAAGAGCGCCACACCGATGCCCCCAGGAGCCGAATCGTGCACCTGATTTTCTAAGAGCCCTACGTGGGCCACGGGGCTTGGAACGAGAGACATGGGTTCATGGGCTTTCACTCCCTGCCCGTGGAGATGAACCGTTGCACGCAAGATACTTGGCAGCAGGCTGGTACCCACCGATGCTTTCACCTCAACTTCGAGAAAGAAGATCAGCGCATGACTGGGAGCCAATGGCCACACCCGGTGGTTGGTAGATATTGAGACACTGCCTCCATGGCGGGTGATAGTCGTGGGAATATCAAGGCGACTCCCCGTCGTGGCGTCGTAGGCCAGCGTGCTCACCGGTACCACCGATTCAGGCAGCGCAAGGGAAAAATGCAATGGTCCGCGTCGAGTCGCTACTTGCCCAACGTTTTGAACTTCAAGCCCAATGACGTTGGTAGCTTGAGCCACCATTGCTCGTTTTGCTTCTCGTTGACCGTGAAGATCGACAAAGGACAAGCGCAAGACAGGCTCTGGGACCGCCCCTGCAGCGAAGGAGGCCAAAGGAACCGTTACGCCTATGAACACAAGAAAGCTCATGAACGAGATCGCAGCCTTACGAAGGCCCGACGATGGTCTGCGCGCGCTCATGATGGATAGGTGTTCGAGATCGCCGTCGCGATCTCGTTAGGAGTACTGGTGAATCCACTCTCCGTGTACGGGCTATCCCCTATGAGATATTCACCAAGTGCCGTGGGTGTGAAGTGGAAGACCTTATTCAACACGGTGGAGATGGCATCAAGGTTGTATCCCACCGAGACCATTTGACGAACGACATCGTCAAACTGCAATTTGTAAACGTTTGCCAGCATGGTTCCGTACGCCAATGGACTCATTGACGAGCGTGCTAGCACGCTGAGGGTCGCGGTGAGTCCTGCCGGTCGTTGAAGTACTTGGGCCGCAGGCTCGAGAAGTGGCAGCGAACTCGGTCCATTGGGAACATCTGGTGATCCCAACGCCGGGGTAAAAGCATTGGGCCCCTGTGGCGTTTGAGGAGTGTTGCCGCTCGGCGAACTTGGAGGTGTGTAACTCGAGAAGGCGCCCACTGCCTGTTGCACAGCGTCATTAAACGCAGGCACCATCGGGTCGATTGATCCAACCGTGGTGTCGGCCGAACGATACGGTGATAGCAACACCTGCGAATTAGGCATGGAGGATTTGGCGTTCAACAGACGCCCAGTCACGATGTCAACCGGACCGGCTGACGTGAAAATGAGGTTGGCGCTCCCCAGAGAAAAGAGGCCATGGAGCCACGTTGCCGGAAGTGCCTGGCTGGTTGATCCAAACACGACCGAACCCTGCAATCCACCCCCTTGAATCTGCGCGGCCGCAAGGTTCCCTGACGCATCCGTTTCAGCTATCGGTAGCCCTTGCCCATCATTATTCACATAGTAGGTAGCACCGTTTGCTGTCTGAATGACACCGAGACCCTGACCGTATATATAGCGTTGAGACTCCGTTGATCCGCTGAATACCTCCGCCAAGGTCTCATTGCGAGGGTCGTAGAGATATGACGTTGTCGTGCCACCCTGCGTCACGCCAACGATGTGACCTTGAAAGTCAGTGACGAGATTGGCGGAACCACTGCTGCTTCCGCTCCAGGAAACGCTGATCAGTTGATCTGCTGCGTTATAGGTAAAGCTTCTCGTCAACCCGCTCCCAACAATTTGGGTGACATCTCCAGCCGCGTTATAGGTGACCTGCTCACCGGCAACGGTTGCCAGCTCTGATGGGTGGCCGGTAACGGCAACGCTGGAACTTGCTCCCACTGCCGTGAGATCGCCGGCCACGTTATACGTACGAGTGGTGTTAGCGATATTCGTGAGATAGGGAGTCGCACCCACTGGTGCTGGTTGCATACTCCAGGTGGGAGCTGGCACCGACGAGTTCTGTGTTGCCAAATCTGAGCCGTCATTGCTCGCCGGCATATTTACCGGACTAATTGATCCCGCGCCGCAAGCAGGACTTGGCGTCAAGCTCGCACTTCCCGTAGCTGCGAGACTTCCTAAGGACGTGGGATCACCGTACAAACTTGGCGTCGTTGCACTCAAGGTATTGACATGACTCGGTGAACCTTGCGGCGAGAAGATGCTCTGTGAACTGAGTTGTTTCTGAGCGTTGTAACTCGCGGCGTAGGTCAATTCATTAGTGGATCCACATTGCAAGGACACAGTGCCAACTTGGCCTGGAATGAGATCACTCGTGAGGGCCAGCGTGCCATTGGCGGCAGCTTGAGCAATGACTCGGCCGTAAGGATTGCGTTGATAGGCCCACAGCGCATCGGGAGCACTCGCTGAAGCATTAGCCAATACCGAAACCTGAATCGGCATGCCGTCAGGACCATAAGTGGTTTGCGCCACGGTGCCGTCGGGATAGGTCTCAGCCAATTGACCTGCTGTGGTATTCGCATAGCTGAACGTGCCTGACAAGGCACTGTCGCTCGACGAAAGCGACGCTGTTTGCAATTGGCCATCAGAACCGTAGGTATAGCTATGGGTGCCAGCCGCGTCAACTACGCCGATAAGTTGACCTGCAGCGTTATAACTAAAGGAGCTTGACGCCCCTGTTGCCCCACCACCACTGCTACTCGTTGAGGCTAGGTTCCCCGCCGCAGTGTAGGTATAGTTCGTCGTGCGACCTAGGGCGTCGGTCTTAGAAACCATCAAACCCGAGGCGTCGTAGCCATAGTTTGTCGTAATGCCATCGACCGTGACGCTGGTGACGTGACCATCCCCGTCATATCCATACGATGCGCTCAAGCCGCTCGAGTCGCTCACTCCGGTCAAGTCGCCCAAGGCATCGTAGCGATAGCTCGTCGTGCCGAGCGAGCTGCTGCGAGTTGCGAGGAGGCCATTAGCGCCATAAGTCAACGATGTGGATCCCGTTGGCCCGCCAAGTCCTAGCGTTCTGCCAGCAAGGTCATAACTCGTTGTCGACGTAACGCCATTAACGGTGCTCGACGTCAATTGGTTGGAAGCGTTCCACTGCCATGTGCCGCTGTCGTTGGCCGAATCACTCCGAGCAATGAGACGACCGTCGCCATCGTACCCATTCGTCGTCGTGAAGCCCGTAGCGGCATTGGTCGTGGTGGCCACAAGACCATCTGGCGTCAAGGTATTGACATACGAACCACCGACTCGGTTTGTTTCATAGGAAATCAGGGAACCTGACGGGTCATAGGTGCTTGTCGATGACGTAACACCGTTGGCCACCACACAGGTTCCCGCGCCATCGTTCCACGTGGTTGTGGTGGTCACACCTGCTTGCGTCGTGGCGAGAAGGCGACCACTCAAGCTATAAGTATTGGTCTTGGTGCCTGAAGCGTTCGTCACACTCAAGAGATCACCCATGGCGTCATAGGTTGACAGAGTGGTATCGTCGGGATTGTTACCGCCTGGGCCATGTCCATCGGGAGTTGTTGTGCTGAGCACGTTGCCAGCTTCGTCATAGCTCTGCGAGGGTCCATAGCCATTTCGACTTTGCCCGTTCACCGTCACCACATCGCCAACTCGCTCACCGGTGGGGCTGTAGCTGTAAGAAGTGACAGTTCCACCAGCCGAGGCACTCACGAGTTCTCCGTATCGGTCGTAGGTGTAACTCGTAGCGTTTAGTCCACTTGGTCCCACCTGACTCGCAAGAAGTGATCCGCTGTAGGTCCATTTCGTGACCAAGCCCGTCGGATCCGTGCGACTCAGCATCTGGTGCTGGTTGTTCCAGTTGTACTGCGTTGTTTGCGCAGAGCCAGATCGCGGTATGACCTTGTAACTCGTGAGATCGCCGGCAGCGTTAAAGGTGCTGACCCACTGATCCCCAACCGGAGAGACCAAGCCCACTTGATTGAGTTGCGCGTCATATTGATACCCCCAGAGGGCACCACTCGGAGACTGGGTACTAATGAGCACCTGATTCTGAAAATTATCGACCCATGCTTCAGGGACCACTCCTGATCCCGTATTAACTTGCGCAAAGCGAGTCGTAGCGCCCGAGCTATAGCTGTAGGTATCAGAAAAGCGCTGTGTAGCATTCGTCATCACGGCCGATGCAACCTTCTGACCCGACCAGGAAACCTGAAGAAAGGTTCCGTCAGGCGACGTTACGCTCCCTAACAAGCCAGCGCTATAGGAGTACGTCCACATACCACCAAGTGGGTTCTGGAACGCTGAGAGGTAATTCGCAAGGTAGCTGTAAGCAGTTTGGCGTCCCGACGGTGTCGTGATGCTCGCAATTTCGCCACCCGGCGTCAATGAAACGGCGAGCACCAATGGCCCTGCGGCGGTATCGAGGTTGATACTGGCCAATCCCGTTGAGTTCCACATGATGTGCCAGCCATAACCCTGAGCGTTCAGGACTGAATTGAGTCGACCTCCCACCACGGTGTACGTGACTTGGTCACGGGTAGTGATTTGACAAACGTTTGCGCTCGCCGTGCACGTTAACGACACCTGCGCTCCTGGTGGTCCAAGCCATTGGCCTGAACCAGAACTTCTGAACACCAATCGTTGGCCGTCGGGTGCGCGAACGGTCGCGTTGCTACCCGTAATACTCACACTGACATCCAACGGTGACGACCAGCCGATACCAAATAGGCCGGTACTGCTATCTGCAGAGTTATACGTGCGCTGCAATACAAATGCCGGACCGAGTGAAGCCACCTTCAGATCGGTCACCGTCCAGTCAAGCTGCCCAGATACGGAGGTCACATCGTCGACCGTGTGTGCTCCGCTGTGTGCCCAAAGCGATTGGCCCCAGGTTTGCGGACTTGGAACTCCCACGGGAGCCGATGGATAGACCAAAGTGGCAACAACACTTATCGTGGTTGAGTTCGCTCCATTCAAGGAATTAGAACTAGCCGTCAACGTGAAAGGAGTTGCGGTTGAAACTTGACAGCCACTAAAGGTGGCGACGCCAGACACTGCGGTCACGGTGAGCGAATTACAACTCAATCCAGCTCCCGATGAACTCAGCGTGATGGTCACGTTCGATGCCGTTGTCGTACCGGAGGCATCGACAACTTTGACTACTGGCTGAACACCAAAGGGAGAACCTTGACTCACCGAATTCGGGACGGCGCTGAAAGACAGGCCCACCGCCGGTCCTGCGGAGACATTGAAACTCGCTGAGTTCGCACTCAAGTTGGGGGAGCTGAAACTTGCCGCTAGCTGATAGCCACTACCTGACTTCGAAACGGAACAAGCGCTAAAGCTGGCGACGCCATTGACCACGCTGACGTTCAGTGCTGCGCAACTCAACACAGCGCCGGCATTACCCGTCCCCGGCCGCAAGGTCAGCGTCACGGTGCCCGACGCCGTAGTCACCGTTTCTCCGGCGGCATCTTGCACGGTGACCATGATGGCGCCAGGTTGGCTCTGACCTGCGGCCACTACCGCTGGTGTCGCTATCGCCAACTTGGCGGCCTGGCCCACGCC
The DNA here is from genome assembly GCA_903825305.1 of uncultured Actinomycetes bacterium. GTDB lineage: Bacteria > Actinomycetota > Acidimicrobiia > Acidimicrobiales > RAAP-2 > CAIQWC01. The sequence goes on from CAIKAC010000007.1 coordinate 7,674, forward strand.
CACGCTGAACGAAGTGGATTGGGTTGTGATGGTGGTACCACCAACCATCAAACTTGCCTGCAGCACGTAGGCTCCCGAGAGCGATAGTGCACAACCCGAAAAGGTCGCCGTTCCATTCACTGAACTCACAGTGTTGAGAGTGCATGCCAAGGTTCCCGGTCCACTCGCCACCGACAGTGTCACGGCTCCATTGGCAACGACTCCACTACCCCCCGATATCGTGACCACCGGCTGCGTTGTGAAAACGCTCCCTGCGGTTGCACCAGAAGGCTGCACTTGGAACGCCAAAGACGTTGGCTGTGCTGCACCAATGGTGATCGGCGAGCTCGCAACGGTGTAGCTCTGCGTCGTACTTGGATCGACATAGGTGGCAATGAGGGTGATAGCGGTGTTCGTGGCAGTAACTGCACATCCCGTGAAGGTCGCCATTCCTGACGTGATCGGAGCACTCGAGCAAGTGAGGCTTCCTTGGGCCCCAGGCGATAGTGCCAGCGTCACATTTCCCGATGAAATACCGGTTTCGACGTTGCCATAGACATCCTTTAAGACAACCTGAGGCTGACTAGCAAAGATTGCGCCTTGTGCTGAGCTTGAAGGCTGATTGGCCATACCGATGGAACCCAGCGCCGCGGGAGAAATCGTAAATGGTGTTCCCGTTGCATTGAGATAGGCCGATACAGCTGTTTTCGCCACCCCGACAAAGGTTGCCGAGTTAGTACTCAAGGTGTTTCTAATGGTGCATTGTGAAAAGGTTGCAACACCTGCAACTGCATTTTGTAAATACCCACCGGCATTACCCACCGATGTCTCGCCGCCCGAACACGTAAGCGGATCTGAATTTCCCCCTTGCGTCGCCAAGATAATCGCATCAGTCGAATCAGCGCCTGAAGTTTCAAGGTTTCCGCCGGCATCGGCAACGCCGAGGGCTGGGGCTATCGAGAAGGTCGCACCTGCGGAGATAGGACTGCCGTCTTGCACGAAGACAAGTTGCGACACGGGGCCGACCGAGATCGAGAAGACAGTACTCGTCCCCGTGATCGCGCCCCCAACGTTGGCCGAGGCTTGTAATTGATAACCCGAGCCTTTGAGATTGACCGAACAATTGGCAAAGGTGGCGACTCCGGAGACCGTAGTCACGCTCGGGCAACTCAAGATTGCCCCGTTTGCGTTCAAGAGACTAAGCGTCACCGAAACACCACTAGTGGTCACCACATTGTTAGAACCGTCTTCCAACTTCACAACGGGTTGCGTGCTCAGGGCGATACCGCCGGTTGAGTTTCCTGGTTGCGTCGTGAAAACTAGCTTGGTAGCTGGAGCCGAAGCGCCGGACTTCAGCGGCACAACAAGCAGCACTGCGATCAGAGCGATTACCGCTCCCACTACTGCAGGTCGCCGAAGCGCCGGTATATGCATGTCGCTGATTCTCCGGACCTAGGGTCGTCCAACGGGTGTAACGGCGCCATCAACTTGCACTAACCAGTAGCCGTGAATGCCGTTGATGATGCCGACAACAGGGACCGATGAGAGGCGGTGGGTTTGGGTAAATACCTTGGCCTGGCCCACCGCAACGACGCTTCCGTGACTGCTCACTACGAGCGCGGCGGCTCCCCCGTTTGTCCCTTCGATGGCGACTGAACCAACAAGGTGACGTGCCATCAAACTGGCATGGTGTGGCGTCAAGAGATACACCCTGCCCGTTGACGTGAGAACCCAGAGCTTGCCGTTTCCATCAGCTGTGGCCACTGCCTCGATCTGCCCGGAAAGACTTCTAATCAAAGACAAGGGAATATTTATCGCGTCTCCCAACGATGCAACGGCATGCGTCGAGGTGACAACAAAGAGTCCGCGAGAGTCATAGGTCGAAGCCATGGCGAGTGCACCCGTGAGATCAAGGCGTGCCGGGATTCGCACGTGTGTGGCGGAGCCGTATTCATTCAGTACGCCCGTCTTGCTCAAGGTCCACAATCCAAAACCCAAGGGCGTACTCGCCACAATGGCGTGCGGGGACGCTGTGGGATTCACGCTCACCGCTTTTGTTGGGATCATTCCCTGAGAAGGGGTGACCTCCACGACCGAGTCAATCGCAGGGTTGGCTATCGCCACGCCAAAGTTAAGCGTCGAAGGCAGGTAACTGGTCGTTCTCCAGGGTGCGTCACCAAAACTGATGAGCTGCCCCCACGAGTTGGTGATCCAGTAGCCGCCGCCATCGGGGGTGGGTACTAGTGAGACCACATTCGGTTGCACCCGGTGAGAACCTGCCCAGTTGATGACGGGCGAATAGCCAACGCCCTGCAAAGTACCGTTCACGCTCTCTACTTCGCCACCTCCCGTGAAGCCTGAACCAACGGAAACTACGGGCGAGACTATTTGCGTGGTCTCGTCGCCAAAGAATCGAGCATCACCGTATGCAGTAACCCCACCAGATGTTGAAAGCAGCCAATACCCACGGCCGTCAGACGTTGGCGCCATAGCGATGACAGTGCCGTGCTGTGTACTGTTCGAGTGAATCGGGTAGTCCGTCGCGTCACCAAAGGGCACCACGAGTCCCTTGGCAGTAGTGAGCCAGTAGCCCTCACCGTCGGGGGTGACGTTGAACGACACGTAAATGGAAGGCTCAGGAGCGTTCAGTTTTGGTGAATAGTGAGGTGCATCGCCAAAGGCAAAGACGTGGCCGGCCTGATCAGCAAGCCAATAGCCCTGACCATCTGCGGTTGGCACCAAGCCCAAGATGGGCTTTGAATCATGAATAGAACCAAAGTTTGCAGCCGTACCAAATGAGGTCACTAGGCCGCTACTACTCACCCGCCAATAGCCACCGCCCCCAGCTTTAAGCGCAACCGTAGAAGCCGTCGGTGCTATTCGCACAATGGTTCCCGAGAACACCGGTGCGGCCCCGACCTCAAGCGGCGTGACACCCGGCCATGCCGGAATGGCAGTGACCGTGAAGTACTTCATGAGCAAACCCGCCTTTACGGGTTGCGCAACTGCCGTGCCCGTATTGTCTGAGTTTGCAGTAAACGCCTGCGTTCCATTTTCAAAGGTCGCTGCGTTTGAAGAGATAACGAACCGTACCGCCGCACCGCTCACTATGTTTCCGTAACTATCGGTAACGTGCACCTTCATAATGGGGCCCACACCGTTGCCCGGAGTACCCGCTATTTCACCTGGAGAGGTGATGGTGACGTGATGCGGACCATCAGGAACAACGATCTCAACCGTGCGAGCACCAGCGCTACTTACACCTTCAACTGAGCAAGTGACGTCGTAGTGGCCAGCTACCGTGATGGGGCCAATGGGGATGGCAACGGTGCCGTCATTAGCTGTTGTCCCGGAATAGAGCTGACCGTCGACCGAAACGTGGACCACTGCATCTGGGACGGGGTTCTGAGCCACATCGCTCACCAAGAAACTCAACGCTTGGGGAGTGTTTCCCGCTTCAACCGTCTGAGATTCCCCACCTGTGAACGTGAGCGTGGCGGCAGCCCCTACGAGCACCGTTTCATTCGTCACGTCGCTGACATTGGTGGACAGCGATCGAGCGTTCACGCTGAGGAGACCGAGTTGACCTCCCGCCGAAAGCACTGGTGCTTGAGCGATGCCGTCACTCCCCGTGGTCTCGGTAGCGAACGTATGTCCATTGGCGAAGTGACCTTGGCCGGTGGCGATGGAAAAGTAAATGTGATCCCCCGGTACTGGGTTACCCCACTGGTCGAGAGCCTGGACCGAGATTGGATCTGAAAATGCCGAGTTAATCGTCGTGCTTTGACTATCGCCAAAAGTGGTCGTCAATGAATAGGTTGGCGACTGCGTCAAATATTCTTGGAACGTCACCGATTGGTTCGTTCCCATCACGGTGGCAACTACCACGATTTTGCCAACCTGATCTTGGTGATTCAGTATTGCTGACACGTTGCCCTCACTGTCGCTTGAGGCATACAGCACTGAACTCTCTGATCGCGCAACCGTGAACGATCCCGGTCCCGACACCACATGATATTGAACTACTGCGCCAGCTATCGGGTTGGCAAAGGCGTCAGTCACCTCAAGCGTTAAGGGCTGGGCGTATGAACCCTGACCAAACCCACTTTGGGCATCACCATTACCAAGCCATGCGATAGCTGGGTTGCCCGTCATGACGGATTCACTGAACGATGTGCTCACCTGACTATCACTCACAACACTTGCGGAGATGGTTACGGCACTCCCGCCGACACTGCCAGCGATCAGTGCCGGCGCAGCGGCTACCCCGGCAGCATTGGTCGTCACCACTACCGATGAGACATTGCCAGCAAAGACAGCACTGCCGTTGTTGATCAAGAACGAGATGGCACTGCCAGCCAAAGGAATCCCTGCGGTATCGCTCAACATCACACTGAGTGTCTGCCCATAGGTAGCCCCCGTGGCTGCGGCTTGATTGTTGCCGGTCACGATGCTCAACGATCCAGGAGAACCAAGGGTTACGTATTCGTTGAACTGAACCTTCAGCCCAGTTCCCGGGATAGAGGCTTCGATGGTGATCGTCTGAGCTCCTGCGGTGGAGACGGTCAAGCCAGAACCTGCCACTCCCGTGACATCAGTGCTGAGGTATGTGTTGGACGGCGACGAAGTGTTGCCCGAGGTGAAGCCAGCCGTGCCTGCGATTACTTGCATTTCTACGGTGCGGTTCACCACAGGATTCCCATATGCATCCGTTGCCTTCACCTGAAGGGTGTTAAAAAACGTGCCTTGATCAGCAATGCTCTGACTATCACCGCCATAAATAGTCAGGCTCGACACCGGTCCGGTCACCACGGTTTCTTGGAAATTCTCTGTCACCATTCCTGACGTTGCCGAAACCGTGACGGGGCCCGGGCTTGCCCCGGCGACGAGGTTCGGGGCAGTGGCCACGCCGTTGCTATCAGTTTGAACGGTGACGGAAGACACGTTGCCTGCAAACGCAGCGCCAGAGCCGACTATCGCAAAGGTCACTGGGGCATTACCCACGCTGAGGCCCCCACTGTCGCTGAGGCTTGCTTGCAGCGGCTGGGCAAAGGTTGCCCCGGTGGCCGCACTTTGGCCATTCCCCGCAGTGAGCGTTAGCGCTGCTGGAACACCAACCGTCACGTACTCGTCAAATTGCACATGAACAGAACTACCGAGAATGGTCGCCACGACGGCGATCGTTTGAGATCCCGTAGTGCCAACGCTCAAGCCCGAAGACGCAATTCCATCTGCACCGGTCGTGACATAAGTGTTGGTTGCAGAACTCGAGACTCCCGAGGTGAACGTAGCGCTTCCCGCTACCACCTGTAGCTGCACCTGCTGATTGGCAACCGGGTTTCCGAAGGCATCGGTGACCACTACTTGAATCGGCGAAGGGAACGACCCTGCATCGTTAATGGTTTGGCTATCGCCACCCTCAATAACCATGGTGGTAGCCGGTCCCGTAGCGACAACTTCATTGAAGGTGTGCGTGAGGCCGCCTCCGGTGGCAACAACCGCGTAGGTTCCAGGTGAAAGGCCGGCGAGCAGCGTGCCCGCATCAGCAACCCCCTGAGCGTTGGTTGCAACCGTCAGCGTCTGGAGTTGGCCGGAGAGATAGACACCTCCGTCGCTCACGGCAAAACTGACTGAAACACCAGAAACAGGATTGCCTTGAGCATCGGTAATAGTGACCGAGAGATTACGAGCGTATGCCGATCCCGTCGCAGCCGTCTGCTGGTCTCCCGTTACCGAAGCGATCGTCCAAGGTTCACCGGACGAGAAAGTAATGGGAACAGATGTTGGTGCGAAGACATCGCCTTGCAGCGTGAGGAGTGCAGTGGTGGCGGTGGCATCACCGACGTAGAAAGAACTCGTGGTGCTCAGTGCGGGAACACCAATGGTTGACGTAGCCGTTCCGCCGGCCGATACCGAAGCGAAGAGACCATTCGTACCGACGACGCTGAACTGATGTCCCGACGCATCAAACGCAGGAAATCCTTGCTGGTCAAAAAGACCAACTACAACAGGTCCTGCGGTCGCACTTGACGATGCATAACCGCTCGGAGTGCTCAAGATTCGCACCGACGTAGAGGGGGCGTATTCATAGGACCCGGCACTGCAATAACTCGAAGGTCGGGCTTCGCCACGACCATCAAGCATTCCCGTACAACCCGAAAGCACGTTGTGGTAGGCAGCACTTCCTGGAAGCGCAGGAGCAAACCAGGCGGTGGCGCTGTATTGAGACAGTGGCGCCAAACTGGGTTCTGTGTTGAGGAGACTTCCCGTGTAATTCTGTAAACCACAGCTACCACCGGGATCGATGTTGTAGCCATTATCCGTGATGGTCAGTCCACAACTTGCCGACTGATTGCGATCAAACACCGTCGCGAATGCACTGACGGAACCCGAAGATGAGGCAATGCCGTATGCACCATTGTCAGAAATGGTGGAGAAGCTGATGCTCAATGCGCCACCGGGAATAAGGCCGCTACCGGTATTCCCACTGATGGTGTCATTGATCAGCGAAGACGTCCCCGACAAATTCGCACCCGTCGTGTTGTTGACGAGTGAACTTTGCTGAATGGAGATGGGGGCAGATGAAGAAATTCCTGTTCCATCTTCAGAAAAGACAGAAGACACCACTGATGTGGAAACTGATGCGTTCAAACCATACGTTTGGGCACTCAACAAAGCGACGTGGTTGAGCGAAACATTTGACGAGGCTGCGACGTCAGTCGACCAATTTTGTACTGTCAGGTTGGTGAGCGTCACCGTTCCACCCGTAACCTGAATGCCCGTTCCCGTTCCGGGACCCGAAAGCACGGTGGAGGTACCGGTACCGGCAAGGGTGACTGTTCCGCTGCTGATGGAAACTGGAGCGGTGAAGGTACCCGCACCGATGGCGACCGTGAACGAGCCCCCAACAATTTGGCCGTCGAGGATTGCCGTAGCAATCGACCCGCACGGGACACTCTCGGTGCAGGCGTTTCCACTGCCACCTTGTTCGACGTAATAGGTCTGCAGCGAGCCCACCGCACCCGAAGTCACAGGCACCGCTAGTGCCAGGAGCGCGACCGCAACTGACGTCGCCAATGACGACGCTAAGGCAGACAACTTCATGGCTCCCCCTTTGGTAGTGGCAATCCTCCAGAACCACTAATTGGAACCATACCCCACTCACTCGCGCACGTAATCTGCGAGTCACCTACGTCACGCAAGGTTTACGAATGCACCTTATGAAGTTAAAAAGTCATCATCTCTCGTCATCAAGGCCGCACGTATTCGTCGGTACTAAAGCGAGCAATAGCTCTTCACATGAGCGTGATCAAAATCCAGAGGTGACGTGATGAAGCTGCGCTCATGAGGTGCGCGTTTCAACGATGACCCAACAACGACGAGAACCTTTTTGTCGGGTCGGTCTTGGCAGAACGACGTTGACACTGCAACACAAGGCACTCGAGTAAATGACTATCAAGCACTAGGTGTGATGGCGTCTCGACGGCACGGCGAAACAGTTGCCAGTAGGTCGCCACTGGTCTAACAATATGAATAGGTTGCATTATTCAAAGACTCTGGGTTGAAAACCTCCCAGCCTCAGAGCCGAGGATCAATCTCGGTAGCTACCGACGCGAAAAGAAGCCACTGCGCTTAGACCTAGGCTCATCAGCACAGTGACAACGCTGGGCCTCGGGCACAGTGCCGAGCACTTGCTCGACGTGCATGCCGCACCCTTTCCATCCAGGCTTGCCACACTTTTTACAGGTCACTGCTCTACACATACCCCCTAGGGTACCATGAGATCAGCGAAGCGGAGGAATCATGATCGAGATATACGCAGACCTCTGGTGCCCGTTCGCTCATGTGGGCCTACGAGCCGCAGCGCAAATTCGAGATGAACTCAGTCCCGATACGGCGCTCGTCATTCATGCTTGGCCACTTGAATTCATTAACGGAGCACCGCTTGATGCAGACAAAACAACTGCCAATATCGAAGCCCTCAGATCGAGTGTCGCCCCCGAACTCTTCGCTGGATTCAAATCCCGCAATTTCCCGCTCAGCACCCTTCAAGGCCTTGCCCTCATTGAGGCAGCCAACGAGATCGATGCCCATCTCGGGGAACGAATTGGACTGGGCCTGCGCAACTTGCTCTTCGAGCATGGCGTGAAGATTGACAACCCAGCGTTGCTCGCCGGTATCGCCCGTCAGAACGGGCTGAGCGAATCAGTGATTGATGAAGTGGCCGTAGTGAGGTCACGGCTCCAAGAGGGACAGTCAAGGGGCGTGAAAGGTTCACCACATTTCTTCATTGGGGACCAATCACTCTTTTGCCCGCTACTTGATCTTTCAAGAGACGAATCGGGAACTCTCAACGCATCCGCAGATATGCAACGACTCGAATCATTTCTGCGCGTCGGCTTCGCCAACGGCTATTAATCCATACTGGCGGAGAGGGTGGGATTTGAACCCACGGACCCGGTTTCCCAGGTCAAGTCATTAGCAGTGACTCCGATTCGGCCGCTCTCGCACCTCTCCTCTACGGAATTCAGCGAACTGCTTCCGCAAGACTTTCCATCGTAGCCGATGAGTTGCCCCGAGAACGAGGGAGTTATCGCTTCGGACCCGAGGCATATTCAGCCAGAAATCTTGAGGTCAGGTACGACATTCATGGAACTCACCAACGCCCCTCATTGGTGGCGTGACCCAAGAAGATTGCCACGACACCCATTTGAGTGATTTCGCCTACTTGGCCGACGGAATTGGGTGGCGGCGAACAGCGCTCATGAAGCCGAACTGACGATACGGGGCTTTGTCATTGGTTGGCCTCAGCCCGCGACAGGCTGTGCTCTGTATTTAAAGTTGAGGCCTGACACCTATAGCCACTATCCGCATCCCTACGTAAAAGCTGGGCATTGATTTTGGAAATGGCACCAGTTGCACAATCTGGCCTTCTTCGTCGGCCAGCGCTCAGATTCATCACAGGCTTTGATGTCATCCCAGAGCGTCAAGATGTGGCCTCGCGTATTTTGTTGCAGCGCTTCGTCAACCACTTCGTCCACGATGCCTGAGCTTCGATCGGCACTCGGGTACACCAAACGCAATTTGTAGGGTCGGATGCCTCGTTCTTCTTCGAGCAAGAGCGAATAGACCCTCATGCCAAAGAACGACTCGCGAGCGTATTGGGGCTGAGGCGGCTTGCCTGTTTTGTAATCGGAGATGAACCACCGCTCTTCACCAGGTGACAGCTCTTGTCGATCCAGACGATCGATAAAGCCATGCAAGGTGAGATCCTCTAGCTGAGCTTGCACGTGAACTTCTCTGCCATGAGGATCGAATGATTGAACTCGTTCAATTTCTTTCGCGAAATAGTTGGCAACGAGTTTCTCCACTTGCGTCACGATCTCAACTTCCGCTTTTGAACCCATAGGGGCTAACGCTCGATAGTCAGCCGCGCGCTCAAGCGTGCTGCTGAGTTCACGTGGATCAGCTTCGAGGACTTCGATCCAGAGACCCGAAGCGTCGCGCAGCCGTCGCTCTATCGGGTCGCTGACTTCATCATCGGCTTTGTCTGGTCGAACAAGCAACTCCCAACCTGGCCTCACCAGACTTTGGGCGTTCTCCACCGTTCGATCAACCCGGTCGAAATCAAAGAGGTGTTCAAAGACAAGGTGAAAGAGCGTGCCCCGTGCAGTGGCAATGGTGTTGGGGGTCGTGAAGCCAAGAATGGTCTTGTATTCGAAGAGTTTGGGGCACCGTTTGAAGTCACTCGCCCGGCTGGGACTGAGTCGCGTTGGCAGTGGTCGACGTTCGCCGGGGGGAAGTACGTCAGTCATAACTAAGAGCCAAGCACGGTGATGTGACCAACCGTTGGATCATGAGGAAGACCTCTAGGATGACTCCATGAGTACGCCACGTAAAGCCCTACGCATTACCCGAATCGTTGGGGCAATCCTTTTCCTTCTTGGCATTGCGCTTTTGGTGCCGTCATACCCCACCTTTTCGAGTTGCCGGGCTACCACTACATCTACGCACTGTGCAGTCGCTAACGAATTGGTCCTCACGGGCATCATGTTCGTGATCGTGGGCATCGTGGCAATCATCATTGGACTCGTCGCCCGTTCGTTCATTCTCGACGATCAATCAACGCCCAAACGTGAGGACCGCTAATCATGTGTCGACTCCTTGCCTCACTCAGCGAAACACCACACCGCCTCGACGATCTCGCTGACGACCAGCTTTCCCAGTTCCGAGCAATCGCCAATCTCCACGGGGATGGATGGGGCGTGGCCTGGCGCGATGCCAATCACATGGTGAATCGTTATCGAAATGCGACGAGTGCGGCCCATGACCCCTTCTTTTCTGACTACGCCTCGTCAGTCGCTTCTGATGCACACCTCGTCCACACTCGCTGGGCATCACCAGGCTTTCCCGTTCTTGAAGCCAATGCCCACCCCTTCTTTGCCGAAAGGATCGCGTTTGCCCACAATGGATTCATCCGCGACTCAGAGCGTCTTGAGGCATATCTCGGCGACACTGATCTTGGAGGCGAAGGTCTTGATACCGATTCCAAGCGCTACTTCGCCTTGGTGCTCGAAAGATCTCGCCAAACCGGGTCTCTCGAGGCAGGGCTGAAAGATGCCATTGCCATAATTCGCGACACCTGTGGTGTAGCAGGAACGAATGCCATGGTGCTCTCAGAGGATCAGTTCATCTGCGCCCATGCGTGGGCGGGAGCACGAGTGCCGATTGATCTTCTGGCTGATCGAGCCGGTGGCATCGAACATCTTCCACCAGGTCACGATGAGAACTACTACGTGCTCTCAACACGACGCGTTAATGGCATCTTTCAAATCGCCTCGACCGGTCTCGTCGATGGTGGGTGGACCGCCCTGCCGGGAGAGGGATTTGTCGTGGTGGACCGAGGATCGATCGATGCTCGTTTTAGCCCCATCGATGGTGGAGCCTCGGTCACGCTCTCATAACAAAGTGACCGCGCAATAACATTGCAGGTCGCAACCAGGGAGCACAACTACCTTCGAGTTGCTCAAGGCAACTCGAGGATGCGTCGAAACTTAGGCAGCGCCGGCGATTGCTTCTTGAGCAGCGACTAAGTCGAGTAACTCACGATCGCGATCGTAGGTAACGAGATCACGGGCTGCTTCGATGCTGACCCAACGAATCTCATCGGCTTCTTCGTTGGGCGTAAATTCGCCCCCGACAACCGAGACCAACCAGTAGGCCACGATTTTCGGACGCCCCTTGCGGTGGATGTATTCAGTCGTGCCGACAAAGTGGTCAAGCTGCACCACGAAGCCGGTCTCTTCGAGCACTTCGCGAACAGCGCATTGCTCGAAGGTTTCACCTGGATCAAGTTTTCCCTTAGGGAAACTCCAGTCTTCACGGTGGGGGCGGTGAATGACCCCGACTTCGATACCCGCGTCTCCGCGGCGGTACGGCACACCACCGGCAGCACGCATGAGATCTTTGGGTGGGTTCTCAGGCTCAATCATGGGTCGGAATGTCGTCCTCACCTTTGTCACGGTAGTTGGATCATTGCGCTAACTGGTGGAGCGCACCTGCATTTTTTCAAACACCGGGAGCCGTGCTGCCATCGTATGGCAAACCAAGGTCCACGCTGGCGCCACCTAGTGAATACTAATTCTTGATTAATCCGATAATATTTATGCATGGCTTCTGTATTCAGCTTCCCGAATCCGGTGAACGAGAAGGCTGCGCGCACCGTGGCCGTAGGGGTCGTGCTCATGGGAGTTACCTACATCGTGACCGGGTGGATGCCACTGCTCATCGTCATGACCTATGGGTTTTTGGCCCGAGTCGCCTCGGGCCCTCGCTTTAGCCCCCTGGGCCAAATCGCCACTCGAATCGTCGCCCCTCGTTTGGGGGCTGAGCGCCTCACCCCAGGACCGCCAAAGCGGTTCGCACAATCCATTGGCTTCATCTTCACGGCAACAGCACTAGGTCTTGACCTTGGCGGACTTCACCTGGCTTCACGCGTCGTCATTGCAGGCCTCGTCGTAGCGGCTTCTCTTGAAGGGTTCGCTGGCTACTGCCTCGGCTGCAAGATGTTCACCATCGGTATTCGAGCAGGCATCGTTCCTGAACACATTTGTGTTGAGTGTGCCGACATCACCAAGCGATACCCACAACTCAACGCGAAGTAGTACCCCTCGGCGCTGGGTGAAGCGTTGTCGTCGTAACGGGCGTCGTGGTGGTGGTTGTGGTGGTGGACGTTGTTGACGAACTCTTGACCGGCGAGATGTAGCCAATGATGGGATAGCCCGAACCATTGCCTGATGTCGTTGGATCAAAGAATCCCGTCAAGACCACTGCTTCATTCCAGTTGCCCGACACCATTTGAATGCGATTGCCCTTCACGGCAGCGACGAAACCGACGTGTGCGCCATAGCCCGAATAGGGGTCCTTGGTGTTATAGGTCCCGAACACGATGGCATCACCAATCTGAGGGTGATTGAGTGCCCCAAGTTTGAAAGTGTTGTGGGCCAAGCCGTACTGCACGAAGCTGTAACTCCATGCCGAGAGCCCGGTCGAAACAGCACCAGCGGTCTTCCACAACCATGTACCAAAGTCAGCGCACCAACTCTGAGATCGCGTCCCAGCGGGGCATGAGACGGACTTCGAACCAACCGTGTAGGTGGGAGTTCCCCACCCTAAATATTTGGCAAATGGATTGCACTCCGACCCCACGGGCGTCTCAACCACCGGGTGTTTGGAGAACTGGTCATATGACTCGGCAATGGAAACCACTTTGGCGCCAAGGGCCGTTGAAATCATCGGCGGCGTGGTCGGCGACACATGCCAAATCGCGACGTTGTTTGGCGTAATCAGCTGCGCGACGCCGGAATTGAGCACTTGCAATTGCGTGCCTGGATGATTCGCGGTCAGCGTTGACCAGAGCACATGATTCGATGCATCACGAAGTTCGAGATCACCGTTGGGATTCATGTAGAGATTGGTACCCCCAGCAACTGGTGACGTCCACCCAACGCTCCCCGGGTTGGCCAAAGGGGCTTCAAACACTGCTCCCAACGACGAGAGGGCGACTTGCTGGCTGCCGTCAAGACTCACCAAGTATTGGCCCGTGATGAGTTCTTGACCCGGGCCGAGATCACTTGCCGTATTCGTGGTGAGCTTTCCATTCGTCCACAAGAGCACATCTCCCGACGAGAAGATGTCGAGATTGCCCAAGGGGTCAAGTTCCAGCCAGTTGCCTGACGCGCTGGTATGGCTCGCCCACAGAACCTTGCCGGTGGCGGTGCGCATCACGAGATTTCCATCCAGCTGCATGGTGATGGTGGTTCCACCTTTGTTGGTGGTCTTGGAATGCCACGTCACAAGGCTCCCGTTATGAAGGATGAAGTCACCCTTCATGGTGAACTGCGCATACGCGACGCCTGCGGGATTCAAGAGATCTTGACCTAAGACCATGCTTTGGCCGGGATGCAACATGGCCGATGCCGCAATAGTGGTGGTCGTGGTGGAGCCAGGGGTGGTCGTCGTTGGGGTCGTGGCGCCAATAGTGGTCGGGGCAATCAGCGCACAGGCGCCAACGACGACGGGCGAAGCCACGATGAGGGCGCGTTTGAGGAAGGAGAGGTTCAACATGATCGAGTTAACTCACTGACGAGCAGCGCTCAGTGCGAGCACCGCTCAATTCCTCCGCCATTTTCAGGCTAGCAGCGCTTCCAAGAAATTCTCAGATTCTCTACAGAAAGGTGACCACGAATCTGTTCCTGCACTTACTAGGCTAGGTCCGGGCGGTGGAGACCAGTCTGGGCAGCAATGTCCAGGAGGGGCGCCCAGATTGCGTCGCGGAGACCACAGAACACCACGGCAGTAACCCATATGGCCCTATTCCACCGAACACGCGTCCTCGTAGCCCTCACCGCGGCTTGTGTGGCATCGCTGTGCCTCACGGCCGTCGTTCCCGATTCTCTCGCAGGCTCCTCGCCGACTACAACGCCCCATGCTGTAAAAAGCAAGATTGTTGTCCCCGCGTTCCCGGTGTTAGCAATCCGGCCAACACCGGCGATGACCTCGAACTCCACCCTGACCGCTGCACAGACCTTGTGTCCCTCAGGATGTACCGCCAAGCGTCTTGTGGCCCCTAATGGCAAGTTCCGCGCCTTCATCCAATCCGGCACGTTCAAGGTCCAAAACGCGAAAGGTCAAACCACGTGGAGTTTGGCCACCGCCTCACCTGCGATTGGCGGCATCGCCACTCGAGTGTCCATGACGCCTCAGGGCCAGCTCAGTATTCGTGGTTCGCGATTTACGGTGGCGACGCCCGGTGTGGGCAATGTCTTGGTGCTCACCAACGGTGGTGCATTAGAAATTGTTTCTGCCGGAGGCCTTGTCTTGTGGACAGCCCCTTCGGGACTCACGGGTATCTCAGCCACCACCATGATTACCGGCGAGCAACTCGGCCGCGGCCAGGGCATCGTATCCCCCGATGGCAATTACCTGGCAAGTCTTCAATGGAACGGCGCCTTCACGATTGCTACCAAGTCCGGCACGACGTCATGGACAACGCAGTCACTGAGCCCGCAAAGCTTTGGCTCCACCACCTCCCTTGAGCTCTCGCCTAGTGGAAACCTCATCGCCAACGCAGGAGGATGGTCAACCAACACTGCCGGGGCTGGAAGCAGCCTCACCCTTTCCAATGCTGGTGTCCTCACCATCACGTCTCCGGGTCATCGTTCCTTGTGGACATCGGCTTCGGGACTGAGCAGTTTCAGAGCTAACCAACTCTTCAGTTCACAGACCTTGAGCCTCAACCAAGGCTTGAGTTCGCTGAACGATGCATTTCACGCCACCTTGCAGGGCAATGGTCAGTTCTCCATTACCTCAGCAACTGGCGCCACAACGTGGCAAGCCCTGCCAAAGAACTTTACGAATGGCATCACCCAAGTCGTCGTCGCATCAACGGGAGACGTTGATGGCGCGGGCACGACGTGGCGCACCGCCACGATGGGTGCTGGAAATACCTTGTCCTTGACCAATGGAGGCGTTCTTCAAGTGGTCTCACTCGGGGGCCTGGTCCTGTGGCGATCGAATAGCACCCAGAACTCGCTCCGAGCCGATGAGCTTGGTCCCGGCGAAAGTTTGAGCTCTGGACAATTCTTGGTGTCGCTCAACGGGCAGTACTTCACCTTGGTACAACCCAACGGCGCAATTCAGATCACCACCAACACGGGAACGTTGGTCTGGAGTACCAATACCGCAACTACGACAACGACGCATGCGACGACCACGACTGCGCACACGACAACCACCGTGCACCACGTCACCACCACCACGCATGCGACGACTACGACTTCCCACGTGACGACGACAACCCATGCGACGACCACGACTGCGCACACGACAACCACCGTGCATCACGTCACCACCACCACGCATGCGACGACTACCACCATTTCGCTGCCCATTGCCACGAATCCGGTACTCAGCATGACCCCAAGTGGCAACTTGGTCCTCTCTGACGACATCAACAGCCAAGTGTGGTCAGCCGGTACGTCAGGCGCAGGCAACGTGCTCTCGCTCAGCAACCGGGGAGTCTTGTCCGTTACTTCACTCGGATCGTTGACCCTGTGGTCAGACCTTGTGGGTGGCACAGGCCAATCAGCCGACCGACTACAAATAGGCCAAAGCCTGCTCCCAGGCAACGCTTTGGCATCAGCCAACGGTTTGTATCTTGCATCCTTGACCTCAAGTGGCGATCTTCAAGTTGTGCGTCGCTCAGACAACTCGGTGTTGTGGGATGCCAACACGGCCGGCAAGGGAGTAAGTGCACTCTCCATGCTGAGCAACCACACCTTGGCTCTTCAAGAGACGCAAACGGTGAACGCCTTCACCACCCTGACCTCGGGCTCACTCGCGAGCGCCATCGTGATGGAAAACAGCGGCGTCCTCGATGTCGTCACCCCATGGGGCCAAGCCGTGTGGAATAGCGCCAAGGGTTTGCTGTCCCTCGTTCCCACAGACGTCGCGGTGTATTCCTACGCTTCTGACAATGCCAGCGCAGCGCTCGGAGATGGTTGGACCGGCGTGGGCGTCACGGGAGGTTTGGGCACCTGCGGTGGACAGTATGTCGATACCTCGCCGAGCAATGACCGAAACGTCGGAGCCGTGCTCGCATCCTCGAAGGAGCCATGGTATTCATTCTGGACCGTATCGGGCCCCTCGAAATGGGCCAACGGAGGCTGCCAAGCCCTGCCTGGAACCGCCACTGCATTTCACAACATCGGCTACACCGCTGGACGCGCCGTTGCTTCAAAGATTGATAGTTACGGCCTTGCTCGCAAGCCCAACTACGTCATCTTGGATCCCGAGGGTTACCCCGACAACCACTCTGGACTCGACGCCTCAAGTGCCGCGGGGTGGTCAGCAATGTTGAGTGGTTGGTCAGCGGGCATCAAGTCCATTAACGCTTCGCTTGTTCCCGCCTTTTATGCCACGCAGTACGAATACATTCACTTCAACTTGAAAGCGATCAATCAACCAGCGTTTATTGCCGTGGCATTTGGCTGGTCAGGGAGCTCCATTGTGAATCCCCAACGCCTGAGCGGCATCAATGGCTCCAACATCATTGGTGTGAGTGCATTCTTCGCTGGGGTGCCCTGGTCCGCTGAATGTGGTGTAACGGTCAAAGGTCGCCCCAATCACACGGCTGCTGTCCACAATGCCAACTCAGTCGCTGCTTGGGGATACCGAGATAACACCATTCAATTTGACCCAGGGACGCGCTGCGCCGGCTTTTAATGGCGGGATCCGATATCGTTCGGTTCTATGGCAGAACAACATGACGAGCAGGCATCATCTTCCAGCCTTGGCGACATTAAAGGATTGCTTCGCCAACTCGTAGCGCCCGTCATTGAGCAACTTGATGCCAAAGTGTCGAGTCATCTTGACGAACAGGTCGACGACCATATCGAGATCGCCCTCAGCAGTCGCCTGGCAACCTTGGATCGCGCCATTGGTGATCTTGATCGCCATCTCAAAGAACTCGAAGCACGCGTAGCGGCACTCGAAGCGCCTCCGGTGCTCGACGACGAAGACTAAGGCGCGTCGCTAGCTACTCGGCGTGTCGTTGTCGTCGTCACGCTTAGCCATCCACTCGTAACGGCCGGCCTTATCTCTGCGGATCGCCCAGCGCAGTGTCCAAAACGAGAGAAAGAGGAAAGCGACGACGAAGAGTCCAAACACGATGTCAAACGCCATGACGGTACTCCTCTCTCACTCATGAAGATCTTGGATCCATTCTCAATGCTGCGGGTGAGTGAGTGTGCGATGGGGTTGTCACAGCGCCTTGGCAGTATGCCTTCATGCCCATCACGCACCACGTCGACGCCGTTAGCCAATTGAGAGGTGAGCCCTCTCGTCGACCTCGGATAGATCGTGGACTTGCGGGCGGTCTTCGCGCGTGGCTCAACGACGAACTCTTCGAGATCTTCGGCGAAGATCACAGCACCAAGATCGTGCGTTCTCCGTGGAGTTTGACGCATCGCGGCGCACCTCACAGCACACTGGGTATTGCCAGAGGTGCACTTGTTGGCGCCCTGTTCACCCAACGGATGCTTGGCAGCACCATCGAGCACCCGATGGACGATGCACTCTGCGTGCTTGAAGCTGATCCGGGCGCCGCCCCCTTGACCCACGAGATCCACCAACTTGACCCAGACCGCTTTGCCCTACTTGCGGCAGAGGTCAGTGCCCACGATGCGGTACTGGCCCAACAACTGCGACCCGTACCGAGCTCTTGGCTTCCCCGATTTGGTGTGCAGGCATGTGTTGCTCTTCACGGTGGACAGTTGACCTTGCGCTCAACGACCGATGCCATGCTGGGGCCAGCACCTCACGACGTCGCGTCCGTTGCCTTACTTGATGTCACGACCGCCGCCCACGATCAACACATTCATCAAGAGCTCACGCTTCGCGCACTCATCGAAACGCTTCGCGCGGGTACGCAACCCTTCGCCGTTGCATCTCTGTCAAGTGCAACTGGCGCGTTGGCCCTCCTTGAGGTTCGCGAGCACGATCTCGTTGAAGCCGTGCACGCCATTGTGAAGGCAACCAAGGAAGCACTCCATGGCTGAGATCATGACCATGAGCAGCGATCCGAAACTGATAGCTCAGGTGCTGTGCGAAGCACCGACCACTACCGCTCACCTCGACCCAGGCCTTCGCCGCGCCTTAGCCAGACGCATTGCAGCACATGCTCCGGCTCGCGAACTTGGTCCTATCCGCCTTGATAGTTACGTCATCACGACCGTGCTGCGAGGAGGGGCGCTTCATCGAGATGGCCCCTTTCACTGGTCTCCTCGGGCGGCTCGGCGGATTATTGGAGGCGGCGCACTGCGCCATCTCCTCGAAGGTCGCGCGAAGGACCCGCTCTCTGGCGTGCAGTGTGAAATCACGGCTCTCGTGAATCAAGCAGCGGGTCGCCGTGATCAGCGTTCGGGTTCTCTCGGCCAGTGGCTCCACGAGGCGCCACCCAGTCTTCGCGTGGCCGTCGCCGCCGAAGCGATGACCTATGCGACCGAGCTTCTGACCTGCGTTGATTTGACAAGCCTTTGCGCGTCGATTGATGCGTCGGCTGCTGATCCCCAATGGGCGGTTCCTGGTGCTCCGTGGATCAGCGTGAGAGGTCGCCGCGACCTCGAGGTCGCATTCAATGGAACCCATGGCCACCGAGCCATTCTGGCCCTGCGCGGCGGCCCCATGGGCCCCGATGCTCGATATGACCTTGGCATTGTTGCCCTTACGGCGGCACTTTCGAGGCCTGACGCACCACTTCCTGCCCGAATCGTGGGCATCTGGGGCGCCACCGGCCGGGCCATGGTGGTGCCCGTGGACGGAGAAACCATGAAGACAGCTGCACGGCAGGTTCTTCAGGCCGTTGAGGCGCTCGGCGTCCCAACTCGCGCAAAATTGGCGGCGTAGGCCGCTGAGCCTGTGGCGAGTAGCCTTGGAAGTTCTATGCAAACTCGCTCAGACATCAGAAACCTTGCCATCATCGCCCACGTTGACCACGGCAAGACCACCCTCGTTGACGCCATGCTGTGGCAGTCAGGCGCCTTTAGAGACAATGAGGATGTTGCCGACCGCGTCATGGACTCTGGTGACTTGGAGCGCGAAAAGGGCATCACGATTCTCGCCAAGCACACCGCCGTCGTTCGTGATGACGTCACCATCAACATCATCGACACCCCAGGTCACGCTGACTTTGGTGGAGAGGTAGAGCGCGGACTCGTCATGGTCGATGGCGTGGTCTTGTTGGTTGACGCTTCTGAAGGCCCCTTGCCCCAAACCCGTTTCGTTCTGCGCAAGGCCCTTGCTCTTCGTTTGCCAGTAGTGGTTGTCGTCAACAAAGTTGACCGCCCTGACGCTCGCATTGACGAAGTGATTCACGAAGTTGAAGAACTCTTCCTCGATGTCGACGCCGATGAAGACCAAATTGATTTCCCCATCCTCTATGCCTGCGCGCGTGACGGATGGGCATCAACGGTTCGCGACGAAGTCGGCACCGATCTGAATCCCCTCTTTGACACCATCATTGAAACCATTCCGGCTCCCGTCTACGACGAGACCGTCCCGCTTCAGGCACTGGTGTGCAACCTCGATGCTTCGCCTTACCTTGGCCGCTTGGCCATCTGCCGCATTGTGTCTGGCAATATCCGAAAGGGCCAGCAGGTGAGTTGGTGTCGAGTGGATGGCACCGTAGCCAAGGGCAAGGTGACCGAGCTCATGCAGACCAAGGCCCTTGACCGGGCACCAATTGAGGAAGCAGGTCCGGGTGAAATTGTGGCCGTAGCGGGCTTTGATGACATCACGATCGGCGAGACCCTGGCCGACGCTGATGATCCCCGTCCCTTGGATGTCATCACCGTCGATGAGCCCAACCTCTCGATCACTATTGGTATCAACACCTCCCCCTTGGCCGGCCAAGACGGCAACAAGCTCACTGCGCGCATGCTTAAAGACCGACTTGATCAAGAGCTCATCGGTAACGTCAGCATCAAAGTTGCCCCTACTGAGCGCCCTGATGCCTTTGAAGTCTTTGGCCGCGGAGAGCTCCAACTCGCGGTCTTGATCGAACAAATGCGTCGTGAGGGATTCGAGCTCACCGTGGGTAAGCCCATTGTGGTGACCCGCGACATTGATGGCGTGAAGCACGAGCCAATCGAGCGCGTCGCGATCGACGTTCCTGAGGACTACCTCGGCGTCGTCACGCAGCTGCTCGCCTTGCGCAAGGGCACCATGATCGAAATGGTGAACCACGGTACCGGTTGGGTGCGCTTTGATTACCGCGTTCCCGCTCGTGGCTTGGTTGGGTTCCGAACCGAATTCCTCACCGAAACTCGCGGTACGGGAATCTTGCACCACGTCTTTGATGGCTGGGCCCCCTGGGCTGGTGAACTCAAGACCCGTCGCAATGGCGTGATGGTCGCTGACCGCCGTGGTGTCGTGACGAGCCACGCTCTCGAAAGCCTCCAGGAGCGCGGCCAAATGTTCGTAGCCCCAACCACCGAGGTGTACGAAGGCATGATCGTGGGCGAGAATGCTCGAAGCGAAGAGATGGACGTCAACCCGACGAAGGAAAAGAAGTTGACCAACATGCGTGCGTCATCAGCTGACAACTTCGAACGACTGACGCCTCCCATCCTCTTGACCTTGGAACAGGCGCTTGAGTACATCGCCGAAGACGAGTGTGTGGAAATCACGCCCGCTCACGTGCGCTTGCGCAAGGTCATCTTGGATCAGCAGACTCGTGGTCGTCTGCGTTCCAAGGCCAAGAACAGCTGATCAACCTGTCGGTTCTCCGGCACTAGATTGGTTGAGTCCTCGGAGGGATGGCAGAGCGGACGAATGCACTGGTCTTGAAAACCAGCGTGGTGAAAGCCACCGAGGGTTCGAATCCCTCTCCCTCCGCCACTTCGCTTGATCGCGATGAGAAAGGTGAACGGCATGGATAAGCATCCGTCCGATCACCGCGTCACCCGCCGACTCGAGTTACTGGCTGAAAAGCTCGTGACCCCAGCGACAAAAGGCTTGCTTTCTATTTCGCCAGTCGAAATCGTGGCTGCCGGTCTCGCCATCGCCCTGTTGGTGTGGCTGAACGATATTGCGAGTAAAGACAGTATTCCGCTTCTCGTACCGCCGTTGGCCGCCTCTATCGCCTTCGTGTTCTTGCAGCGTGGCATGACCATGGCTCGAAGTTGGAATGTCATTGCAGGACAATTCCTTGGCGCCCTGGGTGGCTTGATTGCGGGAACGCTCTTTCCCCATCACCTACCGCTCGCTGCTGGATTGGCGATGTGTCTCGGTTTGATCTTCCAACGCATCGCTCACGCCTATCACCCGCCTGGCTTGCCCACGGGCCTGATTGTCGCCATTGAGCCCGCAGCGCACAGTTTCCACTTCCTGCTCATGCCCGTGCTGGCCGGCGCCGCGATTGTGGTGGTCATCGGTTGGGCGGTGCACCTTGTCGAGATCACCGTGCTCCATCGACTCGAGCGTGCGTTAGGTCAGCCATTGACCCTTGACGATCAAGACTAAATAACGATGTCCTCGTAGGGACCCAGATCTTCAGCGGTCTCGGCATCGGCCACGATAAGGCGAGGGCCTGACGGCCAGTCGAGATACCGCCACGTCCAGTTCAACAACACACGCACCCGGTTCCGGAAACCAACAAGGTACGCCAAGTGAAGTCCCAACCATGACAACCACCCTGCCGTGCCCTTGACCACGGGCCCCCGTGGCAATTGCGCAATGGCTGCGTGGCGACCGATGGTCGCCATAATGCCTTTGTTGCGGTACTTAAACGCTTTGGTCTCTCTGCCAGCAACCTCGTTCAGGATTTGCTTGGCGCAGTGCGTACCGGTTTGAATTGCTACAGGGGCGAGTTGTGGACAGAGTGCATCACTGTCAGGAGATCGAGGTACGGCTGCAGCATCTCCAACCGCCCAGACGCCAGGAAATCCGGGGACGGACAGATCATGGTTCACCCTGATGCGCCGAGCAAGGCGCGCAGCTTCGGGGAGGTGATCGGCCACCGTTCCCGTGCCACTTACCCCCGCAGCCCAAATGACGGCGTCAGCAGCAACCGTCGTGCCATCGCTGAGCGAGACTCCCTCTGGGGATACTTCAACAACCGATACGCCGAGCAGCGTTGAGATGCCACGCTTGGTTAATACTTTCTCGGCATAGGCACTCGCTGACACCGGGAAGGGGGTCAAGAGCCGTTCCATCAGATCCACAATTAGTACTTGGGACTGTTCCATGTCGATACGGAGGCGGTCACGGCGAACACAGATCTCCAAGAGCTCCATGATGGCACCCGCAGTTTCCACTCCCGTTGGTCCACCGCCTACCACCACAAAGGAGACGGCATGTCGCTCGGTGGACACTGCTGCGTCTCGCTGCTCAAGGGTGAGGAGGAGCTGGTTACGAAGGTGACGAGCATCAGCGAGGGTATAGAGCGGCAAGGCATAGCGCGAAGCACCCTCAATGCCAAAGAATTCTGCTGACGCTCCTGTGGCCAACACCAGGTGGTCATAGCCAATACGAGCGCCGTCACCCAATTCGACATAGCGAGCCGCCCAGTCAATGCGCTTCACGCGGCCATGGCGAAATGAAACATTGTCGGCGTTTCTGAAAATCGTTCGAATGGGATAGGCCACGTCGGCTGGTTCTAGACCCGCGGTGGCCACTTGATAGAGCAAGGGCAAGAAGGTGTGGAAATTGTGTTGGTCGATCAAGGTGACCCGAACACGCTTGTTGGCCAAGCCTTCTACGGTCTTAATCCCGCCGAAGCCACCACCCACCACGACGACATGGGGAAGTGCTGAATCAGTGGCGTCGTTGATGGGTTCCATCTACCGATTCTAGTGGTGCGGCTCGTTCGCCGCTCAGGTCAGCGCGCTATGACTTGAGGTGGCGTTTCAAATCTTCGATCCACCGGTCTGCATCACGACGAGCTTGGGTTACCTGTTCGCGTTTGGCGTCGCCGGCGGCACCAGCCACGGGGTAACTGCCAAGGAATTTGATGGAAGCCAAGTGAGCCCTCAGGTCGCGAAGACAATCAGCGATTACCTGATCTTCGAGGTGGCCTTCAAAGTCAATTATGAAGCAGTAATTGCCAAGCCCAGCCTTGGTTGGCCGTGATTGAAGGTTCGTCAGGTTGATGTCTCGAGCAGCAAATTGCCCCAAGATGCCATAAAGGGATCCTGGGCGGTCAGCATCTTGGAAGCAGACAATGGTGGTGTGGTCGTGACCCGTAGGTGCTGGGATGCGATCACGGGTGACGCACAAAAAGCGTGTCTGGTTTTGATCGTGGTCCTCAATGTCATTGGCCACAATGTCGAGGCCATAAATCGAAGCAGCCAACGCGGTGGAAATCGCAGCATCTCCCGGCAAACCTGCTTCGCCAACCAGCCGAGCCGCATCAGCGGTAGAGGCAGTCGTGACAAGATCCACCGGCCCGAGTTGTTGCTCGAAGAAGCCACGGCACTGCGCCAAGGCGTGGGGGAAGGAGTGAACTCGAGTGATCTCTCTAAGTGCAGTTCCTGGTCGAACACACAATTGCAGGTGAACGTCGAGCACCACTTCTCGCTCGATCATGAGGTCAAAATCAAAGATCAGACGGTCAATGGTCTCGTTGACCGTGCCCTCGATGCCATTTTCAATCGGCACAAATCCAGCATCGGCATCACCCCGGGCGACAGCCTCGAGTACCTCGGTTATCGTCGAGTGAGCGCTAAGGGTCGCAGCAGCCAAATCAGGTTGGGTCAACAGGGCTTCTTCGGTGAAGGTGCCCGTCGGGCCGAAGAACGACACGCGTGAAATAACTGAATCCATACCAAGGCAGGTTACAGAACAGATGGAGCGCTCGAAGATTGAGGCCCTCTTGGGGCAAGTGGCGCAAGGAACGCTCACGCCCGACCTCGCCCTTGAAGCGCTTATTCGCCTGCCCTTTTCAGAAGCAGGTGATGCCCTCATCGACCACCACCGCGTCATTCGACAGCGCTTTCCAGAGGCCATCTATGGACCTGGCAAACCAGACGCCCAAGTCGCAGCCATCGTCGATGACATGCTCACGCGCTCCAGTGCTCCTGTGATTCTGACCCGGGCCAATGAGCGTCAGGTAGAAGCAATGGAGTCTTCGGCCGCCAATCATGAGGTGGACGTGACCGTTAGCGCGACCGGTTCCACGTATACCGCGGTGGCTCGGCCAGCCAAGGATCAAGGCAGACGAGTCCTCTTGATCACCGCAGGAAGTGCAGATTGGTTCGTAGGAGCCGAAGTCGAAGCAGTACTCACCGCTCTTGGCCTCGCCCCCACGGTGTTGCAAGACCGAGGTGTCGCGGGTCTGCAACGCCTCCTCAGCGCAACAGATCTGTTAGCCACAACAGAGGGGACAATCGTTGTGGCTGGCATGGAGGGCGCGCTGGCCAGTGTGGTTGGTGGTTTGGTGGCGGGTCCTATCGTGGCCGTTCCCACCTCGACGGGATACGGGGCTTCTCTTGATGGAGTGACCGCACTGTTGGGCATGCTCGCAAGTTGTGCCGCCGGTGTCAGTGTGGTGGGCATCGATAACGGATTCGGTGCCGCCATGGCACTCCAACGAGCTTTGGGGGCGACGTCATGAGTCGCGTTGCCTGGTTTCATGCCGAACAAGGTGCAGCAGGAGACATGCTGCTTGGCGCACTCATTGCGGCCGGGGCACCGCAGCAGCAACTCAAGGCGGATCTTGCGCTACTGAATCTCGAGGGCTGGGAGTTGCACGTCAACGCCAGTTCCAGAGCCGGTATATCAGCCCTCCATGTCGTGGTGGAATCCACCGAGCAACCTGCTCGAACCTGGCGCGAGATTGATGGCTTGCTTGCCAAGACTCCATGGCCCGAGCGCGTTATCGAGCGATCACGAGCAGTGTTCGCGCGACTTGCCGAGGTCGAGGCGGCAATCCATGGCGTTGCCCTAGAGGACGTTCACTTTCACGAGGTTGGAGCCATCGACTCCATTGTCGATATTGCTGGTGTGATGTTGTGCCTTGAGTACCTCAACATTGATCACGTATGGTGCTCTGCGCTTGGGGTGTCTTCGGGAAGCGTGGCCACTGACCATGGCGTCTTACCGGCCTTGGCTCCAGCTACAGCGCAGTTGCTTGATGCGATGAAGATTCGCCCACAAAACTACGAGCGAGAGATTCTCACCCCCACCGCTGCAGCCATCTTCAGCGTCATCGCAACCCAATCCTTTGCCTCAACTCCTCTCAGCATCATCAGCACGGGTCTTGGAGCTGGCACGTGGGATCCTGCCGATCACGCCAACGTGGTGCAAGTCGTGATTGGCTCACACGACGATCACGCTGAAGAAGTGGTTGTCGTATTGGAGACGGTGGTCGATGACCTCACGGGTGAACATCTCGGTCATGTGTTGAGCGAACTCATCGCTTTTAAGGTGCTCGATGCTTGGGCGACTCCCGTCGCCATGAAAAAGGGCCGGCTCGGCCAGGAAATTACGGTGATCTGCGAACCGCTCGTGAGCGAAGCCGTGGAATCTCGCTTACTTGAGCTCACTGGAAGCCTGGGTTGTCGACGCAGCCTGGTGTCACGAAGCGTTTTGAGCAGGGACTTTGCCGATGTTCAGGTTTTTGGCCATGCAGTCAGGATGAAAATTGGCCCCTCTCGGGTCAAACCCGAATTTGAAGACCTTGCCGCCGTTGCCCGCCTCACGGGCCATACGCTCTATGAGGTGGAGGCGGAAGCCTTGGCTGCCTGGCGCACGCACATCGCGCCCTAGGAAGTCCCGGCAATGAGGCTGGCACGCAATGCGCCTGAGGAGGCTGCCATGCCCGGTCCGATGTTTACTTACGACAAGGAGATGACTGACCTCATCTTTGATTTTTGTCGCTGGCGCCTCACCATCAACCCCGTACCCCTCGACTTCGGCGGTATTGCCGAAGACCTCGGTGAGGGACTCGACGCCTTGCTCAACGATGAAGGAACGAGTGCCGCCACGGTGTTGGATTACTACGACAAGCAGCTCGCTACGGCAATCGTCTCGGTCGACTCCCCTCGCTTCCTCTCCTTCATCCCCGCTGCCCCGACCAAAGCATCCTTGCTCTTTGACATGGTGGTCTCGGCCTCGTCGTTACAAGGCACCTCATGGCTCGAAGCTGCCGGTGCCATTGTGGCCGAGAACCAAGTCTTGAGTTTGTTGGCTGAGCGGGCGGGCCTCGACAAAACTGCCGGTGGATGTTTTGTATCTGGCGGCTCCTTGGGCAACTTGTCTGCCCTGACGACGGCTCGCGACAATGGACGTCGCAACCACCCCGAACTTGCGGGCAAGCGACTTCGCGTCGCCGTCTCTGAAGAAGCTCATAGTTCGGTGGCCAAGGCGTTACACGTCATTGATGTAGACGCGTTGATTGTGCCCACCATTGATCATCGCCTCACCTTGGGTGAATTGGAAAAGGCGCTGGCTGCCGATCCAGAACCAGAAACGGTCATTGCCGTTGTCGCCACCGGCGGCACCACGAACGCTGGCATTATCGATGATCTCGAAGCCATTGGTTCTTATTGTCGTTCTCAGGGCCTGTGGTTCCACGTGGACTGCGCTTATGGCGGCGGCGCGATGTTCTCGTCAACCCATGGCCATCTCTTGTCCGGACTACGCCATGTGGACTCATTCATTGTCGACCCCCACAAGTGGCTCTATGCTCCCTTTGACTGTGCGGCATTGCTCTATCGCGACCCTCGTATTGCCAAAGCCACGTTCACGCAAAATGCTGCGTATCTCGATGTGATCCACGACGAGACCAAGGAAGAGTGGAACCCGACCGATTACGCGATGCACCTCACGCGCAGGGCTCGAGGCTTAGCTATTTGGTTCTCGCTGTGCGTCTACGGCATCAAGGCTTACGTCGACGCAGTCGATGATTCCATTGCTATCGCCGAACGCGCCGCCGTGATGATTCAAGAAGCCGAGCACCTCGAGCTCATACGAGACCCCAGTTTGTCCATTGTGTTATTCCGTCGGGTGGGATGGAGCGATGAGCAATACGCTGCTTGGTCCACCAAGTTGCTCCAAGACCAAATTGGCTTTGTCACCCCCACGAAGTGGGAGGGCGAGACCATCGCTCGTTTCGCGTTCTTGCATCCAGAGACGACCGAAGCCATGGTGGCCGAGATCTTGGCCACGATGGCCTAGCTAAGCCAAGGGTCGACGACGCTTAAGTACTGGATCGCCGGGCTTGCGCATCGTCTCTCCCGCATCAGTGCGACGCTTCCAAGCAATGCCGGCAAGGCATTCAAGCACCACGCGATTCGCCAAGTAAGCGGTAACTTCCGCCTGGTCATAGGGCGGCGAAACCTCAACGACATCCATACCTAAGACCGGAAGCTCCATGGCAATGCGGCGCACCGCGTCGAGCAATTGTCGTGAGCTCAAGCCACCGGGCTCAGGGGTGCCAGTTCCTGGGGCGAGGCCGGGGTCAACGACGTCAACATCAACGGACAAAAAGACCCCGTCGCAGCCATCAAGCGCAATGGCAAAGGCGTCATCGAGTACTGCATCGAGTCCACGCTCTACGATTTCGCCCATTTCGAAACTGTTCATCTCTTGATCAGCCATCCACCCAAGGGTTTCGGGTTCAGGCCAGTACCCACGGAGGCCAATTTGGATGAAGCGATCACCTCGGCATGCTCCCGATTCAATCAGTCGTCGCATCGGCGTCCCATGCCCCCACAGGGAACCAAATTGGGTGTCGCCGGTGTCGGCATGAGCGTCAAAGTGAATCACGGCCACCTTGCCCCAGCCGTGCTTGCGGGCAACACCGGTCACGTCGGGTAGTGCAATGGTGTGATCGCCACCCAAGATGATGGGGATAGAGCCATTCTCACAAATCACCGTTACGGCATCTTCGAGCGCTTGGAGGGATCGCTCCGTTTCGCCTGACGGCATCTCAACGTCGCCGACATCGACTACTTTCAAATCTTCAAGGGGATCAACGTCGAGCGCTAGGGATGGCCGCATGCCATCGTGCGGGAGATAATCGGTGAAGCGGATGGCTTGAGGTCCAAAGCGACAGCCTGATCGATGTGAGGTTCCGCCATCAAAGGGTGCACCAACAATGACAGCAAGCGCATCTTGAAAGCTTTCGGCTTCCTCGAGGTCGGCAGCTGGAATGCCCAGAAAGGTTGCGTCCGGTCCGTAGAGATTCCCGATACGTGCCACTGTTACCCCCTGAGCGTCGTTGCTTCATCCACCATCGTAGACAAGTGGCTGATAAGCGTGAGGTGGCCTTCGTTTTCGAGAAGATGTGCCTTGACGTTAGGGAGACGCGCTGCCATGTACTCACCATGGGTGTAGGGAACCATGAGATCTTGGCGACCCTGCCAGAGCGACACGGGCACCTTTACCTCTGAGAACTCAAATCCCCATGGCTTCATGAAGGCATAGTCATCTTCCAGCCAACCATCAACGCCGACCAGAAAAGCGCGCCGAAGTTCGGCCGCCATGGCACTCGCAAATTCGCCTTCGCTTAACTTATTGGCGTCGACCTCGCTCAAGTGCGGCGCCATTGCAGCCACGACATCTTCGGCTTGGACGGTAGCGAGCGGTGCGGCTTCTGCTTCCAAGAAGGCGCGAAATGCATCTTCCGGACCGGTGGCCATGCCGAATTCTTCAATGTTGCCTTCGCCCATACCGTCGAGCCAGTCAAAGAGCGGATCACCCCATGGGCCAACGCCAGCGATCGTGGCTACGCCCGTGATGCGATCTGAGAGCGCGGCTCCGAGTGCGAGTGCGTGCGGCCCGCCGCCCGACCAGCCGACCGCGATTCCCGACGCCAGATCGAGATGGTCAAGAAGTTCGCGAACGTCCTGTGCGTGATCAACCACCGATCGGCCCGGATGAGGTGTTGAGTGGCCATAGCCCGGTCGTGTCGGCATGACCAAGGTCAACCCGGCCTCCGTGGCTGCTTGTTCAAACTCCTTCATGGGAACGGGAGGAGCTGGCGTTCCATGGCAGTACACCAAGGCCCGATCCGAACTCACCCCACCGAGCAGATATTCAAGCGTTCGGCCATCACGCAAGGTCAGGTACTCGTATTCAGCCATTACTTCCCCTCCATAGTTGTGCCACCCCTAGGCGTAACTTCACAGCAAAGCGCCTAGGGTGCAAGGTATGGCTAAGCGTATCGTTAGTACCTCTCGAGTTATCGCGGCTTCTCCTGAAGCCATTTTTGACGTCCTCTGCGACCCTTCGAAACACCCCATCATTGATGGCTCCGGATGGGTGAAGCATCCTATTGGCACGCCCACTCGACTAGTCCTTGGTTCCAAGTTTTCGATGGATATGCAGATCCAAGCCAAGTACAAAACCGTCAATGTGGTCAGCGAATATGAAGAAAACCGACTCATTGCGTGGCATCACTGGGCCAACTTGATTTGGCGATACCAACTTGAGCCCGTTGAAGGTGGAACCAAAGTCACCGAGAGTTTTGACTACCACCACTTCCTAGGATTGTTCATTCCCTTGCTGGGGTGGCAGAAAAAGAACTTGGCAAACATGGAAAAAACGCTTGCCAAGCTCGATGCCTACGTCAGGACTGGCGACCCCGAGGCTTGATGACCTTGTAGATCACCGTGTGCGGCAGATTGAGCGGCGGCGGCGAGCGATGTTGCGATCCTGGTATCTCGGTCCATCCAAGGTGTTGATAAAAACCCAATGCACTGTCGCGGGCATTGGCCCAAATCTGCTCGACCTCTAGTTCGAGCAGATGACCTTCGGCTCCTTGCAACAACACGGAACCATGTCCTTGGAGTTGGAAACTCGGGTGCACTCCCACGAATCTCATCTGCCACGACGTGAGGTTGGTTGAAAACGGTGCCGCACCTTCATAGAAGGATGCGCAGGCTACGAGTTGGTGACCGAGGTATCCCCCAAGGTGAAGCGATCCTGCTTCGTCGTCACGAGGATCTCGCACATGCGACGTTGCGTCGTTGTTTCGCAACGCCTTTCGCCGAAGATCCGAGAGCTCGTCAGCACTGACGAATTTAATGCTGAGTGTTTGGTCAAAATTCATCGTTGATGACCGTATCAGCGTCAGTGCGAGGCGAGAAGCGATTCGGCATCGCT
The DNA here is from genome assembly GCA_903825305.1 of uncultured Actinomycetes bacterium. Lineage (GTDB taxonomy): Bacteria > Actinomycetota > Acidimicrobiia > Acidimicrobiales > RAAP-2 > CAIQWC01. The sequence continues at coordinate 37,821 of CAIKAC010000007.1, forward strand.
TCCAACAATCGTGGATGGCAGTGCGATGAGTACAGCAATGCCGGCACAGATACCAACCCCTGCTCCTACGAAACAACTGCGGTGGAACGCATCCATGAACGCCATGTCTATGGCGTGTTGAGCGCCAGGTCGTGCGTTGGCCGGGAACTTACTCACCACCACACTCGCTGCCTGCATGGAACTCTGAGCGATCTTCACCGCCTGATGTGGCAGACCATGGGCCACGTAGGGCTCGAGAGCACTCCGAATTCTCGAACCAAACACCGAAGCGAAGACAGAACCCACCACGGCCACGCCAAGAGTGCCGCCGAGTTCTCGATTCACTTCGTTGACCGCGGCACCAGCACCTACTTGGTGGGCTGGCAACGATCCCATGGTCGAAGACGTGGCGGGAGCATTGATGAACGAAAATCCAACGGCGAGCAGCACCATGGCGCCCACCACGGGGCCAAAGTAGGCCGATTGCATCGGTTGGGTACCAATCCAAATGAGACCAGCCGACATGGTGATGAGCCCACCTGAGACCAACCAGCGAGCAGCCACACGGCCGGCCAAGAAACCCGACAGCGGTGTTGTCACCATCACCACGAGGGCAAAGGGCAAGGTGCGCACGCCTGCAGAAAGTGCTGAGTAGCCACGAACAAGTTGGAAATATTGGGTCACCAAAAAGATGAAACCAAACAACATGAAGAAGTTCACCGCGATACTTCCGGCTCCAGCCGAAAAAGCAGCGTTTCGAAATATCTTGACCTCGAACAACGGCCCTTCGCGATGCCCCTCGTAGCGAACGAAGAACACCAGCATGACGAGGGCAAAGGCGAAGAGCGACAGGGTCGAGACTGAGAGCCATCCCCAAGAGGGGCCTTCGATAATGGCCAAGGTCAACGAGAGCACCATCAGGGTGCCGAGCACCAAGCCCACGAGGTCGAGGCGGCGCTTCACCGGGTTCTTGGATTCAGGAACAATAGCCGCGATTGCCCCAATCGTTAGTACACCAACGGGCAAGTTGACTAAGAAGATGGAGCCATACCAAAAGTGCGTGATCAGCTCGCCGCCAGCGATAGGTCCAATAGCCACCGCCACACCTGCAGTTGCCCCCCAGATGCCAAAGGCCGCAGCCCGTTGCTTAGGGTCCTTGAACGTTACGGTGACGACTGACAATGTCGCGGGGAAAATGAATGCTGCTGAGGCGCCCATGAGCGCTCGCGCGACGAGCAAGGTCGTAACACTGTGACTCATCGCTGCCAGGCCTGAAAAAGCAGTGAATGCCGCCAGACCGCTAAGCATGACGATGCGTCTTCCGAGTCGGTCCGCAAGGCCACCACCAGCCAACATGAGTGCGGCGAAGGGAAGCGAGTAGCCGTCGACAATCCACTGCAGCTGTGAGTTCGTGGCATTCAAGTCTCGCGAAAGCGAAGGCAAGGCCACATTCACGATGGTGTTATCGATCACGACAAGAAGCACTGCCAAGCACAACACGCCGAGGATTCTCCACTGATGATCGTTGCGGGCCATGGGGAGAGTCTATGAGCGGTTTGTGCGGTAACGAGAAACGATTACTGTGCAGGTCCGATGTGCTGATCGTTGTTATACGGGTAACAGGTCCATCCGATGTAGTCGAAGCCGTAGGTGTTGTTACACGACAGAACAATTTCATATTGCGTAAATTTTGCTCCAGCGAAGTTTGTAGCCCTCGAATGTGAATTTATCTAGAGCGCTCTGAGAATTTGTTACTAATTTTCGCTCATTTCCTCGCTAACCACTCGAGATCTCAACGGGGAGTGTGGAAGCATTCAACCCGTGCTTAGCCCTGACTTTGTCTATGTCGGAAGTGTGGCTGCTTTTGCGGGCGATGCCTCCTATGTCCGCGATGTACTAAGACGTTTGACCCAGCCCAATCGGGTTTCATGGTTGATGTGGGGAATTGCTACGTCCTTGGTGGGCATTTCTCAAATTCGCCAGGGGGTAGGCCTAGCTTGTTTGCTGAGCTTTGCCATTGGACTTGGAGATCTTGGGATCTTTGGCATCTCCTTTGTCCGCGGCAACGGAGTGTGGAGACTTGGACCCTTTGATTTTGCCTGTGGGGTTGCATCGTGTCTTGGCCTGATCGTGTGGGCTGCCACCGATAACAACACTGCGGCACTCGTCGCATTTATCGTGGCTGACGCATGTGCCACGATCCCCACGGTTGCCAAATCGTGGAGCGCTCCTCAAAGCGAAAGTATCGCCCCCTATGCTGCCACCGCTCTGAGCTCGCTCATCGTGCTCGCTTCCGTTCGGCAATGGACATCGGGTGCCGTTGCCTTTGCCCTGTGGCTCACCTGCATCAACCTTGTCCTCGTCGTGCTCATCGCAACCAAGGTGGGGGTAAGGACTCATAGGCGCTAAGGAGCGGGTTGCTCGGCGCGTGCGTTCCCTCCCCGCTTTTCTCTCCGTCTAAAGAGATCGTGAAGCAACGCCATTCTCATGCTCCAAAAGCTTGGCCGCGGTTGGCTCAGGCCAAAATATCCGGGCAGCATGCCCGAGAACAACAGCACGAGTGAGAATAAATATGCACACATGCCAATGGCCAACATGGTGAGACCCAGGTAGTGGAACCATGTACTCAGCAAGAGCCCAAGCAACGCACCACTGATCGAGACTAGAGCTACACGCAGGCCGAGTACCGCACGCGCCCATTGTGGTCCTTGACGCATGGCAATCACGGCGCCGCTATTGGCCGTGGGCCTCACCTCAACCCTCAGCTCGGCGCCAGCAACTACTCCGAGTGACCTCAGCCACCTGTATTGAATACTCCAAGTAAAAATCCGCAATACCCTCTTGTTGAGCCGCAACGTGTTCGGGATGAAGCCTCCACGCGTCATGGGAATCACGATCTTGAAAGGTCACGATGGTTACGCGCTCACCGTCTAATGCCTCAAAACTTTTGACATCGAGAAAACCAGGCATGGAGCGTGCGAGCCGATCCATGTGAGGCGCACGGTCTTGGTATTCATCAAGTGCTTCAGGACGAAGCCGACTACGGAACACCGTAACAATGTGCTCACTCATCAGATGCTCACGTCCCACAGATGGTGAATAGGGTCGTGAATCAAATAGATCCCAAGCGTCTCCACCGTAAATTCACTGCCGTTGGATCGAAGACCGCGATTCGCCCATTGGTCGTCACCGATGGTGGTGAACACAAAGGAAAGAGCTAACGCCGCTTCTTCAAGTTCGCGCGCTACGTGTGCTGGGTCTTGGAGCTCATAGCGCTGTTCGCGCGCGGTTGCATCTTGATCCCAATTCTCAAAACGCACTCCGTCTTGGGCGAGCATCATGGAGATGCGAGATGCAAAGAGTGTGAAGACGTCGCGAACATGGCAGGCATATTCGAGTGCTGACCACTTGTCTGGTTCCACGCGAAGCGCACTTCCCTCTCGGAGGACGACGGACTGCCACTCGGAGCCAAGTCGAAGCACGTCACCGGCAAGATCTCCCCGTTGCACAGCGCTCGCTTCAAAGCCACAGTCAGGACACGGCCGCTCGAGGACCCACGTCCAATCTTTGGTGTCAGGGGTTATCGCCATGGTTTCAGCCTAGAAGGCCAAATCACCCCAATCAGGTTGCAAGGAGTTCCCGAGCGAGCTCTTTCACGCGGGCATGAATCTCATCGCGAATCCCGCGCACAATCTCAAGCGATGCGCCCGCCGGATCCGTCAATTTCCAGTCGAGATAGCGCTTGCCGGGATAGTAGGGGCAGGCATCACCACATCCCATGGTCACAATCACATCCGCGTCGAGACCCATTTGTTCCGTGAGCTTCTTCGGTTTATTGGCCGAAATGTCAATGCCGATCTCGTGAAGCACTTCAAGGACTGCAGGATTGAGTTGTTCCCCAGGGGCTGAGCCAGCGGAATAGATCGTAAGCGCACCCTTGGCTTCGCGCTCAAGGAGCGCGGCCGCCATTTGAGAGCGTCCAGCATTGTGAACACAAAGAAAGAGAACAACCGGTGGTGATGAAGCCATCGTCAGTTCCTCGTTTCGTGATGTGACGATACGAACAAATCTTCAGCCTCTTGTGAGGTCATCCCTGGCACGAGGAGCCGGACGATACCGATGGCCAAAGCGGCACCCACCAATTGAGCGAGGATGAAGGCAACAACTGAGCTGGGAGCGATTCCAGCGAACGTATTCGAAAACATGCGTCCAATCGTGATTGCTGGATTCGCAAAACTCGTCGAAGAGCAGAAAAAATATGCCGCAGTGATATAAGCCGCAACCGCCGCTGGAGTGAACGACGATCGCTCAGTTCTGGCTAATAAAAATATGACGAGCAGTAAGCCGAAGGTGGCAATTACTTCAGAAAAGAGATGTGGCCCCGAAGCGCGGTGGTGCGTGGAAATCGATACCGCAGCCAAAGAAAACATGACGTTGGCTGCAATAGCTCCACTGACGCAACCCGCAATTTGGGCCGGGACATACGCCACGACATCACGCCAAGAAATCCCACCGAAACTTGCGTCCATAATCGAGACCACCGGGTTGAAGTGAGCCCCTGAGATGGAGGCAAACATCACGATGATCGCGAACAAACCTGCGCCGGTTACGATTGCGTTTTCTAGTAGCTCAAGACCCACATTGTTTGGACTCAGCTGTTGCGCCGCAATGCCTGAGCCGATCACAACCGCGGCCAACATTGCGCTGCCGAGAAATTCGGCAATGAGCCGGCGCCAAAGTGTGATGCTCATCGCTCCTCGGTTAGAAAGTTAGGCGCCGTGCGCTGGGATGGCATGAGGCAAACTCAATTCGATATCGAATGGATAGGTGGAATGACCATGACGGTTGGTCATTCACATTGATAACTGTCAATGAATATAGTGCTGTATTCATTGATGATTGTCAATACAATTGTCCTATGGCTGCTGCTGACGACAACCTCTGTTGCGTGGATTCAGTTCCCCGCGGCATTGATGAAGATCAAGCCGCAGTGCTTTCCGCAGTCTTCAGTGCACTCGCCGATCCCGTACGTCTCCAGATCTATGCGTGCATCGCAGCTACCGAAGAAATTTGTTCTTGCAATCTTGAAGTGCCAGTTGGAAAGAGTCAGCCGACAATTTCTCACCACACTGCCAAGCTCGCTTCTGCTGGGCTCATCGTTGGCGAAAGACGAGGTCGATGGATGTGGTGGCGAGTTGTGCCCGGTATGGCCGAAGCTTCACTGCATGCCATTCGAGCGTTCGCGCCTTCACCCTGACACTCAATCGGTTCTCTCCTCAATCTGCTTGGCCGTAGAAGAGCTAGTCCTAACGCGTGGACTGAGTTATCTCTCCACGCCACCACTCACAAAATCGTCATGGGTTCACGACGTTGGAAGTGAGCTTTAGCGAGCGCAACGCTTTGGGCTGTTACTCTCAAACTTGTCACGCTCGTCAGACGTGGTTGCTAGTGTCAAATGCTTTCACGTGAAGTGGTGAGACGCCCTGCTGTTATTGACGTCGGGAAAACGTCAGATGCGCCACGCCACTCGGCGATGGGACTATTTCGCAGTCAAAGTGTTGCTCGATGCCTTCTAAGCCCTCCCAGAGGCGAACTCCTCGGCCAAGCACAATGGGAACCTGAACGACGTGAAGCATGTCGATGAGGTTGGCCTGCAGGAATCCGCGCACCACCGTTGGTCCCCCTCCAATACGCACATCAAGTCCACCTGCAGCTTCTTGAGCGATTGCTACTGCTCGTTCGGGTGATTCATTTATGAAGTGGAATACCGTGCCACCTTCCATCTCCATCGATGGAATCTCTTGGTGCGTCAACACAAAGACGGGTGTATGAAATGGCGGATTTGGACCCCACCAACCGCGCCACGAGGCTTGGTCCTGCCAGCCAGGAGGACCAAATTTTCCCGCACCCATGATTTCTGCCCCAATCCCCAGATTGGTTCTTTCGGCAAAGGCTTGGTCTACCCCTTCTGAACCACCGGGCATACCGAAAAGTTCGCAGCCGAAACGCGTGGCAAACATCCACTCGTGAAGACGTCGCCCGGCGTGGCCGAAGGGTGCTTCTTCTGTCAGTCCTTCTCCCGTGGCATAGCCATCCAGCGATATGGAGAAGTTGTGAACGCGAACTTGGGACATGGGAGGCAATCCAATTCTGTTGGCGACGAGCTGAATTTCGATCTAACGTTAGCGCTGCACATTAGCTTCTGTGGCGCGACGCCAACATCTGTATGGTGGCGTTCTTCCATATGAGGAATGAAGGTGTGGTGTTCGGTTCTGTGATGGTCGTCCACCATGAACATCGAGGCTGGAACAACTCCCTTTCCCGCGATGGCGCATTCCGTGTCCGAGTACGTCAGATGAAGCGACCGTAGTGTGACAACGAATCTGGCTTCGCCACTCATTTACAGAGACGGTTCAGACAGCAATCTTTGTAGTGCCAACAAGATCAAGTGGCTCTGGAATCTCCTCACCCGCTTGACTCATGAGCTCGAGATGTGTTGCAATCGCCTCTCGCATGTTGGTCTTGATTTCTTCGACGGTCCTGCCGGTAGTGGTACAGCCATCGAAGTCCAGAACGTAAGCACTGAGATTCGGACCAGCATTTTCGATAACGATGGTGTACTCCTTCATCGCTGCCTTCCCTTCAAGCCGGCATGCTTCCAAATGCTACTCAGTGTCTTGGGAGCCATCTCATCGCCAGGATGACCCGGCACGGTAACGGCGCCAACCTTTGCAGGATGTTAAAAATGTCGGTGGCTACCGCGCTGACGGACGAAATACCAGCCATCCGCCTGAATCGTTGTAATCACTTCTCGCACTTTCACTACCTCCCAATGGTCGGGGAAGCATCAGTCCTTGAAGGAAAATCTGTACACGTTGGTAATGCGTTGCTCCATGCCACATCGAACATAAAGGCGATTCGCTGCTTCGCGAGTCGGATTGGACGTGAGATCCACCGTTCGAGCACCTGTCTGCTTTGCGTGCTCCAAAGCTGCGGCAACGAGCGCTTCCCCCGCGCCTTGACCTCGCACCACCTCATCCACGACGACGTCTTCAATCCATCCACGGATGCCAGTCGGCGCTTGAAAGACCGCCAAGGTCAGCATGCCCACGATGACGCCGCCGTCAGCCTTGGCGATAAATAACGTCGTTGTATCCGCATGCACGATGGTTTCAATGTCTGTGGCGCTGGGAGATTTTGCCGACTTTGACAGTTGCGGCAACAAGCGCTGCACCGCTTCAATGACATCGGCATCAGCGGATGTTACGACTTCAATGACAACACTCACCCTTCATCTCCTCGCCATACTGGCCCACGTACTGCGTCGTAGACCGTGTCAAGGTACTCGCCCCGAAGCGCTGCGTCAGCGATGGGGCCCCAGCGCTCAAGACCAAAGGTCATACCCGGCAGCGCGTCAAGGTCGTACCACCCAACGTCGAGCACCTCGAGGGGATGAGGGTTAATCTCACCACCAACGGCCTTGCAATGAAACAGCAGAGAGTAGAGCGGTACACGACTCGTGCCTTGTCGGAACCCATCGAGCACCGCGAGGAGACGGACCGGTTCAGCGACAATGCCCGTCTCTTCCTCTACTTCCTTAGTGATGACCTCGGCGGCGGAGTATCCAATGTCACACCATCCCGTTGGATAGAGCCAAATGCCAGAATCACTGCGTTGAATCATCAGCAGTTGGTTGTCTTCATTGGTAACAATGGCACCAACCGCAACCTTGGGGGTTTGGTATCCCGGGATGCCAGGTCGAATGGTCTTCATCCATTCTTCAACGAAACCTTCAGCATCTTCTTGGTTGGCTTCACCATTGAGTGAGGCCTTGATATCGGCCGCCACTTTGAGAATTTCCTCAAAGCGCTCTTGCTCGTATTGGTTTTGGGTGAACGCCAGACCGGTGCGCGCAGTTCCCGCCAAAGTTTCAGCCCAACGCAAGAGGACTCGTTCAGGGATGAGGTGTTCCACAACTTCGAACGCTAGCAACCGTCACCCAACAGCGCCGACGGATCTGCCACAATTCCTATGAGTTGCCCTGAATTGTGCGAGAGCCAAGAGGAGGTATCGAACTGAAAGCCGTTAGCTTTCGAGGACGTCCCCGAGGAGATCAACTTCGATCCCCTCACTTCGCAACCACGCAACTGCCGCGTCGATCTGGCTTCGCTCACCGTCGAGTTCACAGACGATCCAGCCGGCAGTATCGGTAATGTCCGCCCGGCGAATGTCCGGGTCAACGTTGAACTCGCGAACGATGTGCGCGAGCATGGGCTTGCGCACCAAAGATTCTGGGAAGGTCAACTTCACCCGTACACGACTCAGATCTGCCATGGCCCAATCCTACTTGAGGACCGCATTCAAGGCACCCGAACGCAGACCATCAAGGTCCAATGCCACAAAGTCATAGCCGGCAGCTTTTACCGCAGCCACAATTTCTTCACGATGCGCAAGCACTGCTTCCATGGAACCTGGAGGCACGGACACCACCGCTACGGGGTGGTGGTGTCGAACTCGAAGGTCGGTAAATCCAAGCCTGCGAAGCGCATCTTCAGCTGATTCGACCTCATGCAATGCCCGCAAGCTCACTGGCGTGCCATAGGGCAAGCGCGACGCTAAACACGGGGCTGAGGGCTTGTCCGCAGTGGGCAGCCCCAATTCACGCGATGCCTCACGGATCGCGGCCTTCGTGAATCCCAACTCAACGAGCGGGAAGCGAGCACCGTGTTCCTTGGCGGCAGCTTGACCTGGACGATGATCATCAAGGTCATCAAGGTTGACACCGAGCAGCACCGTTGCTGAACGCTGTGCAGCCACGGGCCCAATGGATTCCATGAGGTGCGTTTTACACCAAGCACAACGATCGGCTCCATTGGCTACATAGCGAGGGTCATCAAGTTCGTGCGTGGTCACCACTTCATGGTTGAGTGCTAACGAAGACGCCAAGGCAATGGCTTCTTCTCGCTCGTGGCTCGAAAGCGAGGGCGAAATAGCCGTCACACTCAAGGCATCGGGGCCGAGTGCCTGTGTCGCCACGTGTGCAAGAAAGGTCGAGTCAACTCCACCAGAAAAGGCGACCACAACAGGTCCTAAGTCTTTGAGGTGATCGCTGAGCTGATCGACGATGGTCATCTAGGAAGCAACGGTGCCGAGCACGTCAGCGACTGAGCCAACAATGCCCGTGTAGAACGGACCAAATTCGGCGTAGAGCGTGGAGGCTTCATCAAAGCGCATGGTGTAAACACACTCTTTGACGTCGTCAGGGTGAACGCCAAACAAGGTGACGCCCCATTCCCAATCATCAAGGCCAGTGGAACCCGTCACTACCTGAATGATGCGGCCATGGAATTCACGACCTGACTTACCGTGGTCACGCATGAGTGCTTTGCGCTCATCGAAGGGAAGCGAGTACCAGTTGTTGACTTCGCCCCGACGCTTTGACATGGGATAAAAGCAAAAAGCGCGCATGCCCTCTGGTGGCAACTGAGGATGGAGGCGAGCCTCTAAAATGTGCTCTGGCGTCCCTTCAGCGTATTCAGAGACTTCGGTCAAACTCACGTAGGACTCAACCACTTCAAGACCAGCTGCCTGCAAGCCCGTTTGAAGGCGTCGCAAATCCCACAAGTCCTCAGAGAGGGCCATCACGCACAGGTCAGCCTTGTGCCCAACAATGGCAGCAACCACGACTTGGCATCCTGAATCTTGGGCCGCACGCACGGCCGCCTCAACTTCCACAATGTCCATGCCAAGACTGGGTTTCATGAACAGGTGAACAACGTTCCACCCGGTGGCTGGCTTTAATGGCTCGGTACTAGGAGTTGCGCTCATACCTTCATGCTAGGGCGAAGTGGGCGAATACCCACCAGACCTAACTGACGCTTGGAATCGTTGCGAGACCTGCGGCGAATCGCTCATCACTTACCGCTTCGTCGATCATCGTGCCAGCCATGTAGTTCTCATAAGCCGCGAGATCAAAGTGACCATGTCCACACAGTGCGGTCAAGATCACGGTTTCTTCGCCTGACTCCTTGGCTTTCTTTGCTTCGCGGATCGCGGCCGCCAAGGCGTGAGTCGGCTCCGGAGCCGGCACGATGCCTTCGGTGCGAGCAAACTGCAAACCAGCGGCAAAGCATTCCGTTTGGGGAACGTCAATCGCTTCGATGAGCCCGAGCTCGTAGATGTGGCTAATCAGCGGCGACATGCCGTGGTAGCGCAGACCACCAGCGTGAATGGGGTCGGGGATGAAGTCGTGGCCCAAGGTGTGCATCTTCATCAAGGGTGTGAGCCCAGCAGTGTCACCAAAGTCATAGGCGTAGACACCACGAGTAAGTGACGGGCACGATGAGGGCTCTACGGCGCGAATGATGGGGTTCATGTTCCCGGCCAACTTTTCACGCAGGAATGGGAATGACAGGCCAGCAAAGTTCGAGCCTCCACCGGTGCAGCCCACAATCACGTCAGGTGCAGGCTCTCCAGCCTTTTGCAACTGCAAAATTGCTTCTTCGCCAATCACTGTTTGGTGAAGCAATACGTGGTTCAGCACCGAACCCAAGGCGTAACGAATTTCGGGGTCTTGAGCCGCTACTTCCACGGCTTCTGAAATGGCGATGCCGAGCGAACCTGGGCTGTTGGGGTCGGCGGCCAGAATTGCTCGTCCGGCTTCGGTCAGTTCTGACGGGCTGCGGTGAACTTCACCACCAAAGGTCTCGATCATCAAGCGACGGAATGGCTTGGAGTCATAGCTCGCAGCGACCTGCCACACTTCGGCCTCAATACCAAAGAGCGCACAGGCGAAGGCAAGTGCAGTACCCCACTGACCAGCACCTGTTTCGGTCGTGAGCTTCTTGATGCCGGCTTTCGCGTTGTAATACGCCTGTGGCACGGCAGTATTGGGCTTGTGACTTCCCGCTGGGCTCACACCTTCGTACTTGTAATAAATGTGTGCCGGCGTGTCGAGTGCCTTCTCGAGGCGGTGAGCACGAAACAGCGGCGTGGGCCTCCATTGACGGTACACATCCAAGACCGCACCAGGGATGTCGATGTAGCGATCCATCGACACCTCTTGCAAGATCAAGTCCATCGGGAACAGCGGTGCAAAGTCTTCGGGGCCTGCGGGCTGCAGCGTTCCTGGGTGCAACGCCGGCGGAGGTGGGCTCGGCAGGTCGGGCACCACGTTGTACCACTGGGTGGGCATCTCGGATTCTTCCAAGGTGAACTTGTGTTGGCGAATGGTCTCGTCCATGGTTGGCCTCCCTGTGTGGTGGTTCGGCCAACCTAGTCAAAAACTTGGATCTAGGAAAACCTCAAGGGCGGCCCATTGGGCCGCCCTTGATAAATAGCCAATTCCCCTTGGGGGTTCGGACTAGAAGTCGTCCATGCCTCCAGGCATTGCCGGTGCAGCCTCAGCGGGCTTGTCCACGATGACCGCTTCGGTCGTCAGGAACAATGCCGCGATGGAAGCTGCGTTTTGCAACGCTGAGCGGGTCACCTTGGCGGCGTCAATAACTCCAGCCTTAATCAGGTCCTCGTACTCACCAGTGGCGGCGTTGAGGCCTTCGGTCGCGTTGCTGAGCGACTTAACCTTCTCCACAACCACACCACCGTTCATGCCGGCATTTTCAGCAATCTGCTGGATTGGAGCGATGACTGCCGTGGCCACGAGGCGAGCACCCGTTGCTTCATCGCCTTCCATGGTCGCAGCCAACTTCAGAATTGCTTCTTGGCTACGAAGCAGCGCCACGCCACCGCCGGGAACGACACCCTCGTCGATAGCAGCCTTGGTCGTCGACACGGCGTCTTCGATGCGGTGCTTCTTTTCCTTGAGCTCCACCTCAGTCGCTGCGCCAACCTTCAAGACGGCAACACCGCCGGACAACTTCGCAAGACGCTCTTGGAGCTTCTCGCGGTCGTAGTCCGAGTCCGTGTTGTCAATTTCGGCCTTGATTTGGTTGATGCGACCCTTGATGTCATCGTCATTGCCTGCACCTTCAACGATGGTGGTTTCATCCTTGGTGATGACCACCTTGCGCGCAGTGCCGAGCAACTCAATGCCAACGTTCTCGAGCTTGAGGCCGACCTCTTCGGTGATGACCTGGGCGCCAGTCAAGATTGCAATGTCTTGCAACATGGCCTTGCGACGCTCGCCGAAACCAGGAGCCTTGACCGCTACGGAGCGGAAGGTGCCGCGGATCTTGTTGACAACCAAGGTGGCGAGAGCTTCACCTTCGATGTCTTCAGCGATGATGACAAGCGCCTTGCCCGACTGCATGACCTTCTCAAGTACCGGCAACATGTCGCGCACGGCGGTGATCTTGGTGCCAACAATCAAGATGTACGGATCTTCGAGCACTGCTTCCATGCGGTCAGTGTCAGTCACGAAATAGGGGGAGATGTAGCCCTTGTCAAAGCGCATACCTTCCACGAGGTCCATGCCCATGCCAAAGGTCTGCGACTCTTCAACCGTGATGACACCGTCTTTGCCAACCTTCTCGATGGCTTCAGAAATCATGGTGCCAATTTCCGTGTCGGCAGCCGAGATGGAAGCTACCTGAGCAATCTGCTCTTTGGTGTTTGCTTCCTTGGCGATTGCGTGGATGGATTCAACAGCTGCAGCAACGGCTGCTTCAATGCCGCGCTTCAACGTCATGGGGTTAGCGCCGGCGGCAACGTTGCGAAGGCCTTCGCGAACCATCGCCCAGGCCAATACGGTGGCCGTCGTCGTGCCGTCACCGGCAACGTCGTCAGTCTTCTTGGCCACTTCTTTAACCAAGTCAGCGCCAATGCGCTCGAAGGGGTCTTCGAGGTCAATTTCCTTCGCGATGGACACACCGTCGTTCGTGATGGTGGGAGCGCCCCACTTCTTGTCGAGCACGACATTGCGGCCCTTCGGGCCAAGGGTGACGCGCACTGCGTCAGCCAACTTGTTCATGCCCGTTTCGAGTGAACGACGTGCTTCGTCATCAAATGAGATCAGCTTTGCCATATCAAGCCTCCGGTAGGGGTGAGGGTTTCGTTACCCCTCCAGATTAGCACTCAAGATAGGCGAGTGCTAGCAGACACTCCGATGGAGTGCCAGATCTCAGCCTCCGGCGACAGCGGGGACGATGGAAATGACCTGACCCTCGGCAACCGGGGTGTCGAGGCCCTGGAGGAAGCGAATGTCCTCATCAGCCAAAAATACGTTGACAAAGCGTCGAAGTTGGCCTTCGCCATCGAAAATACGCTCGCCAAAGCCTTGGTAGGCGCCTTCAAGGCCACCAAGCGCTGCGCCTACGGTGTCGGCGTCGACCTCGATCTCACCGGTGCCACCGGTCAGTTGACGAAGCTGGGTTGGAATACGAATCGTGACGGCCATGGGAACTCCTCCTTGGATCTTTCAGGCTACTTGCTTAGGCGCGAACAGGGTCTTGCAGGCCGAAAGCGTCATTAAATGACGCCAAGGTCCCGCTGATGGTGTGGGTGGGAGCCACGTAGCCGTCGAGAGCCTCAACGGTCTTGAGCCCATGGCCCGAGACGATGGCTACGGTTCGCTCATCAGGCTTGATCTTGCCCTCATTGGCCAACTTGATCAAGGTGGCAATCGTGACGCCACCGGCAGTCTCAGCAAAGATGCCCTCAGTGCGAGCGAGCAGTTTGATGGCATCGATGATCTCGGCGTCGCTGACCGACCCGCAACTGCCCCCCGTCGAGCGAATCACATCAAGGGCGTAGTACCCATCTGCCGGATTACCGATAGCGAGTGATTTGGCAATGGTGTCGGGGCGCTGCGGCAAGATAATGGTGTCTTCATTGGCAAACGCCGTGGCCACGGGCGAGCAACCCTGTGCCTGGGCCCCTGAGATTCGCACTTCGGGAATCTCATCCAAGAGCCCCACCTTGCCAAGCTCTCGAAATCCTTTGTCGATTTTGGTGAGCTGACTCCCCGACGCAATGGGAACGACCATGTGGTCGGGAGCTTGCCATCCAAGCTGCTCCGCAATTTCAAAGGCCAGCGTTTTGGACCCTTCCGCGTAATACGAGCGCACATTGACGTTCACAAACGCCCAGTTGGGACGTTCGCTCGTCAACTCAGCACAGAGACGATTCACATCGTCATAGGTGCCATCAACAGCAATGAGTTCTCCTCCATAGACCGCCGTCATGCGGATCTTGGCCGCCTCAAGATTGGACGGGATCAACACCACCGATGCCATGCCGGCGCGTGCGGCATGTGCGGCTACCGAGTTAGCGAGGTTGCCCGTTGACGCACAGGCCGCAACCGTGAAGCCAAGCTGTCGGGCCTTCGTGAGTGCAACGGACACCACACGGTCTTTGAATGATCCCGTCGGGTTCGCCGTGTCGTCTTTGATCCACAATTCTTTGATACCCAACAAGGCACCGAGACGCTCGGCACGCACCAAGGGGGTATATCCCGCACCAAGGTCAATGGGGTTGGGGTCTTGCACCGGAAGCAGGTCTTCGTAGCGCCACATAGAGCGGCGCCCCGCAGCAATCTTTTCGCGAGACGTGATCTTGGCAATCTCGTCATAGTCATAGGCCACTTCCAAAGGCCCAAAGCAGAAATCACAAACGTGGATTGCTTCGTCGGGGAAACTACGACCGCACTCTCGGCACCGAAGGCCTGCCACCGTTGACATTGCTCACTCCTTATCGATCATCGATCGGGCCTTGGCACCGTGGCAGCACTGTGGAAGTCCTGATCCGGTTGCCGCAGCGTCAACGGGCCCGTCCCTCAGCTGCTCTGGATGAAGTATCCATGCTACCGGCTGGGCCAGCGCTCTCAAAACGAGAGACCGCCCGAGAGAAGCCTCGAGCCACTAGAACATTGACGTGGCTTCAGACACCAAGATCAGGACCTACGGCCGCGATGCCTTTACATCGACATCAGTGCTGCGCGAAAAAGGCGACACCAAGGTAAGCCTCATCATCCCCGCGGCGAATGAACAAAACACCATTCGTGCCGTGGTTGAGCAAATGCTCGTGCACGCCAACTCAGGTCTGCTCGATGAAATCATCGTGGTCAACGATGGCTCAAGCGACGATACGGCCGCACAAGCCGCTGTTGATGGCGTGATCGTGCACTCGCTACCCAGCCAAGTAGGCAAAGGCGGTGCCATGGCCGAAGGTGTCAAGGTCAGCCACGGCGAACTCTTGGTATTTCTCGATGGAGATGTGTGGGGATCGATTGATCACTATGTCCCAAGCCTGATCGGCCCTCTCTTGGCTGAAGCCGATACCCAACTCGTCAAGGGCTACTACGACCGCCCGCTTGGCGACATGCCCCATGGCGGAGGTCGAGTCACATCGCTCGCGGCACAGCCCATCTTGCGCCTGCTCTATCCAGAACTCAGCGAGGTCCGCCAACCCCTCGCCGGAGAAACGGCAATTCGTCGCTCTGCCCTCGACAAAGTTGGCTTTGCCTCGGGCTATCAAGTGGAGCTCGCACTCCTCATCGACATTGGTGAAGTCTTCGGGCCCTCAGCCATTGCTGAGGTTGACCTTGGCATCAGAGTGCATCGCAATCGCCCGCTGAGCGAACTCTCCCCCATGGCCACCGAGGTTCTACGGGTAGCGCTTGAGCGGCGAGGCCTGCTCTAAAGCGCGTTAGCTGGCGTGGTAATTGCGCCCCAAGATGACCACCACGTCATCACCGCTTGCACCCGCTGCCTGCGTTGACGCGGTGATGGGTGCGATGTCACCACTCGGCACGCCGAGCGAACGAGCAATTTCTTGAGCCGCCCACAGTTGATTCGTTGCGTAATACACCGTCGTGGCCGGGATGGTAACCCCGTTGCTCGCATTCTCGGGCGGCAAGGTGTTCCAACCTAAGGTCTGAAGTTGGTTGGTCACTTGAGCAGCGATCCCACTCAGACCTGAGCCGTTGGCGACTTGAACTTTGACTTGGTTGCGCGGCAAGGTCGTGGTGGTTGAGGAACTCGGGGTAGTGGTCGTCGTTGCTCCACCCCCGGAACCGGTGCCCTTGATGGCTGAGAGGGCAAGCAAAATCACCACAGCGAAGAGAACGGCAATGAATCCAGCTCGCCCGGTGTCGAGGTGCCCAACCGGTGAAGGCTTTTGAGATCGTGCGTCGTTCATGCCCTTTCATCCTCTCAACTCTGTAAGCCGCCCGCAAGGCGACATCAGGAGCCCTAGGCTGTACAGCCGATACAGCACCCGCCGGTGTAGCTCAGTTGGCCAGAGCAGGCGATTTGTAATCGTCAGGTCATGGGTTCGAATCCCATCGCCGGCTCTCGATAGTTGCGTGAAGGAGGACCGATGCCAAAAGGTCGAGTCAAGCGAGTCATTGGAGAATTTCGCGCCTTCGTTTTGCGAGGCAATGTCGTAGATCTCGCTATCGCGGTAGCTATTGGCGCTGCGTTCACCGCCGTTGTCACATCACTCACCGCATCATTCATCACGCCGGTCGTGACCTTGTTTGCCCACAAGAAAGGGCTCGAAGGGCTCTACTTCGAAGTCAACGGCGTTCGATTCCAATACGGCTTGTTGATCAATGCCTTGATTACCTTCTTCATTACTGCGGCTGTCATTTTCTTCTTCGTGCTCAAACCAACGCAGGCCTTAATGGTTCGATTTGGCTCAGCCCCACCGTCCATGATTCCCAAATCTCCCTGCCCCGCGTGTCTTACCGACATCCCCAAAGCCGCGGTGCGCTGTAGTGCTTGCACCCAGGAACTCGGGGCCAACTGGGCCCCCGAGGAAGAAGCGTCTTAGCCGCGACGCTGACGCGCCGCTTCAAAGATTGCAATCGCACCGGCAACCGATGCGTTCAGCGACTCGGTTGATCCCCGCATAGGAATCGAACACACCGAACTACAGCGCTTGCGCGTGAGTTGCGCGAGTCCCGACTCTTCGCTGCCAATGACTAACGCGATGGGGTTTGATCCCAAATTGGTGTCATAGAGCGAGGTGCGTGATTCGCCGGCGAGGCCAACAACCACCACGCCCATGCGCTTGAGGTGTTCGATAGCGGTCGGAATACCGGCCACTTGGGAAAAGCGAAGGTGTTCAATCGCCCCGGCAGCTACTTTCGTCACGGTTGGCGTGATTCTCGCAGCGCGGTGTTTGGGAACCACAATGCCAGTCACGCCGGCACACTCTGCGCTTCGAAGCAAAGAGCCAAGGTTGTGAGGATCGGTAATACCGTCAGCGATCAGCAAAAAAGGCGTTTCGTGCTGAGGACCTGACGAGACCAGCTCCTCAAGATCCAGAGACTTGAGCGGCCGCGCTTTGGCGACTACTCCCTGGTGCGATTCCGTCGCAGCTTCTCGTGAAATGCGGGCACGACTCACCATCTCAAGAGGGACGCGACGCTCTCGACACAGTTGTTCTATGCGATCGAGTTCAGGTGATGGATCAAGATCAGCAGCCATGAACACACGGGTTGCCGGCCGGGTTTGCGCTTGGAGCAGTTCGATAATGGCGTGACGACCTTCTATTTGATCCCCGCCCAGGCCCTCGGCCCGACGGCGCTGGGTGGGACCTCCGCTGCGTCCCGTGGGCCGGCCACCTCCTTGCGGTGGACGGTTCCGAGGACTTGGTCGACGATTCGTGGGACTCATGCTTACTCCACCAAAGCGACACACAGTGCCGCCATTCCTTCTCTGGCTCCTATGGGGCCTAGTCGTTCCATGGTTGTTGCCTTCACCGAAACCGGAGCACCCAGTGCTTCAGTCAATGACTGAGCAATTGAGACCTTGTGGCTCCCAAGTTTTGGAGTCTCAGCGATGATCGTGATGTCGGCATTGACGGCCCGAAAGCCAGCGGCGGCAATTTTGGCCACCGCCGCCTCCAGCATCACCATGCTGGCGATACCTCGAATTGAAGCATCGGTATCGGGAAATAACTCACCGATATCGCCGCAGCCTCCAGCACCGAGGAGTGCGTCAATAAGCGCATGGGTCACCACATCAGCGTCTGAATGACCTTCGAGGCCCGGAGCACCCTCAATAGCGACGCCCCCGAGCATCAGTGGCCGCGTGGGGTCGTCACTGAAGCGATGGATATCAAAGCCTTGACCAATGCGCATTATCGGCGCTCCATCATGCGTTCGGCCAATTCAAGGTCACCAGGGGAGGTCAGTTTCAAGTTCTCTTGTTCGCCAGGCACCACCACGACCGTACCGCCCATGGCTTCAATCAGTGCTGCATCATCGGTGGCCTCTGCGTGCGCAGCGTGCGCTCGGCGCAAGCTCTTGACTCGAAATGCTTGTGGCGTTTGGATGGTGGCGAGTTCCGTGCGATCCAAGGTTTCAACGACCCAACGGCGACCGTCGCGAGCCACCACGCGCTTGATGGTGTCCGTTGGCTCAAGACCGGGAATCGCCGCGTCTACCTCTTCATCTGACAATTCAGCAACCACAGCGAAAAACAAACGCTCCGTGGCGAGTGGTCGGGCTGCATCGTGGACGATGACCGTGTCGACATCATCAGGTAACGCCATCAAGCCACGGCGTACTGATTCCGATCGCGTCGCCCCGCCTTCGACAACCTGGTCGGCGCCGTGGGTGAGCTCTTGGGCATCATTCGGCGCCACAAGTACCACGACGTCGGCAACACTTCGACAGAGTTCGATCGAGCGAGCCGCCACCACCCTGCCATCAAGCATGGCGAACTGCTTTGGTCCGCCGAAGCGTTGACCGCTACCGGCGGCCACGACGACCGCCCCGCAACGCATGGTGATGCCTAGGGCAGCGCGTCGGTGAGGCGCTGCTCGGCAGTTTCCTCATCAACGTTCAGGGCGAAGGTGAGCTCAGAAACAAGGATCTGGCGTGCACGGCTCAGCATGCGCTTCTCACCAGCACTCAGTCCCTTGTCCTTGTCACGAATTGACAGGTTTCGAACTACTTCGGCAACTTGGTAAATGTCACCAGACCGCAGCTTCTCAGAGTGGTTCTTATAGCGACGTGACCAGTTCGTTGGCATACGGGCTTCCTTCTTAGACAGCACCGCAAACACTTCTTCGACTTCTTCGTCGTTAATCACTTCACGCAGACCAACACTCTCGGTGTTGTCAGCAGGAACCATCAAGGTCAGATCGCCATAGGCGAGCTTCAAGATGAGGTATTCCTTCTTTTCACCAAAGGCAACACGCTTTTCACGCTTTTGAATGATCGCTGCACCGTGGTGGGGGTAAACGACCTTGTCACCGACCTTGAACACATGGGCTCCTTCGAGACTGATGGCATGGCTATCCGGCGATGGTTCAGCGCCGGGGGGAGGATGTATTGTACCAGCCCTGCCAAAATGCTGGCCCGAGCAGCGTCATCGGCCAGAGAATTGAGCCCGCTCACTCATCCGGGCCACACTCGCCACCAAAGAGCGCGCTTTCGCCTCACCAAAGCCAGGAATGGCTGCAATGTCGCTCGTTTCTGCACTGAGCAAGCGAGACAGGGTGCCAAATTGTTCAACTAAGGCTTCGAGTTGCTCACGGGGGAGCTTGGGAATTTGCTCAAGGAAGCGATAACCCCGAGGGCTCACCCCACTTTCGAACTCAGGGCTTAAGCCCATGGCCGCAGCAATGATGAGGGGATCACCGACTTCATCAAGGGCGATGGCACCGAGTCGAGCTCGGATGGCCTCACTGCGAGGAATGAGCCCAGATTCCAGAGGCGCATAGTCTTCAATTACTGAAGAAAGCTTGGCGACGAGGTCACCCACAATTTCAGCGCGCTGCAGTTCAACGAGCCGACCACGATCACCCAACTCGACCACAATTTCTCCAAGCAAGTTGTTGATACGCAGCATGGTCTCTGCCGATTGAGCAATTTCGACCACCTGGCCAACGGTCGCCGCGTCAACCACTTCAGCGGCATTGAGCGAGCGCAAACCCCCATCAAAGCGGCTGCGGAATCGCTGCAAGGTGTCAAGTGCTTGGTCCGCTTGGTCGATGAGTGCCGCGGTCGGTCGCAGACTGTGTCGGTCATCTCCCATGAACAAGGTGATCACACCCATGGCGTGGCTCACCGAAATCACCGGGACGCCGAGGCTGCGTGCAACGCGCTCAGCAGTTCGATGTCGAGTACCCGTCTCTGACGTCACCACACTTGACGACGGCGTGAGGTGGACGTTGGCACGAGCAATACGCTTTGCGTCCTTGGTCAACACGATGGCTCCATCCATCTTGGCGAGTTCGCTCAAGCGCTGTGGCGTGAACTCAGTGTCAAGGAGAAAGCCACCAGTTGAGATTTCCAAGACACCGGGTCCGTCGCCAATGACCACCAAGGTGCCACGGCGGGCTTGGAGCACCCGGTCGAGGCCGTCGCGCAGCGCGGTGCCAGGGGCCACCATTGGCAAGGCGTCGAAGAGTTCAGGGGAAACAGGCATCGCCTCTTAGGTTAGAGACCTCGTGCAAGGCTCGCGTCGCCATTGTGTGAACACTTGGTTACTGATGTGCTTACGACGTAGTCGCAGAAAGCTGTGAAACCCGGGCCACCAATTCAGCCACGGTTGCCACCTCCATGACTTCCAACGAATTGGGTGTTGGGGTGCCCGATGGCACAAGGGCGCGGCGTAGGCCTACACGCTCAGCCTCAGCCAAACGGCGAGGAGTAGCGAGCACTGGCCGCACCGCACCCGTCAGACCAATTTCGCCGAAGGCGACAACGTCTTCGGGTAAGGGCTTGCCGAAAAAGGCCGACACAATGGCGCCAACCACGGCGACATCAATTGCTGGCTCTAGTGCTTTCATGGCCCCCGCGCAGGCGACAAAGAGATCCATCCGTCCAATTCCAAGATCACAATGCGCATCAATGACTGCCGCAAGTTGGCGAAGCCTCGTCGGTGAGACACCTTGAGCCACTCGCGCTGGTGCCGCCATAGCTGGGGTGACCAGGGCTTGAATCTCCACGACTAAGGGTCGATTACCTTCTGCCAACACCGAGGCCACCGAACCAGGCAGCGACGGTCCTCGCTCGGCAAGCAAAGCAGCAGACGGATCGGCAACGGAAGACAGGCCGGTGCCGTCGAGTTCGAGAACACCAACTTCACCTGCGGGTCCGAAGCGGTGTTTGACCGTCGTGGCGATACGGCGCGGATGGTGTCGATCCCCCTCAATCATCATCACGGTGTCGACGAGATGTTCAAGAGCCCGGGGTCCCGCAAGATCACCGTCTTTGGTGACGTGTCCCACCAAGAGCAAGGCAATGCCTCGACGGCGAGCAACTCCTGAGAGCTGCTCGGCCGCGTTTCTCACTTGGGTGACGCCACCACCGGGTCCGCGCACTGATGAGTCCGAAATCGTGGAAACCGAGTCAATGACGCACAACGAGGCATCAGTTTTCTCTAAGGCTGCCACGGCTTTGACGAGATCAGCCGTGGCAACGAGCTCAATGCCATGGGATGCATCTCCTAAGCGACGGGCTCTCGCGGCCACTTGACTCGCTGCTTCCTCAGCCGCGACCACGAGTGCAGTACCACCCTTGCTGGCCACAAACATCGCCGCTTGTAAGCACAGCGTTGATTTGCCGATGCCAGGATCTCCCGCCACCAAGGTCACCGATCCAGGAGTCAAGCCACCACCAAGTACCCGGTCGACTTCAGCGACGCCGGTTGTTTGAATCTGACTGGCCTCCACAACGATGCCAGCTAACTCAACGACAGAAACATCGACCGAGGTTGAGGCCCCGACAGTTTCCAACTCCTTTTCGGTGAGCGTGTTCCACTCTTGGCACGTGGGGCATTGGCCTGACCAGCGCAGCGCATCAGCGCCGCACGACGTGCAGGTGTAAGGAGCGGGACGTGCCATTGCTGAGCAGGCTAGGCCCTTGTTGTAACGATCGCGTGAATCGTGAGCTATTCAGCCGACGGGGCAGAACCGGCGAATTCAATTTCCGGCGGCTCAAATCCCTCGATGGACGTGAAGAACAACTCCGGTCCATCCTCGCCCTCGCGAACATCAACGACCACGGTCTCGCCCACGCGGAACTCCTTCCAGAGCAACTTCTCAGAAAGGGCATCTTCGATGCCTTGCTGAATGGCCCGACGCAAGGGTCGAGCTCCGAGTTGTGGGTCGTAGCCCTTGTCGGCCAAGAAGCCCTTGGCTGCTGGCGTCAGTTCCAGCCCAATGCCTTGCAAGCTGAGTTGCTCGGCCGTGCGCTTGGTGAACAGATCAACGATTTCGATGACCTCATCCTTGGAGAGTTCGTGGAAGACGATGGTGTCATCGACGCGGTTCAAGAACTCCGGACGGAAGTGACCCTTAAGCGCTTCGTAGGCCTTGGCCTTCATCTTCTCGTAGTTGGCTTCTTCGGTCACCTTCGAGAATCCCAAGTTGGCCTTGCGAAGATCCGCAGTACCGAGGTTGGAAGTCAAGATCAACACCGTGTTCTTGAAGTCAACCGTGCGGCCTTGGCTGTCAGTCAAGCGACCATCTTCCAAGATCTGCAACAAGGTGTTGAAGACATCGGGGTGAGCCTTTTCGATTTCGTCGAACAGCACGACGCTAAAGGGCTTGCGACGCACCGCCTCGGTGAGCTGGCCACCCTCTTCGTAACCAACGTATCCAGGAGGAGAACCAACCAAGCGACTCACCGTGTGCTTCTCCATGTACTCCGACATGTCGAGCTGGATTAGCGCATCTTCATCGTCGAAGAGGAACTCAGCCAAGGTCTTGGCGAGCTCCGTCTTACCAACACCCGTGGGGCCAAGGAAGATGAACGAACCGGCGGGACGCTTGGGGTCTTTGAGGCCCGCACGTGTCCGACGGATGGCCTTGGACAGCGCCGTGATTGCTTCTTCTTGTCCGATGATGCGCTTGTGAAGCTCATCTTCCATGCGAAGCAACTTGGCAGTCTCTTCTTCGGTGAGGCGGTAGACCGGAATGCCCGTCCACGCAGCAAGTACTTCGGCGATGACTTCTTCATCAACGACGTCGAAGAGATTCACGCCTTCGGCCTTCAAGTTGGCGTCTTGCGCTTCCTTCTTCTCCATGGATTCGCGCTCTTGTTCAGCGAGACGCTTGGCTTGCTCGAATGCCCCTTGCTCGATGGCCGATTCCTTGTCGGCTCGAATTCGGGTGATTTCCTCGTCAAGGTTCTTGGCGCCAGCGGGTACGTGCATGCGCTGAATACGAAGTCGGCTTCCCGCTTCGTCAATGAGGTCAATCGCCTTGTCAGGCAAGAATCGATCAGCGACGTAGCGATCAGCCAAGTTCGCAGCGGCGACCAAGGCTTGGTCGGTAATCGTCACTGCGTGGTGTGACTCGTAGCGATCACGCAGGCCCTTCAAGATATCGATCGTCATCGCCACCGAAGGCTGTTCAACCTTGACCGGCTGGAATCGACGCTCGAGTGCCGCGTCTTTTTCGATGTGCTTACGGTACTCGTCGATGGTGGTGGCACCAATGGTCTGGAGTTCGCCGCGAGCCAACATGGGCTTCAAAATTGAGGCAGCGTCAATTGCTCCTTCAGCAGCGCCAGCGCCAACCAGGGTGTGAATCTCGTCAATAAACAAGATGATGTCGCCTCGGGTGCGAATTTCCTTGAGCACCTTCTTCAGACGCTCTTCAAAGTCACCGCGGTAGCGGCTACCAGCGACCAGGGCGCCGAGATCAAGGGTGTAGAGCTGCTTGTCCATGAGCGTGTCGGGTACTTGGCCCGCCACCACTTTCTCCGCAAGTCCCTCCACGATGGCGGTTTTGCCGACACCGGGTTCACCAATCAGCACTGGGTTGTTCTTCGTGCGGCGCGACAGCACCTGCATGACCCGCTCAATTTCTTTGTCGCGGCCAACGAGGGGGTCGAGCTTGCCGTCTTTCGCCAACTGCGTCAGGTTGCGACCAAATTGGTCAAGCACCGCTGAGCCACTGCCAGCCTCACCCTTTTCTGACGATGACGATCCTCCACCCGAGGTTTCTTTACCTTGGTAGCCGCTCATCATCTGAATCACTTGCTGGCGAACCTTGGCGAGATCTGCTCCCAAGCTGACGAGCACTTGAGCAGCGACACATTCGCCCTCTCGAACCAAGCCCAACAGCATGTGTTCGGTACCGATGTAGGAGTGACCCAACTGCAGCGCTTCGCGAAGCGAGAGCTCGAGGACTTTTTTGGCCCGCGGGGTGAAGGGAGGTGAGCCGGCCGGGGGGTTCCCGGTCATACCCATCGTCTCTTCAACTTTTTCGCGCACTGACTCAAGCGTGATGCCCAAGGCATCAAGGGCCTTGGCCGCTACGCCTTCACCTTCATGGATAAGGCCAAGCAAAATATGTTCCGTACCAATGAAACTGTGGTTGAGGAGGCGTGCCTCCTCCTGAGCCAGTACCAGTACTCGCCTTGCTCGGTCAGTAAATCGCTCAAACACCTTGCCCGCCTCCATTCTTTGGGCCTGTCTTGAGTGTATCGGTCGGCGGCTTCAACCTGGCCGTCAGGTCGAGTTTGCCTCCTTGACCGAGCCCGACAGCGGGACTCCATTCGGCCTCTAGCATGGGAGGTCGTGAACATCTTGGCCAGCCTCGCTCTCCCCTCCCTCGAGGCGGATCTTCAGCGCTTCGAACCGCTGCTTGCTGAGTCCGTGGTGGTTGGGGACGACTTCCTCGACCAAGTAACGACTCACCTGATTAAGGCCGGCGGCAAGCGCCTGCGACCAGTTCTGGCCATTGCTTCGGCCACCAAGGGCACCAATGAGGCCACCCAAGACAACTTGCTGGGTGCGGTGTCACTTGAATTGATGCACTTGGCTTCGCTCTACCACGACGATGTCATGGATGAAGCAGTCATTCGCCGCAATGTTGACACGGTTAACGCCCGCTTTGGCAACCTTGTAGCCATCGTGGCCGGCGACTACCTGATGGCCCGTTCGGCCGCGATCGCTGCCGATCTTGGTACCGAAATAGCCGGCCTCTTGGCTCGCACACTTGCCCAGCTGACCCAAGGCCAAGTTTCAGAGGTCCAACGATCATTTGATGTGAATCGTTCGCGCGAGGATTACTACACCGCCATTAGCGGCAAGACCGCCGCGCTCATGGCTTCGTCGTGTCGCGTTGGTGGCTTGACTAGTGGCGCCTCTGATGCCGAGGTCGATGCCCTGACTCGATACGGCCACGAACTCGGCATCATCTTCCAACTTCGCGACGACATTATGGATGTCACTGCCGTCGACGGAGAGTTGGGAAAGCCTGCGGGACAAGATTTGGCCGAAGGCATCTACACCCTGCCTACCTTGGTGGCCCTAGAAGATCCAACGATCGGACCCGAATTGGCCGACTTACTGGGTCGAGCACTCGATGAACCAGAACGCGAGAAAGCTCGCAGTTTGGTGGCATCAAGCAGTGGCATCGATGAATCACTCGACACTGCCCGTAGCCACGTAGCCCGGGCTCGCGCCGCAGCGCACGAGTTGCCCGATGATCAACTGGCCCAAGGCTTCGCCTCACTGGCTGAACTCTTGTTGGTGGGCTTGCCCGAATAGGCGACTCAGCGAGCGGCGTTGCGCTCGTAAATCAGTCGCAGCCCGTGCAAGGTGAGCCACGGCTCAATGTGTTCAACACGGCTTGTGTGGGGAGCAATCAACATAGAGAGTCCACCCGTCGCCACCACCGTGGCGTTACCGAGTTCACGCTCAATGCGTTCACACATACCGTCCACTTGTGCGGCATATCCATAGAGCACCCCTGATTGGATGGACTCAACCGTGGAGCGGCCAATCACGCTGCGTGGCTCAAGGAGTTCGACACTGCGGAGCGCTGCGGCTTGAGTGAAGAGCGCCTCCATGGAAATGGCCACACCCGGAACGATGGCGCCGCCAAGGTATTCGCCTTTGTCATTGATGGCATCAAAGGTGGTTGCCGTACCGAGGTCCACCACAATGGTGGGCCCTCCAAAAAGGTCATAGGCCCCAACGGCATCTGCGATGCGGTCAGCACCGACTTCCCTTGGGTTGTCATACAAGATGGACATGCCCGACTTGATGCCCGGGCCGAGCACCACAAGCGGAATGTCTGAAAACCATCGAGCTGCCATGGTTCTGAGATCACCCGTCACTTGAGGAGCAGAAGAGCTGATCACAATGCCCGTGACGGTCTCCACGATGTCGAGACCTTCCAAGGCCAAGAGTTGCGTCAAGTTGACGGCGTGCTCATCGGGCGTTCTTGCAACATCGGTAGAAAGTCGCCAGCGATGAAAGAAACCATGACTGGTCTCATCCCCAATGGCGTATCCCACCCGGCGTTGTTCATGCTCGCTGTCCAGCGATTCTCGATACAGACCAACCACCGTTTCGGTGTTGCCAACATCCAAAGCAAGTAGCACTATGCCCCCTCCACCGTGAAATCGAGCCCGAGATCAAGGCTCCTCACCGAGTGGGTCAACGACCCTGAACTAATCAAATCAACGCCGACCGCGGCGTACGCTGCGGCATTGTCAATCGTGATGCGCCCCGACACTTCAATGAGCATGGTGGGAGCGATTGAGCGAGCGAGCGACGCGGCTTCTCCAGCTTGGGCGGGCGTCATGTTGTCTAACAGCACCGAGGTGGCCCCCGCTTCAGCCGCTTCTTTGACTTGATCGAGGACATCGCACTCAACTTCTACGTTTCGCCCGGGCCACAGAGCTTTGGCTTTGTGCACCGCTTCAGTGATGCCAATTACACCGAGGTGATTGTCTTTAATCAATACGGCATCTGAAAGATTGACGCGGTGATTTGTCCCTCCGCCCGCACGCACGGCAGCCTTTTCTAAGCCACGCAATCCCGGCGTTGTCTTTCGAGTGTCTAGGACGCGAGTGCTTGCCGAGACCTCCCGTACCGCGGCCACCATGGCTGCGGTTTGTGTGGCGATACCCGAAAGGTGGCCGAGGAAATTCAGGGCGGTGCGCTCAGCCGAAAGAATGGCATGCATCGGGCCGTTCACACGCGCCACAACATCGCCTGGCGCAACCCGTCCACCATCATCAATCACGATGGCAACCTCAATGCTGGCATCAACTTGAGCAAAGGCCTCGCGAACACAGTCTTGACCTGCAATGACCCCATGTTCGCGAGACGCAATAATCAAGGTTGCCTGAATCGATGGATCGATGAGCGCAGCGGTGAGATCCCCGAGTGGCTCGAGATCCTCAGCGAGCGCTCGAGCAACCGCATCTTCAATAACTGCTGAGGGGGCGTGCATCATCATGACTCCTCAAAGTAGGTCAGTCGAAGGCGCCACGCGTCATCGACAGTTTGGAACTCTTCTCGTACATGACAACCCCGAGACTCGTGTCGTTGCAAGGCTGAAGCAATCAAGAACTCTGCAACGGTTACCAGGTTCTCCACACTTCGAAAGCGCGGATCACGAGGAGTTGTCACACTGGCTCGAAGACCAGCAACGCTGGAGCGCGCTTGTGTGAGCGACGCCTCAGAGCGCACGACACCGGCTCCACGGGTCATCGTCGTTTGCAAGGTGCTGAGCAACTGCTCAGGAGAAGCATCACTCAGCAGTGGCGACACCGTTTCGAAACGTGGAGCTTCGAGAACTCGACGTCTCAGGGACCCGTTGGCTGGATCACCAAGGACTCCTGTTTGAGCTGCTTGGCGTTGTCCTTCCACGATTGCTTCAACACAGCGCCGAGCAAAGACCATACCCTCGAGCAGCGAATTCGAAGCAAGGCGATTCGCTCCGTGAACTCCTGTGTTGGCAACTTCGCCAACGGCCCACAATCCCGGAATGGCACTCGCGCCGGAAAGATCCGTCAAGATGCCTCCGGCAAGATGGTGAGCGGCGGGCGCCACAGGGAGCCAGTCCACGCGGGGGTCAAGACCAACCGCATCCAACGATGCAGCAATGGTAGGAAAGTGGCGCTCGAAATCGGCGATCGGCGTGACGTCAAGCCAAAGGTGATCAAGGTTCTGGTCTCGCATCACGCCAGCCATGGCTCTCGACACCACGTCTCGAGAGGACAGCTCTTCGACAAAGCGCTCTCCGTGACGATCGCGAAGCAGCGCACCATCTCCTCGGAGGGCTTCAGACAACAGAGGCCGAGGCATGAGATCAACGTGGAGGGCCGTGGGATGAAACTGCATGAATTCAAGGTCGCCGACTGGAACCCCAGCTCGGATAGCTGCTGCGAGTCCATCGGCGGTCGCTTCTGGCGGATTCGTCGTCACCGCAAAAAGTTGGCCCGCTCCGCCCGTTGCTAAGACGACATGCTTGGCTCGGAGTTCTTGAATCTCATTTCCTAATCGCACCGAAATGCCGTCGATCCCCGTATCGCCAAGACGCAAGTCAACAAGATCAGCGTGTTCAAGTACAGCAATGCCAGCGGCACGAATGGCCGCCACTAACGAGCGTTCAATTTCATGGCCGGTAGCTGCACCGCCCGCATGCACGACGCGATCAGCACTGTGGCCACCTTCACGCGCCAGGTGGAACGCACCAGCCGTGATATCGAATTCAGCCCCCCAAGCAACCAATTGGTCAACGGCTGCCTCGCCATCATTGACGAGCAGCGTTGCCGCTGCTTCATCACAGAGACCTGCGCCAGCGGCCAAGGTGTCTTGCAAATGCAAGGCCGGATTGTCGAGTTCATGATCCATGGCCGCTGCTATGCCGCCTTGAGCCCAGTCAGTAGCACCTCGCTCAATGGTTGCCTTGGTCACGACAAGAACACCCAAACCTGCGCGGTGGGCATACAAGGCCGTCGCGAGTCCCGCGATGCCACTGCCCACGATGAGGAGATCGGGCTTGTTGTGTGGAGAGGTCGTCATGATGGGGGGAACCTCACTTCAGCATTGTCGAGCAGCCGGACACCTTCGATAACTCCAGCCACCAAGGCACGGTAGTTGCCGTGACGCACCTCAGGTGACACAGGCAACAGTGACACGGGATCGACTATCTGAGCATAGGAAACACGCAAGTCAGCGCACGTAGCGAGGTGGTCGCGCAGGGCTCTCTCGACCTGACCCACCGATCCGCCGTGTAGTGCCGCCTCTTGTGCGACCTGCAGTGCTTGAATGATAACCCTCGCTTCGAAACGACCCTGTTCACTGAGTCGAACGTTTCGACTCGACATCGCCAAACCACCTGCTTCTCGAAGCGTAGGCACCCCGACGATTTTCGTATCAATCATCAAGTCACGCACCAGGGCATTCACGATAACGAGTTGCTGGAAATCTTTCTCCCCGAAGTAGGCGGCGTGGGCTTGCGTCACGTTGAGCAAAATGCTGACGACCGTGGCCATCCCTGAGAAGTGGCCCGGCCGATCAGCGCCTTCAAAACGCTGTCCGAGCTCCCCAACCTCCACCCTCACCGCAGTGGGTTCGGGGTAGACGGGATAGATCTCGTGCACCTCAGGAACGAACACGGCATCAACACCCGCTGCTTGCATCATGGCAAGGTCCGCATCGATTGGCCGCGGATAGGCAGCAAGATCTGTCGCTTGGTTGAACTGTGTGGGGTTAACAAAGATGGACACGCCGACTCGATCGCATTGCTCTCGAGCGTGTTCAACCAAACTCAGATGCCCAGCGTGCAACGCACCCATCGTGGGACAAAAGCCGATGTGATCACCGTCGTGTCGCCACTGCGTCATCAGTGCTCGCCACGTCTTGGCATCGCTAATGATTTCCATCATCAGTGCCCCGCCGCCGTGTCGTGGGCCAATCGAGCAGCAGCACGAGCCATGGCTTGATAGCTCTCTCGTTCCGAGGCATCAAGGGCTTCAAAGTGACGCTCAATGGTTGCGAGGTCACCACGCGATGCCGGCCCCGTCAGGGCAAGACCGGGGGACAAGCTCATGGCGTCATGTAGTGCAGCAGTAGCCAAAGATTGAAAATCTTTCAACGACATACCCAATGATTCAGCAATGCGTTCAACTTGACCCATGAGTGCCACCACATGATTGGCAGCGATACATGCGGCGGCGTGATAGCGAGCTCTCGCATCGTCGGGTACCTCCACGATTCGTCCACCGAGCAACTCGGCAATTTCTCGCGCGCGCTCGTGCCCCGAGACGGCAAAGGTGGTCCCATCGAGCAATCGCTGAGCGCCGATCTCTTCTGTGGGCATCGGTATCAAGGGGTGGAGTGACGCCACATTCGAGTGAGGCGCCAGTACGTCGAGTGATCGCGAGCCAGAGCAATGCATCACCACGCAGGTCGTAACCGGCGCGATCGCTGCCGCTACTTCTCCAATCGCGTCATCGGGAACGGCAAGGATGAGAACATCGCAGCCTTCGCTGGCATCGCTACTCACCATGGCTCGAGACACAGGACCGTCCACGTCAACGCCTCGAGTTCTCAGCGCAGAGGCCAAGGAACCACCAGCCCGACCTGCTCCGATGATTCGGACTCGATGCATGTGTGCCTCCGACGTTCCAGCCCCACATCAGGGTGCCGTTCGCAGTATTGAGACTGACCTAGGAGTTAGAGCCTACCGATTACGCGAACATCGCCAAACGAGGCGGCCAAGACCTGAGCATCGACGAGTTCTGGAGCCAGCTCAGCCAGGGGTTCGAGCACAAAGCGTCGCTCAAACATCCGCGGATGAGGGACGGTGAGTTCTTCGCTATTGCGCGTTTCGCCTTCAACCCACAACACATCCACGTCCAAGGTGCGAGGGCCATTGCGCACGCTCCTCACCCGTTGCGCCATGGTTTCGAGTTCACGACAACGCTCGAGCAGTTCTTCCGGTGAGTCTTCGGTGTTGAGTTCCACCACGATGTTCAAAAACAATCCCTGTGGTGGGCCACCCATTGGCTCAGTTTCATAGAGCGACGAAACAGCCACCACATCACCGGAGGCGCTCAAGTGCTCCACAGCCCTGCGAAGCTCGGCTTCACGATCACCCAAATTGGTACCGAGACCGAGAAAGGAACGAGGCATCGTTAGCGAACCAAACGACGACGAACACCCGTGGCCGAAACCGGCATCGTCACGGGAGGCTCAAGTTTTCTAACCGTCACGGTCACGGCCGTCACTCGATCATCAAGATCGAGACATCCCTTCGCAATGCGATCGGCGAGATGTTCCAGCAGTTCGTGGTGTTTGGATTGGGTAATGGCAACCACCAGATCAGCCGCGGCGGCATAGTTCACCGTGTCGTTGAGATCATCGGAAACTCCCGAGGCCTCGAGATCAACATCGAGTTCTACATCAATCAATAGTGGCTGAGTTCTGCCGTGCTCGGAATCGAGAACGCCAACTTCTGCGTCGAGGTGAATACCCTCAACGAACACCACATCGCTCACGCTTGTTTCGTCTCGTTCAATGTTTCGGCCATGATCGCACGACCATCGGTGCCGAGTTGTCGTGAGAACAGTCGCTCCACGACCGTCACCGCAATGGGAAGCTCCGGCATCTTGCCCGTGTGAATCAAGAACCCACCGATCACAGCCATGGTGCGATCACCCAGATCATCATCGTGAATCAGAACCTTGCCACCTTCGCGCAATTGTCGATCAAGTTCTTCAAAGATCGCCAGGAGGGCGGCTTCGTGCGAGCCTTCACGCGGCAACGCGATGTTGAGAGAGCGAACGCCAAGTTCGGTATAGGCAGGAATATTGGTGTCAGCCGGCATGATCGAGATCACGCAGGTAAAGCCATTTTCCCGAAGCCAAATGATTTCTTCTTGGCGTCGAACTTTGCGATGTGTTGCGCTGTATCCACCCGGCCGCTCAGACGCCGCGAGGCGTCCATCCATGATCCAGGTCAGATGCCGTGGCGGGATGCCCGCCGCCCACTTGCCCTTCATTACGCGTCGACCTCCTCGAGCACGATACGCATTGCCTGCACCGTAACCGCAACATCGTGTACTCGTACCATTCTTGCCCCTGCCTCAAAGGCTGCCGTCGCGGTCGCGATTGATGCCTCAAGGCGATCTTCGGGGCCCTCACTGCCCTGCCCGAGCTCTCCCAAAAACCGCTTCCGACTGCTGCCAACGAGCAAGCCAGCATCGAAACGCTCTGCGAGGGCCACGAAGTGATCAAGGTGAGCCAGCAAGGTCCAATTGTGGGCAAAAGTCTTGCCAAATCCAATACCTGGATCAAGCCAGAGTTCTTCTACACCGGCTGCTTTGGCGTTCACCGCTTGGGCTTCAAGCCACGACGACACTTCGGCCACAACATCGTCATAGTGAGGAGCATCTTGCATAGTGGCCGGCGTGCCCTGAGAATGCATGGCGATCCAAGCCACACCAAGGTCACCAGCAACTTGCGCCAACGTGCCCGAAACGTCATTGATCATGGTTGCCCCTGCCGCAACAGCTTGGCGAGCAACCCCTTCTTTCATCGTGTCAACACTGATCCGTCCCTTGCCCGCGAGGCCTTCAATGACAGGGATGACGCGAAGCAGCTCTTCGGCTTCACTCACCGGCGTGGCTCCCGGGCGAGTCGATTCACCACCCACATCAACAATCTCCGCACCTTGGGCGAAAAGATCAATGCCGCGCAGGATGGCATCGTCAACGTGCTCGGTTCGTGCTGAAGCAAAGAACGAGTCGGGCGTCACGTTAATGATTCCCATGACCATGGCGTGGTGGGTGCTGAGCGACAAGATTATCGACCGTGAATGAACTGCAAGGCTTCGGTACGCGTCGCGAAGTCGTCTTTGAATATGCCTCGAACGGCGGAGGTGACGGTGAGCGCACCCGGCTTCTTCACGCCTCGCATCGTCATGCACAGGTGTTCCGCTTCGAGCACCACTAACGCTCCGCGAGGTTCGAGCACCCGTTGAATGTCGTCGGCAATTTGTGAGGTCATCCGCTCTTGAACTTGCAGTCGTCGGGCATAGCCATCGACGACGCGTGCCAACTTCGACAGGCCCGTGATACGGCCATCACGGCCTGGAATGTAGGCAACGTGGGCTTTACCCATGAAGGGGACCAGGTGGTGTTCACACAGTGATGAGAAGGGGATATCGCGGACCAACACCATTTCGCCATGGGCTTCGTCAAAGGTGACCTCAAGGTGTTCCGAGGGATCTTCGTGCATGCCGGCGAACAGCTCGTCGTACATCGCCGCCACGCGGCGCGGCGTGTCAAGCAGGCCGTTTCGAGTCGGGTCTTCGCCAATTGCGTCGAGAAGTTCTCGAACCGCTGCTTGGGCACGTTCAATATCTACTGCCATGGTGATGCTCCTGATAGGTGGCGTGAATTCACTAATGCGAACCTTCGCCGACGTAGGTGTAAATCCCACCAAGGTTGCGGTAACGCTCGGCGACGTCAAGGCCGTAGCCGACCACAAATGATGGGGGTATGGAAAAACCGACATAGGCAAAGTCATTTGCCACGCGCTGTTCGCCTTCTTTGAGTAACAGAGCACAAATTTCTAACGACGCGGGCCCACGAGCGCCTAAGTATTTGCGCAGGTAATTCAAGGTAAGGCCAGAGTCAATGATGTCTTCGACCACGATGACGTGACGGTCTTTCAGATCAGCATCAAGGTCTTTGACGATGCGCACAATTCCCGAGGTGGTGGTCGCTGAACCATAGGACGACACCGCCATGAAATCGACTTCCACCGGGAGTTCAATGTGGCGAGCCAAATCACTCATGAACATCATCGCGCCCTTTAGAACGCCAACAAGGAGTGGGGGTCGACCCTGATAATCCTGGGTGATTCGAGCACCCAACTCGGCGACTTTTGCTTGCAGGGTGGCCGGTGAAATGACCACCTCACTGAGCTCATGAGCGGCCCAAGCAGGTACGTGATCGTCAGTTGGCATCGTCGGAAGCGTAGTGGCCATCGATGGCTTGTATCGAAAGAATGCCCTTACTCCGGCGAATTTCTAGGTTTCCCTCGATTTGGGCCGCCACCACCACACCCATCACCACCGCCTCAATTCGCTCAATTTCAGCCTCAGAGGGGGCCAAAATACTGGCCTGGTGCTCGCGGATCAGCCTCCGAAGCGCGCGTCGGCGCAAGGCTTCGGGTACGGCCTTGAGCTGGGCAACCGAATAGGGATTCTCAATAAGGGCAAGGGAGAGCTCTTCAAGAGCATCGTCATCGCTTCGGGCATGGCGCGCCACTCTGGCTAAGACCGGAACGGGGTCACGGTCGCCCACCCGCTCCATCACCGGCAACAAGGATTTGCGCACGGCATTTCGGCGAAGCGATTCATCATCGTTGGTCTCGTCGTAGGCCACCGCCACCTCATAGGCCTGACACAGACCTTCGAGTTCGTATTTTCTCAATCCCAGCAGGGGCTTGCTTGGCCCTGGTCTCATGGCTCCAAGACCTCGGTTGCCTGAACCTCGAAGCAGGTTCAACAACACGGTCTCGGCCTGATCATCCATGTGATGCCCTGTGATGATGCCGTCGGGCAACGCGCCAAAGCGCGCCTCTCGAGCGCGAGCTTCGAGGTTGGGCCCCGGCACGATGTCAACTTCGTATATTTTCACCACACAGCCAAGTTCAGCGCCAAAGGTCTCAACGGCTTGCGCCTCTGCGGTGCTTGAAGGTCGAAGACCATGGTCCACGTGGTGCAAGATCACCGGCTTTCCCGTGGCCACCGCCAGAATCGCGAGAGCAGTGGAGTCGACACCTCCTGAACACGCAATGTCGTAGGAGGTGGCTTCGGGATCGAAGGTGCAGCGGCTCAACAGCGCTGTCGTGAGCACCCTGGCTGAATGCCCGGCCCGCTCAATCAAATGAGGCATTTACGATCCGAGATTCCGCTCTTTGTTAATCGCCTCTGCGATCTTGGTAACCAGCGATTCGGGAACACGCTCGTGGCAGCGGTCAGCAATGACTGCGCGCAATTCGCGTTCAAAACTCGCCGCTGCGCCACAGGGTTCACACGCAGCAAGGTGTTGCTCGATCAAGGCGCGCTTCGCGTCGGTCAAGTCGCCGTCAAGGTATTGCAAGAGCGCATCGACCGCTTCACCACAGTCCATGCCAAAGAGCCCACTTGGTCGGTAGATCTCGTGCTCACTCATGGGGTCAACTCCTCTGCCCGCGCATTCGTCGTTGCGGTGACATAGGGAGACAACGCCTTTTCGAGGCTTTTTCTTCCCCGATGCAAACGACTCATGACCGTACCAACGGGAACTCCCGTAATTTCAGCAATTTCCGCGTAGCTAAATCCCTCGACATCGGCGAGCAGCACGGTGATTCGAAAGGTGTCAGGAATTGACTCGAGAGCCGCTTTGACCCGCGCATCGGTAATGAGCGCGAGCACCTCTTCTTCAGCGCTTCGTGACGGCACTTGGCCGACGGGAGCAATGGTTCGATACAAATGCAGTGTCTCAATGTCATCCATGCCTTCAACCAAGGGTTGGCGTTGGCGAGCGCGATACACATTGATATAGGTGTTGGTCAGGATGCGAAACAACCAGGCCCGGAGGTTGCTGCCTTCATCGAAGCGTTCAAAGGCTCGATATGCCTTCAGATAGGTCTCTTGGAGCAAGTCCTCGGCATCAGAAGGATTGCGAGTCATCCGAAGCGCCGCTGCATACAGCGCGTCCATGTATGGCCGACTGAGTACTTCAAATTGTGCTTGGTCGGCCATCACCCCAACTTAGGCGTGATCGTGGTGATCTGCCGAGGCAGCGACGAGGTGACCCAAGCGCTCCCGGCGGCGTCGGGTGATGCTCGGACCACAGAGGCGAGCAATGAAATACGAAGAGAAACTGATGGCCGAGATGAACACCGTGGGTGGCACGGTCGAAAACACCAAAGCCAAGAGCAACCCACCTTCGGTTGCAATCACAGCGATGGCAATGCTCAGCAAGGTCGTCACGGCTGGCCCTCGCGCAACTCGTTGAGCGGCCGCAGCGGGGGTAATGGCGAGCGAGAGCACGAGCAGCGTCCCAACGATTTGAGCGGCTTCGGTCACGCTCAGGGCGAGGACAACCAAAAACACCACCCCAAGGAGCTTGAGGCGAACACCACGAGCTTCTGCGAGTTCCGGGTCAACCGAGGCAAAGAGTAAGGGGCGATAGATCGTGATCATCACGACCATGACGCCGAGAGCCAAGCCTCCAAGAATCAGGATCTGCATGGTAGAGACGCCGAAAATATTTCCAAACAAGATGTTGGTGGCCGCTGACGCAAAGCCTTGGTAGCGACTCAACAAAAACACACCTAATCCGAGGCCCGCAGCAAGGATCACACCGATGGCCGAATCACGCTCACGAGAGCGTTCGCCCAACAAGCCAATAATTCCTGCGACCACCACGGATCCAATAAGGGCGCCAGCGACAGGGTCACCAGCAATGATCAGTCCGGCCGAGGCCCCAGTGAAAGACAGTTCGGCAGCGCCATGCACCGCAAAGGCCATTTGTCGGGCAATGACAAAGGGGCCAATGGTCCCGCAAATCAAGGCAATAAGGAGGCCGGCCGCAAGTGCGTGATCTGCGAAGGGCAGGGTTAGATAACTCCCTAAATCCATGGTGAGGGCACCTCCCCATGGTCATGGTGATGGTGACCATCGAGTTCTGAGTGGGACTCTTCGTCACCGGCAAGGACAATGACGCGCTCTCCAACGCGAACGACTTCCACGGGACTGTCATACAAATCACTCAGCGTCTCTCGCGTTAAGACTTCACGGGGCGTACCTATGACTGAGCGACCTTCCACGAAGTAGAGAATTCGATCGACATAGGGGAGCACCGGATTAATTTCGTGCGTCACAAAGAGCACGGTGGCGTTATGAGTTCGTCGATACTGATCAATGACGCGGGTCACTTCGCTTTGGCGGCCAGGGTCAAGGGCGAGGAGCGGCTCGTCACAGAGCAAAACGCTTGGTTCGCCGAGGATGGCTTGAGCGATACGCAAGCGCTGTTGCTCGCCACCAGACAACATGCCCACGGGTGCCTCTGCATACTCGAGTGCGCCCACTTGATCCAAGGCACGATCCACTAACGCCCGCTCTGATGCCGACGCGCGCAGCAAGCCAAGCTTGTGGCCGTTGAGCCCCAAGGTCACCAGGTCGCGTCCTCGAATCGGGAGATCTCGATCGAAGCCTCGGTGCTGGGGGATGTAGCCCACCACACGATTGCGTGGCTTGGGGCTCGTGCCGTCGACAAGTACCGAACCCGCCATGGGCTTAAGCAAGCCCAGTAACACCTTGAGCAAGGTTGTCTTGCCCGAACCGTTGGGTCCCAACACCGCGATGAACTCTCCCGGCTGCGTCGCGAGGTCGAGGTCTTGTAGTACCGGACGCTCGCCGTATCCAGCGTTGAGGCCAAGGATTTCAATCGAACTCATGACGCAATCCCCAGAGCAGTTTCAAGGTCGGTGATTTGGCGCTGTTGCCAGGCGATGAAACTTGCCCCTTGGGGTTCGATGACTTCGGATACGCCAACAACGGGAACCCGGTGCTTGTCCGCAGTCAAGCGCAGTTGTGAGGTCACGGCGTCAACGGTCTGCACGTTATAGATCAATGCTTTGACGCCATGAGAAGTGACCAGGTTCACCATCGTGGTCTGATCCCCAAATGATGGTGCGGTGCCGTTCTCAACAGCAAGTGCAAAGCCCAACGGAGACACAACGCTGAGTCCTGCTTCTTGCAAGAGGTATCCGGCAACGCGCTCGGTCTCCGCCACTCGTGCACCGTGATCAACCAGCTTGATGTGATTGAGTTCTTGAACCAAAACAGCTTCCTTGGCATCAAAGCGATGAAGGTTGGACTCAAAATAAGACGCCGCCGATGGTGCTCGCTTCGCCATGGCGCCTTCAATGGCCGCAGCAACGCGGGGAACCCGATCGAGCCAATACCAAAGGTGAGGATTAGCGAGCGATCCATGAACGCTCACCACATCAGCTACGTTCACCACGCTTCTCGGTCCCGTGGATCCTGTTGAGAGCAACTGTCCTACGTAGGGGTCGTAACCCAAGCCGTTTTCAATGACGACGGACGCTTCATTCACTAAGGCCGCATCCGTGGCACGGGCGCTAAAGGAGTGGGGGTCAGTATTGGGATCAGCCACCAAGGAAACCACGGACACCTTCGAACCACCAATCGCGGCAGCAATTGCCCCCCAGGGGCTTTCGCCGGCAACGATCCGGAGGCGACCGTCAGTTGACGAGGAATGGCCACATGACGTCACCAACACAGCAACAACGACAGGCAGACAAAGAAGACGCAACGAGTGGGCCATTGCTGTTCCTCCTTATCTAGAATGATTCCGGATAAAGAACGTTAACAGATAATGAGAACGGTTACAATTTGGTATGAGCACTGACGCTTCACCGAAAACTAGAACCACCAAGCAGGGCGTCTTGGTGCTTGAAGCCCTTGAGGCCAGCGACGGTTTTCTTTCCGCCCAGCAACTTCACGCAACCTTGCGTGAACAAGGACAGCGCGTCGGCTTGGCCACGGTGTACAACCGCCTGCGCATCCTCGCTGACACCCATCAAGTTGACGTCCTGCGCACCGAATCAGGCGAAGCGCTCTATCGCCGATGCGGAGCCCAAGGCCATCACCACCACCTGCGCTGTCGACGATGTGGGAGCGTGCAAGAAGTGGAGTCAGCTGAGGTCGAAGCGTGGGCGCACAGTCTGGCGAAGAAAGCTGGCTTTAGCGACATTTCCCACACCATTGAAATCACCGGATTGTGCGAGAAATGCCATGGATGAACTCCATGAATTCGCTGGTGTGTGTTGGCTGGAACTCTCCGGTCTCCCCCACGGCATTCGAGCAGTGGTTACGACTCGCCTAGGTGGCACCTCGACCGGAGACTACGCCTCGCTCAATCTTGGTCTCCACGTTGGCGATGACGACGACCGCGTGATTGAAAATCGGCGGCGCATCTTTAGCGCCTTAGATCTCGATCCCCATCGCGCAGTATTCATGAACCAAGTTCATGGGACTCGAATTGCAACTGTGACCTCAGATGACCATGGACGGGGTCTCTTGGCCCAGGACCACGCGCTCGTGGCTACTGATGCCATGGTCACCCAAGAGCTCACTACACCGCTCGTGGCCATGAGTGCTGACTGTTCGCCACTCCTCCTCGTTTCACGTGACGGCAGCTCACTCGGAGTCGCCCACGCTGGATGGCGCGGTACTGCAGCCTCCATGGCGGATCACCTAGTTGAGGCGTTTTGTTCTTGGGGTCATGAACCCGATGACCTCCAAGCGGTTGTCGGTCCAACCATCAGCTTGGAAGGTTACGAGGTCGGCAGCGAAGTAGTGGATGCTTTGGCAGCCGCTACTCCAGGTGATGATTCGCAATGGTTGCATCGGGGGGAGCGCTTTCACGTCGACGTGGCGCGCGCCAACCAAGCACAGTTTCTTGCCGCTGGACTGCGGGAAGAGAACGTTCGCATCACGCAAGACCGCAGTGACGATGAACTGTTCTTCTCCGATCGCAGAGTTCGGCCCTGTGGTCGCATGGCACTCATCGCATGGCGAAGTGAGGCCTAACATCATGGATCACATGGTTCCTGCCGCCACCTTCACCTATGACAACGTCACGATCGATGCGCAAACGCACACGATCTCGTGTCGTTACCTCGTTGATGACGAGGTATTTGTTGAAGTGGCGAGCATTCCCGGTGGTGATTTCACCAAACCCGGCATCGTGGAAGCAGCCTGGTGGTACTTCTTGCTCGCTGGTGTGTCGTATTACAAGACCAATCCCGCCGCTCGTGTGGTTATCGCAGCTGGAACGAGTAGCAAAGCAGAGCGTGACTTTTTACAGACCTTTCTGATCGAGGGACTTGGTGAGTTTGCCTTCCGTAACGGCATTGATGTTACGGGTTTGCGCGTCGAGGGAGAAGATGAAACAGCAAGGCCCGTGAGAATTACGGCGCCCGAGACTCACGTCTTGATCCCCTTCGGTGGTGGACTTGACTCCATCGTTACGGTGCATGAACTCAGTCCTCGTGCTGATCGTGCAGCGCTCTTTGTGGCTGAGCGTCCCAATGCTCGTTTTGACGCCATCGAAGCTCCGGCAAAACAAACAGGACTTGACGTGATCCGAGCTACCCGGGCCATTGATCCCAAATTGCTCGATGGCGTAGATCGCGGATACCGCAATGGCCACGTACCTGTGACGGGTATCTTGTCCGCGCTCGGCGTTGTGACCGCACTCGCGCATGATTTCGGGTCACTGGCGATGTCCAATGAACGCTCAGCAAGTTCAGCCACCACGACCGGCCCTTTTGGTCCGGTGAATCACCAGTGGTCCAAGGGTCTTGCATTCGAACAAGGCTTTTCCAAGGTGCTGAGCGAGCGCATCGATGGCTTCTCGTATTTTTCATGGTTGCGAAATCGATCAGAACTCTCCATCGCTAGCGTGTTTGCGAGTTTGCCCGCGTACCACTCGCTCTTTCGCAGCTGCAATCGAGCCTTTCACCAAGACCCCACTCGCCGACTCGACACATGGTGTGGTGTCTGCGACAAGTGTCTCTTTATTGATCTGGCCCTCGCTCCGTATTTATCTACTCAAGAACTCGACCAGATTTTCTCAGGCACAGAGCCGTTGGCCAACCCGGCATTAGAAGAGCAGCTCAACATTTTGTGTGACACGTCAGAGGGAATTCGGCCCTTTGAGTGCGTGGGCGATGCTGACGAATGCCAAGCGGCATTGCTGCTTGCCGTTCAGCGACCAGATCGCCAAGACAACCCGATGATGCACCTCGTTGCATCCAAGATCCGACAGGCACCCTTGCCGGCAGCGGATCAACCCACCGCCATCCCCGATTGGCTGCTTCGTGGCTAGGACCTGGGCGGACCTCGCGGGGTTGCGTATTGGCATTTTGGGTGCCGGAATAGAAGGACGCCACGCCTTCGCGCGTCTCAAAGACAGTGCATCAGTACTTGTTGTGGTCGATGACAATCCTGACGCCTCCATCGAGAGCAAGCCTGTACTCAGCGGACCACAAGGGTTCGAAGCGTTGTGTACCTGTGATGTGATCGTCAAAAGCCCCGGGTTCTCGCGGTATCGCCCTGACCTCATGAATCTCGCTGAACGCGGTATCCCTCTTGTTGGTGCTTTGGGTTTGAGCCTTAATGAGGTTGACCCCCAGCGCGTCATCGCGGTGACGGGCACCAAGGGCAAGTCCACCACGTCGTCCATCATCTTTCATCTAGCCCAAGGTCTTGGCCTGCGGTCTCTCTTGATCGGCAACATTGGGGCAACACCACCGGCTCGCGAGGAACTCGCGAGTTATGACCTCATCGTGGCCGAAGTCTCTAGCTTCCAAGCTCTTGATCTTGAGCAGTCACCCGGCGTGGTGGTCGTCACGTCGCTCGGCACCGACCACGTTGACTGGCATGGCAGTCCCGAACAGTACCGCCACGACAAACTGCAACTCACCCGACTAGAAGGGACACACCGCAGCGTGTTGCAAGGCAGAGACGAGCTCTTGCGGAGCAACGCCCACGACATTGGTGGTCAACTGGTGTGGTCAACAGGAGTAGCCGGCGAATGGGCCTCAGCCCTTGGCCTCGTTGGAACCCACAATCAAGCCAACGCGGAACTTGCCCGCACTGCCCTGATTGAGGCAGGAGTGTCCGGTGCTGACGATGACGAGAAACTCGCTGCGGCAGCTGCTGGCTTCACACCGCTGCGCGGAAGACTCACGCTGATTGCCCGCCACGAGGGTGTCTCGTTCATCGATGATTCACTCGCCACCAACGTGACCCCAACTATGGCGGCGCTTGATGCCATGGAAGGTCAGCGCTTGGCGCTCTTGATCGGTGGCTTCGACCGCGGCATCGACTACCAAGTCCTCATCGAACGACTCGCGCACCGAGCGGATCCCACCTTGGTGATCGGACTTCCTGATTCTGGCCCCAACCTCGTTTCGCACATCTTGGCGTTGTCAACAACAACTCGCGGATCGACAGCGACCACCATTGACGAGGCCGTCCGCCAAGCATGGGACTTTGTTGCTGGTGGAGGCGTTGTCTTGATGTCACCGGCCGCTCCGAGCTTCAGCCAATTCAGTAATTGGAAGGAACGCTCAGATGCCTTTGCCCAAGCAGTTACTGCTGTTACGGGGAAAGCACCACTGACTTTTGGGTAACTGGGGAGTACAAGTAGAGTTTCTCCATCACGCCTAGTCATTGAGGAGTCCCATGTCCACCGCGTTCACCCTCAAGAATCGCCAGCCAGTTCTCGCTGACACGATTTCATCGTCACTACTGACTGACACCGTTCTCGTCATCGCCGCTGCCGCTCTCGTTGGCCTTCTTGCCCAGGTCTCAATTCCGCTGGGCTTCACGCCCGTTCCCTTGACGGGACAAACCTTGGGCGTTTTGCTCGTCGGTTCAGCTTTGGGGATGTACCGCGGTGTTATCGCCATGGCGCTCTATGTAGCTGCAGGCCTAGCCGGTGTTCCGTGGTTCTCAGCACACAGTGGCGGCTGGCATGTGGTCAGCACGCCAAACTTCGGTTATCTCGTTGGATTCATCGTGGCCGCCGGACTCTGTGGCATGTTGGCCTCTCGCGGCGCGGACCGCACGGTGCTGCGCTCCATTCCTGAAATGATCGCTGGCAATGTCGTCATCTACGCCTTCGGTGTGACTTGGCTGGCCCACGATCTCCACGTTGGCATTGGGACCGCACTCCACCTCGGCATGACGCCGTTTATCTGGGGCGATGCCATCAAGATCGTGATTGCATCGTTGATCCTGCCGGCAACGTGGAAGTTGGTCACCCACTTCCGCGGTGACGCTAAGTAATTCCTTACTTCGCGATTCATCAAAACTGCACACGGCGTCACAGCCGGATATCAGAATGACGCCATGATCATTTTGCGCATTCTTGGCGTTGCACTCTTGGCATTGTTGTTGTGGATCGTGCTCAGCGCCGTCTTCTCAGGAAACAAGGTGCTCTTTTTCATCTTGCTGCCGATTATCGCCGTTGCCGGGTACGTGGGATACAAGAGTCCCAAGACCAAACGCTAACGGAAGAAAACCGAGGCTTCGATACTGGAGCCTGGAGTGGGGATTGAACCCACGACCTACGCATTACGAGTGCGTTGCTCTACCA
Source organism: uncultured Actinomycetes bacterium (assembly GCA_903825305.1). Classification (GTDB taxonomy): domain Bacteria; phylum Actinomycetota; class Acidimicrobiia; order Acidimicrobiales; family RAAP-2; genus CAIQWC01. The sequence goes on from CAIKAC010000007.1 coordinate 80,670, forward strand.
CTGAGCTATCCAGGCAGGGCTATCAGGATACCCCCGCCAGATGCACTCCGAAGAATCACACTTCGAACTACGGAATTCGGCCGTTAAAGCACAAACGGAACCATGATTGGCAAATGAAGAGGCATGCATATACATACATGCCCGCAATTTTGGTGCGTATGGAAACTCAAAAACCCTGGATCCACTGCGAGATGACGTCTGGAGACCTTTTCGCCCGACACTTGATGAACTCATTGACCCTCACGTCACCTGTTCGCACAGACGGCTACCTTGAGCGTAAGCACGTCGGTGTGAGCAATAAATAAATATGTGATCGAGATCTTGCACATTGCCTCAAACGATGTTGGGCGATGCATATCGAAAAAGGGACCCTATCTATTCTCCATTTTTGTAGGGTTCCCCCTACGCATCGTTGAGAATTCTTGAGACTTTCGCACATCCAGATAAAACCTCTAGCCTTGAGGCCTACGGGAGGTGAAAGTAATTGCATACAGTGGCGATTGTCGACGATCACATGGTGGTAGCAGAAGGGTTCGGTCGTCTCATTGACGGTGACCCCAGGTTTTGCACTTCGGGCCTCTATTCATCTGGCGAGGACTTCATCTCATGGTTACGCAACGCTCCACCACCACAAGCCGTCATCTTGGACTTGTGGCTTCCGGAAAAACCAGGGGCCGAAATACTTCGCCTTCTTCATGCGCAATATCCCGATGTCAAAGTACTGATCGTCTCAGCTGCAGCTCGACCTGAAGTTGTTGCCAGATGTATTTCAGAAGGCGCTGATGGCTTCCTTGGAAAATCCCAAACAGGAGAGCAACTTCTCGTCGCCCTTCAAGCCATCATCGATGACCAGCGATACATCGATCCCTCGCTGTTCTCAGAAACGATTGAGGTCCTCACTTCGCCCACTAAGGGCCAGTCCAAAGTCGATGGATTGTCAGATCGTGAGTTCACCGTGATGACCGCCCTCGCTCGAGGGTCAACGATTAAAGACATTGCCCGCTCACTCAATTTGAATCCCAAGACTGTTTCGACATATCGCAATCGCTTATTGAGAAAATTGGGAGTTACCTCCAACGCAGACCTGACTGCGATGTGCATCAAAATGGGTCTTCTTGAATTCGAGGCGCAGTAGTGAATCCTCCGCCTGTGCGCAATGACAGAGGTCATACGTTCGACCTTGTCATGTTTGACGAAGCCATTGATGAACTGCTCGAAAAGGCTCCCGATGTTCCTATGGCCGCAATTGCCACCAATGCAACTGGAAAAATTTTGCATTGGAATAAATTTGCGGAGTTACTTTATGGCTGGACCGCCGACGAGGTGCTTGGCAAAAACATTGCTGACATCACCGTAGGCCCCGTGCAATCAGAAATGGCATCGGCGGTCATGGAGTCGCTTGCTGCTGGCAAAGCGTGGACTGGTGGATTCACCAGCCGTTGTAAAGATGGCAGCTACCTCGATGTGATCGTCCTTGACGCTCCCGTCATCGATCGGGACAAGCAGTTTGTCGGCATCATTGGGTTTTCCCGAGAAGACCCAGAGCAATTCAAAGCAGCGCTTGATGAGGTTCGATCGCTTCGAGAATTGGGCGAACACGTTGATCGGGTGAGAAATGAGGTGTTGCGTGACCTAGCAGCACGATTCCACGATGAACTCTCCCTCAGTATGCATCGAATGGTTGAGCGGCGCGCCATGCTCCTCAACCATCCGGACATGACTGAATCTCTCCTCGAAGAGGTCAAGGCATTCGCTGCCATTCAAGGAGATATCGAGACAACCATGCAGGGAATTTGGCGGTCGCTTCGACCGCCACTGCTTGACGAGTTCGGCGTTGCTGCCTCCATCGAATATGTTGCGCGCACGCTGGCAGACCAAGGCGTGGAATCAGTTGATGTCGACGTCGACACGTCGGTCGATCGCTTGTCGATCACCCAACAAGAGCTGCTGCTGATGTTGATTCAAGAAGCGGTGGCCAATGTGGCCTCCCACGCACAAGCACAGGCATGCTCGGTAAGTGTCACGCTCGACGGTGACGTTATCTCCATCGATGTGACAGATAACGGTCGCGGTTACGACGGTCGAGTGGGTTTCGGCATTCGCCTTATGCAAGAGCGCGTAAAGCGATCCGGGGGCACCATGCAGATTGAACCTGGGTCTCAATATGGCACCTCGATCTTGATATCACTGCCTGCGCTGTGGTGAATATTGCCGTCTCACCATCAGCAACCAGTCTTTGTACAATTTGAACCCTGATTTTTCAATGGATTTAACCTTTTTAGGGTCGCCGCCCTAGGAACCGGATCTAACATATTGCCGTGGTGACCGAACTCCAAGGCGTGCATAGCTCGCGCTCGCAACGCTCGCTCGATACCAGCGCTCACATCAAGCAAGAAGGTTTGGCATTCCTCGCTGAATTAGGCGTTGACTTGATGTCCACGAAGGATCTTGCCGCTCGAGCAGGGATATCCACAGGGCCCATCTACGCCCGATATGACACCATCGAAGACCTCGTGCTCGACTTGTGGTGTGAAATTTTGCACCCAGAATTCTTGAGACTCCTCGCTATTATCCGGCCGGCAATGGCGGGGGCGGCTGATGAGCGTCGTGAGCTAGCGGAGCTCCTAGCCGATCCGACGCTGAAATCGCAGGCCATTGTCGAGGTAATCAGCGTGGCCCGACGCTATCCCCAGCTCGCCGAGCGCGTCGGTATTGACCTCGCTCGAGTTTTTTCCGATCACATCAATGCACAACCTGAAACTGCACCAGCAGTGGCCATGGCGCAGTGCACCACCACCTTTGGCAGCATGTTTTTGAGTCCTATGGTTCCTCGGGAATCCATCGCAGATTGGGAAGGCATGATCAACCTGGTTGGTCGCGCCAGTCAAGACCCAGCGGCCTTGGCTGAGCCGCACCGTGAGGTTGAGCCGACCATCATCGAACTTCCCAAGATTGCGACCGGTGATGTCGTGGTTGACGAGTTCGTCGTCGCCGCAATGACGGTTATTGCTCGAGTCGGCTTTGAACAAGCCACCTCAACACGCATCGCCCGAGTTGCCGGTCGAGGGTTTTCAACGATTTACAACCACTACTCCTCTAAAGAAGAGCTCATGGTGGCCACGGTTGAGTCCATGATTCAACAAAATATTGAAATTAGTTTTCGGGGTTTCGCTGGCCTTGACCGAGAAAGCTACATCCAAGCATCGGTCGCCAACGCCTACGGGTTGGTGAGCGACATCAACCGCGAAAATCGCCAGCTCCGCATCGAAGTGCTCATGAGCGCGCGGCATCACAAGGAAATCGCCGCGTTCGCCGAGCAGGGATACGGAGATATGTACACTGCACTTCGCGAAGCCATCATCCAGATGGTTGGCGCAGAGCGTGCGGTGGAAATGCTTCCGCGCGCCACGCCACTGTGGCTTACCCTTCGCTCCAACAACATCGGGATGGCCTTGCTGGCGAACATCAGTCCCATCATGCGTGACGTTGATTGGACGCCCGCGAGTGCGGCTCTCTACGGCCTCATCGGCCACATCATGAACCCTTCCTGAGCCAGCGAATTAGCTAAGCGAGAGCAAGAGACGCTCGAGAGCCAGATTTTGGCGTGGATTACGAACCAGAGATTTTCTTAATTGGGTAATCGCATCTGCTGCTGCCCCAGCGCGCCGAAATGCTTCATCGGCTACTTCTGACTGATAACTCATTGCTTCGTGCATCTTTCGCCGATAGACGCCGGCCATGGCACCAAGTCCAGCATCGAGCTCGCGTGACTGAATACGTCGAATTTCTCGCTTGTGCCGTGCGGCAATTGCTTCTCGACCGGGAAGGCCACGCTCACCCATGGTGTGTGCTTGTTCTTGAAGCTCTTCAATCTCCTCGGCCTGCGCATCTTTGAGCGGCTCGACGACCGCAGACAACATGGCTTCGATTTCTCCAACAAGTTGCACGACCATGGCACCCGTGCCATCGAGTCGCTCGGGCACGGACCGCCACCACGCCAGGCGTTCTGCGAATCCCGGGTCATCGGCAAACAATCGAGCCCGTGAGACGTCGCCACCGGCACCTTCGGCGAGGATGCGCGCTTGTTCTTGGTCGACGCCATCATTGACGAGCACCTGGGCAACCTCATCGACACTCAACAGTCGGAAGGGAATCTCAGCGCAGCGTGACCAAATAGTGATGTGTTGCTTTGGCAAGGTCGTGGCGAGCAATACAAAAATGGTTGAAGCAACGGGCTCTTCAATCATTTTGAGAAATGCCCCCGCTACCTGAGCGGTCATTCCATCTGCATCGGGAATCACCATGACGGTTCGCTTGGCTTCGAGCGGTTGGCGCATGGCCCAGACGCCCAGACTCTTCTTGACGTAGTCAACGCCATAGGTGGGACCTTCTGCCATCGCCACGATGACGTCTGGGTGAATGCCGCGCATGGCTTTAACGCAATCGGAGCATTCGCCACACCCTCCTTGTTCGCAAACCAGTGATGCGGCGAATTCACGTGATGCGGGAACGACACCACAACCTGTTGGGCCATAGAGCACGTAGGCGTGAACAGGATTCTTTACGGCATTGCGTAAGAGGTTCAAAGCTTGATCTTGACCAACAAAATCATGGAGTAACCGAGTCACAGCCAATCTCGCTTGCGGAGTTCTTGATCAATTGCTTTCGAGACGTCGTCTACTGACATGGCCGCATCAACAACGAGCCACGCCTCGGGATATTCAGCTGCTTGGGCGAGATACCCCTCACGAACCCGTTCGAAAAAGGCTTTAGCTTCTCGCTCCATGCGATCCGCCTCCCCAGTTCGACGCTGTTCAGCGAGTTCAGGATCGAGATCGAGCAATACCGTCAGGTCAGGTTGCACGCCTTGTGTGGCAACCGCCACCAACGACGCCATCAGTGTGTGATCGAGTTGGCGACCATATCCCTGGTAGGCAATCGTCGATGCACCATTGCGATCTGACACCACGGTTCGACCCGCACGCAACGCTGGGGTGACCACTGTCTCCATGTGCTCTGCCCTATCAGCAGCGATGAGTAACGCTTCGGCGAGAGGTGATGGCGCGTGCTCACTGTTCAAAATCAGGGTTCGAATTGCCGCGCCGAGCGGCGTAGCCCCCATCTCAAAGGTCAAGACGGCATCGAGCTCCGATGCCACACGGGCAGCTTGCGTTGACTTACCACAGCCATCGATGCCCTCAAAGACGAGGTACCGACCGCGCTCCATCAAAAGGGATCCGCATCTGAGGGAATTCCCGTCGACGTTGCCTTCATGGTGGATGCGGTGGCTTTCTTCGCGACAGCTTTCTTTGCTCCGGCCTTTTTGGCAGTTGTCTTTTTCGCAGCTGCCTTCTTGGTCGACTTCTTCGTCGTCTTCTTCGCAGCCTTCTTCGCCGTTGCCTTCTTAGCTCGCTTCTTGGCAGGACCTGCGGCCCGGCGGATCTCGAGGAGTTCTACCGCCCGCTCAATCGTGATGTCCTCGACGGTGTCGCCAACTCGCAGTGAGGCATTGGTCGTACCATCGGTCACGTAGGGGCCAAAGCGACCGTCTTTGACCACAATGGGTTCGCCTGAGGCCGGATCTGGACCTAGTTCCTTGAGTGGTGGCTTGGCCACTCCCCGGCCCCGTCGTTTGGGCTGGGCAAAGAGCGCCAAGGCCTCGTCCAAGGTAACGGTGAAGAGTTGTTCTTCTGTGTCGAGACTCCGGGAGTCTTTGTCCTTGCTGAGGTAGGGACCATAGCGACCATTGAGCGCCATAATGTCGACGCCCGATTCTGGATCCTTGCCAACAAGCCGTGGCAGTGACAGCAACTTCAACGCCTCATCAAGCGTGAGCGTATCGGGGTTCATGGTGCTGAGTAGTGACGCAGTCTTCGGCTTCTCGCCGTCGACCAACTCTCCCACCTGGACATAGGGACCGAAACGACCGGCCTTCACAAAAATGTCAAGTCCCGTCGCGGGATCAATTCCCACTGATCGGTCACCTTGCGGTGCTTCAAGAAGTTCAACCGCTCGCTCTACAGTGAGTTCATCAGGAAGGGTGTCCTCGCGAATCGATGCGGTTGATTCACCGCGCTTGACGTAGGGTCCGTATTTCCCGACCCGAACCATGATGGTCTCGCCCGTTGCGTCATCTACGCCTAGAGGGATGGAATTGATGTCGACAGGATCAATGTCTCCCAAGTGCTCAGTCACGGCATCGCGTAAACCAAATCCCGTTTGCCCATCCGTGTCGTGACCAAAGTAAAAACGACTCAGCCAAGGAAGTGCTTCTTCGGAGCCCCCGGCAATGGCGTCAAGATCATCTTCCATCGAAGCGGTAAAGCCGTAGTCAACGAGATTCCCAAAGTGCTCTTCAAGGAGCTTGACGACAGCAAAGGCTGTAAAGCTCGGCACCAGTGCGGGTCCCTTTTTCCAGACATACCCACGATCTTGAATCGTGGAAATAACGGCTGCGTAGGTTGAAGGTCGGCCGATACCGAGCTCTTCCATTTTCTTCACCAGACTGGCATCGGTATAGCGAGCGGGTGGTTGCGTGGCGTGAGCCTTGGCTTCTGCCTCTTCGATTGCTACGGCATCACCTTCAGCGAGCTTGGGCAAGATGCGTTCGGTCTCAGCCAACTCTGCTTCGGGATCATCGGCGCCTTCGACGTAGGCGCGACGATATCCCGGGAAGGTGATCACGCGACCATTCGCTTGGAGCGTGGCTTCGGCTCCACTGAGCGAATCAGCCGCTGGACCCAAACTCGTTGTCATGCGGACCTGTGCTTGGGTGCCACGAGCATCGGTCATTTGTGAGGCAACAGTTCGCACCCAGATCAATTCATAGAGCCGAAGCTCATCGCCGCGCAAGCTTCGAGCAGCTTCTTCGGGTGAGCGGAAGGTTTCTCCCGCTGGTCGAATGGCTTCGTGAGCCTCTTGTGCATTCTTTACTTTGCGGTCGTAGCGCCGCGGGGCGTCGGGAACGTAGTCTTCGCCAAAGCGAGAGCGTGCCTCTGCGCGCGCAGCATTGATCGCCTCAGTAGACAAGGTCGTGGAGTCCGTACGCATGTAGGTGATCCAACCGTCTTCATAGAGCTTTTGTGCAATGCGCATCGCCATCTGCGAACTCAACCGCAGCTTTCGACCCGCCTCTTGCTGCAAGGTAGACGTCATGAACGGCGGCTGAGGCTTTGAGCTAAACGGTTTCTCACTTACCGACGTGACCGTTGGCGTTGCCGTCGCCAGTGCTGCGGCCACCGACGCAGCTTCGGCTTCGCTGAGACTACGGACACTGCGCTGACCAGTAAGCGCGCCCTGGGCGTCAAAGTCGCGGCCTTCAGCCAAACTAACCCCGTCAAGGGCCACGAGCGAACCGGGGAACTGCGTTCCCTTAGCCTCGAATTGAACTTCAACGTCATGCCATGAGGCAGTCCTAAACGCCATGCGCTCTCGTTCACGCTCTACCACGAGCCGCGTGGCAACTGACTGCACGCGGCCGGCTGAAAGGCGAGGCAATACCTTCTTCCATAGCACCGGTGACACTTCGTAGCCGTAGAGGCGATCGAGAATTCTGCGTGCTTCTTGCGCATCAACAAGTCGACGATCAAGATCTCGAGATTCTTCTACGGCGCGCTCAATGGCAGCACGGGTGATTTCGTGGAAGACCATACGCCGAGTCGGGATTTGAGGATTGAGCACCTCAAGGAGGTGCCAAGCGATGGCTTCTCCTTCACGGTCTTCATCGGTGGCGAGATAGAGCGCATCAGCTTGTTTGAGCAGTCGCTTGAGATTACGGATGGTGACCTTTCCGCGCTCACTTTCCACGTAGAGAGGCTTAAAGCCGTTCTCTACATCGACGCCGACGCGAGCCCAGGATTCACCCTTGTACTGCTCTGGAATTTCATCGGCACCCTTGGGCAAGTCTCGGATGTGGCCGATGGACGATTCCACGATGTAGTCGTCACCCAGGATGGAGCTAATCGTTTTCGCTTTTGCTGGTGACTCAACAATTACCAGTGCTTTTCCCATATCTCCACCTCCTGTGCCTACTTGGCTGCGTGGCTTGACTCCACAGCTGTTGTTGAATGGTTCTAGCAGAGCCCACGCCATGAGCCACAATCAGGCCCGCGTATCCCTCGAAATCCTTTGGACTGACTACTCGTTGTCTTCAGGCGCTCCCGCCACAATTTCATAGTCGGGATTCAAAATTGCCAGACTTGAATCCCACGAGCCAACCATGCCTTCGACGACCAGACGAGCTCCCGTTTCAATTCCGGGAACTGATGGTCGGCCCTGGAACACCAAGAGCAAGGATCCGGTGCCGTCCGAAATGGTGCATTCGAGATTCGAAGCTGCTTCTCCCGATTGCACCGTGACTGAGCGGATCTTGCCTGCGATTCGAGTACGACGCCGATACGTAGCCTCGCTGATGTGTTGCGCATTTCCGGCGCGCTCAGCGAGTCGTACATCGATGGGCAAGGTCGACACTTCTTTCTCTCGCTTGTGTTCGATCTTCGCTTCTTTTTCTTCCTCAACCTTGAGTACCTTGACCACGTCGTTCAAGTTGAAGGGCACGATGGTGGCACTCACGTGGGGCACCGTTGACACTGCCGAGGCGATGGAGTCTGCCGTGCGGTCGTGGAGTACTCGAGCCAGACGAGAGTTGAAGCTACGCCGGGGAAGCAGCACGGTGCATTCGGTTTCTCGATCTGAGGTGATCTCAGCAACTAACTCCAACGAAGCACGCTCCAAGCGACGGTCAGGGCAAATCATGATGTCAAGTGGCAGCCAGTTCGGCCCCAACTCAGCCCAGCGACGCTGCAACTCAGCCGTGACGGTGGGGTCAATATCAAAGTGCACCGCACGTGTCTTTTGCGACATCCCTCGCGCATACTCAATGGCTCGCTTGGTGGCCATGTCGAAATTATCCACGAGCACAACAACCGTGTTTTTCAATGGCTTATTCGAAGGCGCCACACCAGCAGTGGCTTCGAGAACAGCTGCTTCTCGGCGATAGGCGCGGTTCATCCGCAACAGACCCCAAAACATGACAGGGCCCACAATGACGACGACCCAGGCACCTTCTTGGAATTTGGCGATGGCGAAGATGGCAACCACCACGAGAGAGATTGCGCCCGATACGCCATTGATAATGACGCCTCGCAGCCACTTGCCATCTTCTTTATGCGTGAGGTGGTGCTTGACCATCCCCGCACCCGCCATGGTGAAGCCCGTGAACACGCCAATGGCGTAGAGCGAGACCAAGCCATTCACCTGGGCTTTGAACACAATGATCAACAGCAGCGCCACAGCCCCAAGCACCAAAATGCCGTTGGAGAAGGCCAAGCGGTGCCCCCGCTTGGTGAGCTGGCGCGGCATAAAGCGGTCGCCGGCTACGAAACTGGCCAAGAACGGGAAGCCATTAAATGACGTGTTACCGCCGGTGTAGAGAATCATCAACGTGCCGAACTGGACCACGTAGAACATGACGTGGCCAAAGCCATGCGTCCCCAACACTGCTTGGACTTCTTGCGATACCACGGTGGGCGTTCCCGCTGCATAGGGAACAGCGTGGGTGATCTTGGCCAAGATAGATACGCCGAGCACCAAGAATCCCAAGGTGCAGGCCATCACGACCAAGGTAAGTCGTGCGTTCTTGTACTCAGGCTTGCGGAATGACGCAACGCCATTGGAAATCGCTTCAAGTCCGGTGAGTGACGAACCACCGTTGGCAAAGGCGCGCAAGAGCGAAATGAACGCCAAGCCATAAAGCACGCCATTGGTGCCGGTCCCAAATTTTCCATCGACCAAGAGGGCGTGATTGGTAGGAATCGGAATGGCGTGCAACGTTCCCATCACAGCCTTCGAGAGGCCGATCACAATCACTGAAGCCAACGCAAAAATGTAAAAGTAGGTCGGCAGCGCAAAATAACTTCCCGCTTCTTTAATGCCGCGAAGGTTGCCAAAAATCAGGAGCAGCACCACGCCAATGGTGATCTCCACCGTCCATCGGGTCAGGCTTGGCACCGCCGACGTCAGTGCCGCAGTACCAGCCGCACACTGAACTGCCACGGTCACGGTGTAGTCAATGAGCAGGGCTACGGCCGCTATTTGGGCTACGCGCGGGCCGAAGTTGTCCCGAGCCACCACGTAGGAACCACCCGATTTGGTGTAGTAGCCGATGACGTCCCAGTACGAAATCGTGACAAAGAGCAGCACGCCCAGGATGACAAAGGTGAGGGGCACGATCAGACTGAAGGCCGCGAGGCCAATCCACGGCGTCATCTGCGTCAGCATTTCTTCGGTGCCATAAGCCGAAGAAGAAATGCAGTCAGGAGCGAGGACGCCAAGGGCAATCGGGTTCCAAAGGCGTTCATTCTCGAGCTGTTCGGTAACCATGGGTCGACCCAAGAACAGCTTCTTGAGCCGATAGGTAACTGTTTCTGGATAGAGCGCGCCGAGGTCTTGGCTCACCACTCTCGTGGGTTGAAGACGCTCCATTGCCTCTTCGTTATGCGCTGCTTGATCAGTCACGATTGTCCAATCTACGCCTCACTAGCACGAGGCGATACCAATCCGATTCTTGCCACCGAGCCTCAAGCGTGGTGGGATAGGGGGGTGCACATCGTCATTATCGGCTGCGGCCGCGTCGGATCTGGTCTTGCAGCCACCTTGGCAAGCGAGGGCCATGACGTAGTCGTTATCGACAAAAACCGCCGTAGTTTCAAGCGCTTGCCGAATGACGCCAAGATCACCACCGTGGTTGGATCCGGCTTCGATCGTGAGTCCCTTATTGAGGCTGGCGTAGAAAAGGCCGACGCCTTGGCTGCGGTGACCAGTGGCGACAACTCCAATATTCTCTGCGCTCGCATCGCACGGGAGAACTTCCAAATCCCCAATGTGGTAGCGCGTATCTACGATCCTCGGCGTGCGGAGATTTACCAGCGACTCGGCATCCCAACTGTGGCCACCGTTACGTGGACTATTGAACAAGTTCGCCAGTGGCTCATCCCGAAACAAGATCGCCCCTCGTGGACCGATGCCACCGGCACCCTCCATCTGATTGAGTACCCCCTTCCCGCCTCTTGGGCTGGGCGCTCGCTCGCAACGCTCAACGTTCCAGGGAAAATATCGCTTATCGGAGTGGGTCGGGCTGGCACTGTTCGCCTCGACGGCGAGCAGCTTGTGGGCCAAGAACGTGATTTGCTCCACTTGGCCGTTACCAGTGACGGTCAAGCGGAGCTGAGCTCACTCCTTGGAGGTGCGTCCGCATGAAGGTCGTAATCGCTGGGGCTGGATCGGTGGGTGTTGCGATCACCGAGGACCTTGATGCCAAGGGATACGAAGTGACCCTGTTGGAGCGTGATCAAGAGCTCACCGAGAAGCTAAAAGCCAACACCAAGCTCAACGTACTGCTCTGCGATGCCTGTGAAGTGTCCAGCCTCGATGCCGCGGGACTCGTGGATGCAGATGTCGTGGTGGCGGCCACCGGAGATGACGAAGACAACCTGGTGATCTCCCTGTTGGCCAAACAGGAATTTGCCGTTCCCCGTGTCATTGCACGGGTCAATAACTCGAAGAATCAATGGCTGTTCAATCAGTCGTGGGGTGTAGACGTATCTGTGTCGACACCTCAACAGTTGACGGCATTGGTCGAAGAGGCCGTCTCGGTGGGTTCCATGGTGCAGTTGCTTCGCTTGGACCGCTCTGGTGCCAGCCTCGTAGAAGTCACCCTGGCTAGTGATTCTCCGGCCCTCAACATGGCCATCCGGGAATTGGCAATTCCGCGCGAGGCCACGGTGGTGGCCATCATCCGCGACGGACACCTCATCGTCCCCCACGGTGACACCGTATTGACGGCAGGCGACGAAGTGATGTGCTTAGTTACGCCTGAGGCGCACGACCAGGTTCAGGCTCTCTTGGTCTAAGCCCTGTCACCCCTGTGTCGCAGAGGGGTCCTAGGCTGATCACTGTGGAAGCTGCTTTTTTTGACCTCGATAAAACGGTCATCGCCAAAGCTTCCATCGCTGCGTTTGGGCGTCCATTACTCAAAGAAGGGCTGATTTCTCGTCGCACGGTGCTCAGAGCCGCCATGCAGCAGCTGATTTTCATTCGCTTCGGTGCCGATGAAGAGCGTCTCAATAAAGTGCGCGACTCCATGCTGGATCTCACCAGAGGTTGGGATCGAGACCAAGTATCGCAAATTGTTCGCGAGACCTTGATTGAAACGATTGAACCATTAATTTATGCCGAGGCCTTAGACCTCATGGATCTTCACCGCCAAGCAGGCGACAAGGTCTATATCGTCTCTGCAGCCCCGGAAGAAATCGTCCGACCCTTGGGCGAATTGCTCGGCGTTGATGGCTCGCTCGCGAGCCGCGGAGAAATTGATGACTTGGGTCGCTACACCGGGAAAATGGAGTTCTACTGCTACGGACCCAATAAGGCAGTAGCCATTGAACGGTTGGCCAAAGAACAAGGCATCGATCTCACCAAATCGTCGGCATATTCCGATTCCGCTACCGACATCCCCATGCTCGAAGTCGTTGGTCACGGCGTAGCCGTGAACCCAGACAAAGCCTTAGCGGCCGCGGCGAATGAGCGAGGCTGGGAAATCTTGAGTTTCACCAAACCCGTAAGAATCCGTGACCGGGTAAGTAGACGCATCCCCATGCTCACCGGAGCCGTGGCGGTTATCGGCGTACTCGCCGTTGCGGCGGCGCGTTCAATGCGCCGCCTTCCTAAGCGAAGGGTTGCGAGTTAGCGCTGCGGCGAAGACTTGCGGATGCGCTGCGCTGCAGCAGCGACGAGTGCACCAATGCCGAGTAGGGCAATCAACTTCTTCATGCTGGGCCTCCTAGACGCTCAGTAAGTCACGTGCACCGGTGTCTGACGACGGGTGACGCAATTTGGACATGGCACGCGCCTCAATTTGGCGAATGCGTTCACGAGTGAGATTGAAGTGTTCGCCAACCTCTTCGAGGGTGCGAGGTTCCCCACGGTCAAGCCCAAAGCGAAGGCGAAGAATTTCGCGCTCACGCTCGTCAAGGGGGCTCAACAGTCGCTGAATTTCTTCAGGCAGAAGCGCCACGGCAGCAACTTCAAAGGGTGATTCAGCTGAACGGTCTTCTACGACGTCACCGAGTTCGGCATCACCGTCTTCGCGAAGTGGCTCCGACAACGAGAGTGGCTCTGCACGGAAACGCAAGGCTTCAATCAACTTGTCTTCAGGCATTTCAACTTCGGCGCCCAACTCTGCCAAGGTGGCAGGACGGCCATATTTGAGCTCAAGACGAGCTTGGGCCTTTTGGACGCGAGCCAAGGTGTCACCGGCATGCACTGGGAGACGAATGGTTAGCCCGGTGTTGGCAATACCGCGGGTAATGGCTTGACGAATCCACCAAGTGGCATAGGTGGAGAACTTGAACCCTTTGCGCCAGTCGAACTTTTCGACAGCGTGCATGAGGCCTAAGTTGCCCTCTTGAATCAGGTCGAGCAAGGGAAGGCCCGAAGCCTGATACTTCTTCGCGATCGACACGACGAGCCGAAGGTTCGACTGCACGAAGGTTTGCTGTGCATCCTCGCCGCGCTTCGCCTCAATTTTGAGTTTGCGCTTGTCAGCAGCAGCGAGTTTGGTTGCGGATTCAACCTTCTCCGCCGCCTCTCGACCGGCTTCGATGGTCTGAGCGAGGCGAACCTCATCGTCCTTGGTGAGCAGCGGGTATTGACCAATGTCTGTCAGGTACAGCCTGACAAGGTCTTCGTCATCTCGCTCAATACGCTCTTTTGCCACAGTTACTACTTCCTTCTGCCACGCCCGCTAGGACTCAATCCCAGAAATCGGGGTAGGTGAATTCTACCGGTGCCGTCAAGGGGGTAATCAGGGGCCAGAGCTTGGTCGGGCAAACCCCACTGTTTTCAACCAGAACCGGAACTTTTTGGCTTGTAGCATCGGACGAGGCAGGCCGGCAGTTGGGGACACATGAATATCTTGAGCATTGACCAAGGCACCTCGGCCACCAAGGCACTCGTCATTGCCGACGATGGAGCCATCCTCGCCGAGGCCGAGATCCCCGTTGGGATCCATCCCGTGGGTGCTGACGGTGTTGAACAGGATCCTCACGAGCTCCTGGCTTCGATCATTGAAGCCGGCACGGCCGCGCTCAAAGCCAGCCCCCAGCCTGTTGACGCCATTGCCCTTGCCAATCAAGGTGAATCCGTCATCGCCTTTGACCCTCAGACGGGAGCGCCTTCGAGTTCAGTGATCTCATGGCAAGACCGCAGAGCCACATCGCTTGCAGCAGGACTGCGTGATCATGCCAAAGAATTGCAACACATTTCGGGGCTACCCCTCGATCCTTACTTCACCGCGCCAAAGTTGGCGTGGCTTCAGCAACACGCTGAACAGGGCCAGCGTGTTACTGGCATCGATGCGTGGCTGAACTTCCAACTCTTTGGCGCCTGTGTCACCGATGTGGCTACCGCGTCGCGTTCTTTGTTGCTTGATCTCGATTCTCGAACCTGGTCACCCGTTGCCGCCGACTATTTCTCTCTCGATGTCTCCATGCTCCCCGACCTCGTGGCTTGTGCAGGAGAGCTTGGGGAAACCTCTGCATTTGGTCCCTCGCTCCCCGTTGCGTCGTTGGTGGTTGATCAACAAGCAGCCCTAGTTGGCGAAGGATGCCTTCAAGCCGGTGACGCCAAGTGCACCTTTGGCACGGGAGCCTTTTTGCTGGTCAACACCGGAGCCCAGGCACTGCGTTCCGAAAGTGGCCTCTCTGCTTCGGTTGCCTGGACGGGGCCCGGACTTCCTGCCTATTGTCTCGACGGTCAGGTCTACACCGCTGGATCAGCCATTGCGTGGCTGCAACGCTTGGGCATCATTGACCAAGCCAGCAACCTCGACCGCATTGCTCTCGCTGCCGATCGCAGTGCCGGAGCAATCTGTGTTCCTTCCTTTGCGGGACTCGGCGCCCCTCACTGGTCACCCAACACCAGAGCGATTTTTGAAGGCTTGTCGTTAGCCGCGGGCCCCAGCGAGTTGGTCTTCGCCGTCCTCGAGGGCATCGCCGCTCAAACGGCCGTGTTGGTGCGCGCCATTGAACAAGACCGGGGCGCAGCGTTAACGTCGCTCAAAGTCGACGGCGGATTGACCCAGTCGGTAGTGTTGATGCAGCTTCTTGCAGACTTCATCCAAGCCCCTGTGGAAGTGTTCGCTTCACCCCATGCCACCGCCCTCGGCGCTGCCGCCTTGGCTCGCTGGGGTGCGGGGGCAGACACGCAGCTAACACCTTTTCGAGCACCCATTAGTGCAACCTTTGAACCGTCACGGAGCGTTGAAGCAGCTCGTGATCGCCTCGCGGCGTTTGAGCTCGCCATTCTTCATGCCCGCCAGGCCGGAGACCATCGTGGCTGAGCAGTTTGATGTCATCATCGTTGGAGCCGGAGTGGTCGGCTGTGCCATTGCCCGCGAACTCTCGCGGTCTGAGCTGTCGATCTGTGTTCTTGAACAGAGCAGCGACGTGGGTAATGCCACCTCCAAGGCAAACACGGCGATCTTGCACACTGGTTTTGACTGCGTACCCGGCTCGCTCGAATCGACCCTGGTCTCGCGTGGTTACGAGCGTCTCTTGGCCTATAGCGAGCACTGTGGCATCGCCGTTGAAAAGACGGGAGCCATTCTCGTGGCGTGGGATGAGGATCAACGAGCGGAACTTCCCGCGCTCCAAGAAAAGGCCATCGCAAACGGCTATCACCACACTCGCATTCTTGAGTCCTCCGAGATTTACGAGCGAGAGCCACACCTCGGCCCCGGTGTACTCGGTGGTCTCGAGGTTCCCGATGAATCCATCATCGACCCGTGGAGCCCTATCGTCGCCTTCGCTACCCAAGCGAAGCACGCCGGTGTCACCTTTGCCTTTAATTCATCAGTTGTCAGCGTGACGACTCAGGATGGTCGGCACCTCGTCACCACGTCTCAGGGGAAGTATTCATCGACGTGGTTGATCAATGCTGCTGGGCTCTTCTCGGATTCCATTAACGACTATTGCGGCCACGATGAATTCACGATCACCCCTCGACGCGGAGAGCTCATTGTCTTTGACAAACTCGCCCGATCACTCCTGTCTTCCATCATCCTGCCGGTACCAACGGCCACGACGAAAGGGGTGTTGGTCTCTCCCACCGCATTTGGCAATGTCTTGCTCGGCCCAACTGCCGATGACATCGAGGACAAGAACGCAACAGCGACGACACATGATGGCATCACCCGGCTGATCGAAGCAGGACGTCGCATCATGCCTGAGCTCATTGATGAAGAAGTCACGGCGACGTACGCAGGTTTGCGCGCCGCGAGTCAACATCGCGATTATCAAATTCACCTTCACGCGGATCAGCGGTACATCTGCGTAGGTGGGATTCGCTCGACAGGTTTAACCGCATCCATGGCCATTGGTGACCACGTTGCAACACTCCTCGAAGAGGCTGGTGTGACCTTGTCTGCCAATCCTCGTTTTCGCGAGGATCTCACCATGCCCCCCCTTGGCGAATCGCAATGCCGGCCCTATCAAGACCCTTCAAAAATTGCAGCGGATCCGGCCTATGGCCAGGTGCTCTGTCACTGTGAACATGTCAGCGCCGGCGAAATTCGCGATGCGGCGCGCGCTGTTATGCCGGCGACCACTCAAGAGGGCCTGCGACGCAGAACCCGCGCGATGAATGGACGCTGCCAAGGCTTCTACTGCAGTGCTCAGGTACTCGAGTGCTTTGAAGTGAGTTCTGATGAATAAGCCCGTAGTCATCATTGGCGCTGGTCCTGCTGGGCTGAGTGCAGCAATTGAATTGAAGCGACGAGGTATCGACAAGGTCATCGTTGTGGAACGCGAAGCCGAATCCGGGGGCATTCCTCGACACAGTCACCACCAGGGTTTTGGCATTCGAGATCTCCACCGCACGCTGACCGGCCCTCGCTATGCCGAACGCCTCACTGCTGACGCCCTCAAGGCTGGTGTGACGCTTCACCTCAGTGCCACCGCTGATCTCGACCCACAACAGCTCGTCGTCAGCATCACCTCGGCATCGGGAATTGAGCACCACGATGCAGCCGCAGTTCTCATTACCACGGGAGCCAGAGAGCGTCCTCGACCAGCCCGACTGGTTGCCGGCGACCGGCCAGCTGGCGTATTCACGACGGGACAACTCCAACAGTGGGTTGCTGCGGGTCGTCCCATTGGCTCTCGTGCCCTCGTGGTGGGAGCGGAACATGTCTCGTACTCAGCCGTCCTGAGCTTGCGTCACGCCGGAGTCAAGGTGGTGGCACTCGCAACTGAACTGAGCCGCCCCCAAAGCCTCACTGGAGTGGCACCCTTCGTGCATCAGGTCTTGAGAGTTCCCACGTGGGTTAATACCCGCGTGACGGGTATTAACGGCCACAGTCGAGTGGCTAGCGTGATGCTGGAAGATACCAAGTCATCGAAGCAGCGCCAGCTCGACGTTGACACCATCGTCTTTAGTGCCGATTGGATTCCCGATCACGAATTGGCCCGTCGCTCTAGCGTGGCAATTGACCCAGCGAGCCTCGGTCCGGCCAGCGATTATTTCGGGCGAACGAATCGGCCTGGTATCTACGCCGCCGGTAACGTGCTCCACCCAGTTGAGACTGCTGATCGCTGTGCGCTCAACGCTCGCCGTATCGCTACTGCCATTGCGAGTGACCTTGGCCTAGGTCGAGATTCGGGATTGAGTCTCGGAGTTGAAGTTGAAGCCCCCATTGCTTGGGTGTGGCCCAATCGCATTATTGTTTCGCGGCCCACCGAAACCCTGCTTCGACTCTCGCAATTCAGCGAAGCCAAGTTCGTCACGGCATCGCAGGGAGGCCAACGCATTGGCGAAGCCAAACTCCGCCATGGCATCCCCGGACAGCACCTCAAACTCAGTACATCCCTACTTCGAGATATTGATCCCAACCGCGGCGTTGTTCGCTTCGCCCTCGACGCCTAGGAATCGTCTCGCGACCTCACCCTTAACCGCGAAACCCATTCGTAATCGGCATCCGACGGTCTTTGCCAAATGCCTTTGCGGTAATCCTCGGACCTGGCGGCATTTGGCGGCGTTTGTACTCTGCAATGTCGACGAGTCGACAGACCCGGGCCACGATCTGTGGATCATGACCCTGAGCAATCAGCTCTTCTGCGGTCAGGTCCTCTTCGATGTATCCAGCCAGAATGGGGTCAAGAATCTCATAAGCCGGTAGGGAATCTTCATCTCGCTGATCAGGGCGTAGTTCCGCCGAGGGGGCTTTGGTGAGAATGTTCTCGGGGATAGGTGCGCGCTCACCACGCGCAATGGCGAGTTGGTTTCGATAGTGACACAACTCGTACACCAAGGTCTTGGGCACATCTTTGATGACCGCATAACCCCCTGCTGAATCGCCATAGAGCGTTGAGTATCCGGTAGCCATTTCCGATTTGTTACCGGTGGTCAACACCATGGCGCCCGTGGCGTTCGAGATACCCATGAGCAGCACGCCACGGAGCCGACTCTGAAGATTCTCTTCGGTAAGTCCTGTAGGCGCTTGGCCAAGAGCGCTGCCCAACATGGACTCATATGCCGTGTGGGCAGGCTCAATACCAATGGTCTCGAGAATGACACCAAGGCGAGTGGCGAGCTCTTGGGCATCGCTCAGTGAGTGATCCGAGGAATAGCGAGATGGCATGGCAATGCATCGCACGTGATCAGCACCGATGGCATCGGCGGCAATCACTGAAACAATCGCTGAGTCAACGCCACCCGAGAGGCCAACGAGCGCATCGCGAAAACCGTTCTTGGTCATGTAGTCACGCGTACCAAGGACGAGAGCTTGATAGATGCTGGCTAAGTCACCCATCGCTTCGATGGCTTCGTCGGCTTCCACAGCGAGGTCGTCGTCAATGACTACCGTCACGAGGTCAGGTTCGAACAGTTTGGCTCGCGCTGTGACGATTCCTGTGCCATCCATCACAAAAGAGCCGCCGTCGAAGACCAGTTCGTCTTGGCCCCCAACTTGGTTCACGTAAACCATGACGCACGACCCTTGGCCGAGTCGCGCTCGCGCAATGTCTTCTCTGCGTTGCTGTTGGCCTCGAGCAAAGGGGGAAGCATTGATACTCACCATCACCTCTGCGCCGAGAGCTTGGAGTTGCTTTGCTGGGCCGTCGGCACTCCAGAGGTCTTCACAGACCACAACGCCAACGTGATGACCTTTGAGGTCAATCAGGCTGCCGTGATCTTCTCCCGGGACAAACCAGCGTTGTTCGTCAAAGACCGCATAGTTCGGCAGGAGCTGTTTGGCGATGAGTTGCTCAACCCGACCATGGCGCAGAACCGCGGCCACATTGGCTAAGGCCGCGGGCTTGGCCATGCCCGATTCGCGTGCGTCTCGAGCGCCCGCAAGCGAGAGCCCAGCTCGATCAGCTGAAACCACGGCGCCAAGAATCACGCACATCTCGCTCGTCATGGCTGCAATCTCATCGAGCACCGATGCTGCTTGGGCCACGAAGCCCTCTTTATTCAGTAAATCTTCCGGTGGATAGCCAGTAATGACGAGTTCGGGAAAGACAATGAGATCGCAATTGGCATGCTTGGCCTGCGCCATGGCCTCGACGATGGCTGCTCTATTGCCCACCAAATCGCCCACGGTGGGGTTGAGCTGTGCCACCGCCACCTTGATCTCAGCCATAGCCAAAGCCTACCGGGGACGATGGAGGCCCTCTCAGGCTGCTTCAGACATGAGTTCACATGCTGTTCACACGACAGCGCCAAGGACACTGATTTTTAGGGGCAAACTAGGAACGTTCATAAAACCGAGATGTGGCCCTGTTGTGAACTGGCCACCGCCACCACCAAAGGAGAACCTGTGCCCTACCAGGCTGAATACATCTGGATCGACGGCACCGAGCCCTCACCGCTGATGCGCTCGAAGACCAAGATCATCGCTGACGGCAAGACCCCTCCGATCTGGGGCTTTGACGGATCGAGCACCAACCAGGCAACGGGCGACAACTCCGACTGTGTGCTCAAGCCCGTCTTCACCTGCCCAGACCCCCTGCGTGGCCCTGACGACATTCTCGTGTTGTGCGAGGTGTTGACCGTTGACGGCAAACCCCACCCGACAAACACGCGCGCCAAGCTCGTCGCTACTGCCAAGAAGTACGCCAAGTACGAGCCCTACTTCGGCCTCGAGCAGGAATACACCTTCATCCAAAACGACCGCCCCTACGGCTGGCCCGAGACGGGTTACCCCGCTCCCCAGGGTCCCTACTACTGCGGCGTTGGCGGCGACATGATGCCCGGTCGCGACATCGTCGAAGCCCACACGGCGGCGTGCATGATCGCTGGTCTCTCCATTGAAGGCACCAACGCAGAAGTCATGATGGCGCAATGGGAGTTCCAGATTGGCGCCCTGCCCCCCGTAGAGGTCTCCGACCAACTGTGGGTTGCTCGTTGGTTGCTCTTCCGCATCGCCGAAGACTTTGGTGTCTTCGCCACCTTGGAGCCCAAGCCCATCTTGGGTGACTGGAACGGTGCGGGTTGCCACACCAACTTCTCCACAAACCAGATGCGCGCTGACGGCGGATGGAAGTACATCATCCAAGGTGCCGAGGCACTTGGCCGTAACATCACCGAGCACATCCAGAACTACGGCGTCGGTATTGAGCAGCGTCTCACTGGTCACCACGAGACTGCTCACTACACGCAGTTCAGCTATGGCGTGTCTGACCGTGGCGCATCAATTCGGATTCCGTGGATCTGCAATGTTGAGAAGAAGGGCTACCTCGAAGACCGTCGCCCCAACGCCAACATGGACCCGTACACCGTCACCCGTTTGATGGTGAACACGATTTGCTCCGACGCTGAGAAGAGGTCGGGTGCTAAGAGTGCACCGGCCAAGAAGGCGCCAGCGAAGAAGACTGCTGCCAAGAAGGCTCCGGCAAAGAAGGCTGCGACTCGTCGCTAAGACAAATCGTTGACTGTTTCACACGCCGGGCCCCCACGGGCCCGGCGTGTGGCGTCTTCGGCTAGAAATTCAGCAAGCATCTAAGGGAAGTCGTTATGAACTCACAAAACGAATACGTGCTTCGAACCGTTGAGGAGCGGGGTATCCGCTTCATCCAACTCTGGTTTACCGACGTGCTCGGTACGCCCAAGGCATTCCAGATCACGCCGGCCGAACTCGAAAATGCCTTGGAAGAAGGCATGACCTTCGATGGCTCGGCCGTCGATGGCTTCAGCCGCATTCAAGAAGCTGATGTGTTGGCGAGGCCCGATGCGTCCACCTTCCAGATGTTGCCCCTTGGCGATGGGCAAGCGAGCATGGCACGGGTGTTTTGCGATGTCGTGAACTTGGACGGAAGTCCCTTTGAGGGATGTCCTCGACAAGCGCTTCGCCGAGTCCTGAACAGTGCCCACGACCAGGGTTACACCTTCTTCGCCTCACCTGAAATCGAATATTTCTACTTCCAAAACCTTGATCCAACTGCACCCCTTATGCCCTTGGATTCAGGAAGTTACTTCGACTTGGCGCTCGCAGATCTGCCCAGTGAGCTTCGTCGGCGCACCGTGTTGACCCTCGAGGACATGGGGATTCCCGTTGAACATGCCCAGCACGAAGACGCCCCAAGTCAGCATGAAATTGATCTGCGCTACACCGATGCATTGACGATGGCGGATTCGGTGATTACCACTCGCCTCATCATCAAAGAGATCGCACGTTCCGCTGGGGTAGCAGCGAGCTTCATGCCTAAGCCGCTTGGTGGCGAACAAGGTTCTGGCATGCACACGCATGTCTCCTTGTTCAAAGACGGCAAGAATGCCTTTGCTGATGAGAACGACCCGTATGGACTCTCAGAAGTTGCTCGCTCGTTCATCGCTGGCGTCTTGACCCATGCCAATGAGTTCACGGCGATTACGAATCAGTGGATCAACTCCTACAAGCGTTTGGTCCCCGGCCACGAAGCACCCGTTCATGTTTCGTGGGCTCGCAATAACTCTTCGGCGCTTGTGCGAGTGCCAGTCGTCAAAGCTGGTCGTTTGGATTCAACGCGCATTGAGTACCGTGCTCCCGATTCAGCCGCCAATCCCTACCTCGCTTTTGCCGTGATCTTGGCTGCAGGCCTCGCCGGTATCGAGCGCGGCTATGTGCTCGGCGAAGAGGCCACCGGAAACCTGTTCGAACTCGATGCTCACGAGCGCGAAGCTCGCGGTGTTCGCGTGTTGCCGAGCAACTTACATGACGCCGTTGATGATCTCGAAGGTTCAGAACTCGTTCGCTCCACCTTGGGCGATCACATCGTCGAATGGTTTATTCGCAACAAACGCGAGGAATGGTCGGCCTATAAGGGCGAGATCTCAGCTTTCGAACTCAATCGCTACCTTCCTAGGCTCTAGGACGCACCAAGACTCGTGGACACCATCCTTTGCTTTCCCCATGGCAGTGCTGCTGAGGTACTCCTTGCTGTCACCGAGTCAAAACACGCCTACACCTGTGTCGAATCACTTGAACACGCCGAGTCACTTGCGGGCCAGGCGTCCATTGCTGGTGTTGTGATCGATGCCCGCCAAGATTTCGCCAGCGCCACCGCGCTGGCACGGGGCTTACGACGTCGAGAGGACTCCATCAGCCCCATCATCATGGTGGTTGGTGCTGACCAGGTCGGCAGTCTCGAAGGCCGAGAAGAGCTGTTCGAAGATTTTGTGATGGCACCCTTCGATGTCGCTGAACTTACCGCCAGAATTTCGGGTGCGCTTCGCCGCCTCGGCCGAGGCTCAGGAACCGAAGTCGTCGAGATGGGGCCCTTGGCTATCAACCTCGAAACCTTCCAAGCATCGGTATCGGGCAAGACGCTTGACTTGACCTTCATGGAATATGAACTCTTGCGTTTCCTTGCGAGCAATCCCGGCAAGGTCTTCACCAGAGAGACGCTTTTGAATCGCGTCTGGGGATACGAGTACTACGGCGGGGCTCGAACCGTCGATGTTCACGTACGGCGTCTTCGGGCAAAGCTCGGTGAGGCGAACGCCCACCTCATTCAGACGGTGCGAAGCGTGGGCTATCGGATGAGTCAGCAGGCCTGGAGCGCAGAACCCTAAATCGTGCGCTGCCTTAGGCAGATACCCAGCGAATCACAATAATGCCCACGCCAAAGCCAACGCCGATCGCTGCTTGAACAACCAATTGCATGGGAGTGAACTTGGCCTTGATGCCGGCCAATACCTCGAAGGCCACGAGGCACAGCACGGTGGCAGCGAGGCCGACAAGTTGCACAGCGCCAATATTCAACCCAAAGAGCGCGGGTATTGCCATCGCCAAGACGGGAATGGAAGCGCCACGGACGATTCCCGACTCATAGCGCATCACCTCTTTGATGAGCCCACTAGAGACGGCGCCTGGCGTGGAAAAACGACGAGACAGGATTTCGGCGTAGACGTGCGCTGCAAAGTACAGCAAGAGCACGAGGGCAGTGGTCGCCACCATGCGGAAGGTGGAGGTGACATGGGAACCATCAATGGCGATGACCGCGCCGACGGTAATGGTGCCATAGACCACACCTTTAGTCCCTACTGAGGGATCGATCCACCTCGCAATGCGATCAATCACGCTGCGACTGGGCTGTTCGCCCCGACTCGTCTCGTCGCTCACGCTGAAGGAGCGATCGCCCACAGTTCAACTTCAATGTCCGCGCCCATGGGAAGCGAGGCCACACCAATGGCGCTTCGTGCTGGTCGGTGATCGCCAAAGAATCCGATCCACACCTCATTAACCGCGGCGAAGTCATCCATGTTCGTCAAGAAAATTGCCCCGCGTACTACGTCTTGAATACTGGCGCCGTGGGCTTCGAGGAGTCCTCGACCATTCTCGAGCGCCTGCGCCAATTGGGCAGCAGTACCACCCGTCACCAGCGTGGGACTCGTCGCCGATGGATCAAGACCGAGTTGTCCTGACGTGATCAGCCATTCACCAGCTCGAACAATGGGACTGTAGGGACCAACCGGCGTTGCCATCACTGCACCTCTCGTCTTGTAGGCCAATGTTTGACCATACCTTCATCGAACCACACGGCGGCCATGACCGCGGCGAACACTGCCATGCCCACTGCAACCGGCTCCTCGCTCGATGGCTCAATATGGACCGAGATGGGCGGAGTCTGAGCAGCGGTAACAATTCCGAAGGAACGAATGGTGAGGTCATGAATTTCGCCACCATCGCCAATGGCCAACCCTTCTGAGGTGACTTGGCTGTATGCCTGATGAACCGCACCAATGACATAGGAGCGCAAGGTGATGGGACAAAGCGCATCACCGGCTCGAACAGAAACCTCAATCGCACCATCGCGCATCTCGACCGAAGCGCTCGCTCCGGTGTCGAGGGTGACGACAAACGGCTCTCCAGCGCGGTGCTGGGCCACACAGCGAGCAGCAAGGACTTCAGCAATCACCGCACCTCTATGGGTGGCTCCCACCCGAGGGCCAATGGTGTCGATGACCTCGACACTGAGATCAGGCACCAACGCCGACAGCGTTTCAACAATCTCTGAAAGATCATCGCTGTCTGGAGTGCGCGCAATACGCACCATTCCTGAACCATCTGCTCGAAGTGCCAGTGAAATTGGTGGGCGCTTTGCTCCTCGGCGAACAACCTCTTCGCGAGGCCAGACAGCCAAAACGCCTGTACCTTGTTCTTGGGCGAGGCGCTCAGCGTCTGCCCCAACGCTCGACCTTCGTTTGGCGCCAAATGCGCCGGCGTTGGCAAAGGCCGGCGTGGGATGCGAACCCGGTTCAGCGAAGCTCGCATCGGGCTCAAGGTATGCCGGCTCGACAAAACATGTCGTCAACTCCACCGCTGCTCCGTCGAGCTCAGGTATTGCTAACGGGGCTTTAAGGGCCACGGTGGAGTTTCGCCCTTGGCGTTTTGAGGCGTTGTCTCGCGCTTGGCTGAGCGTGGCACCGAGCGAGTACCCACCATCATCAGTGCCATAGGCAATCAGCGAAGCATCCTCGTCGGCGATAAAACGAAAGGCTCCGGTCACCACATCTCGACTCACGACTTGGCTGACCCCAGATTCAAGGCCTGCGCGCTGAGCAGCGAGTTCCGGGTTCCGAGGAGGGGCAAGTTCCGCAGTTGGATCAAGGGCCCGTAAAGCGGCTTCGACGATGGGTTGAAAACCCGTACAGCGACACAAATGAGCCGCTAGCGCGGTGCGAACCGCTTTTTCGTCAGGGACTCCTTTTCGGGCGAGTCCAATCAAGCGACTCACGATCCCGGGAGTGCAAAATCCGCACTGCGCAGCCCCTGTGGCTTCGAACGCCACGACCAGTCGATCAAGGAGGTGAGGATCAACACCTTCCAAGGTGGTAATCGTGCGACCTGCCACACGACGCATTGGCGTCACACAACTGACGCGCGGCTGGCCATCGACAAGTACCGTGCAACAACCACACTGGCCTTGAGGACTACACCCGTCCTTTACGGAATGACAGCCTCCGCTTTCACGCAAGGCATCAAGCAGTGTGGCCTCAAGAGGCAGCGCGACGGATTCTCCATTGAGCGTGACCGTAACGGTCGACGCCGCATCTGGCGACACGGAGCTGTCTAGTTAAAAGAGTTGCCGCAACCGCAGGTGCGCGAAGCGTTGGGGTTCGTGATGTGGAAGCCCGCTCCGTTGAGTCCGTCTTGGTAGTCAAGCGATGACCCGGTGAGCATCTCGGCTGACTCTGCATCAACGACAACGCGAACGTCACCAAAGGTGCTGACGACATCACCGTCGGCGATGTCTGAGTCAAAGAACATGTCGTACTGGAATCCCGAGCAACCGCCGGCCTTCACCGCAATACGAAGGGCGAGTTCAGAGCCGTTCTCTTCGCCAGCGAGCAACTCAGCGACCTTAGAGACGGCGAGGTCTGACAAGGTAACGGGCTCTGGCTTCTTCGAAATGTTGACTGAGGTTGCAAGCGACATGGTTCGTCCTCCTGGGATACTGACCCTCACGGGATACCCCTCCATGCTAGCGACAAGCGCTGACCCTGCGCCCTCAGGGGGAGTTCTTCACCAATTTTTCCTAGCACCGATAGCGTAAAAGGCGTGGAACCAAGCGACAGAGAGCTCGAAGAAGCAGTACGGGAGCAACTTCGTCACGTCATTGACCCCGAGTTGAGCGCCGACATCGTCACCCTTGGGATGGTGACTGACATCGCCTCCCAAGCCGGTGCGCTCACCGTGACCGTCGCACTCACCACGCCCTCGTGTCCTCTTCGCGGCCAAATCGAGCGCGATGCCCGAGAAGCCATTGCCAAGGTCCCGGGAGTTCGTGAGGTCACCATCAATATTGGCAATCTTGACCCTGAAGCCAAAGCCGCGCTCATGGATCGAGCTCGACGAATCGCACAGAAAGATGCACCCATCACCTCCATCCCCTCTGGAGCGCGCATTTTGGCCATTGCCTCGGGCAAAGGTGGAGTGGGAAAGTCTTCCACCACGGCCAACATCGCCATGGGCCTCGCCGCGCAAGGTTTTTGTGTTGGCGTGCTCGATGCCGACGTATGGGGATTCTCACTTCCACGCATGCTGGGCATTGATGATCGAGTCCAAGCTCGTGAGCACAAAATGGTGCCGATTGAAACAAGCGTTGGTCGCGGCAGCATCAAGTTGCTCTCCATGGGTCTGTTGGCTGATGAAGGCGATGCCATTTTGTGGCGGGGACTTTTGCTCAACCGCGCGGTTCAACAATTCATTGAAGACGCCCATTGGGATGACATCGACTATCTCTTGATCGACTTGCCACCTGGAACGGGTGACGTTTCCATGGGACTCGCCCGGCATCTCCCACGAACTGAAGTCCTCATCGTCACCACACCACCTATGGCGGCGCAACAGGTGGCAGGTCGCGTCGCCACCTTGGCGCGGCGATCCAACCTCAGAGTGGTGGGCGCCATTGAGACCATGAGCTCATTTACCTGCGAACACGGCACCCCTCAAGCGGTATTTGGTTCTGGCGGTGGCCTGCGTCTCTCCGAATCAATTGGCGTACCCCTACTCGGTTCCATCCCCCTCGATGCTGCGGTCGTTGAGGGCGGTGATGACGGCGTCCCCGCCATCACCGGGTCGAGCCCGGGAGCAGTCGCGTATCAGGCGTTAGTGCAGAAAATTGCCACCTTGCTTCCTCCTCTGCACCAGTTGGAGGGTTGTTCGGCTCGGTTACTGAGTGCTCTTGATAGTGCCGTGGCTGACGCCTGACGTCACGCCTTGTTTACTCACTGAGCATTTGCTACTGGGCTGAGCCAAAACTGTGCCGGTAGGGCGCTACATTGGCCTGACGTACACAGAGGAGTCCATCGTGGCGCAGCCAGCCAAAAACAAACAACAAAGTAAAGACCAGAGTCGCACCGTCAGCACGAAAAAGGCACCGACGAAGGCGGGTGGTCGATCCAACGCCAAGCTCATTGCGTGGGGCTCCGTGGGGCTCGTTGTTGTGATTGTGGCAGTGCTCGTCATTGTGAAGTTGACTTCATCGTCAAGCAACGGTGGCGGCGGCTCGAAGACCTTTGAGCCGGCCTCAGCCTCAGTGGTTGCTCAAGTCACGTCCATCCCAACGAGCGTGTACAACACCGTGGGCATCAACTCGAGTGTCGCAAGCGTTACAGCTCCAACCACCACCAAGGGCCAGCCAGCGCTCAAGTGGGCCGAATCCTCACTGCCAGCCGTGTTTTACTACGGCGCCGAATACTGCCCGTACTGTGCTGCCGAACGCTGGCCCTTTATTGCCGCGCTCAGCCGATTTGGTACTTGGTCAAACCTTGGCAACATGCAGTCATCGAGCACTGACGTGTACCCCAACACGCAGACCTTTACCTTCTCAAAGGCCAGCTATAGCTCTCCCTACATCTCCCTCCATGCGGTAGAGGCCTATGCCAATTACTACAACGCCGCTGGTACCGCTTGGGCACCCTTGATGACGCCAACAGCCCAAGAGCTCAAGTTGGTAAGCACCTATGACTCACACGCCTTCTTCCCCTCGATTCCTGCTAATCAGCCGGGATCCATTCCCTTCTTAGACTTTGGAAACCAAACGCTCATTGCAGGGGCGAGTTACTCACCGACCGTGCTCACCGGCTCAACTCGGGACCAGATTGCCGCAGGACTCAGTAACGCAAGCAACCCAGCCACCCAAGCCATCGTGGCCACCGCCAACTACATGACGGCGTCGATCTGCCACATCGATGGTGGCAAACCTGGTTCGGTGTGCACTTCAGCCGGCGTCAAAGCTGCGGCGAAGGCACTCGGGTACTAGGAACTCCGTGGCCATAGACCTCAAGCGACCCGTCGCCCCAGCTCCGCTGTGGGCCGTGATCGCGAGTGGTCTGCTCACGCTCGTAGGTCTCGGCATTGCTATCTACATGACCATTGTCCACTTTGTGGGCAAACAGGCCTTGATCTGTAATGCCACGGGCGCGATCGACTGTTGGAAGGTAACGACGTCTCCGCAGAGTTACGTCTTTCACATTCCCGTAGCCATCCTTGGCTTGGGGTACTTCATCGTTGGTCTCGCGATTAATTCGCCGTGGGCGTGGAAATCACAAGACGCTCGAATTCATATCGCGCGAATTGTGTATGCCGTGATGGGCATCGGCTTTGTCCTGTGGCTCGTTGCAGCAGAACTGCTCATCATCAAAGCGCTGTGCCTGTGGTGCACGGGAGTCCATCTCGTGACCTTCGCACTCTTCATTGTCACCATGCTCAGTGTGCCCGCCATGCTGAGCGGCGCCACTGAGGACTAGCGGATCATTACCGAACGCTTGGCGACGTAGATGCGTCGTTCTGATTCGTTCAAGCCACCCCAAATGCCGTGTGACTCATCAACTGAAATTGCGTGTTCGAGGCAGTCGTTAACAACGGCGCACTCACCGCAGATTCGCTTGGCATCCGACTCGCGGGCCAGCTTGTCTTCTTTGCGCTCAGTAGCCACCGGAGGAAAGAACAGTTCTGCGTATGGACCTTTGCAGGCAGCCAATCGGCGCCAATCACGTTGCTCATCAATCATGAGTCACCCCCCAGTGACAAACCGCTCCATTGCGGTCGCACCAACTTACTGCCCGGTACTCGACCTGACAAGGCCTCTGACCTGTGGTTTTACTAATAGGGTCCGAAGATTTCCCGGCTCGCTAGCGTGAAAAGGCCATGGCAGCGATAATCCACCCCTCAGGTCCCAAGGTGAGAATCCTCCTTGGAAAAGGCGGAGTTGGCAAGACTGTCGTGGCGTCTGCTTTGGCTCGGGCACTCGCCGATCAAGGAGCGCGAACGCTGCTCGTCGAACTCGATGGACGACCAGAGATCACCCGGCACTTCGGACTCGAGGGCAGCTTGCCTCAAGAAGACATGCTGCTATATCGATCACCAGCAGATGGTTGCGTCTTGGGCCGTCACGTGGCAGCCGATGATGCGCTGGTTGGTTATCTCAACGATCACGGCATGAAGGCCGTGTCACGTCGGCTCCATAAATCAGGACTCATTGACGTGATCGCTGGATCAATTCCTGGCTTACGAGATGTCTTAGTACTCGGAAAGATCAAACAATTCGCGAACCGAGATGACCTCGATGCCATCGTGGTCGACGGGCCAGCGACCGGTCACGCCTTGACCTTGCTCACCTCGCCAGCTGGCCTCGCCCGTGTTGCGAGAACTGGTCCAGTAAAAGAACAAGCAGAACAAGTTGCAACCCTGCTTGCCGATGGAAATCGGTGCGGGGTAATTCTGGTGACCACCCCAGAGGAACTGCCCATCACCGAAACCATCGAAGCGGCGTATCGCATCGAAGATGAAGCGGACATCACCTTGTCGCTCATCGTTGCCAATCGCGTTCACCGGGTCTTCTCCCCAAGCGTGCTTGAGCACCTCAAGGACGCAGATCTCGATGACGCATTAGCGATGCAGCTGCAAGAGGCCTACGCCTTCTCTCAAGCTCGAAGCGCCACTGAGCAGCCGGAACTTCAACGGCTTGCCCGAGAACTCGCCATTGATCTCATCGAACTCCCCGCCTTTGATGGCCTGCGCGCGGAATCAGCCATGGTGGCCGATCTCGCAGCGAGCCTTGGCGCAGAGTCACCTTCTGGATGTACATGATGCATCTCGTTGAATCTCTGAGTGAAAAGCGTGTCGTGGTGTGCTGTGGGCCGGGCGGCGTCGGCAAGACCACCGTGTCAAGTGCTCTGGCGCTGAGCTTGGCTGAATCTGGCAAGCGGGTGTGTGTTCTCACTATTGATCCAGCACGTCGCCTCACCGATGCCCTTGGCATCGAGGAACTCGACAACACCCCGCGCCTGATTCCCGATGTTCGCCAGGGATCGTTGCGTGCCGCCATGCTCACCACCGAAGCCACCTTCGACGCCCTCATCGATCGCTATGCCCCGAGTCCCGAACAGGCCGCAACGATTAAGGCCAATCGTCTCTATCAAAACCTGGCGACGTCACTCAGTGGCATGCAGGAGTACATGGCGATTGAGAAGCTCAACGAATTGATGGATGACGAGACCATTGACATCGTGGTCCTCGACACGCCGCCGACGCGCAATGCCCTCGATGTGATCACAGCGCCAACTCGACTGACTCGTTTCCTCGAGAACCGCGTCTTTCGCGCCCTCTTGAGTCCCACCTCTGCCTACCTGCGAGCAATCTCGGTAGCAACACAATCAATACTCAAAACCCTGGGTGCCGCCGCGGGGGCTGAACTTGTCGATGATGCCGTTGGTTTCTTTCAAGCCTTCACTGGTATGGAGCGAGGATTCTCCGAGCGTGCTTCCACAATGCGAGACCTGTTGGCCTCTCATGACACCGCCTATGTGTTGGTCACCTCTCCTCGCAGCGATGCCATCGAAGAGGCTCGCTTCTTTGCCGGCCAGCTCTTGAGTGCCGAACTCAGCACCCATGCGGTAATCGTCAACCGAGTATTGGGCGGGTTCTCCGGCCCCGAAATCCCCGCCTCACTGCTTGACCGTGACGATGACGTCGGTCAGCTTGGCCTGTGCGCCCAGGACCTTCGCCGAGCAGCAGAAGATGCCCGGGGGGCTATTCAAGACGTAGCCCTCGCCATGGCGCCCACACCGGTGATCACCCTTGGTTTTCAACAAGGAGATCTCCACAGTCTCGAAGGCCTTCGAGAACTTGGTGTTCGCCTCGTCACCAGTGATGTCGCTCCAGGCCCGTAAGGGATTTTGCTAGGTTCTTAACCGTGCACACCATTGTTGTCGCAGCCGATACCGCTGCCGTTCGCGAGCAGGTCATCAAGATTCTTGACGCACCAGACGTCGAGATCTTTGAGGCCCACTCAGCCCCTGAAGCTATTGAATTCGTCAAGGAACACGAGCCCGATCTCGTCATCTCTGACATGCAGATGGGCTCCATGGGAGGCATTGCCTTGTGCCTCGAACTGCGATTGCTCGCCACCATTGACGAAGTCTTCGCGCCAGCGTTCCTGCTCTTGCTCGATCGTCGTGCCGATGTCTTCCAAGCCCGTCGATCTGCCGCTAATGGATGGGTCGTCAAGCCCCTGGACCCCATTCGTCTTCGCCGCGCAACGGCTTCGCTACTCGAAGGTGGCGACTACGACGACACCTCGTTCCAGCCCTCGCCGGTGCTGGTTCCCGAGACTCTGGCATAACCGGAGGCCCGGTGAGTTCAGAACCGGATCGAGGATTTCGTCGCAAGCGCAATCAACGCGCAGACTCTGCCTCGACATCAGAGCAAGCAAAACTCATTGCCACCAATCTTGCTGAGATTGACGAGGTGCAAGTCCGTGAAGTGATGACACCTCGCATCGATGTTGAGGTGCTCGAAACCCCGGTGAGCACGAGTGATATTGCCAAAGCCGTTCGCGAAACCGGACATCTGTGTTATCCCGTAGTGCTTGATGATCTTGACAATGCCGTGGGCTTATTGTTCATTAAAGACCTCCTGCGTTCAGGCAAGAGCATTTTCGAAGAGGGAGCGAGCCTGAGCTCCGTTGAAATATCGCGAAGAATTCGACCCGCCCTTCTCATCCCCGAATCCATCAATGTGCTCGAAGCACTCGAAACCATGCGCGAAGAAAAGCGAGGAACCGCGCTCGTGGTTGACGAATACGGCGGCGTGGCTGGCTTGATCACCATTCGCGACCTCATGGAGCCCCTTGTTGGCGACCTCGTCGATGAACTCTCTGAGCAAGAAGAGCCAGAGGCGGTGCGCGTCGATGCAGCACGCTGGCTGATTCAGGGACAGATGGCCATTGACGATCTCCCCGAGACCATTGGCCTCGAGCTGCCTGAAGGTGATTACGTCACCCTCGGCGGATTTTTACTCGCCCAGCTCGGTGAAATTCCTGATGAAGGTGACGAAATCACCTACGAGGGCTGGACCTTGCGAGTGCATGCCATGGACAAACGGCGCATTGCCGAGGTCATTGTCCGGCGCCCCGCAACCGACTGAGACATTCTCATATCGCCAAGACATTGTTTACATGTGATCTCTCTGGATCTTCTTCACATTGCCAGAGGTGATGTTCTGCATGGAAGCTTTGGGAATTCACTTCCGAGAAACTGTTGTTCCATTGCTCTGGCTGCTCGGTGACCACCTTGGCTCGCCAGGTAAAGGGAGATCGTGATTGGTGCACAGACTTCAACACCGAACCTCCCAATGTTTCAGTGAGCCAGCGTTAATATGAAAGACAGTGTCGAACGAGCATCAAAAAAGAGCGCCGATCGTCCCGTCTCATCAAGCTAAGGAAGTCCTCATTGAAGCCGTGATCGAGATGGTGCGGACAATGCCTGTCGAAGAGATCACCTCACGCGCTATTGGCGAAAAGATCCAGATGGACCCCCAGGTCATCTTTCGGAACTTCGGCTCAGTGAACAACCTGCTGGTGCAAGTTTCCAAAGTGATGGGAACTCGCTACTCACCAGTAGTTACTCCAGAGAATTTCATCGAGACCGCAATGCTCTTGATGCCGCGATTCAAATTGCTCATCTACCTCTTGGGTGTCGGAGTTCCGGGAGATCAATTAATGCTTGACGATGGTCGCGCCACCATGGAGTCAATCAAAGCACGACCTGAATTTGAACATGTGTCTGAGCGCGTCACCAATGCAATGGCCATCATCAGCATCTTCGTTCTCGAAGGAACACTTGCATTCAATTCCATCCATCCCTTTAGCGCCGAGGAAATGATGGATGCCGTGCAACTTTTTGGTGCCCTCACCAAACACGTTGGGGAACTCGAAGACGAGCTTGGTTGGTCCTAGTCAACGCTTCGCTGATATCGACCGGCTGTCAATGCAACCAAACGAGGTCGTAACGTTCCAAGCATTGGACAATCCTCAACACCCAAGCTGACATCAGCTTTTGCCTTTCTTGGAGATCTGAGAGATCACGAGCAAAGGTATTGCTTCGCCATCTTCGACGATGCTAGAGGAGCGAGTTTCGCGCACTGCCCTCAGCGCAACTTCGTAGCTCAGCTGTGTTGCATCCTTCGACGCGTCCACGATACGAAGACCATGCCGATTGCGAGGATGACGCCGGCAAACCACCAGGTTCCGATGAGGTTACTGCCGGTTGCGGCAAGCGAAGAGGCTGGCTTCGACGCTGTAGCGACCCGAGGAGCACCTCCCGTCGATGATCCACCATGTGACGGTGATGGCGGGGTGACTTCCGAGACCGCCACGATGGGATCTCCTAAGAACGAGATGGTTACCGAGCCGTCTTGGGTAGCCGTAGCGAGCAGGGTGGCAGTTCCGTTCACGATCTCATAGACCTTGTCGCCAGCTTTAATCGCAGCATCGGTGACCGTCATCGAGATCGGCGATGTCGCATTTGGAGAGGAGCCGTCAGGCGCCTGCCACGTCACAACAAACGAGGTCACATAGGACTGGCCTGAGGGTAATTCACCACTAACAGCCCCAGCATTCGCCACGGGATAGAGCGAGACCATGGTTCCATTTGGCAGCGCACCCACTGGAACGCTTACCGAAGCGCTGAGACCACCTGAGCCAACCGAGAGCACTGTCACCTGTGATGAGGAAACGAGGCTGTTGGTCGGAGTGCCAACGTCGCCGTTGGTAATACCTCCTGGTAGCGGGGCTTGGCTCACCACCCACTGCGCGGTGAAGGTCACATTTTGCGAGCCCATTGTGTAGGACGAGCCGTCTTGGTAGATAGCCGTACCATCGGACCAGCCAAGGAAGGTGTAGCCAGTCTTCAATGGGTCGATCATGATCGAGTTCACGGCAATCGTCGTTCCCGATGTTGCGCTTTCCGAGCTTGGCGCCGTACCGGTACCGCCGTTCAGGTTGTAGTTGACGTTGTAGAGCGTCGTCCATACGGCTTGGAACGTGACGTCTGAATTTCCGACGGTGTAAGTCGCACCATCTCGATAGGTCGTTGTTCCATCAGACCAGCCGGCAAACACATAACCCGTTCTTGTTGGATCTATGAACATGGGGTTCACCGAGATCGTCGAACCGGTCCCAGCACTGAGTCCATTGGGTGCAGTACCACTGCCACCGTTCAGGTCATAGGTCACCATGTGACTAACCGGCGTCCACTGGGCGGCGAGGGTGACATTCGAGGTGCCAACCGTGTAGCTGTCGCCATCTTGATAGGTCGTTGTTCCATCAGACCAGCCGGCGAAGGTGTAGCCATCCTTAGTTGGATCTACCCCTGAGGTGTTGACTTCGAAAGATTGCCCGGTGTTTTGGTCACCTTGGGTTGGTGCAGTACCGCTGCCACCATTCAGGTCATAGGTCACCGTGTAATTCACGGGCGTCCACTGGGCGGCGAGGGTGACATTCGAGGTGCCAACCGTGTAGCTGTCGCCATCTTGATAGGTCGTTGTTCCATCAGACCAGCCGGCGAAGGTGTAGCCAGCCTTGGTTGGATCTACCCCTGGGACGTTGACTGCGACCGTGCCACCGGTCAAAACCGTGCTTTGTGTTGGAGCCGTACCTTGTCCACCGTTCAGGTCATAGGTCACCATGTGACTAACCGGCGTCCACTGGGCGGCGAGGGTGACATTCGAGGTGCCGACCGTGTAGCTGTCGCCATCTTGATAGGTCGTTGTTCCA
>CAIKAC010000008.1 GCA_903825305.1 uncultured Actinomycetes bacterium
CTCCGGCTCGCAAGACCGCAGCTAAGAAGGTTGCCAAGAAGGCTCCGGCTCGCAAGACCGCAGCTAAGAAGGTTGCCAAGAAGGCTCCGGCTCGCAAGACCGCAGCTAAGAAGGTTGCCAAGAAGGCTCCGGCTCGCAAGACCGCTGCCAAGAAGACCACTCGTCGTCGCTAAGACGATTCTCGAGTTGATCGAGCAAGAGGGGGCCCTATGGGCCCCCTCTTGTTTCGTTTCTAGGCCCGATAGCGCGCGAGGTCGGCGGCATCATCAACGTCGTGACTCAGTGCTTCATCGTGAACCACGTGGACCTCATATCCAGCTGCGCGGGCTGCTGCTTCATGGCGATGTGAACTTCGAGCGCCGTAGTAGAAGTCGAAAGCACAACTTCTCGGCACTCGCATCACGTTGGTGCCGTCATGTCGATGATCGGGAACGATCAGGACGCCGCCGTGATCTGGCAGTGAGCCAATGTTTGCGGGATCGGCAAGATCTGCGTGCGAGATCAAGATGCTTGGGTACTCCATCACACTGATGTGATCCACGCCAAACCTAACGGCCGCATTGAGGCCAACCTCGGGAGTCCAGATGACGGTGGCGCCATGGTCATTGGCAAAACTGGCAACTTCTGGTGCGTCACAAACGACAAAAAGATCGAAGAGTGAACAGGCCCTCAGCACTCCAGAAGCCAGTTCTTGGGCCAGGTCGCTCCGTTCTTGCGGCGTCAAAACTCCTGAAAGTCGAGCTTTGGCCTGAGCAAAATCCTTGATGGGCACCAACGCGGCGCTGCGGTGTTGCTTGGTGTCCACAGGTTGATCCTATGACCTCGTGAGCACCTTTGGCAGTGGAGTACTCGTTTCTTTCATAGGCTCAGAGGGTGATGGAACGTCGTATTGCCGTTATCGGCGCTGGATCATGGGGAACCACCGTAGCCATGCTCGCAAGTAGAGCACGGCCCACCTCGCTGTGGGCACGGGATGCGTCGTTGGTGCAAACGATGCACGCTCAACGCGCCAATCCTCGCTACATCTCTGATTGTCACTTCCCTGATGCGATGAGCGTGACGTCGCATATCGAAGAGGCGACTCGTGAGGCGTCCATCATTTTCCTTGGGGTGCCATCACACGGCGCACGGGCTGTGTTGGAACAACTCGCCCCATTCGTATCTCCAGGTGTCGGCATTGTCTCTTTGGCCAAGGGGCTGGAGCAAGGTTCGCTCCTTCGCATCACTGAGGTAATTGAAGATTGTGTACCCCATGCCGTGCCTGCTGTCCTGACGGGGCCAAACATCGCCCACGAGATCGCCGTTGGTCAACCCGCGGGCTCGGTGGTGGCCTGCGGGGATGAGGCAACGTCAAAGCGAGTCCAAGCTGTCTTCGAAGGCTCAAACCTTCGGGTCTATACCTCACTCGATGTGGCTGGTTGTGAAATTGCGGGCGTGACGAAGAACGTCTTGGCAATTGCGTCTGGCATTGTTGACGGACTGAATTTGGGCGACAATGCGCGAGCCATGTTGCTGACGCGAGGATTGGCTGAAATGAGCAGACTTGGCCTCGCTGCTGGGGGCAATTCTCAGACCTTTGGTGGTCTGGCCGGCGTGGGCGACCTCATGGTGACCTCCATGAGTGCACGGAGTCGGAATCGACGCGTTGGGATGGAATTGGGTGCGGGCCGAGATTTGTCGGGCATCGTGGCCGAAACCCCCATGATTGCTGAAGGAGTGCAGTCCGCGGCACCCTTGGTATCGCTCGCTGGTCGACTTGGCGTTGAACTACCAATCGCTGAACGCGTGCTCGACATCATTGAAGGAACGCTCAGCCCAGAACAAGCGGTGCGCCAGCTGATGGATCGACCGGTCCGGGGCGAGTGGGACGCCTTGGGCGACTTAGGCCTCTCGAACTAACAAGGTCACAATCCGGTGAGGACCGAGGGAAAAACTTCCTGCTAGTTCCTCAATGATCTGACCTCGAAGATCAATGGAACAAGCGTGGTGGTGGCCTAGGTCAACATCACAGGCTTGATTACTTGGGTTATACAGCCTCACCTCGAGTTGTCCCTCGTGGCGACGAATGGAGGAAATGATGGCCCCGGTGATGCCAAGTAGGTGTCCTTGAGGTTCGAAGGTCCCCGTTCCAAAAGACGAAACGGTCTCGATCGGGACGTCGTGTCGTTGAGCTAGGGCAAGGGGATCGACGTCAATACCCAATCGACAGCGATAGGTGACCATCGAGCCAAGGAGTTGCAGCCCGGGAGTCGGCGTCAGCGGGCCCGCAGGAAATGGCCGATTGGTCATCCCAAGTCGCGAGAGCATGCCGGTTGAACGAAGCAAGGTGATGGCAATTTCGTTGGCTCCATCATCGTCGATAGCGACCAGCTCATATTCATGAACGCCGTGATGAGCAACACTGATGCGTCCAGCTTGGAGATACCGAGATGCAGGGAAGGTGGGCAATCCAACTTCGTCGGGGCGACCTTCTGCGCTAAGGCCACGCTGCACCGTGGCGAACGCTGAGCCTGCGAGCGAATGGGCAGCTGGTTCCATCGTTGGCAGGTGGAGACGCAGTCGATGATCCTTGGACAAGTTTCGCCACGACAATTCGAGGCCTATCTCTGGGCGATCGGCTTCGAGGGTGATGGTCATCGAGATGGGCGTGCTCACCACACCGCAGCGCGCGTGACTCACCTCATCTGCTGATTCGGGAAGGTCGTAGGTCCTCGTCACGGTGATGGCGCTGCGCAAAGGGCCCTGCTCGGTGATCACGATGTTGACGGACATGGGGGTGTCGACCAAGGAATCGTTGGCGGGCGGGGAGTAGTTGTAACTATCTCCGAGATCTCCACCGTCAACGAGGCGACCAAATCCGCCCACTCCGTTGACGCTGAAAGTTCCGTCATCAGCGATGGACAACGAGAGCAAGCCGTTGCTCATGGAGCGCCCATCATCTCCAACGACTACCCGATGGGTTGGGGCAAGGGGTTCGACGGGCGCCCAACTAAGTGGCGCTAGGGGACCAGTCAAGGCAAGCACTTTGTAAATAGTTGGTTGGTTCAAGGT
Source organism: uncultured Actinomycetes bacterium (assembly GCA_903825305.1). Classification (GTDB taxonomy): domain Bacteria; phylum Actinomycetota; class Acidimicrobiia; order Acidimicrobiales; family RAAP-2; genus CAIQWC01. Next base: position 3,052 of record CAIKAC010000008.1, read on the forward strand.
CAGGTGCACAGCCACATCCGGGCGCGCACCAAGGCGGGCGTAAATGTCTTGCTTGGCGGCAGCGATGGGTACGTTGGGCCGCTCTTCGGGGCCGATGGTTGCGCTGACATGCAAGCCATCGTCGAGTTCATGAACCTCAATGCTTTGGATCCAGGCGTCATCGCCAAATCGAGGTCCTTGGAGCATGCCCAACAAGGCCTTCATCATGCCGGCGTCAATGGTGACTACCCCGGGGGTGCCTGCATGCTGGCTCAGCACTTGGGTATTGGCAGGTGCTTGATCGCCACTCGTGGTGTAGGTGACAAGACCCGTCGTGGTCACGCTCGACAAGTTGAGGGCGGTAACACCTTCATGGCTGAGTTGGCTCGCAAAGCTGCGCAGGCCTTCGTCGGCGATTGCCTCGGCAATGCTGCGTGCTGCGCTCGCTCGAGCCAAGACCGCTTCAACGACCTCGTCAACCGAACAGGCACAAATTGAGTCATGCGCTGCGTTGTGAATCAGGTGAAGCCAGGCTTCGTCAAAGAAACAATCGCGCTCAGGCGACGTTGACAACACCAGAGCCGCCAGTGGTTCTGCTCGGCGCTCGAGGGCAATTTCCGCGGCAGCTGTTGCCAGTTTGACGCCCACGTGGTTCGAGGTGACGCCCATGAGGAGGTTGGCCCGAAATCCAGAACGAAGTTCTCCGTGCCACTCAGTTGATGGCGTGGCAGTGGTGGAGGACACATAGGACTCAAGACTGGTGATCTCAAGAACGAGGTCATCTTGCATCTCATTGGCTTCGGCCACGAGATGTGGCAATTCGACGGTGATGGGGAGGTGGTCTCCACCATTCATCATCAAGACGTCATCTCCAAGGAGCGCGGCGCTTTCGACGAGATAGTCAGAAAAGCGCTCCAAGAACTCTGGATTTTCTTTGGGTAACTGACTCGCGTTGGAGTAGCCGATAGGCAGATATTCGGTGTCGATCGAACTTCCATCTGGACTCGTCCACGTAAACCTCGTGCTCGTAACTGCAGACGGCACTCCCCGCCAGACCACAGCATGGTCGAGGCCACTTTGTTTCAAAATTTGGGGCATTTGGGCAATGTGACCGAACATGTCTGGCAAATAGCCCACGGCCATCGAACCACCAAGCTCGAGAGCCCGACGCCTTCCTCGCTCAAGGTTCCGAATGATGGTCTCACCGGATATCAAGAATTCGTCCATGAGGACATACCAAGGGCCAATGGAGAGTCGGCCTTGTTCTACGAGGGCTCGGATTCGTGGTGCGTCTTGGGGGCGAACCTTGAGATAGTCATCAATGGCGGCAACTTGTCCGTCGAGCATGAAATGCGGGAAGGTCGGGTCTGCTTCCAAGGTGTCGAGGATCCCCATGACGGTGGGCACTAGCTTCATGCGGAATCCTTCAAAGGGCAGATACCACTCGCGATCCCAGTGTGTGTGGGCAACGATGAACAGACGCCGAGACATGGGCATGAGGATACGACCCAAACGGCGCCATGAGGCGAACCGATGGCCCATACTGGAAACTATGGCCTCCACTCTTCCCCAGCGTTGGGTCGGCGCTTGGGCTGCCCAGCCTTTGCGCGAAGCACTCTGTGTTCATGGCGAGCAAGCCGAGCGCTTTACTGGCGAAGCGTTAGCGCACCTCACAGCCCGTATCGCCCAAGAGCTGGCCCATGAAGGCGTCGCCGCAGGCGACCGGGTGGTCTGGGAAGCGGCAATCTCGAGCGAAGCGATTGTGAGCGCCCTCGCCGTGATTCGACTCGGGGCGGTGTTGGTGCCGGTGGCTACCTTTCAAAGTGACTTAGAGCGACAACGAGTCCTTGATGATGTAGATCCCGTGGTGGCACTGGCCACGAAACGGCCGGGCGTGGGAGACAAGGTCCGCCATCGCACAGCAGGCTTGCTCAATACTGCGGTGGCCGAGGTGGAGCTTGACTGCGCGCAAGGTGATGACCTTGCGTTCATCATCTATACGTCTGGTACGACGGGTGTGCCCAAGGGGGCCATGGTGTCTCACGCCAACGTGGCGGCGCAAGCTTCCATGATTATTGATTCGTGGGGAATAACTCCCGAGGATCGACTCTTGAGCGCGCTTCCTTTGTTTCATGTTCACGGCCTCATCGTGGCCCTCATGATTTCGCTCGGCGCTGGTGCTGGCGTGGTGGTGGCTGATCGATTTGATGCTGGCGCATTTACGGACCTGCTTGGCGTGGAAGCAATTACGACGACGTATCTTGTGCCCACGATGCTGCAACGCATCGCTGAAAACTCGTTGCTCCGCGCGCTGTCACCACTGCGACTTGCCGTGTCGGGATCAGCACCGTTGCCCAAGGATCTCTTTGAAGCGGTCGAAGCACACAGTGGCCAACGCATCCTTGAGCGCTACGGGATGACGGAAACGTTGTTGACGATCTCGAATCCCCTTGATGGTGAACGTCGTGCGGGAACTGTCGGCTTAGCGCTGCCTGGCGTGGAACTTCGACTGCCCGCAGATGGCGAAGAAGCCGAATTATTCGTCAAGAGTCCCACGGTATTTCAGGGCTATTGGAATAAACCCGAAGCGACCGCTGAAGTGTTGGCCGATGGATGGATGCGTTCGGGAGACATCGTGCGACTCGACGCCAAAGGCTATGTGGTGGTCTGCGGCCGGTCCAAGGAACTCATCATTTCGGGAGGCTTCAATGTGTACCCCTCAGAAATCGAAGACCTACTTCGAGGGGTAGCTGGCATTGCCGATGTTGCCGTCGTGGGGGTTGCTTCAGAACGTTGGGGTGAAGCGGTGGTGGCCTACGTCGTTGGCGACGACTTCGATGAGGCGCAAGCGCGCCTGCAGATGGCTGAGCTTGTTAGCCCCTATAAACGCCCGCAGGAATACCGAAAGATCGCTGAATTGCCCCGAAATGCTCTGGGCAAGTTGCAGCGACACCTGCTTCGTGGCCCCTGAGCCGACTCTGCTGAGGGCAAACCGGTAGGATTTCAGGCCATGGCACCGCTGCTTCGAGTTTCCCATCTGCAAACACAATTCTCCATGCGTTCAGGATCGGTAACGGCTGTTGACGATGTCTCCTTTGAGATCAATCCAGGTGAGTGCCTCGGTCTCGTCGGAGAGTCTGGCTGCGGAAAATCCACCACGGGTTTGTCCATCATGCGGCTGCTTCCTCCCAACGGCCGGATCTCGGGCGGTTCTGTTGAATTGCTGGGTCGCGATCTGGCTCCGTTGAGTGAAAAAGATATGCATTCAGTTCGTGGCAATGAAGTGGCTTTGATCCCTCAAGACCCCATGACGTCACTGAATCCGACGATGCGCATTGGCCGCCAGATTTCAGAAGCCGTGATGCTGCACCGCGACGTCACCAAAGAACAAGCTCGCGAGCGCGCGTTGGAAGTGCTGCGACTCGTCGAGATGCCCAGCCCCGAAGAACGCCTCATGCAATACCCCCACGAGCTCTCCGGCGGGCTGCGCCAGCGCGTGATGATTGCCATGGCCTTGGCTTGTGAACCCAAACTGTTGATCGCCGACGAACCCACCACCGCCCTTGACGTCACGATTCAAGCTCAGATCCTCGACCTGATTGACTCGCTTCGCGAAAAACTGGGCATGGCCGTACTGCTCATTACCCACGACATGGGCGTAATTGCGGGCCGAACTGACCGTGTGGTGGTCATGTATGCCGGCCAAGTTGCCGAAGAGGCCAGCACGGAAACCATCTTCGCCTCCATGCGCCACCCCTACGCCGCAGCCCTCTTGGAGTCGGTGCCAAGCGTTGAGCGCACTGATGGCGATCGCCTCCTCAGCATCCCGGGATTACCACCAGATCTCTCCAAAGAACTCGTGGGGTGTCGGTTTGCGCCCCGCTGCACCGAAACCACGGAGCGCTGTTTCGTGGAAAGCCCGGCCTTGACGAACCAAGAAGGGCACGAATACCGCTGCTTTAACCCCGTCGATGGACCTTCGGCCCTCAAAGTGCACATTGGCGAGGCGCCAAGCGCTCGACCAGAACCTGGACAGGTCTTGCTCAAGGTGGAGAACTTGGTCAAGGAATTCCCGGTCATGTCCGGAGGCCTCATTCGCCGCAAGGTGGGATCTGTCAAGGCAGTATCGGGAGTGAGCTTGGAGATCCGTCAAGGCGAAACGTTTGGCCTGGTAGGGGAGTCAGGCTGCGGCAAGACGACCGTGTCGAAGTTGCTGACCATGTTGGAGCCGGCTGACTCGGGCTCCATCGTCTTTGAAGGCGTGAATCTTCGAGACATTGGTGGCAGCGATCTGCGCAACCGTCGCCGCGACTTCCAGATGATGTTTCAAGACCCTTACGCCTCCTTGGACCCACGCATGAAGGTGGGCTCGATTATTCGTGAACCCCTCAAGGTCCAAGGTGTCGGCAGTGAAGCCGAACAAAAGCAGCGCGTCCTCGATCTTTTGAGCGAAGTGGGCCTGTCTCCGGCGGCCGCTGAGCGTTTCCCGCACGAGTTCTCGGGTGGACAGCGCCAGCGCATTGGCTTCGCCCGAGCGCTGGCATTGGAGCCAAAATTGATCATCGCCGACGAACCCGTATCGGCCCTTGACGTCTCGATTCAAGCGCAGCTCTTGAACCTGATGAAAGATCAGCAAGCTCGCCGTGGCCTGACCTTGCTGATGGTGAGCCACGACCTCGCGGTGATGCGCTACATGGCCGACACCATTGGCGTCATGTACCTCGGCAAGCTGGTGGAAGTAGGACCCGCCGACAGCATCCTGACGAGTCCGGTGCACCCCTACACCGCCGGATTGCTCGAAGCCGTGCCGGTCCCGAACGTGAGCGAAGCACGGAGTCGTCGAGGACGCCAGATCAAGGGTGAGTTGCCCTCTCCGGTGAATCCACCTTCGGGATGTCGCTTCCGCACCCGCTGCCCGCGCACTGAGGAACGCTGCTCGGTCGATGAGCCTGAGTTCCAAGAATTTGCCAACGGCGTTCGAGCGGCGTGTCACTTCCCGCTCTCACAGCCGGTCAACATCGCCTCGTCGGCAAACGCCCAGCACTGAGATCTTGAGCGCCCGCGAGCCGAGCGTCCTTATCCGGCCTCGACAAGACCAAGACCTTCCCGCCCTAGCGAAACTCCTTGAGGTCATTCAGCCTTTAGAGGGCTATCCCAAGTCGCGCCCTGAGTCACTTGAGAACTTTGTGCGCGATGAACGGGTCATTGGCGCCTGGGTGGTCGAAGAGCAAGGAGTGGTTGTCGGCCACGCTCTAATCAAAGAGCAATTGGTGGGTGGCATTGATGACATCGTTCATCGCCATACTGGCTGGCCCAAAGATCGTCTCGCTGCTGTTTCACGGGTCTTTGTGAGCCCTGAGACCCGCGGAAAGGGTTATGCAAGGCAACTGCTCCGTCATTGTGTCCAAGAGGCACGCAGACGCGATCTGTTGCCCTATCTCGACGTTGATACCCAAACCCCCGCCCCGCGGGCACTCTATGCCTCTGAAGGCTGGCAGAGCTTGGAGATCACTACGGTGACCTTCCCGAGCGGCGTCACGCTAGAACTTGACGTGCTCGTCCTGCCTGAGGCTTAGCGGCGCTGGAGACGAACCTCAAGGGCGTCTCGCAGGGCGTCACCGATGTAGTTCAGTGCGACGACCACCAACACGATGCACAGGCCCACGGGGTAAATCTCCCACCAGTAGCCATTCGCTGCGTAGTTCACGCCGTTAGACAACATGGTGCCCCAGTCCGTCTGAGGGGCCGGGACGCCGAGGCCTAGGAAGCCCAGAGCCGCCAAGGTCAAAATCGAGTCGGCCACGTTAAAGGTGGCAAAGACGACGATGGTGCCCACCGAGTTGGGGATGATGTGGCGACCAATGATGCGCTTTCTGGTGCCACCCATGACTTTGACCGCTTGAACATACTCTCGGGTTCTCAGCGAAAGCGTTTCCGCTCTAATTAATCGAGCTGGCACTAACCACGACACAGCCGCAATCACAATGATGAGCAAGGGAGCCGTGGGTCGATAGATAGTGACTAAGGCGATCAACAAGAAGAGCAGCGGGATAGAAAGCCCGATGTCGACCAAGCGCATCAGTGCTGAATCCAGCCAGCCCCCAAAGAAGCCCGACAGCGCACCGTAGATGACGCCAATGACGGTGGCCACGATGGCTGAGGCAAAGCCCACGATGAGCGAGATCTTGCCGCCGAACATGAGGCGACCCAAGATGTCAAAGCCATTGTCGTCGGTGCCCAAGGGGTGGCCAGCGCCAGGGGCTGCATTGTTGGTGGAGTTCATCAATGCTTCTTGGCCGTTGGTTTGGTTGGTGTGGTAAAAAAACGGCCCCAAGAAGCAGAACAAGATGATGAAAATCAAGAACAACAAACTCGCAATCGCCAACTTGTTTTGACTGAAAACGCGAACCATGTTGCGCCAAAAACTGTCACCAGCGACGGCGTCCCCACCAGAAGGCAGCAATTCTTCCTGTTCGGCAACGACTTCTTCGACAGGCATGTGTTCAAAAGGATTCGACATGGAACTAGTCCCCTCCCAGTCGGATACGTGGATCGGCCGCTGCATAGAGCAAGTCAGCCAAGAGCGAGCCAAGGACTGTCGCCACCGTGGCCACCAAGGTGGTACCAAGCACGAGGGGGATGTCATCGTTTTGGGCCGCTTGCACCGTCAACAAGCCCATTCCGGGATAGTTGAAGACGTCTTCGGTGATCAGGGCTCCACCCACGATGGCTGGCAAGGTCAAGCCAATCAAGGTCAGCAGCGGCAACAGCGCGTTGCGCAGCGCGTGGCCATAGAGCACGCGACGAGGACCCGCCCCCTTGGCCTTGGCGGTGCGAATGTAGTCCTCCGCCAAAGTGTCCAGTACTGATGAGCGCATGTAGCGAGAAAAGCCCGCGATGGTCAGCGCTGCCAAGGTGATGACCGGCAGGACGAAATCTTGGGGCTGGGTGAACACAGCCCAAGCAGACGCCGTTGATGGCGGTTGCGAGGGAAACCAGCCGAGGTCGAAGGAGAAGTACAAAATGAGGAGCTCACCGACCAAGAACGCGGGCATGGCGTAGAGGAAGAAGCCGACGCCGGTCACGGTGTAGTCAAAGAGCGAGTTACGTCGCACCGCCTGCCGCATGCCGACGGGAATGGCGATGATCAGCGACAACAGCGTCGAGGCACCAACCAACACCATGGTCTTAGGCAGGCGCTGAGCGATCAGCGACGTCACTCCTTGGTTGTTTCGATATGAGTAGCCGAGGTTGCCTTTGAACAAACCGAGGAGGTAATGCCAATACTGCACCCACAGCGGTTGGTCGAAACCATTGAGGTGATTGAAGTGATCAATTTGAAGTTGCGTCGCCTTTGGACCGAGCGCTGCACGCGCTTCGCCGCCCGGAATGAGTTGACTCAAGATGAACACAACCAGGGTCACGCCAAGGATGACGAAGAACGCTTGGATGAGCCGTCTGATGATGTAGCCGATCATGGTTCGCCAAGGTTACTAAAGAGTGAACTTAAAGAGAAGAGCCCCGGCCCCTTAAGGGGCCGGGGCTCTTGCACTTAAACCCTGATTAGGAATTTACTACCAGGACCACTGCTCTGGGTTGAGCTGCTGCAAGGTGCTGGGGGTGAAACCCTTCAGCGACTTGTTCACTTCACCCGTAGCGGTTGGGTTGGGCTGGAACACGACCGGAAGTTGCTGCGCGAGGTAGTTCTCGTACGTGGTCAGCGAAACGTTCTTGGAGGTCGTGGCGTTGATGTTGGCGTCGTTGGTGGCGTCAGAGTACGAGCCACTGTTCGAACCAGCACCGGTAGCGAAGATCGCCTCACCTGACGGGTAGTAGTCAGGTGCGAAGATCCAACCAGCACCCCAGTTGGCCATTTCCCAGGTGCAAGACGCTGAGGTCGAGGCACAGGGAACGGCGTTGCCGAGCACCGTGTTGAACGATGCTTGACCCAAGGTGACGTTGATACCAGCTTGTGCCCATGATGACTTCTCATCGTTCATCAACTGCGTCAACGCGGTTGAGCCCGAGGAGTACTGCAAGTTGAAGTTCATCTGAGCGCCCTTGGCGATGCCAGCACCACAGTTGGTGGCGCCAGTACCTGGGCTCACACAGGTGCTCGTACCGTTCGGGACAACCTTCCAACCGTGATCCTTCAGCAAGTTCACGGCCTTCGTGACGCTGTAGGGGTAGGGGTTGTTCTCTTCATACGAAGAGGCGAACTGGTTCTTCGGGTACACAGGGACCGGACCATAGGTCGGGACGCCGTAGCCCTTGTCAATCTTGTTGATGTACAACGCTTGGTCAACCAAGGTCTGGAAGGCCTGACGGAAGTACAACTGCTTGAAGATCGGACCAGCGTTGCCGCCGTCACCCGTTGAGTTGAAGTTGAACGGGAAGTAGTTGATCGACCATGAGTAGCCAGTCACCAAGTTGTAGTTACCCAAACGTGAGTTGTTGGGTCCCGGCGTGCTGGAGTTCACAGCGTTGCCGGTGATGTCTTGGCTCGGAAGGTATCCAACATCAACCTTGCCACCCACCAGAGCGTTGAACTCAGCGGTGTCCGTGGTGAACGGAACCAAGTTGACGTTCTTGATGGTTGCCTTGACCGGGCCGCTATACATCGAGTTGGCGGCGAAGGACACGTTGCCTGATGCGTCAAAGTGCGTCAGGTGGTACGGACCATCGACAACCTGCCAGATCTTGTTCGTGGCGTAGGTCGGCAGGGCGTTGTTGGCGGCCTGCGGGTTGGCCGGGTCATAGCCCGACTGCTTCGACAAGAAGGTGTAGACAGCCGAGCACTTGGCGTCAGCGGTGCCATAGGGAGCTGCGGCACAGCCACCAGAGTTGGAAGCGCCACCGGTTGCGGTGATGTCCCAAGCATTAGGCATCGGCGTGATCTGAGCCAACTCGTTGTAGGTGAACCAGTACGGGTTCACTGAAGCCTTCAAGTTGAAGACCACGGTGCTTGAGTTGGGTGCCGTCACCGAGGTGAGGTCATCAGGCAGCGCACCTGGGGTGTAGTCGGCCCAGTTGGTCTTCTCAGCGTGCATCATGTTCATCCAGAACAAGACGTTCTCAGACGTCACGGCTTCGCCGTTCGACCACTTGTAGTTCTTCAAGTTGACCGTGACGGTCTTGTCGCCGTTGGAGTAAACCGGTGCGCTCGCAAGTGAGAGGCCGTAGTTCACGTTGGGGGACTGTCCGTCACCGAACCAATAGAGCGGTCGGTACATGAGGAACTGGAACTGGTTGATGTTAGAAACGCTGAAGAACTGCAATCCCATGAACGGGAAGATGTAGTTCGGAGGCGTTGCTGGTGCTTCGGCAATGCGAACAAGGTTGGTGTTGCTCGGCGCTGATGAGCTCGATGAGCCACAGGCCGACAACGTGGCAGCAACCGCAACTGCGGCAACGCCCACGCCAATCCCCTTCACAAGCCGATTACGAAGATTGATCTTCATTTAATCGCTCCCTTTGTGGTCCATTTCTGGCACACGCTTGTTTTTGATCATGCCACCTTGACGGTGGCTACCAAAGGGTAACCGAAATGACAATTTCTTGCCGAATTCTTAAGAACCCGAGGTAGTGAACCGTGGCCCGGTACGGTGCTTGGGTGCCCAGAATCCTGCCCAGCCTTGAAATTGAAGGCGAATTGCGTCGTGAGGGGGCCCAGGTGATCGCCGGCGTGGATGAAGTGGGTCGAGGTGCCTGGGCGGGCCCGGTAAGCGTTGGGGTGGTGGTGATCGATGACCTAGAGCGCCAAGTTCCCACGGGGGTATGTGACTCAAAAATGCTCACTAGGCCACAACGCACCGCGCTCGTTCCCGCCATCGAGTCATGGGCTGCAGCATGGGGTATTGGCCACGCAAGTGCGCGTGAGTGCGATGTACTTGGCATGCGTGGCGCCATCGCGGTGGCTACGTCTCGAGCCATTGAGGCCAGTGGCCTGGTTCCCGACGCCATTATTTGCGACGGACCCCTTGATCTCCTCGGTGCGGAGACCCTTGCGGTGGCAGCGTTGACCGCTGAGCATGCGTGGCGCCGGGCTAGGGCCCCGAAGGTGCGTGCGGTCGTGAAGGGTGATCAACACTGTGCGAGTGTCGCGGCCGCGTCCATCTTGGCCAAGGTGGCGAGAGATGACCTGATGGTCGAACTCGGCGTTCCTGCCGAATTTGGATTTGAGAGCAACGCTGGGTATCCAGCCCCCAAGCACTTGCAGGCACTTGAGCACTTTGGCCTCACGGAATTTCACCGCCAGAGCTGGAGTTTCGCAGAAAGATATCGAAAGGCCTAGCCCAGCAGGGCGTGCAGCGCCTGATCAAGATCAGGTTGAGCAAAGCTAAAGCCAGCCGCGAGGAGCGCAGCGGGTTCTACCCGCTGAGAGGCTGTGATTGCTTCATCAACCAACTCGGAGCCAAGGGCCGTTGCCAGCGCAAACTTGGGAACACTCATCACGGCAGGACGATGCACGACGTGACCCAAGGTCTTCGTAAATTCAGCATTCGTCACCAGGTTTGGGGCCGTGAGATTGACGGGTCCGTGGATGTCGTCATTGGTTAAGGCGAACTCAATGGCGCGCAGCTCATCTTCCATACTGATCCAACTCACCCATTGCTTGCCTGAGGCCAACTTGCCTCCAAGTCCAGCCTTAAACAGAGGAAGCTGTTTGGCCAAGGCACCACCCTTGGGGTCAAGCACAATACCGGTGCGAAGGTGCACGACCCGGATGGGCGAATGATTGGCGACTGCCGTGGCGTGCTCCCAAGCGCCGCAAACCTCAGCCAAAAAGCCGGAACCTTGAGTTGAGGTTTCGCTCAGGACCTCGTCACCTCTATTGCCATAAAAACCAATGGCTGAAGCCGAGAGCAAGGTGCTCGGACGCGGAGATATCTCGGTCAGTGCGGCGGCCAAGGTTTCAGTGGATCGAACCCGTGAGGCCAAGATTTCGTTTTTGCGAGCCTGGCTCCAGCGCTTGTCGGCAATGCCGGCACCGGCCAAGTGGATACACGCATCAATGTGGTCATAGGCAGCCAATGCGTCGAGGTCGATATGCCCGTGAGCTGGGTCCCAGTTGATGCTTGGTCCTTGAGCCGCGTGCGAGCCCGGGCGAACAAGGCTGATTACGAGGTGGCCGCGCTCGCGAAGGCGTTGCGAAAGGGCCGAGCCAATGAGGCCTGAGGCTCCACTCATCACAATGTTCATAGGGTGCTCCTCTTGGTTGTGGCGACGATCATGTCGGCGAAGGTGGCGGGATGCGTGAGGTGAATGCCGTGGGCGGCACCCTTGGCAATGACAAATTCACCTTGGGGCAAGGCATCAACAATGACGTGAGCGACCCGTCCGTAATCGGGGTTCGTGACGGCATCGCCGACGCCGAAGGTCACGGGCATGTCCAAGCGTGCGAGCTCATCAAGGCGGAAGGGCACCTCATCGCGTGTCATCTCGATATCTGAGAAGAGACCAGCAGCATCATCGAGTCGCTCCTGCCGAGCAGCGTCATTCATGCGTTCCCAACTCGCGTCAGAAACCATGCGCCTGAAGAATTTTTCGACCTCGGCCTCAGGGTCATCAAAATTCATGGGGTGCTCAAATTCGCCAGACATTTCATCGAACCAGCGCAAGGGCGGTTCGTAGATCACCACGGCATCGATGGCCGTAGGTGCGCGAAGGGCGGCACCGAGTGCCACGAGGCCGCCAAAACTGTGACCGACGAGCACCACCGGGCCCTCGGTATTCTGAGCGGCCAAGACGGCCAGAGCATCATCGACGTGGCTAGAAAAACGAGAAGAAGCTCCTGCAGGCCTCGACCCCTGGTAGCCGCGTCGGTCATACGCGATGACATCGAAATCCTCGAGTCTGCGGGCTAAACGGCTGAAACTCGCGGCTCTATCCAAGGTGCCATGGATGAGCACCGCCGTCCATGGATCAAGGCTGGTGTGACTCGGTGCCGAAAACACAGCGATACCTTCAGGGCCGCTTCCCTTTGAGGGAGATAGAGACCGGGGGGAGGGATTCACCCCTCCGACGCTATCGGCACTCCTTGGTTCGAGGGGCAGGCGGCATCGGTAGGCTGAAGTCATGTCCCCCGCACCCCACACCCCGGAGGCGAAGTCAGGTTCATTTGGCCCGAATGCGTGGCTGGTTGACGACATGTTCGCCCGATTCAAAGCAGATCCCGCTTCTGTGTCAGAAGCATGGCGTGAATTCTTTGCTGACTACAAGCCAGTCGTGGCGACCAATGCAGGAGCCAGTGCTGCGACAGCGATAGAGGTGGCCGAAGATGCGGTGGCGACGCCACTGCGAGGTGCGGCTGCTCGCATTGTGGACAATATGGAGGCGAGTCTCGGAGTTCCAACTGCCACCTCGGTGCGAACCGTGCCGGCTCGACTGCTCGAAGTCAACCGTCAATTGTTGAACGAGCAACTTGCTCGCACCTCGGGAGAGAAGGTGAGTTTCACCCACCTCATTGGTTATGCCATTGTTCGCGCACTCGTAGCCGTGCCGAATCTGAACGCCACCTATGTGGCCTCTATTGACGAGAAGGGCACGCACGGCGTGGTGCGTCACGAACACGTCGGGCTTGGACTCGCGGTTGACGTGCAGAAATCCGATGGATCCCGCACCTTGGTTGTGCCCTGCATCAAAGATGCTGACACCCATGATTTTCGAGGCTTCTTACATGCCTATGAAGATCTGGTGCGCAAAGTTCATTCGAATACGGCCGATCCTTCGGACTACGCCGGGGTGACGGTTTCTCTTACCAACCCAGGGGGCATCGGCACCGTGCAGTCAGTGCCTCGCTTGATGCCGGGCCAAGGCGCCATCATTGGTGTTGGCGCAATTGGCTACCCTGCGGGTTTTGAATCTGCTGACCCCCGCGTGCTCGCTGATCTCGGCGTTGGGCGAGTCGTCACCATGACCTCCACCTACGACCATCGCATCATTCAAGGCGCCGAGTCGGGCCTGTTCTTGAAGTACGTCGCTGATTGCTTGCAAGGAGGTAATGGCTTCTACCAAGACGTCTTTGCCGCCATGGGTATTCCCTATGACCCGCGACCATGGGGCCGTGACCACCAGTCGGTGGACCAGCTTGACGACGCTGAGCGAATTGAAAAGCAACTCAATGTTGCCGCGCTGATCAATCTCTTTCGCGTTCGAGGTCACCTCGAAGCCGATCTCGACCCCCTCGCCGTTGAGCCTCCGCCGAGCCACCCAGAACTCGATCCAACCACCTATGGACTGAGCATTTGGGATCTGCCAAGAACCTTCCAAACGGGAGACTTGGCGAAGCGCAAGACGGCCACGCTCGATGAAATTCTCAATATTTTGCGCGCGGCCTATTGCCGTACCTTGGCGATTGAGTACATGCACATTCAAGATCCCGAGCAAAAAGCGTGGATCCAAGAACACGTCGAGGGTGTCGACACGACCTTGAGCGCCGATGAACAGCGTCACATCCTTGAGCGCCTAAACGAAGCAGAGGTCTTCGAGCGTTTTCTTCACACGCGCTACGTCGGACAGAAGCGCTTTGGTCTTGAAGGGGCTGAGTCTGCAATCGTGATCCTCGATGAGGCGTTGAGTGCCGCAGCTGATGCGGGACAGCGAGAATCCGTCATTGGCATGGCCCACCGTGGGCGCCTCAATGTGCTGGCCAATGTGGTTGGTAAGTCGTACCGAGAAATCTTCTCGGAATTTGAGGGCAACCTCGACCCCGATACCGTGCAGGGCTCAGGCGACGTGAAGTATCACAAGGGCGCAACAGGTGTCTTTACGAGTGGTGCGAACCGCAGTATTCCGGTGACCTTGGCTTCGAACCCATCGCACCTTGAAGCTGTGGATCCTGTGGTCGAGGGCATGGCTCGAGCCAAGCAAGATCGGATCTCCACACCATCGGATGGAACGCCTGGAGAGCGACTCGTCCACGACGACGACTTTCCTGTGTTGCCCATCTTGGTGCACGGCGATGCCGCGTTCGCCGGCCAAGGCGTTGTCTCAGAAACCTTGAACTTGTCCAATCTCTCGGGCTTCCGCACTGGCGGCACGATCCACTTGGTCATCAATAACCAAGTGGGATTCACCACCTCGCCGGTTGCTGCGCGCTCGTCGTTTTACCCAACGGACGTGGCCAAGATGATTCAAGCCCCCATCTTCCACGTCAATGGTGATGACCCCGAAGCCTGTGCGAGGGCTGCGCGGCTTGCCGTTGGCTTCCGAGAGCGATTCCATAAGGACGTCGTTATCGACATGGTGTGTTACCGCCGCCACGGCCACAACGAAGGCGATGACCCGAGTTACACCCAGCCCGTGATGTATCGCCGCATCGATGAGATGCGTTCGGTGAGAAAGCTCTACACCGAAACCTTGGTTCGCCGTGGTGACTTGACCCTTGATGAGGCAGAGGCGGCCCTCGATTCATTCAACAACCGTCTGCAAAGCGTGCTCGATGAAGTACGTGAAGTTGCCACTCCAGAGGTCAACGCTCCGCTGCAACTCGAAGAACCTGAAGAAACGCCAGCACCAATGACCGGTGTCGCCAAGAAGGTGCTCGAGGAGATTGCCGCCACCACGATGACGGCTCCCGAGGGCTTTACCATTCACCCCAAACTCGAGCGTCAATTTGGTCAACGTCGGGCCCTCATCGAAGAGGGGCAGATCGACTGGGCGTTGGGAGAAGCACTGGCCCTGGGCTCGCTACTCGAAGAGGGGACCAGCGTTCGCTTTACCGGCCAAGATGTTCGTCGAGGAACTTTCAGTCACCGCCATGCCGCACTCGTGGACTATGAAAACGGTGACGAGTACGTGCCCTTGGCAAACTTGGGTGGCGAGAGTTGGTTCACCATTCGCGACTCCTTCCTTTCTGAATACGCCGTCGTTGGTTTCGAATATGGCTATTCGGTGGAAGCGCCAGAGGTGCTCACCATTTGGGAAGCGCAATTTGGTGACTTCGTCAATGGCGCCGAGATCATCATCGACAACTTCCTCGTGGCCGCTGAATACAAGTGGGGACAACAGGCAGGGCTCGTGATGTTGCTACCCCACGGTTATGAAGGACAAGGCCCCGAGCACTCGAGTGGCCGTATCGAGCGATTCTTGTCACTGTGCGCGCGAAACAATCTTCGCGTTGTGATGCCCTCTACATCGGCTCAGTATTTCCACCTCCTGCGCAGCCAAGCTAAGCGCGACCGCAAGACACCCTTGATCGTGATGACACCAAAGTCGCTCTTGCGTGCTGAAGCAACGCGCTCTTCGATTGATGAGTTCACAACGGGTTCGTTCCAGAGTGTGATTGACGATGAGGTGGCCGACCCAGCCAAGGTGAAGCGAATCGTCTTGTGTTCAGGAAAGGTCAGTCACGAAGCTCGAGCACGACGCGACCAACGCCTAGCAGCTGAACGCGATGGTGCCGATGAGGTAGCGGTCGTTCGAGTCGAACAGCTCTACCCTTGGCCCAGCGAGGCAATTGAAACGGTGATCAGTCGCTACGAAGGGGCGACCGAGTTGCTTTGGCTTCAAGAAGAGCCTGAGAACATGGGTGCGTGGCCCTTTGCTCACCACCAGTTCCACCGAGAGATTCGTGATCGCCTCAAGCTCAGCCACGTGGCTCGCGCTGAGTCAGCAACGCCAGCCACGGGCAGTGCCTTGGTGCACCAAGCCGAGGTTGAGGACTTGATGACGAGAGCTATTGGCGCCCTGTGAGCAGTCACGTCATTGTTGATGGATCGAACCTCGCCACCGAGGGGCGCACCTTACCGAGTCTGAGTCAATTGGAAGACGCGGTAGCGGCCTATCGCGACGAACATCCCAGCGCCGAATTAGTCGTCGTGGTTGATGCAACCTTCGAACATCGCGTCGAATCCAAGAAAGAGCGCGAGCGATTTAAACAACTCGAAGCTGAGGCGAAGATGGTCACGCCTCCAGCAGGGGCCGTCGGCCGAGGCGATGCATTCATTTTGAAGATTGCCCAAAAAATGAACGCCATCGTGTTGTCGAACGATTCGTTTCAAGAGTTCCATGGTGAATACCCATGGCTCTTCGAAACGGGTCGCCTCATTGGCGGCAAGCCCGTTCCTGGCGTGGGGTGGATCTTCACTGCTCGAACGCCGGTGCGTGGGCCCAAGAGTCGAGAAGCCACGAAGAATGCGGCCATTCCGGTAGCCCCCATTAAGAAGTTGGCCTTGGCGCGACCCGATGGCTCCAAAGCTCGCGTTGGTGACACCTTCACCCCCAAAGCCTTGGTGCCTGAACCAATTCGGGTGCATCAATTGGCCAAAGAGTTGAGCGTCGAATCAAAAGACGTCCTCGCCTATGCCAAGAAAGCCAAGGTGGAAGCCAAGAGCCATCAGTCCATGCTGGAGCCCAAGGCTGCTGACAAGATTCGCGAACTCCACCGCAACGCATTGAAAATCTCCATTGCCCAACTCGCTAAACAATTGGAAGCCAAACCCGCTGAACTCGTGGCGCTTGCCAAAGCAGCCAAGATCGAAGCAAGGAGTGGAGCCGCCAAACTCGATCCCAGTGAGGCAGAACTCTTGGCCAAGGCGCTCGAGAAATCACGGCGACTAGCCCCAGAACCTCAAGCGTCGACTCCTAAGCCCAAGCGCAGTCGCCGAGCGCGGGGATCAGGATCGGCACGAAGTGAAGAGTCGTCTTCGCAGTCGACGCAGGCATTGGCTTCGAATTCGCCAATTGACTTCATCGCATTTCTTGCGGCGCACAAAGTGGGCAGCACCATTGCTGCCGTGGTTACGGGCTTTTCGAGCCACGGAGCCTCGGCCACCGTGGATCTAGGCGATGGGCGCAGCTTCTCTTGTTATGTGCCAACGGCACGACTCGGCAACCCGCCACCTCGTAGGGCTCGCGACCTGTTGACGAAGGGGGCGAGCTACTCCTTCACATTGGCTGACGTTGACGCCTCTCGCCGCGTTGCGGAACTCGCATTGGCCACCATCGCCGCGAGTGCTGCTGATGACGCAACACGAGCGGCACCTGCGAAGGCCAAGAAGGCGACACGTGCTTCAGAAAAGAAAGCCACGACCAAAAAGGCTGCGGCGACGAGCGCTCAGGCTCCGGTGAAAAAAACTCTAAAGAAGGCCAGCAGCCCTACACGGACTAAGGCCGCGAAAAAGGCTCCCGCTAAAAAGGCGACGGTGGCCGCGAAACAATCGAAACCTGCGAGCAAACCTGCAGCCAAAGCTCCCAGTGCCAAGAAACGAGGTTGATCATGGACCCGAAAGAACTGTTGCCCCATCGCGAACCGTTCCTGCTCGTTGATGAATTGCTCAGCATCGAACCGGGCGTGCGCGCTACGGGTCGATGGACGTTGACCGGGGACGAATGGTTTTTCCCAGGACACTTTCCCGGCCGGCCAACCTTGCCTGGCGTCTTGATGATCGAGTCGTTGGCGCAAGTTGGTGCTGCTGCGGTGTTGAAAGATGACCGCTACACCGGCAAACTGCCACTCTTTGGCGGCGTGGAGCGCGCCCGCTTCCGTCGCCAAGTGGTCCCAGGCGATGTCTTGGAGCTCGAACTCGAAGTGACGCAGCTCAGCGCGCGCGCTGGAAAGGGAAGCGGTCGCGCCACGGTAGATGGCCAACTCGCTTGCCAAGCAGATTTGCTTTTTGTCATCGTCGACGCCGGATAACACGGTGCGCATCGCCACGTGGAATGTCAATTCGCTCAACGTTCGGCTTGAGCGCGTATTGGCCTTTCTCGAGCGCCAGCAGCCCGATGTGCTGTGTCTCCAAGAGACGAAGCAACGCGATGATGCCTTTGCCTTCGATGCATTTACCGCAGCTGGTTATCAGGCAATCCACCACGGAGAAGGTCGCTGGAACGGGGTGGCCTTGCTTTCTCGTATTGGCCTTGAGCAACCGAGAATTGGGTTTGGCAGCAGCGAAGACGAATACGGAGCACGCCTCATTGGCGCCCTCTGTGGAGATACGTGGGTCTTCAGTGCCTACGTGCCCAATGGTCGCTCCCTTGGCTCAGAACACTTCGGCTACAAAATGGCGTGGCTGGCCCAGCTCGACGCGCTGGCCGCAAGCTTTGGCGATGACGAGCAAGTCGCCATCTTGGGTGACTACAACATCGCGCCCAGAGATTCAGACGTGTGGGACATTGCGGCCCTCGAAGGCATGACGCATGTCAGCCCCGCCGAGCGCGCAGCACTCGCGAGTCTTGCTATCCATGGGTATCGCGATGTGTTCGCTGATCAGCATCCTGAGGGTGGGATATACAGCTGGTGGGACTATCGCGATGGGGCGTTTCACAAAGGCCATGGCATGAGAATCGATCTGTGCATGGCATCGCCTGTACTTGCGAAGCGAATTCAAGATGCCTTTGTGGATCGCGAGGAACGAAAAGGTTCCAAGCCGTCAGATCATGCACCCGTGGTGTTTGATTTTTCCTGACGCTCTTGTAGTTCGGCTCGAATTTGGGCGATCCTCATGGCGCCACGAGCTGATGCCCCACCAGCTTCTTCTGCTCGCAAGTGACGAATGACGAGTTCCACTTCGTCGAGGAAGCCGGAACGTTGTCGAATGGGTGCGTGAGCGCTCCTGCGTTGCGCCCAGGTAATGGTGAGGTCACGCTCAGCACGAGTGAGGGCCACATAGAGCAAGCGTCGTTCCTCCAAGAGGCCAGCTACATCATTGACGTTGGCGTGGGGGACCAAGCCGTCGGCGACACCGACCACGACGACGTGGGGCCATTCGAGTCCCTTGGCTTTATGGAAAGTGCTGAGCACCACGCCATCTTCTTCACTTGTGGCGGCGGGGCGAGCACCCGCTTGGAGATCGCTGCCGGGGCTGGTGTCGCCCCCGAGTTCTCGAACTGGAATACGCGCAGTGCGAAGGGCAGTAGCAATCGTTTCGAGTTGGTAGTTGGTTCTCGCCAGCACGGCGATCGAGGACCAATGAGAACCCGGAGCGCGTCGCTGTCGAACCAAGGAGGCCACCGCCGCGGCTTCTTCATCTTCGGTCGCAAAGGAGAGGATCTCTGGAACCTGCTCTGAGGCTTGCGTAGCTCGAACGGGCCTGCGTTGATCGGGAGTCAACACGGCATTGGCCACGGCCAAGATTTCGGGGGAACTGCGATGATTGGCTTCGAGGTTGATCGTGACCAGATGTGAAATGGCTTGATCGAGGTTGCTCAGCAATCCTGGGTCCGCGCCGGCAAAGCCGTAGATGGACTGATTCGGGTCGCCCACGCAAAACAAGGTGCTGGTTTCATCGAGGAATCCGTTGAGCAAGGCATATTGCGCCGGGTTCAAGTCTTGGAACTCATCGACCAAGAGGTGTCGACTTCGCCACCGCATGGCGTTACCAAATTGTTCTTGGCTCAAGAGTTGCGTTGCTTGGTCGATGAGATCGTCAAAGTCCACGAGCCCACTGCGGATTTTTAATTCTTCGTAGCGAGCCCAAATCTCTGACGTCTCAGCAAGGTTGGCTTCACTTCGGCGCAGGCCGTGATCGACCGCGTCAATCCAGCCCATGCGATCAAGGCCTTGGGATCTCGCCCAGGAGATTTCGGCGTCAACGGCAGCGGCGGTGACAGCAGATTGCTGCTTGCCAAGGAGTTGGGCGATGCGGCCCTTGCGATCGCCAATCACGGTTGGAGGATTGCGATGTTCAGCTTCGCGGGCGGTCGTAATGAGGTCAAGGCCTACGCGGTGAAAGGTGCTTGCTGTGACGCCTCGAATGCCAAAGCGGTAGAGCCGGTCGCGGAGTTCTTGCGCCGCTTTGCGCGAAAAAGTGATGACGCGAATGTGCTCGGGCTCAATTCCCGCTTCAACCATTCGGGCAACGCGCAAGGTCAACACTTGGGTTTTCCCAGCGCCAGCACCGGCTAAGACACAGAGGAAAGGGTCGGAGGCCATGACGGCTCGACGCTGGGAGTCAGTCAGGGCTGCGATTCGTGCCTCGAGGCTGTTGCGGCGGGAGTCCACGTGCGAACCTTAGCGACCCCTTGAGACATTGGGGTCTCGTCGGGGTCGGTGGCTCCTCGGTAGGGTGGTTATCGCCATGTTGATACAACGTCCCCGTGGGTGGAACCCGTGCTGAGCGCCTTTAGCGGTGGAGCCCTCTTTGGAGAACGACACGGTGAGGCACCCTTGAAGGTGCTGTTCCTCCATGGTTGGGGCAGAACGCACCACGATTACGACGCGGTGGTGGCCGAGCTTGACGTGCCATCCATTGCTCTTGACCTTCCAGGTTTTGGGGCGACTCCCGAACCCCCTCAGCGGTGGACGAGCCAAGATTTTGCCCGTGCGGTGGCCCCCATTTTGGGAGAATCGACCGACCCCATTGTTGTTGTGGGCCATAGCCACGGGGGACGCGTTGCCGCAGAGCTGTGCGCCATGGCCCCCGAACGCATCGCCGCCCTTGTCTTTATTTGTGCGCCGCTGATACGAAAAGCCAACACCGCGAAGCCATCACTGCGTTACCGCCTACTGCGATGGCTGAACGCCAAGGGCTGGTACTCAGATGAACGCATGGAACGACTGCGCCAATCTCGAGGATCGAGTGACTATCGAAACGCAAGCGGTGTGATGCGAGAGACCATGGTTACGGTGGTCAATGAATCCTTTGAAGAACAGTTGGCCACCATTACGTGCCCCGTGCGCATGGTGTGGGGCGAACTCGACGCCGACGTGCCCGTGAGGGTGGCTCATGAGGCCGCTGCCGTTCTTGGATCCAGCGATGTTGCGGTCACCGTGGTGCCCGGAATCGGTCACTTAGTGCCGACATCCGCACCGCACGCCGTCGTTGCCGCAATTCGTGAGGTGATGCCATGAGTTATCTCGTCGCCGTGGTGCTGCTCGCAGCGGCAGCCGCCTCAGGCTTGCGCTGGCTTCGTGTTGTCCAACGCGAGCACTACCTCGGGGGATCAGCCACCCGCTTTGCCCTGCGGTGGTGGACCTGTGACGTGGCCAACGTGGTCTTGATCGGCGTTGTGGTGTTGTCGCTCTTAGCGACCTTTATTTCTGCCTATGCCGGCGTGGCCGTGGCGATTGTCTTGATCGTGGGCCCCTTTGGCCTTCCCCTGAAAGGCTCTACGTCATCGCTGGCCTGGACCGATCGACTCAAGCGATTGACAACAATTGCTGGGGCGATCTACCTCATCATCGCAGTGCTATGCGTTGTCGCACTCGGTGGTAACACCGGCATTGCCCTCCTCGGCTTGCTCAGCGCCCTAGTGCCTGTGGTCATTGATGTGGCGTGTATCGCCGCACAGCCTTTGGAAGACAAGAAGATGCAGCCGTTTATCGATCAAGCGCAGCGCCGATTGGCCGCGGTGTCGCCACGAGTGGTTGCAATTACCGGATCGTATGGCAAGACGTCAACGAAGAACCACTTGGCTGATTTGCTCTCAGGATCGGTGGCAGTCGTTCCGACGCCGAGGAGTTTCAACAACCGTGCAGGGCTCGCCCGAGCTGTCAACGAGCAACTCGTCGAAGGCACGCAAGTCTTCATTGCCGAAATGGGAACCTATGGTCCCGGCGAAATCGCTGACCTGTGTTCGTGGTGCCCGCCAGAGATTGCGGTCATGACCGCGATTGGGCCGGTCCACCTTGAGCGCTTCGGCAGTCTTGACGTCACCTTGGCCGCCAAAACTGAAATTACGACCAACGCATCAGTCGTTGTCCTCAACGCAGATGACGAACGCCTCGCCACCCTGGTGACGCCTTTGCAAGCTCAAGGAAAGCGCGTGATTGCGGTTTCGGCTCACCGCCATGACGCTGACGTGGCGCTGATCGCCGACGGTGATCACTTCTCTTTGACGATTGATGGGGAGTTGAGAGGAGCGGTCCATATCCCCGAAGGCGTGCAGCCAAGCAACGTGGCCTGTGCCATTGGAGCGGCCATGGCTCTTGGGGTAGATCTAGCGGCCATCATCCCTCGCATTGATGCGTTACCGGCGGTCCAAAATCGTCTCACCGTGGCGGTGGCACCAAGTGGTGTCCGCATCATCGATGACACGTTTAATGCCAATCCAGCTGGAGCTGCGGCTGCCTTACGCGTGCTCAATGCACAGCACGTTGAGGGTCGTCGCGTGGTTGTGACCCCGGGGATGATTGAACTCGGAGAGAAACAGCGCGAAGAAAATGAGCGTTTTGGTGCTCGATGTGCCGAAATCGCCGATGTTGTCATTGTGGTGCGGCGAACCAATCGAGCCGCCCTGAAGCGCGGCGTGGAGCGAATTGGGGGCTGTGAACTGCGCCTCGAGGACTCGCGAGAAGAGGCCGTGGCCTGGATTAGGAAAAATCTTGGTCCAGGGGACTGTGTCCTCTACGAAAACGACCTGCCCGACAACTACCCTTAGAGGGTCGCCTCCACCGCGGAGGTGACGAAGGTTCATCGGTAAAGGGGAACGTCGGTTGGGTGAGGTAGCTGTCCTATTTGGTGGTCCGTCGCCCGAACACGACGTCTCCATCCTGAGTGGCTTGCAAGCCGTCCGTGCGCTCAAGGCCGCCGGTCGAGGTGTGCAGGCGATCTATTGGTCAAAGACTGCGAGTTTTCATCTCGTCGATTCCAATCTCGAAGCCACTGCTTTTGTCGACGGTGTCCCGTCAGGCGCGAGTCAGCTCACCCTTGAAGGCGGCGCAGGCTTCGTAGCCGCAGGTGGTCGACTTCGAGGAGCAAAGGCTTTAGATCTCGACGCGGTGGTGCTGTGCACCCATGGCGGGCCCGGCGAAGATGGATCGCTCCAAGGCGCTCTCGATGTGGCTGGTGTGTCCTATACAGGACCTTCGGTTGCTGGAGCGGCGCTGGGTATGGACAAATTGGCCTTTAGTGACGTTGTTCGAGCCGCTGGCTGTCGGGCACTGCCTCGCTTGGCGCTGACTCCAGAACTTGAGCACATTGATTTCGATGGTCCCTACATCGTGAAGCCTCGCTTTGGCGGTTCTTCCATCGGCATCGATGTGGTTGCTGACCTCGCAACCGCCAAAGCCCGGCTGACGAGCAACCCGCACCTTCGTTCCGGTGCGGTGATCGAGCCGTATCGCGAAGACCTCTATGACCTGCAAATCGGCGTTCGACGCCATCCGACCTTGACGCTTTCGGCGATTGAGCGACCGCTGCGAGGGCCGCGCACCTCGGGCGAAATTTTGAACTACACCGACAAGTACGGCGGTGGTGAAGGTATGGCGAGTGCACCGCGTGAACTCCCCGCTCAGTTGGCGAGTCCCATTCACGAATCAATGGTCTCCATGGCAGCCACGGTGGCCGAAGCGGCCTTGATTCGCGGCGTTGCCCGGATTGACTTTTTAGGCAATGACCACGAGGTCTTTGTCAACGAGGTGAACACTATCCCCGGATCGCTCGCTCGTTATTTGTTTATCGAGCCAGAAATCCCCTTCGCCCAGTTGCTCACCGACATGATTGAGGAAACGAAGGCCGTACCGACGCGTCGCTACAGCGCAGCGGGAGCCGACGGCTTAGTGCTGCGAGGTGCAGCCTCCATCGCGGCCAAGCTGGCTTGATCTTCTCGCAGGCGCGCCACCAAACGGCGATAGTGCTGTTCTTGGTAAGCGTTGGGACTCGTTCCAGGCTCGAGTTGGTCGCACACGGCAGCGAGTGCATCAAAGGCTGAGCGAAGGGCGCGCGGGTCACGCTTGGCCGCGGCAATCTCCATGGCCAGCATGCAAAGAGATTCTGAGTAGGTCGCAACTACCTGTGCTTTGGCGAGCACGCTGCTCGCGCGATTCGCGAATCCCAACTCGAGCGCCAGAGAGACGGCTTCACTGGCCGCGTGCTCAGTAGCAATCTCGAGCTGAGAGCGAAGACCTTCAGCACTCATCCAGCCATAGCCATTCAAGGTCGCCCCAAGGGGCTCGGCTTCAATGAGATCAAAGGCTTGGGTGAGCTCGTCTAAACGCGCAAGGCCATGCTGAGTTGCGTTCCCAACCAAGGAGAAAAAGATTTCGAGATCGCACTGCAGTGAATCGGCCACCACGTAGCGACCATCTCGGGTGACCGCAGCCAGATAGGGCTCGCCGTCTGAGGTGTCACCGAGCGCCTTGCGGGCGGCACTCGCGATATTGAAGAGCGTCTTCGCTGCGGCATCGCGCTCGGTGGTGCCCAAGACTCGGGTGCGAAGTCGATCGGCGGTGGGCGGCTCATCTCGATGGAGGCACAGGTAGGCGAGCAGTTCGACCACTCTGCGTTGTCGAGAACTTTGCAAGGAGCCAGTCAGACCATCAATTCTTGGCTCGCTCACTAAGAGTCGCACCATGGGGCCACGGGTGGTCCGAGGCGGAGCGCTATCGAGGCGCGCAAGGGGTGCCGAGATCATCACGCCTTGAAGCGGCGCATCGAGTAACTCGCGACCGAGAGAGCCCAAGGTGGCCAGCGTGCCCGGAGTTGTCAACGAAGGGTCCTCAAGGCTCGATGAATCATCGATGCTGAAATCAGCATCGTCAGGTGCATCAACGACCACGATGGAGGCGGCTGAATCGGGCGCATCGAATTGTGTTGCGATGATCACCTGGTCGCTGTCAGGTGCCTCTTCACTGCCCTCGATCCAATTCCACATGCCCCAGAGGTAGTCGCGCTGCAGTGCAAGTGCATCGGTCACCATGGCGTTCGCCTGTGCGCCGGCGATGGTGGCGGTGACGCCCGCCGGCACGACGAGGAGCTCAGTTCGTCCTTCACCTTCGCGTAGTGGCATAACGAATCCTGGCGAAGCGGTGGGTGCTTCACAAGCAACTGCCAGATCAGCAGGAGCTGCGCTCCAGTGCTGTAATGACCGTGATTCGATGCGTGCACCCTCTGGACCAATGCTCATGAGGCAGGCTTCGTTCAACACGCCATCTCTCCACGCCAACAGCACCGCGCGTTCAACCATGGTGATCAAGGGCTCAACGGGGAGTTCATCGAGCAAGGAGGATGCATCGATCAACGGATCGGAAGGCAACACTCGATTACAGGATCGCCGCCGCTGAGCGAGCAACCCAAGAAGCAGAACCGAACTCGAAAGGGTGGCGGGCAGCCACCAGCGATGGGCCTGAGGGTGGTGGGTCGATGGCGTGTGGAGCCGCGACGACTGTGTTGAAGCCGAGCCCGAGGGCGCCACTTGTGCTCGAGGGGCGCTTGCGTGGAGCGCGAGAAGATCAGGCTGCTTGGCGATAGGAGGCAGCGAAGCGGATGTCGGCGCTGCTTGATCGGGGAGGGTGAGAAGCCAACCAGCGAAAATGAGTGATGGGTCGGTGAAGAGACGACCATCGGTCATGGTGCGCCCGAGGTTTGCTCGGGCAATGAGCGTCCAATCCAGCGGATCGCCGTAGTGGGCTGCTGCAATAGACCACAGCGAATCGCCGGGCACGACGAGATAGGTCGAGGCGGTGGCCTGAATCACGGTCACCGCTTGCTGCGTATTCGCGTGAAGCGATGGGGCCGTGGACGGGGGAGCTGCGCCAGCAGCTGCACCAAAGCCTGGCAGCAGAGAGGCGATCACCAGGGCCAAGCCGGCCAGGCGGGCCGCCATTCGATCGAGCGCTCGCGGGGCATCAGCTAAGAGCTCTCGACGTTTGAGTTGGCTTAGCGTTGAGGCAATCAGGTCAAGGCCGCACCACGCCCACACCACCCATGCCAGGAGCGCAATGAGTGAGTTTGCCCGGCTGAGTTGTGCAAACAACGACAGAGGGTTGCCCGTGCGCAAGAGCAAAACCGATGGCACTCCCGCGAGGAGGAGCCAGGCGAACAGTTCGTCACTGTGGTGGCGATTTCGGCTCATGTTGGCGCAACTTCTAGTCGGTAACTCGTCATAGCAATGGAGGGCGAGCCAATAATCGAAACCGTGCACGAGCCAGAACTAAGCGCAATCGTCAGGGGACTGGTCCCACTGATCGAGCTATCTTGCGTTCCACACGTCACCCGTAAGGTCAAAGAGACGGAGCTTGACCAGGTGAGCGTGGCGCTTCGCGTCGAGGGACTCGTGAGGGGGTAATCGGCTTCGATGATTTGGGGGCCTTCCAGCCAGCCGGTCTCCACGATGGTGGGGTCAAGGTTGGCTGCAGTGGTGGCAATGGCAGTGGGCTTCGTGGTTGTGGTCGTCGAAGGATCGACCGCCTGTGATGGTGGATACGGCGAGGTTGGCGTCGCCGCCGTGGTCGTCATGATGGGGCGGTGAGGCGATTCGTGACGTGACATGATCACTGGCTGTGAAACTCGAGGAGATTTGGTCGCACCTCGGGTTCGCGGGCTCTGTGTAGATTGCGCTCGGTAATCGTGAACCACGATGCCGCCGTGGTTCTGGGCGGCCAAGAGGGCAAGCACGCCTAGCAAGGTGGCAAGGAGTGCCCAGCGGCGTCCATGCACCATTGATGATCGGGCCTTCGAGATCATCTCGGCACCCTAGATCGCCAACTCACAGAATCCTCATCGCCATTCTTCGACTTGCCTCAGCAATGGTTCTTGGGGACACGCCGAGCATGGCCGAGAGCTCCCGATAGCTATAGCCAAGGACTTCTCGACCGTAGAGACCAGCAGCCCCAATGGGGTCTCGGTCATTACCGAGCGCCTTGAGACGGGCTCCAATCTCGTCGAAGGGCTCCGTATCTTCAATGGCCATACACAACGCACTCGCTAGGGCGCGCTCCTCATCAAGCGATGCGGTGGGATGGTGGTTAGCGAGTTGGCGCCGCATCCGACAGCGAACCGCGTTGAGGACATCGGGCGCTGCATAGGGACGACATTGGCCACGCCATTCAGTGATGACTTCGAAACACAAGGTAATGAGGTCAGCGAGCAGTGCTCCAGGATCAGCGCCAGCCCATCGACCCCAACCAAGTCGTCGGGCTACCCCGACGAGCCCGGGGAGTAAGGTCTGCAAGAGGGCTCGAGGCACCAGCGGATGGCTCTCAGCGAGTCGAAGCAATTCCGAGACCACCTGTGCTCGCTCGGGGCTGCTCAGCCCGCTTCGGGGTTCTAAGAGCCTGACAAGATCTCCGAGGTCTCGGGCGCTGAGTGTTTCTAATGCGTCGCTGTGGCTACAGAGGCATTGGAAGGCCGCGCGAGAAGCTGATGAATGCTCGATGGCGATCCATTCACTTCGCATTTGATCAAGTTGCTTGGTGGTGTAGGTAGTCATGGTGCTCATGATGCGAACACCGCGTCCCCTTAACGCTCCCCAACGGAGCAGTCTTGGTAATGGGGAGTCGGAGTAGCCTGAAGCCATGAACATTGAAGAGTTCTATTCCGAAGACGAACGCCGCCGAAGCTCCATCGAGATTGAGTTGGGCCGTGAGTGGCGCGATGCCGCCAATGTCCGATACGAACTCAGTTGGATTGAAGACACCGGTGAGCTCTACATCATGCGCGAACCCGTCCCAGAGTTCTTTGAAGACCCCCTCGGCGGCTTTCACGTCGATAAAGAAGATCTTGAGGGTCTTCAAGTGATGGCGCTGTGCACCATTGCCTCACACGAGCGACTGGTGGAAGTGCTCGCGGGCTGGGAGGCGGCCATGGACGCACCCGATGGCATTTCGTGGCTCAAAGCGAAACTCAGCGCCGCGGGTTTGCGCGACGCCTGAGGACTCAACTCCCCAAATAGGGAGTGGGGGAGTTGATGACCTTGCACATCGCGACGAACGCGGGAACGAGATAACTCTCAGGAACTCGGTCGGCTTCTTGGATATTGGTCATCAAGGCGTTGTAACTGCCATCGGCTGACGTGGCATTGGCTGCATAAGGCAGCGCCCGCAACAACTGCGACTGAGCGAGCAAGGTTTGCGATTGTCGCTGCGCGGCCGTCGCATCGTTAGGGATGGCCTGCAGGGTCGAAACAGACTTCGTCACCCAATGGCACGCTGATCGGCCATCGCTCAGCGCCGTGCCATTCGAGCACGCAGATGCGCCAAGTGCGACGGCCCCCAGGGCGAGGACGACGAGGCCCACACGGGCCTTGGCGACTAGCCCAGCCATCGAATGGAATTATCGAGAAGAAATTCGCTCACCGATGCGCAACGGTCAAAGACATCGCAAAGCAACTCTTCGCCTTTCAAAATCCTTGCGAGCGATACGGGTCGGCGCGCGATGATGGTGAGGCGACGCTCGGGAGCATCGGTGGCGGATGCAAACGAGTCGAGGGCCGAGACCTCTAAGGGGAGTTCCATGCCGCCAACGCCAGCCAAATCAATGGCCAAATTCAGCAAATCCGGACCCTTGGGGAGCGGGGGGAGTGCCCAGGTGAAGGTCAGGGGGAAGTGAAAATCATCGGCGGGATCTTCTTCATCACCAAGGCCGATGATGGCATCTTCGAAACTCAGCAAGACGCGGGGATCAACATCGAGGGCGAGATGGAGATCAACGGGCCCACCGCAACCTTCCTCAGGGTGAAGGTCGACTTCCCAGACTTGGCGCAGAGAATAAGTCTCGACAAAGTGGCGCTCATCATGGACATGAAAGCCATGGTCCACTGAGTGATCTTTAATCTCGGCTACGTAGCCGGCAACATCGATAGCAGCCACGTCATTGAGACTAGTAGGGAGTTCGAGAATTCCGGAAGTAGGGTGACATCGTGGACGACCAAGCAATAATTGAAACCCTTCTTGAGGCTGCCAAGGCGGTCGAAACGGCCCTGGCGGGCTTTGAGGGCTCGGGGCTTTCAGGCCGGCGAGAGACCCAATATCTCCTTGATGAAGTCGCCGACCGAGCCGCGCTCGACGTACTTTTGAACGCGAGCTTTGCGGTATTTTCAGAAGAAACGGGCCTGCAGGGCGAGGGGGATCTCACCGTGGTGATTGACCCCGTTGACGGATCTACCAACTGCGACCGTGGGATTCCCTTCTTCTGTACCTCTTTGGCCGTGCTTGACCACGTGGGACTGCGGGCCGGTCTCGTGCGGAGTTTGGTCACCGGTGTCACCTACAGCGCTACGCGAGGTGGGGGAGCGTTTCGCGATGGCCGGGCCATTTCGCCAAGCACCCAAACCCAGTTAGGCCAGGCCATCGTCGGCGTCAATGGCCTCTATCCCAAACAGTTCCTGTGGCGCCAGACTCGATCCTTGGGGGCCGCCGCTCTTGAGATGTGCCTTGTGGCTGATGGTTCTCTGGATGCGTTCTTTCAAGCCCCGCCGGCTTGTGTTCATCCTTGGGACTATCTCGCCGCCATGTTGATTTGTCTTGAAGCTGGCGCAGTAGTGCGAGCAGTTGACGGTGAGGAGTTAGTCATTGTTGAAGCGACACCTCGTCACCCCATCGTTGCGGCAACGCCAGAGTTGGCTCAGGCGATCGCAGATGAACTCGCGTCATCTCACTAGTCCATTCCCTTGCTAGCGTGTAACCCTTGGGGCGCTTAGCTCAGTTGGTTAGAGCTCTTGGCTTACATCCAAGCGGTCGGGGGTTCGAGTCCCTCAGCGCCCACCACGTTTCCTTAAACCATTGTCGGATTCTTCAATGATGAAAGCCACCCCTTAGCCAATATCAAGGGTGAATCGATACGCCTCTTCGCTTGGCTCTGGCTCGCCAAGCTCGAGTGTGCATTCCAAGCCGAATGTCGATGGCGCCTTTGCAGTCATGCCGGTTTAGCTTGTCCAATTTCAATCTCACGCTTCGGGCCATGTATGAATAACGTGACTCGCGGTCTCTCTAATCGAAAGCTGTGGTGGCAAATGAACCACATAGGGGAAGGCTGCGTTTTCTTGGAGATTTGGTAGAGTTTCCAACGATGAAGACCAAAGGTTCCATACTCTCGGCCGCAGTGAGCGCGGTCGTATTTGCGGCTGGGCTGCTCTTCAGTATTGGGGGGACCGCAGGGGCTACGAACTCCGCATGCGTCACCACTGGCAGCTACGCAGCGTGTCAAACATTTTTAGAAATCGGTTCTGACCAATCATTTACGGTCCCCGCTGGCGTCACCGCGCTGCACGCGGAGCTGTGGGGAGCCGGCGGGGGAGGTCCCAATCCCAATGGGTATTGGGCATATCAAGCTGGCGGCGGAGGCGGTGGCTACACCACTGCTGACATCGCGGTGAGCCCAGGCGAAGTCTTCAACATTGTTGTTGGCCAAGGTGGGCAGATGAATTCAGATTCATCTACCTATGGCGGAGGCGGGGCCGGTGGTTTCAGCGGATACGCCCCTGCGGTGGGTGGAAGTGGCGGCGGCATGTCAGCAATTTTCCATGCAACTACTCCACTGCTCATAGCTGGCGGCGGAGGCGGAGCATCCCCGGGAGCCGAAGGCGCGAACTTGACTGTTGCGGGCGGAGGCGGGGGAACGCAAGGCGGGAATGGGACGTACACGGATGTTTCGGGCCAAGGTGGAACCCAGTCAACTGGTGGAGCTGCGGCGGTCAACCCGGGCAATGCTTCTGACTGTGCTGGCTCACTTCCCACTGACCAAGGACAGCCCCAGCCAGGTTCGCAATACCAAGGTGGACGTGGCGGGGGCAATACGGGTGGAACCGAAGGCGGCGGTGGAGGCGGAGGCGGCTACTTTGGCGGCGGCGGCGGTGTCTGCCAAGGTCCATCGGCACCAGAACAAAACGGCGATGGTGGCGGTGGTTCCGGGTTTGTTGCATTAGCGAGCGCCGGCATCTCCAATGCATCGATGTCGCCGGGTGCCAACTCATCGCAAGATGGCGCTGGCGGTGCTGCAGGGAACACGTCGAGCGCGAATTATCTTGCAAGCCAACATATTGGGCAAGGTGGCTGGACGGGTGGCGGCGGGGATGGACTCGTCGTCCTTCAATGGGTAACCCCCACTTCGACAACATCCCCCGGGCCAACAACCTCGACGTCAACCCCTTCGTCCACAACCAGCCAGCAGTCGGTCACAACGGTGACGAAGCCCACACTTCCTTCGACAGGATTTTCCGCGAGTTCCCTGGCTGGCTTGGTCTCTGTGCTGCTTGCCTCAGGCCTAATGATGACGAGCCTCGCAATGAAGCGGCGAGTTCGCAGGGTGAAATAGTTCGCCGAGCTTCGCCAGATTTTTCAGGAGTGTCAGTCGCCGGACTTAGTCATGTTGCGTCTGCCGCCCTTGACCTAAGTACTGAATTCGTTACCATGACGGCAGATGGAGATTACATCTAATACACTGCACATGAGAAGTGATCGTGCATCGCGATAGGAGTGAGGTTATGAGTCTTCGATTCCGTTCAATCGCTACCTTGGCTGCCAGTTTCGTAATGGTGGCTGGTTCATTGTTCCTGTCTGCTCCACCAGCTTCGGCGGGTTCTCCGGTAGGCACCGCTTCAGGAAGTCCCACCACCTCACTCCATGGCGGATCCCTGATCACGATCAGCGGGTCGGGTTGGGCTCCGAATGCACTCCTTGGTATTGCTGAATGCATCCGTGGCGCGAGTGGATCCTCACAGTGCGACGTTGCGGCGGCATCTGCCGTAATGACTGATTCCAACGGTGCGATTCCAGCGGGAACAAAATTTGCGGCTGTAGTCGGCGCTGTTGGAAATGGCCACTGCGGTACCGCCACCACGACTGCGAATTGTGACATCAGCGTTGGCTATGCCTCTAACCAACAAGGGGTCTTCTTCAATATCACTTTCGCTTCGCCGGCTCAGCCTAAGAAGACCATCACCTGCGTGAGGGGCAAGAAGTCAAAGAAGGTAACGGCGGTAAAGCCTGTGTGCCCTACTGGCTACAAGCTCAAGAAGTAACGCAACCGATGGCATGTGACGCCCATCTGAGCAGGTGACCGAAGCGCAAGCCGGCAGAAGTGCCAAGAGATCCGGCACTGACAGCGGCGTGACTCAGGGCCAAGAGCCCAGCAGACATGTCCGCTGGCCTCACTTGGGCTTTGGGGTGTTGCTCGGTGTCTTGTTCTTGACCTTCTTGGATAACACGGTCCTGAGTGCGTCACTTGAGAGCATCTTCTTGGGTCTTCATGGGACCATCCCCGAGCTGCAGTGGATCGTGGGCTCCTATGCCTTGGCATTTGCTGCCCTCATGCTTGCGGGCGGATCCTTGGGCGACACCTTTGGGCGGAAAAAGATCCTGCTGGTCGGCGTCGTTATCTTTTGCGGTGGGTCACTGGTATGCGCCGTTGCAACCACCACCACCGTGCTCATTATCGGCCGCATCATTATGGGCGTTGGTGCTGCGTGTTCTGAACCAGCGACCTTGTCCATCATTAGACACATCTACCCCAACCCCACTCATCGAGCTCGGGCAATGAGCGCATGGGTAGCGGTATCGGGTCTCGCACTAGCCGCAGGGCCGGTGATTGGTTCACTGCTCGTCGCGCTGTGGTCGTGGAGGGCAGTGTTCTGGTTCAATCTCCTCGTTGGCTTGATGCTCTGTTTGCTCGCATCTGCCTCGTTGCCTGAATCGCGCAACGAAAGGACCTGGACCCTCGATGGGCTTGGCATGGTGTTGGGGGCCGGGGCTATTGGCTTGGCAACGTACGCCACCATCAGCGGAGAATCCCTGGGTTATGGATCGGCGACGGTGATCATTTCCTACGTGTTGAGTGTCATGGCCTTTGGTGGATTCATAGTTTGGGAGTGCCACGTCACGCAGCCCATGATCGATTTAGCGTTTTTCAAAGTTCGCGATCTTTCGATCAGTGTGTACGTGGCATTCTCGAGCAACTTTGCCATCTTCTCGATCTTCTTCTTTGTGGCGCTCTACCTCGAAGTCCTCGCATCAGCAACGCCGTATCAGCTGGCGCTCGATTTCCTACCACTCTTGATAGGCATGATTGCGTCCTCGCTGGTGACGGGCCGTTGGATGAGTGTGGCTGGGCCGCGCCTCCCTATGGTGGTGGGGACAGGTCTCGCTGCGATTGGGATAGGCATCACCAATCTCTTCATCACCCCGAGTGCTGGTATCTGGTCGATTGGCCTCAGTATGGGTCTGACCGGCATCGGTATCGGCATGTTGTTAGTACCGGTCATCTCAAGTGCTCTGAGTTCGGTGCCCAAAGAACATTCTGGCGTTGCCGCTTCCGTGATCAACACCAGCCGACAAGTGGGGGCGCTCGTAGCAATTGCGATCCTGGGCTCCATCGTCGATGGCCAAGCGGGAGAAGTCCGGATTGGCTACGTTCAAGCACTTGAGCACGGCCTTACCTATGCCCTCAACATTTCGCTTGCTCTCATGCTCGCTTCGTTTGTATTGGCTTGGGCTAATCGCAATCGGCCCGTTACCTATGCCTAGCGCCAGGTTGCAGTACCTGCAGAGGTTTTTCCTAGGGGGACGAGGATGGCGCGAGTCGCCTGCGTACAATGAAGTCACCATCTAGCGCGGAGTCGTCATCATGACTGTCAACAACCCAGCCCCACCGTCAAAATCAACGGGTTCATTTGGCAGTGCTCAGAACTACCACCGCATGGTCGGCACTTTTCCAAGCACAACGACGACGGATGGCCACACCTTCTCCGCCAAGATGGCCATGAACAAGCTCGCTGTTTTGGCGCTCGTCGTGGCCGCGGCCGCTGCTGGTTCGCTGTTCATTCACGTTGCAAATGTCGCGGTACTTGTTGCCATGGTTGCTGCATTCGCGGTAGCCCTCGTGATTGCCTTTAGGCCTCGAATGGCGAAGTCCTTGGCATTTGTCTACGCAATCTTGGAAGGCGTCGTGCTGGGCTGGTTTTCCAATCTCATGTCTGGCGGCAACAAGAACATTGTTGAAATGGCCATTGTGGGGACCTCGGTGGTGTTTGTGGGCGTACTGGTGCTGTATCGAACCGGCCTCGTGAAGGTGACGCAACATGTCATGAACGTGGTGCTGGTGGCCACGATTGGCGCAGCGGTTGCCGGGTTTATCGCCATGCTCGCCTCATGGGTCATCCCGGGCAACTCCTTGGTTTACGTTCTTGTCTTTGGCTATCTCTACCTCCTCATCGGCACGGCGAATCTTCTGGTTGATTTTGACTATCTCTACAAGGCACAAGCCGCTCACCTTGATGCCGAGGGGGAGTGGTTTGGCGCCTTCATGATGTTGCTGTCGCTTGTGATCGTCTATACCTCCTTGCTTCGCATCCTCGGCGGCCGCCGTCCTTGAGATGGAGCTCGTGGTAATTCCTTGGCGCTTCATCGCGGTGGCCACTTTGCAACGAGGCCCTTTCTTGGAAAATGGGCTCACAAGGCGGCAGGAGCCAATTCTCTTACCCACGTAGGCCCTCAGGGGACTCTTCGTTGGTTAGAACTCTTGGCTTACATCTACGCGGTCGGAGGTTTGGACTCAGTCGGAACCAGTTGTTTCGCCCCAGTAGGTAGATAATGCCGATTCAGGGACGTAGGGACCTGTGGAGCTGGCACCTCATGGTTGTGGCTTTTGGGCCGCTGTGTCACCTCAACCGCTTGCTGTCAATCCCTTCTTGCTCTTTTGGAATCCCTGGCTCGTCACGTTGTCAACCCTTAGCCACCTAGCGATCCAGTCGGAAGGTCAAGCGATACGGCTTGCCTGCATATTGGATGGACGCAACGAGAAATTGCCCATTGTGCTTCTCTTGTATTGGAAATCTGCCCTAGGGTCACCATGGAAACGTTTGCTAGACAACCAGCCTCGGCCCAAGTGGAATCGGATGATCATGAAACAATCACTGACGCGAAGTCATTTCTTGCCTTTCCGTTTTGGAATAGCACTGAACGCGCTCGTAGTCACGCTGAGTTGCTTAGTCGCTGTGGTTGGCATGCAAGTTGCCCGTAGCTCCAGGGCACAAGCCGTCGCATCGCTGACTCCGACCATCTCCAACCTTCCGTCATCAGCATTCGTCGGCGGATCTTTCACTCCCGTGGTGTCTACCAGTAGTAGGGGGAGCACGTCGGTGACGTCCTTAACGCCATCAATCTGTCGGGTGAATCAAGATGGCAGTGTTTCTTACCTCTCAGTTGGCAGGTGTTCCCTCAGAAGTCACGTTGCCGCGTCCCAAACCACTGTTGGCTCTGGGTTTGCGACCCCCGGCGATGTCGCCGTCGATGCATCGGGCAATGTCTATGTGGCTGACACTTCCAACAATCGAGTTGTAGAGGTAAGCCCCACCGGTACGCAAACCACCATCGGCTCTGGGTTCCTTACGCCCTACGGTGTCGCCGTCGATGCATCGGGCAATGTCTATGTGGCTGACACTTCCAACAATCGAGTTGTAGAGGTAAGCCCCACCGGCACCCAAACCACCATTGGTTCTGGGTTTAGCTTCCCCCATGGCGTCGCCGTTGATGCATCGGGCAATGTTTATGTCGCCGATACTCAAAACAATCAGGTCTGGCAGGTGACACCCTCCGGCAGTGAGTACACCGTAGGCGGTGGGTATCACCATCCTTCCGCCGTCGCCGTTGATGCATCGGGCAATGTCTATGTGGCTGACACTTCCAACAATCAAGTTGAAAAAATAACCCCCACACAAAATCAAACCACCATTGGCACTGGGTTCAGTAGCCCCTTTGGCGTCGCCGTTGATGCATCAGGCAATGTCTTTGTAGGCGACTACGGCAATAATCAAGTCAAGGAAGTAGGTCCCACCGGCACCCAAACCACTCTTGGATCTGGTTTTTCTGCCCCCTCTGGCATCGCCGTTGATGCATCGGGCAATGTTTATGTGGCTGACTATTTCAACAGCAGAGTTGTGAAGCTAAGCCCTGCTCTCGATGGGGTATCGCAGAGCCTGGTGATTCAAGCACACAAACCAAGTGCTCCGACTCAAGTCAGAGCGGTAGCTGACGGATCCAGCGTGGTTGTCTCGTGGCACGCTCCTGTTTCAAGTGGCGGATCCTCGATCAGTCGTTACAGGGTGTCTTTAAGCCCAAGTGGTAAGTCCTGCATAACATCGCGACTCACCTGCACTATTCGTGGCCTGAACCCTGAGAAGAGCTACACCCTCTTTATCACCGCTACGAACGCTGCGGGAATTGGGCCGGCAGCAACCCTGCGCCACGTGAAAGGCTGACACAACCCCATAAGCGCTTTAGTCCCAACAAAAGTGCGAGGTTGGGGAGTCACCTGTACGGGGCCATTGCTAGGTTTGGATGAAGCAACAGGCGCCCAACAGATTCATTCGGTGCGTAAGACTCGATACGGAAAACTAACGACAGATGGAGACCGAAATGTCCAATCATGAGAACCACGAATCGCACGCCATTTTGGCTGGATCTGGCGTCCCTGAACCTGGCGACATCGTGGTGGACCCTCAGTTGGGCGTCACTCCTGAGCCCCTTGTCGGATCTGGATCACCGAGTCCACTCGATGAAGCCGATAGCCCCATTGACGAGGCTGCCTTGATCGCCATGAAGGACCGGCGACACAGTCAGTGGTTCAAGGTGCTTACAGGTGAAGTTGGTGATGACCTTGAACTCATCGTCGGGATGGGAGCGAGCACGATCTATGTCATCGGTGACCGTAAGCACCACGCCATGATCAGTCGCATCGTGGGGTCTTCGCCTTCGTGTCGCTACGTGCTCGTAGGGCGCATCACCATGGATCATGTCCAAGAACTCGTTGATGAAACCTTGGCTCCAAAGGATGCATTTGGCGTGGCCGAGCAAATCGAGTTGGTAGGTGTTGCGGTGCTGCCAGGCATTGCCACGGCAAACATCATTGAAGTAGCAACTTATGAGAATGCAGAAGCGGTGCCTGCTGAATATCGGGTTGGGCATGCCGCACATCACTTCGCCAAGGATCTTGACATCACTGCGTATTAACCACGCGATGCATTGAGGGTAGGTGATGTGTCACAACCGTCGTGCACACTGAGTGCATGATGAATGTGACCGGCGAACGCACACCAGCTGAAACTACTGTGGCCTCTTTTCTTGGCAACTTGCCAGAATTGCTCGCCGCCATGATGAATGATCCACGAATTATGGTGGCAATCGCAGATTTCGAGGACTACCGCTACGTTCAGTTTTGGGCCGAAGACGACTTCATTGTGGCCGAAGTGATCTCCAATATCAACGTTTACAGCGGTGATGCCCTCACCCAAGAGCAAGAGCAGCTCCTCGAAGAGGCGGGCTGGTCGGTTCCGAATCAAGACGCTGGCTTCCCCAATTGGCGTCGCCAAGAATGGGGGCCCGGTGCCATTCTTTCTATTGCCGAAGCAGCCGCTGATGCCTCAACGCGAATCTTGCGCCAAGGGATGGAGCCAGGATTGCAAAAGGTGATGCTTAAAACTTTTCCGGTGACCAAGAAATCGGCCAAACGCAAGGTTGACCTTGAGGGGTCAGAGCGGGGTCAGGCCGAGATCGATGAGCAGTTTGCCGAGATCATCAAAGATTTCTATGACACTGAACTCGAAGGCGACGCTTAGTTATTGCTCGACTGCTACTGCGGTTTGCGGGCTTGACATGGGGGCGCTGTAGCGCTCTTCAAGGTGACCAAAACGCCAATAGGCCAAGGCGCCAAGCCAGGTCACGATGAACATGCCGACGATGATAAATCCGGCCGTATTGATATTGATCTGGCTCGCAAAGGCAAGCGGGCCGCTCTGAATATTGAGTTCATTGGCCAAAAGCCCCGCAACTTCGATGCTAGCGATGACCACACATATGGCAATGGACAAGGTGGTGATCACCAAGTTGTAATAAATCTTGCGTACGGGATTGAAAAATGCCCAGTCGTAGGCGTAGACCATGAGGACCGTGTCTGCAGTGTCCATCAAACTCATACCGGCGGTGAAGAGTACGGGCAGGCACATGATTGCGTACCAGGGCAGTGAAGCGGTGGCGAGCACAGCCGTGGTCGCAAGCAGCGCAACTTCGGTGGCGGTGTCAAAGCCCAAACCAAAGAGCACACCCACGGGGTACATTTGCCACTCAGCGTGAATACTTCTTGTCAATCGTCCAAAGAATCGATTCATGAAGCCACGACGCTGAAGATGGGCTTCAAGTTGGGTTTCGTCGAACTCGCCCTGTCTCATCGCGCGCATGACGCGGCTAATGCCGCGAAGGATTGAGATGTTGAGGAGTGCGATCAGAAACAGAAAGCTGGCTGACACGAGCGTGCCGATGACGCCGCCGACCGAAGCCAGGGTGGCGTGTTGGCCGTGGAGTGAGCCCCAGACACTTCGATCTGCGATGACGATTCCTGCACCGATGGCAACCACGACGGTGGAGTGACCCAAAGAGAAAAAGAATCCGGTAGCAAGAGGCCGTTTGGACTCTTCACTAGCGTGTCGGTCCTGGAGCAATTTGCGTGTGGTGTTGTCAATGGCCGAGAGGTGGTCAGCATCAAACGCGTGACGCAAGCCCAAGGTGTAGGCCAAGACGCCAATACCGAGTCCAAGACCCCGGTAGTGGCCCGGTACGACGAGTCCCAAGAACACGCCCCAGCCAATGACATGCAAACTGGTGATAATGGCCGTCAACCACGTTGCAGTGCGCTTCTCGTGACGCGACATGCTGATGAACCGGGCGGATCCCACGAGGCTCAGTCTAGATGCAAATAAGTTGCATTAAGCCGACTAAGCCCCAGCTGGCTTCTCGCTTTCGACCTGAGCCAATTGCGCATTGAGTTGGGCCAGAAGTTGATCCGTGGTGCCGTGGTAGTGCGCGAGGGCTACGGAGAGGTGAAACTGCACCCATTCAGCCATCGACGAGCCATAGGCAATCACGGTTGGGTGTTGTCGGTTGGTCACCGAAATGGTTATGGTGCCAGCTGCATCGTCTTGATTCATTCCCACCAACTTGTCAAAGGCACATTCTCGAGTCTGGGTAGTCCCCAAGAAGACAATGCGCTGGTCGGTAATGAACATGGTGCCCGTACCAATGGCGGTTGGAGAAGGCGTTCCCTGTACGTAGTGACCCCGGGTGGCCCCTACGTGATAGCGAATGGGGTAATTGCCAATTTTGCCGACAGGAATGGAGACGCCAGCATTGCCGGCAACAAAATGGCCGGCACCTTTTCTCTCCTCGATCAACGAGCAGTTGGTCAAGCTACCGAAACATGTTTCGCCTCGGTGCATCATGAGCCCATCGGGAGCGAAACCCGGTCCCGATGCTAGGGAAATCATCGCGGTGATGGTGTCGTGTCGAGCCTGCCATTGAGATCGGGCGGTTGCTGCTTGTTGCTCTGCGAGCTCTTGCGCGCGCTGTTGTTGCTGGGCGAGTCGTTTGGCTTTGAATTTCTCAAACATGGGTCATTCCTCCTCCCGCGACAATAGCGAGAAGTTGTGTCGCGGCGCGATGGCATGGCCTCGATCTTTCTGCAAGCATCGCTAGGTGCGAGTTTTGAGAATTTTCACCCCAGCCGTAACCGCACTCGCGCTGATTGCCCTGGCGGCTGGGTACGGGCAATTCGGAGCAGTTGCGGCCCTTGGGGATGTGGCACGGGCCTTTGGTCACGTGGTCAATGGTCATTCCATTGCCGCCCAAGCCGGCCTTTCGGGCGCGGTGCTGGGCGGCGGCCTTGCAATATTGCGTCTGGCCTCGCTCGGAGGCGTGTACTTGGCAAGCGTGGCCGATCGCTGGGGGCGCCGCAGAACCTTGCTGACCTGGTCGGTGGTGGGCCTTGGGGCCACGGTATTCGCAGCACTCAGTCCGAGTTATTGGTGGTTCGTGGTCATCTTTGCGCTGGGTCGTCCTTTTTTGTCAGCGGCAGCCACCGTGACGCAAGTCGCGGCTGCCGAAACGGAAGCTGGTGTCCACCGCGCCGGGGCCCTCGCTGTCGTCACCGCTGGCTATGGACTGGGAGCGGGTGTCAATGCGTTGACGCATTCGCTCCTCCATGGCCCGCACCTGTTTCGCGTGCTGTTTTTGACGACCGCCATTCCGCTCGTCCTCGTGGTGATCGTGGCGCGATGGGTGCTGGAATCGGTGACGACCACGGAACTTATCGAGACGGCCTCAATGGGTTTTGGCCGCATCCCAGCGGATGAACGCCAGCGCTTTGGCATCGTGATGGCCTTGATCTTTATGGTGTCGTGGGTGTCGGCGCCGGCCTCGAGCTATATCTACCTCTATGTCGAGAATGTGCGACACCTCAATCACGGGGTGGAGTCGGCCATGATCGCTTTGGCGGCACTTACCGGGTTCGGGGGATTACTGGCGGGGCGCTTCGTAGCCGATCGCTGGGGCCGCAAGCCCGCAGTGGTGGTTGGCGTTAGCGAGATTGCCCTCATGGCGGTGCTCACTTATTCGGGTTCAACGCCAGCAGCCGTAGCGGGTTACCTAGCAGGAGTCTTTGCAACAGGTTTTCTCGCTCCCGGGGGTACGGCGTTCACCAATGAACTGTTTTCCACCAAACTGCGGGCTCAAGCAGCTGGTTGGGGGATCGGTGCTGGCGTATTGGGTGGCGCAGGAAGTTTGATGGCCTTTGGGCTTGTGGAACAGGCCAGTCATGGCTTTGAACTCGCGGCACTCGCTACATCAGTATTTGGGTTGATTGCCGTTGGCCTCACGCTGGGCCTACCTGAAACAAGGGGCATCGCACTTTCGGGAACAGTGGGCGCTGCACTTGGTTCATCAGGGGCTTCGAGTTACCTGTGAGAACATCACTGAGATGAGTGACGCGTTCTATACCTATGAAGTCTTTGGCGAGGGTTCGGCTCTTGGGAATCCGGCAGCTGTGCTTATCGCCAAGAAACCCTGGACCGAATCTGCCATGCAGGCCTTGGCGGCCGACGTTGGTTTCTCTGAAACAGCCTTTGTGATCGCAAGCCTGGGTGGCCTCCACCTGCGCTGGTTTACGCCAACTACGGAAATTGATCTGTGTGGACATGCCACTGCCGCAAGTGCCGCTGCACTCGTGGCTGAGGGCGTGATGAAGCCAGGCGGAGAAATCGAACTCATCACCCGATCTGGACCACTGCTCTGCGGGGCTACTGACCAAGAAGCCTGGGTGCGTCTCCCCGAACGCAGCGCCATCGAAATGGCCGTGCCCCCGTGGATGCCGTCGGGAATCAGGGCTTGGACGGCCGCCGGATGGACGGTGGTAGAAGTTCCTGAGCGAGGAAACGTGAGTGACGTCGATGCGAACACGATCAGTCAGCTCGGCATCGATGGTCTCGTCGTGGTGTTCTGCGTTGAAGCCCCCACTTCGGTGGCGCTTCGCGTGTTTGGTCCCTCGTTGGGTATCGAAGAAGATCCCGTGACTGGATCTGCTCATTGTTACCTCGCCCCCTTGGTGAGCCACCGGATGGATGGCGCGCGCTATCGGGCCGAACAACTTTCGGCTCGTGGTGGCATTGTCATGGTGAGGCGCACCAATCACGGCGTGGAAATCAAGGGCTCAGTTAGTCTGATCGAGCAAAGTAGCCGAACACAAAGCGAGGAATCTCGATGAGCTATCAGCCCGGCGACCTCACGCGTCTGCGTCGGCTACCCCAAAAGGCGGTCTATGACGAGGACGGCATCAATGCCATCCTCGATGCGACCAACATCGTTCACCTTGGCGTAGTGCTCGACGGTGTGCCGCTGGTGTTGCCGAC
Organism: uncultured Actinomycetes bacterium; assembly: GCA_903825305.1. Classification (GTDB taxonomy): domain Bacteria; phylum Actinomycetota; class Acidimicrobiia; order Acidimicrobiales; family RAAP-2; genus CAIQWC01. Next base: position 44,356 of record CAIKAC010000008.1, read on the forward strand.
GCTCTACGCCCGAGACGGGAAGAGTTTGCTGTTGCATGGATCGCGTTCATCGCGCATTCTGAGAACCGCGCTGAAAGCTGAACGTATTACTGCAACCGTGACCTTGGTTGACGGCATTCGTGTTGCGCGCTCCGCCTTTGAAAGTTCCATGGCCTATCGAGGCGTTTCGATGTGGGGTCGCTGCGAATTGATCGAAGATGATGCTCAGGCTCGCCAAGCACTCGACCTGTTAGTTGACGCAGTCCTTCCAGGGCGGAGTCGCGAAATTCGGCCGTCGTTTGATCGTGAAGTTACCTTGACGTCGGTCGTGCGCTTCCATATTGAAGAAGCGTCGGCCAAGGTGAGTGCAGGGTTTGCTGACGACATCGAAGAAGATATTGAGACCGATGTATGGGCTGGTATCGTGCCCATCGAGCATCGCTTTGGCCTCCCCATTCCTGCTCCTGATGGTCCGGTTGGTCGTGGAGAAATCAGCGTGCCCGAATCAGTGCTGGCGCTCTATGAAGGCCAAGAGTGAATGACCTGATTCAGATTGTTGGTGCCCTCGAGCCCGTTGATGATCGAGAGGCCCAATCCATCGCCGCCACCGTGGCGTTGTTGGAACTACCCGGTGATCACTGTGATGAAGAGCGCGACCCGGTGCACGTCACGGGATCAGCATTCGTGGTGTCCAGTCGTGGTGTCATCTTGCATAAGCACAAGAAACTTGGCATTTGGGTGCAACCAGGAGGTCATGTGGACCCCGGTGAGTCGCCAGCTGAGGCCGCGGCCCGCGAAGCCTTTGAAGAAACGGGTCTCGTGGTGCGACACCTTGACGATGGGCCCTTGTTGGTTCACGTCGATGTGCACCCGGGGCCTCGGGGCCACACGCACCACGACCTTCGCTATCTGCTGACTGCCGATGCTGTCGAACCAGCGCCACCGCCCGAGGAGAGCCAAGAGGTGGCCTGGTTTGATTTTCCTTCAGCTCGTGAACGCTGTGAACCCGCGCTCGTGGGAGCATTGGGACGCGTTGAACAACTGTGGCGCACCCTCGGCCTTGATGAGGCGCTGACGAGCAAAGGAACGAAGTCATGAGTGAGCCATTCCACCTACTCCTCGCGTTGGCTGAGACCGATGAACTACGCGCGCAACTCAAGCAATCGCGCACTACGCTTCCCGCCAAAGTCGAGGGTGACGCCATTACGACAGCGGCCCAAGGTCTCATGGCGGCGAAAACCATGCTCAACGAAGAACGAGAACCCCTGGCTGGCACCTTGGCGGCGTTGGAGGCCGAGATTGACGGGCTGAAGCGTCGTCGGGAACAAACGACTGCACACTTGAGCTCAGCGGTAGGTGGCGGCAAGGAACTCGAAGCCATGGATGCTGAAGTCAAGCACCTGAGCGCCTCCATCGATGAACTCGAAACGACGGAGCTCGAACTCTTGGAGCAACTGAGTCCGCTCGATGATCGCCTTGAATCGCTCAACGCTGAACTCGAGACTATGAAGGCTCGCCACCAAGAACTCCGGACTGAGTTCACTCAGCAAAGTGCCGCCCTCGACGAAAAGGTAGCTGAGATCACCAAGCGCCGTGACGAGCTCGTAGGCCAGATCGAGCCTTCCTTGCTGGAGCGCTATGAGCGAATTGCAGCGCGCACGGGAAGTTCGGGGGCCGCGGTATTACAAGCTGGCCACTGCGGCGGTTGTCACATCGAGATGGCGTCAGGCGAGATTGACGCGATCCATCACTTGCCCCTTGATCAGCTCGGCGCTTGTGAACAATGTGGTCGGCTCCTGCTGCGCCCCGAGCAAGTTTCTTGACGCCATGTTGATTTTGATCCGACATGGAGAGTCGACGTTTAACCGAGAGCAACGCCTGACGGGACGAGTCGAAACTCCCCTTACCGAAACGGGGGAGGAGCAAGCACGCCGAGCGGGAGCAGCATTGAGCGCCGTCCATGAATTGCGAAGTAGCCCCCTGGGCCGTGCACAGCAAACCTCGCGGCTCTTGGCCACAGGTCTTGAGCCCATGATTGATGAGCGTCTCGTAGAGCTTGATTTTGGCATTTATGACGGCCTCGAGTTATCGGCGGTACCCTCATCGCTCTGGGAGGGATACGGCCACGACGAGCACTTTGCGCCGCCTCAAGGGGAGTCGTTGTCATCGCTACAACAAAGAGTCACCTCCTTAATGGAAGAGTTATTTAGCAATGACGGTGAAGGGGCGCGTCACCGTGATGCCGATGTTGTCGTGGTGAGCCATGTTTCGCCCATCAAGGCGGCAGTGCTGTGGGCATTGGGCTTACCGCCCCACGCCACCAATCGCTTCCATTTGTCGAATGCATCGCTGACGCGTATCGGCTGGGGCCCCCACGGACCCGTCGTCTACGGGTTCAATCACCAACCTGCGTGACAAAGGCGGGGCAAAATTCCGGCAGACTGAGAGTATGACGCAAGCTGTTACGTGGATCAGTGACACGACGATGGATCCCCTGGTGCATCGACGCACGATCTCTGTCAATGTGCTCGATGACGGAGACCTCTTAGAACTCGATTGTCGATTGCTCGACGAGCGACCATGGGCTGGCGACGAGTTGGAAAATCAGCCGGTGGTTCATGACATTCGACTGCGAATCAAAGTGGACAAAGAAAGCCTGATCATCACCGCTGCTGACGCCCAGATGTTGATGCAGCCCCACGTTGAATGTGTCGACATCCTCAGTAACTACCAGCAGCTCGTCGGCGTGTCGGTGGTTCGTGGCTACAACAAAAAGATTCAAGAACTCTTTGGTCGAGAACGGGGCTGTTCTCATCTCGAGTTCATGGCAAAAGCCATCGGCACCGCCGTACTCCAAGGTGTGCTCTCGGGGTCGCGCAGAGACGATTGGCTACAAGGCGAGGCGTTTGATCTGCCTCCCAATGCTGATCAGATCCTGATGAATACCTGTCACTTTTGGAAAGAAGACGGCGTGGGCTTCGCGAAACGCGCCGCTGGATGGAAGCCGGGAATTGGTGGGTGGCCGACTCCGGAACTCGTAGAGATTCGCCGAATCGTTGACGAGGGCGCATCTCAGAATGACGAGTAAAAGAGAAAGTGCGCCTCGGCTACCCACCGGGAGATGAACTCACCGGCGGGTAGCCGAGACGCCTGGCCCCCCCTGCCATTGGGTGCCACGATAGAAGTGAATTGGCCATGATGCAAAATGGAGTAATACCGAGGGAAAGTAAGGGAATAATGCAGCACAGAACACTAGGAAATCAGGGCTTGGACGTCTCGGCCTTGGGATTGGGTTGCATGGGCATGAGCGACTTTTACGAAGGTCGTGACGAGGCTGAGGCCATTGCCACAATTCACGCGGCCCTTGACGCTGGTGTGACCTTTCTCGATACCGCGGACATGTACGGACCCTTCGAAAATGAGCGGCTCGTGGGCCGAGCGATCAAGGAACGGCGCGCCGACGTGGTGCTGGCGACCAAATTCGGGAACGTGCGCGATGAATCAGGAGCCTTCTTGGGCATCAAAGGTGACCCTGACTACGTGAAGGCCTGCTGCGATGCGTCACTGCTTCGCCTCGGGGTTGATGAGATTGATCTCTATTACCAGCACCGTGTCGACACCACCGTGCCCATTGAAGAAACCATCGGTGCCATGGCTGAATTGGTCGAAGCGGGCAAGGTCCGCTACCTCGGGATGTCTGAAGCTGCGGTGACGACCTTGGAGCGAGCCGTTGCCGTTCACCCCATTGCAGCGTTGCAAACTGAGTATTCACTCTTTAATCGCGTGCCAGAGGATGGTCACCTTGAAGCCTGTCGGCGCTTGGGCGTGGGGTTCGTGGCTTACAGCCCGCTCGGGCGAGGCATCCTCACCGGCGTCTTGAACAGTCGTGATGATCTGGCCGAGGGCGACTACCGCCGGTTTGCTCCCCAATACTCAGAAGAAAACTTCGATGCCAATCGTGCTCTGGTGGCTGCAGTTGAAGCAATTGCCTCCGAGCGGGGTGTCACACCTGCGCAAATTGCCCTGGCCTGGGTGCTCGCCCAAGGCGACGACGTGGTGGCGATTCCCGGCACCAAGCGCCGCAAGTACCTCGCTGAGAATCTTGCAAGTGTCGACGTCGAGCTCAGTGTCGAAGACTTAGCTGCACTTGATGCAGCGGTGCCGAGTGGTTCAGTCGCTGGTGATCGTTACGCAGCGATGAACTCAGTCAACCGGTAACGACGCGAACGTCACCATCGTCGAGCCATAACACGGCATCGGCGTCGGTGGTGAGATCGGTGTCGTGGCTGATCATGATCACCGTCATGTGCTGAGAGAGTTCTTTCACCATGGAGAGCAAGTCCCGAGATTGTGACGGGTCGAGGCCCACGGTGGGCTCATCGAGCATCAGAATGTCTGGATTGCGCACAAGGGATCGGGCAATGGCAATGCGGCGCAACTCGCCGCCAGAAAATGCTGCACCACCCTCACCCGTAGGCATTGCGAGCCCGCGAGCATCGGCACACTCGCCGAGTCCCACTAGTTGAAGTACTCGGAAGAGGTCTTCATCGCTGGCATCAGCGTTCGCCACGCGAAGCGCTTCACCAAGCGTTGTGCCGAACAGGAGTGGATGTTGATCCACCAAGCTGATGTGTTGCCAACGAATTGCGAGTGGCACCTGGGATAGGTCAGTGCCTGCTATCGAGATGGCCCCCGAGCTTGGGGTGATGAGTCCCATGATGCATGACACCAAGGTGGACTTACCCGCTCCCGAGGGCCCGGTAATCAAGGTCAGGGCATGCGGGGGAATGCGAAACGTGGCTCCTTGAATGACATCGTCTTCGCCGGCTCCCACGCTGAGCTGTGAGACGTCAATTGAAGCTTGGGCTTCGGGCCACGCCGCGCCGCTGGAGGCGATCGTGGGAGCTACGGGGGCGTCACTGATGAGCGAGAGTCGCTGAGATGCGACGCTGACCGATGCCAGGGAGCTCATGGCAGGCAAAGCTGCGAGCAAGCCTTCAAGGCCGGCTAATACCAAGAGCACCACCGCAACCTTGCCTACCCCGGTGAGATGATGGCTACTAGCAGCGATGCGGATCACTAATCCCATGACGGCGGCAATCACGACGCCTGTCGTTGCCGTGACGGTGGCCACGAGGGATGAGGTCCGTTGGTTGGTCTGGCTTCGCTGGCGCTCCCTGTGTTCAATGGTGCGAATCGTTTCATCTTGCCGGCCAGCCATCGTGAGTTCCACGAGGCCACCAAAGAGGTCAGCCACGGCCGAGGACGCCGCCGAGCGAGCCCGTTTTTCTTCTCGCGCTGCAGCACTGAGTGGCTTGAAGAGCGAGGCAATGATCGCCGACAGCACCATGGCCGCGCCAAGGGTCACCAGGCCAATCAGAGGGTCAAGGATCACGGTGGCGATCACCGCAATGAGCACGCTGCTGAGTGCCGCGAGCAGCGGCGTAATCGTTGAGACGTAGAGCCCCTCGAGAGTTTCGAGATCTTCGATGGCTGAATCAAGGAGTTGTCCCGAGGCCACCATGGAGAGCGAACCTGGAATACGTTGAGCAATGAGGTCAAAGAGCCAAAGGCGAAGCTGAGCGGTGGCATACACCGCGCGCCGGTGGCCTGCGATGCGCTCTTCGAATCGCATGGGTGATCGAAGAAATGCAACGAGTTCGATAATGATGAGCAGTCCGGCAAGGGAGGCCAACGAACGAACACCGGCGGCACGTGCCAGCAACACTCCTGAGCCCACGATGAGGCCAAAGCCCATCAGGCTCGACACCAAAGCGATAGCACCGCTGATGACGAGTTGTGTTCGAGTAACCCCAGCCCGTCGAAGCCAGGTGGCTAAGAGCGCTCTCATCGCATAACCTCGTTGGTGGCCAAGGTGATGGTTCGAGTCGTTGGATCCAGCAAGGTGTCGCCGTGGGCCACTTCGATGACACCCGCCGAAGCTTGGTAGTGGCGTAGTGCGGCACGCACCTTTGCAATGTGGCTCGCATCGAGGTGGGCAATGGGCTCGTCAAGCAAGAGCCACTCCTTGGGTGCCAGCAGCACTCGCGCGAGTGCGAGACGCTGGAGTTCGCCACCGCTCACCCCAATCGTTCCTTCACCAAGGTGGCTGTCGAGGCCACGGGCTACGAGTCGGGCCAGACCAAGTGCTTCGAGGAGCTCATAGAGTTCTGCATCCGTAGCGCTGGAGCCTAAGAGCACATTGTCTCGAAGTGAACCCGAAAAAAGATGAGGCCGCTGAGGGACGAAACCCACCTTGCTTCTCCACCAGGGCTGATCGACTTCGACCATGGGGGTGTCGCCCACGCTGAGCGTGCCGCTCTCTGGGGCGATGAGGCCAGCCACAAGGTGAAGGAGGGTCGATTTTCCCGCCCCCGAAGGCCCTCGGATGATGAGATGGGTCTGCGGTTCGATGTCGACCGACACTGTTTGGTTCATGCCCGATACCCAGCACGCATGGAGGTGGAGTGGGGTGGTGGCCGGCCGATCGGTGCCCTGGCTACCCGAGCGTGGCGTATCGAGGACTTCAAGGACACCACGGCCGGCTTCGCGGCCTTCACTCGCTTCATGGAACGCAGCTCCCGCTCGACGCAGGGGGAGGAATACTTCTGGGGTTACGAGAACGACCGCAAAGGCATTACTGATTGACAAGGATCCGTGAACGAGGCGGAAGCCTGCGAGCATGGCCACGAGCCCTACGCCAACTCCTGAGAGAAACTCGAGGCCAGCAGATGAGAGAAACGCCACACGGAGGGTGGCAATAATGCTCGAAGCGGTGGCATTGGTGATGCTCGAAAGTTCATTACGGGCGACGTCTAGTTCACCCAGTGCTTTGAGCGATGGGGTGGCGCGGATGATGGACAACATTCGGCTCGCAAGTGATCCAAGACGTGACCACTGCAGTGCGCTCGTGGCACTTGCTTTGCGTCCAAAATGAATCATGAGTCCTGGCAAGAGGGCCATGAGTCCGAGCGTGATGAGCAATGACGGCCAATCGGTCGCCGCAAGAAAGATCAGAGCAACAAGGGGAGCCAGGGCTGCAACGACGGCCGCGGGGACATAACGCGAGTAGAAGGATTCGAGCTTTCGTAATCCTCGAGTTGCCTCTAACACCAAGCGGCCACGCTGCCTGAGCGAGAGCTCTCGTGATCCTTGCGACTCCAAGGCGCTGAGCAATTCGTGACGCAAGTCAGCAACCGTGGTGGCCGCTGAGGTTTGGGCGAGGTGTTCGCCGAGTGCGCCCACGATGAAACGCAGCGAGGTCAGCAGCACGAAGCCGATGAGAGATCCTTGATTGAGTCGATGGCCTTCAATGAAGCTGCCCAAGATGGTCGCGAGCAGCCACGCTTGTGCCACCACGATGACCGAGAGCGCTAACCCAATCCCAACGGCTAAGAACAGCGACCTCCGAGCCGAACGACTTCGCGCGAGCAACTGACGGTCAATGTGGCGCTGAGGACTCATGATGGGCCGCCAATGCTTCGTACGTGAGGTAGGTCTCGGGCATGGGTGTCGAGCCAAAGTCGTAGCGCTCGCGTGGCTCGAACATCGTCCTCGTTGTATGCCAAGAGTCGCTCTCGTGCCGCCAATGAGCCGTCACGAGTCGCCTCTTCGTACCATCCGATAGAGGCCTCACCGCTGGGATCCTCATCACGCCAATGAAATCCCGCAATCCCCGCCAGCACTTTGAGTCCCAAGGGTCCTTCTGTGATGAGTTGATCACGGGCAAGCTGATGGAGGTCCACCCATTCATCAGAGGCAAAGAAACGCCGCAGTGCGCGAACCGAGGGGATGCCTTCGCCGCCGGTGGTGGCAGCGCGAATCATTTGGCCCTCTTCCGCTGGCTTCCAAAAGCAGTAGACGCGAACACGTAACTGCGCTGCATCGGCAATGGCTCGTATTCCCGTGAGCCACTTCCAAAAATTCGCGAAGATATCAGCTTCGACATCGGGAGTCAGTGCGTCAAACGAGACGAAGGATCGGTATCCTTCTTTAATGCCCGCTACTGGCGAAGGCGTTGAAACGTATGCCCCCCACAAGTAAGTGGCATGGGCGTAACTCTCCATATCGACATCAATTTCGATGCCGCCTCGCTCGGCGGTGAGGGCTTCGGGTTCGACTTGGAGTGCGACACCTCCCGCGAGGTGAGCCCGTGCCCGCCGCACTAGTCGGCCAAGGTCATTGACATGGGGGATGAGCGCCAAGGTGGTGGCATCTCGTGACAGTAAGTCGTTCACCGTCACGAAACCAGCACTTGCAATGTGGCGCCGAACGCCCATGCGACTCCCCACCACCTCTTCAAGTAGCGCACCAGCTTCGGCACGTTGTGCTCGCTCAATCACAAGGGGGAGTGGCATGGTGGTGTCGCGAAGGCGCTCGGCGAGGTCGGTGACTCTGATGTCGAGACCGGCTAGATCGCGACGGGTGGTCACGCCATGACGTTTGAACAGCTCTAAAACCTCGGGCGAAACCCAGCGGACCAAACTGACGTCGTCGTTGGCTTCGAGTTCCTCATGGCACAGCAGCGAATAGAGACAGGTCTCACAGTCTTTGTGCCACCAGGGGTCTCGAGGTCGACCGAGGTTTGGGTTCTCATTGCGAGCCACGGTGGCGAGCGCGACACCCATGCGATCAGCAAAGAGCTGATCGTAGCGATCGGCCACACTGCATTGATCTTTGGCAACCGCAGCATCGAGATCGATCCACCACAGCGTCTGTGAACCATCGATCACGCCGCCGAGAAAACCATCAGCCGATGCGGCGAGGCCGAGGTGCTCGAGCATTCGTCGGTAATGCATGAGCTGCATGGCGTCATTGACCCATACTGATCCTTTGCGCAGCCGACAGCTGAGTTCTGATCGGCTCGCAGCAGGGAAGGGTGCATCGAGCGGCGAGTACTCCAAAGTGCCGTTGCCCTGCTGGGTGAGCAGGTGCAACTTGATTTCAATGGGCAGGTAGCCATCGGCCACTTTGACCAAAAGGTCAGGTCGGCCAATTCGGCCATGTTCCTCGTCCGCTGGGAGCCAAGCACCGACGATCACCTCATCGCCTCGAAGCAGTGCTTCGTGCGTGGCTGCTTGGGCGCTCGACCGGTCATGGCCATCAATGAGCGTGATGCGCTCACCGAGTTTCGAGGTAAGTTCGCCAATCACGGCATCTTCGTGCTCAATGCCGCCATTGATTCTGCGTCGTTCGGCCTCTGAGTACTCCCGACGTGCTCCATGGTCGATCGAAGCATCGAGGGAGTGCTGCAGGCGAACCTCACAGCGGATGGTGGCGTAGGCATCCAGCAGGGGAGGCCGTATGGGGAGTGGCTCCGACACGCTGCCATGCTACGAGGCTCAGCGCGCCCGTGAGAAGCGCGGTGGTGGTGAGTCGGCCTGTAGGCGGGGTTCTGTCCACCTCCCGAGGGAGGATGGGTGGCCCTCCATCTCAGCGGTCCCCCAGGGGACGCTTCGTTTCCTCAGCGGGCGAGCACCCATATCCCCTGTTTAACCTTGCTCCGGGTGGGGTTTACCCTGCCAACCGAGTCACCCCGGTCGCGGTGCGCTCTTACCGCACCCTTTCACCCTTACCTGTACAGTGCGAGCACTGCCATCGGCGGTTTGCTTTCTGTGGCACTTTCCTTCAGGTCACCCTGACTCGCCGTTAACGAGCACCCTGCTCTATGGAGCCCCGACCTTCCTCGACTCTGTTGCCAAAGCCGCGGCCACCCAGCCGACTCACCACCGCTTCCATTGTGCCACCATCCGTCCGATTGGCCAACGGGCGGAAGTCGGTAGCCTTGGTCGATGGACCTTTCCAATCCTCAGACGCCGGATGAGGCGTGGTCGATATCGCGGCTCCTCGGTGGTATCGAAACGGTCCTGACTGACGTATTCCCCAAAAATCGCAAATTGTGGATTCGAGGTGAGATTCAAAAGATCAGCGATGCCTCAGGCCACTGTTACATCGATCTCGTGGATCCAGGTGCCTCGGCTGAGCGATATCCCCCCGTTCTCAAAGTCAAGTGCTGGAAGACCTCTTGGGCTCCTCTGAAGCGCAGTTTGGCTGACGACGGCATCGTGTTAAAAGCCGGGTCATCGATTTGCATTCGTGGCAACGTCGATTTCTGGCGCGCTCGAGGTGAGGTGAGTTTCCTCATTGATCAAGTGGATCGCACCGCATTGCTCGGTGAATTAGCCAAAGAGCGAGCCGCCTTGATTGAAAAGCTCAAGGCCTCAGGGGCCCTCGTCGCCCAACAAGCACTCAGTGTTCCGCTGGCCCCCATAGTCATTGGCCTGGTGGGAAGTCCCGGCACCGAGGGCTTCAACGACTTCTTGGGTCAAATCGAAGCCACGGGACTCGGGGTGCGTGTCGTGGTGGCGCGAGCCACCGTGCAAGGCGCAACCGCAGTTCACGAAGTATCCCAAGCGCTGCGAGCCTTGGATGACTACGGCGTTGACCTGCTGTGTTTGGTGAGAGGTGGTGGCTCGAAAGGTGATCTCGCAGCCTTTGACCACGAGATCATTGCGCTCACAATCGCATCGCTCGCCACACCCGTGTGGACCGGCATCGGGCACACCGGTGATGAGTCCATCGCCGATCTCGTCGCACACACCCGGTTTGTCACGCCAACGGCCTGCGGTGCGGGCGTCGCAGAACGACTCGTAACCTTCGTTGATTCCATTGCCTCTGCTGCGACCGTGATTCGCCAGAGAAGCGTTGCTTCCCTTGATCTCGCTCAAGCCCATGCGAGTGATACCCGGCGCCGCTTGGTGTTGGAGCCTCGTCTCGCTATTGAACGAGCCCAGCAGCAGCTCTCGCGAACTGGCAGTCAGCTGCTTCATCGGGCCACCTCGTCACTAGAGCGGCGAATCAGTGGCCTCGACGCCAACCGGCGGGTCTTACAAGCCTTAGATCCAAAGCGTCAATTGGCGAGAGGTTGGACCATTACGACCAACGCACAGGGCGCAGTGATTCGCTCCATTTCAGATCTCACAATCGGAGACAGCATCGTGACCCGCACGGTAGATGGCGCCATCGCGTCTACCATTTCGGCGATAGAAGAGGGAGAACAGTAGGTATGGCATCGAAGTCACCCAAAGATCCAGCAACCATGTCCTTTGCTGAGGCTTCAGCCGAGCTTGACGACATCGTGGAGCACTTTGAAGAGGCCGATATTGATGTTGATGATCTCATTGTGCGCCTTGAGCGCGCCACGGCTCTGGTCACAGAACTTGACCAGCGCCTGCGAGCAACCAAATTGAAAGTTGAAGAGATCGCCCCTCGTCTCGATCAAGCCACAGCCTCGCTGAGTGGAGCGTCGGTGGATCCAGAAACCGGTGAGGTGCTCGATGACTGATCGGCTTTATTTCCGACAACTCCTTAGTGGTCACGATTTCGCGGCAGGCGACCAGGTGGCCGAGCAGATGGTCAATTTCACCTACCTCATTGGAGACCGGGAAACGCGCGAAGCCTTGATTGTGGATCCGGCTTATCGGGTCGCTGAGTTACTCGAAACGCTCGAAGCAGATGACATGCGCCCGGTTGGGGTCCTAGCGACGCACTTCCATGCTGATCACGTGGGGGGCGACTTGTTTGGTCACAATATTGAAGGCATCGCGGCGCTGCTCGATCAGGTCAACGTCCCCATTCACGTCCAAGCCGAAGAGGTGGAGCTCGTGACAGAAAAAACCGGGGTCACGTCAGACTTAGTTGCTCACCATTCTTCGGACATTGTTCGCGTAGGCGAGGTCGAGGTTGAGCTCATTCACACCCCCGGCCACACGCCAGGCAGCCAGTGCTTCTTGGTCGAAGGTCGCTTGGTGTCGGGAGATACCTTGTTCCTCGACGGTTGCGGTCGAACTGATTTTCCTTATTCGGACCCTACGCAAATGTACGAATCATTGACGCAGCGCCTTGCCAAGGTGCCCGACACGGCCATCTTGTTCCCAGGCCACCGCTATTCGCCGCAGGCTTCGCGGTCCATGGGGGAGACCCGCGAAAAGAACTTTGTGTTTGCCCCCACCAGTCTTGAGCAGTGGCTCGGAGCGTTCGCATGAGTAGTGACATGAATTCCATTGGCATCATCGGCGGATCACTCGCTGGACTTCGCAGCGCGGAGGCATTGCGGTCTGAGGGTTTTGCCGGCGCCATCACCATGGTGAGTGCCGAGAGTCATCTGCCCTATGACCGGCCACCACTGAGCAAGCAGGTGCTGCGTGGGGCCTGGCCGGCTGAACAGGTGCAATTAGCAACGCCTAATCGACTCACCGAGCTCGACGTGACCTTTCGAGGCGGCGTTCGAGCAACTGCCTTTGACGCCGAATCCCTGACGGTAACGCTGGCCGATGATGCCCAGATGCAATTCGATGGGGTCATCATTGCTACCGGGGCCCAACTGCGACACTTGCCAGGTACCCAAGACCGCGAGCACATTTACGGACTCAGAACGCTCGACGACTCATTGGTACTGCGCGACGCTTTGGCGGCCTTGACGCCTGATTCGAACGTCGTGTTGGTTGGGGCTGGATTCATCGGCCAAGAAATCGCAACGGTGGCTGCCGAGCTGGGTCATCGGGTTACTTTGGTGGAAGGCATGTCATTGCCACTCCTTCATATCGTGGGTGAAAGCGTTGCCGCGACCTTGACGGCATTGCCCAGTCTGAAAGGCGCGACCCTAGAGCTTGGTGTTGGTGTCAAGCAGATTGGACCGGCCACGAGCGATGCTCTGGCTGGGGTCCTGGAACTCAATGACGGCCGAAGCATCAACGCAGATCTCATCGTGGTGGGTATTGGCGTAACGCCGTGCACCGATTGGCTCGAAGGTTCAGGCTTGACCATTGAGAACGGTGTGGTGGCAAATGATCGCTTGATGGCCGCGCCCAAGGTGGCGGTGGCGGGGGATGTGGCGCGTTTCCATTGGATAGCCCCAGGCCGTGATGAGCACGTTCGCATCGAGCACTGGCAAATGGCCGCCGATGGTGGCGCCCATGCTGCACGGTCATTGCTGGCCGGAGTTCACGCCGAACGCTTCTCACCCGTTCCCTATTTCTGGTCTGATCAATGGGGTAAGAAAATCCAAGCGGTGGGCCGACCAGATTCCAACGACGACGTGGTGTTTGTTGATGGACCCGACGATGAGGGACGCTTCGTCGCTTTGTATAAACGAGGCAATCTTCTAGGTGCAGCGCTCGGAGTTTCTCGTCCGGCCAAGGTCATGGGTTATCGGGCACTACTAGAGCGTGGTGCGAGTTTCGATGAAGCCATTGAGCACGCAAGGAGCTAAAGAGGTTCTCACGCAGCACCGCCGGCAACGTGGCCGCTTCAATGTTTACGATGCGAAGGGGCGGGCAATCACGGCTGCGTATGAGATTTGGGAAAGATAATTGGAGTGCATATTCGAGCAGTAACTGCTGGATCTGGCTGCGCGCCTGAATCGGGATGAATTTTCCCCTGATGAATCAAGAGTTGCAGTAGCCAGACTTCTACCTGTGGTGAGAGCGAAGCAGCCGGTTTCGCATTGATCGACAAACTTGTCTTTGCGGGGCACCCTTCACTGATGACGACCAACGCACTCTCAATATCATGATGGACATCAATATTTTCCTGGATAAATGGCGTCTCTATGGGCGATCGTAAATTGATTGCCCCACAGGCAAAAACGGCGATCAGCGCCACTGGGATCCCCAGTGCGAGGATTGTGGAAATTTTCCTCGAGAGTTGACGCTGAGCAGCGACATCCTTGGCTAGCCGGTGGAGCGCGGGCGTGACCGCAATCGAAAATGGAATATCGATCTGGCCCAGATATCGGTTCCAGGTCGTCCAATTGGCTCCAATCAAGCCGGCTCGTGATTGGGCAATGGCCAACACGAATATTGCAGTGCCAAGGAGACCGGCAATGAGCAGGCTTCGATCGGTGGCAGAGAGGAGATCTTTCTTGATTGCCCAACCCACACAAAGGGCAATCAAGATGAGGAGGACAAGGCCAGCCAGAAACTGGTCAGCAACCTGAAAACCTAAGAATGCACCGAGAGAACGAGGGAGCAGCTCCGATGCAACGACGACACGATGTCCAAATGTCCCAGGACTCGAAGGGTTCAAATTGGCGGTGAGATACCACCAGCAGAGGATGACTGCCGCGGGAATCGTTGGCCACAGGTATCGAAGTCCTTGAAGTAAGCAGATAGCAGTGGCCACCATCACGAGTAGTGCGGTCGCAGTCCCGCTGTCGCAAACTATAGAAAGGACCAGCAGGACTGCTACGAGGCTTCGAGAATGATTTGATCTGAATCTCACGCTGATTGCCATGGCGATGATTCCGAAAGCAAATGCGGACGTGTTGGCAATTTGCACGGCGAAAAGGGAATTGGTCCAAGCCCCGGGCATATACACAACGGCTCCAGCAAGGAGCAACGAGACAACCACTGGCACCTTTGCTATTCGCAATAGCCAAGCCAAGCTCAATTGCAGCGAAAGAAGCGAAATCAAGAAGACGATCTCAATGAAGAGATGACTCTGTAATCCAAATCCGAGAACCTGAATTCGATAAAGAAGAAAGTTTAAGATCCAGAGGTGACCGTTGAGGTTAAAGATGAGTCCTGATCTGACCGATCGGGTCATCTCATAGCCAGTAACGCCCCACTCATCGTAGAAAAACCACGTATTCCTGAGATTGATGGCACCCCAAACGGAGAACAGCAGGGGGATGAAAACCCACCACAGGTAGCGAATTCGCTGGTTCGCATGCCCTTGGTCATTCTCCACGAATGGATCGTATGCCTTGATCACCTCGAGCATTTCTGTTCGTGGGCGCACACGGCAGCGTTGAGCTCACCTTGGATGAACTGAAGCGATCAAAGTTGGCGATATCTCACCGTCGTGCGCTTCGCCCACATCCGAAAATGTCGAACTTTCGCATTGCGAACAAGGCCCACGCCACACACTGTGGCAATCAGCTGCGGCCGAGGATCAGAACCTGAAGCAAGCCTTAGTCCTCTGGGTGCGTCAAGCGAACTGGGTCGAGCAGTTCGTCGAGCTCTTCTTGGCTGAGCAAGCCAAGTTCGAGGACCACGTCGACAACACTGCGCTGTTCGCTTAACGCGATTTGAGCCACTTTGGTTGCCTTCTCGTAACCGATCGTAGGACTGAGTGCCGTGACGAGGCCAATGGAGTTCTTGACCAAATTAGCGAGATGGTCCTCGTTCGCGGTGCTGCCATCGATGCAGCGTTCGCGCAGCGTGCCACAAGCTTGGGTGAGGTGACCAATGGAACGGAACAGGCTGTAGGCGATGATGGGTTCAAAGGCATTGAGTTGGAGTTGGCCTCCTTCGGCCGCCATTGTGATGGTCACGTCGTTGCCAATCACTTCGAAGGCAACTTGATTCACCACTTCGGGGATCACGGGGTTGACTTTGCCTGGCATGATGCTCGAACCGGCTTGGCGGGCCGGCAGGTTGATTTCCCCAAAGCCCGCGCGGGGGCCCGATGACAATAAACGCAAGTCGTTCGCGGTCTTGGAAAGCTTCACTGCTACTCGCTTCAATACGCCAGAAATTTGGACGAAGGCACCAACATCTTGGGTCGCTTCAATCAAGTTCTCTGCCGGAATGAAGTCCCCGCCCGTGATCTCAGCCAGATACGAAATCGCCAAGGGGCTGTAGCGGTGATTGGTGTTGATGCCGGTACCAATCGCGGTGCCGCCAAGGTTGACTTCAAGAATGAGTGCTCTGGCTTCATGGAGCCGGTCAATGTCTTCTCCCAGCATGACGGCAAAGGCTTTGAACTCTTGACCCAAGGTCATCGGCACGGCGTCTTGAAGTTGGGTCCGACCCATCTTCAACACTGAGGCGAATTCCGTAGCTTTCGCTTCGAGGGATCGTTGAAGGTGCGACATGGCGTCTAGAAGATCGCCGAGTGCGTCATAGACCGCAACGCACAAGGCGGTGGGATAAGCATCGTTGGTACTTTGCGACAGGTTGACGTGGTCAAGGGGGTGGAGCTGGGCGTAGTCACCCTTTTCAAATCCCAGAATTTCCAATCCGCGGTTGGCGATCACTTCGTTGCAGTTCATGTTGGTTGATGTTCCCGCCCCACCTTGAATGGCATCAACGCAGAACGAGTCATGCAGCGCTCCGCCGCGAATTTCCTCACACGCTTGCTCAATGGCTTTGGCAATGCTGGGATCCAAAATCCCGAGTTCACAATTTGCCCGAGCCGCCGCTTGTTTAACGGCCACCAGCGCATTGATGAGTTGGGGGTAGTGGCTAATTGGGGTTCCAGAAATCGGAAAGTTCTCTAAGGCCCTCAGGGTGTGAATTCCCCAATAAACCTCGGAGGGAACGTCGCGCTCCCCAAGTAGGTCGTGCTCGACGCGGACAGGCGTAGCCATGACAAATCCTCCTCGAGCGCTGCTGACCCCGTTGTCGTGAGCGCTCGAATCATGAATCTAGGCCGTCAAGCACGAACTGTGACGTAGCCCCTAGAAATCGATGTCAGAAAGACCGGGAATCGAGCGCTCTGAGCGGCCTCGTGCTTCGAGGTAAGCCTCGCGAGCGAGTCCTCGGAAGAACGGATCCATCGTGGCTTCCTTGGTGAGCCGAGGGCTCCATAGCGAGGCAATGTGATCGAGGTCACGAAATATTCCGGTGCCCAAGCCAGCAGCGTACCCAGCACCGAGCACCGTGGCCTCTAAGACCGGGGCGACCTCAATTGGCCGCTCAAGGGCGTCAGCAAGCATGTCGAGGAAGAGATCATTGGCGCTCATCCCACCATCTACCCGCACTCGCTCAATGGCAAGGCCCCCATCGAGTTCGGCGGCGTCCACAAGGTCGCGAGCCCGCTGGGCAATGCCCTCGAGGACTGCTCGCGTGATGTGGGCTCGGTTGCTTCCCCGAGTAAGCCCCATCAAGAGGCCGCGAGCTCCAAAGTCCCAAACGGGCGTACCGAGGCCAAGCAATGCCGGTACGAAGGTCACACCCTCGGCACTGGCCACGCTTGCTGCCACGGCCTCGCTGTGCTCGGCACTTTCAATGATGCCGAGGTCATCGCGCAGCCACTCCACGCAAGATCCTGCAGACAAGGCAATGGCCTCAAGACCCCAAGTGGCTTGTCCTTGGTGTTGCCATGTGGGAATAGGAAAGGTGCCGTGTTCATTGCGTTTGGCTTCTGCGGGGGGAGTATCTCCGAGCACCAGGTCCAGCATGGCTCCGGTGCCGAGGGTGAGCTTCGCGTCACCGCACTTCACGCAACTTTGGCCCAAGAGCGAAGCTTGCTGATCCCCGAGAATCCCCGTGATGGGCGGCGATCCCGGAAGCGCGGTGGCACGGGCTGATTCGCCGTAGGAGTCAACAATTGTTCCAAAGAGTGACGCCGGCAGTGCCAAGGCTTCGATCATTGCCTGATCCCAAGAACAGGTCGTCACGTCAATCAAACTCGTCACGCCAGCATTCGTGAGATCAGTGACGTGCGATGCCCCTTGACTGAGATGCCAGATCACCCATGAGTCCAAGGTTCCGAAGCGCAAGAATTCAATCGGATGCGTGTGGCTGTCAACATTGGCAATGAGCCACTGAATTTTGGTGGCCGATGCATTTGGGGCGATCCGAATTCCTTGTGCCTGGAGCTCAAGACATGTTCCGACGGTTCGAAGATCCTGCCAGCCAATGGCAGGACCAAGTGCTTGGCCATCTCGCGCGTCCCACACGACCGTGGTGGCGCGCTGATTGGCGATGCCGACACATGACACTGCCCCCACCTCGGCGATGACCTCGGCTGAGAGGGCGAGTACCGCTTCGATAAGGGCGTGAGCGTCGAGTTCAACGAGCCCCGGCGACGGGGTTGTGGGGAGGACCTCTCGCGAGCGAAGGGCGCGAAGCTGCCCGGTGTCATCGACGGCGCCACAGCGCACTGAAGAGCTCCCGATGTCGATGACTAAAGCCTGATTCGCAGCGTCCATGCCAGCCTCCTTTGCGCCCCCCGTGGCGACTCACATTCTGCCCCGAGGAATCATGATCACGAATTGGGCACTTTTGCTGACACATCAATACAGGTCAGAGGCTATTTTAAGAAATTTTTTAAAAAATCACTAGACACAAGCCCCCTGTTTTGAGAATATGGAACAGCCAGAAAGCCCCCCCGGACCGACTGGTATTCACCTCCCGAAAAAGGAATACAAGTCATGGAAACTCTCACGTGGCGTGCACAGTCAGCTTGCGCCGGCATCAACTCAGACATTTTCTACCCGACGAGCGAAGACGAATCTGAAGCTCGTGAAGCGAAGGCTATTTGCAACGCCTGTCCCGTTGAGACTGCATGTTTGGAGTACGCACTCACCCAGCGCGAACGTGAAGGCATCTGGGGCGGCACCACCGAGCGTGAGCGTCGTCGCATCCTGCGTCACCGTCGCAAGAGCGCCTGATCAAAACCTGGCGCGCTAGCGCCCGGTTACATTTGACCCATGGCTGGAACTCTTTCGCTCGGTAGATTCCCCTCAATCCCCTCCATGTTGGATGCGTTGATTGAAGGAACACCGCTAAGCAGCGAAGAAGCCGAAGCCATGATGAATGCCGTCTTTGACGGCGAGACCGATCCCGCTCTGGTTGCCGGTCTCTTGGTTGCCCTACGAGGCAAGGGAGAGACGGATGACGAGTTGACCGGGATGGTGCGTTCCATGCTTGGTCACGCACAACGCGTTGAGCTCAGTGTTCCCGCCATTGACGTGGTCGGCACGGGTGGCGATGCGAAGCACTCCGTCAACATTTCGACCATGGCTGCCCTCACCATTGCGGGCGCAGGTATGGCTGTGGCCAAACATGGCAATCGCTCGGCATCATCCTCTGTTGGCGCTGCCGATGTACTCGAGGCCTTGGGTCTCGCCATTGAACTGACCCCTGCGCAGGTCGCCTCGTCAATTGAGGCGAGTGGCTTTGGTTTCATGTTTGCGCCGAGTTTTCATCCGGCCATGCGATTTGTCGGCCCGGTGAGAAAGGCGCTCGGAGTGCGCACCACGTTTAATTTTCTCGGCCCCCTGGCGAATCCTGCTCAGCCACCGTATTTCTTGCTCGGTGTTGGGGCGGCAGAAATTCAAGGCAAGGTGGCTCACGCGTTGGGCTCCAACGGCGTGTTTCGCGCATGGGTGGTTCGCTCCGAAGATGGATTTGACGAACTCACGACCTCGGCGCCATCTCGAGTGATTGAAATCACTGGGGATGGAAGCGGGGCCTATGAGCAGCGATCTTTCACCTTGGATCCTGGATCACTGGGCTTCGTCCCGTCTGGCGAAGCTGCCCTTACTGGGGGAGATGTTGCTCACAACGCCGAGGTGGTGCGTTCGGTTCTTGCTGGCGCGTCGGGGCCGATTCGAGATGCCGTGGTGCTCAATGCTGCCGCGGGCTTGGTCATTTCGGGTCACGCGGAAGATTTGGTTGCAGGAATCGGCCAAGCAGAGCGCTCGCTCGATGAGGGTCGAGCCGCAACTGTCTTGGCTTCAGCCATTGAGGCGAGTCACGCCAGCTAAGGCGCGAAGCGTTTACGCCGAGTTATTCGGCCTATCAAAAAGGGAGTACCGATGTCTGGTCCATTGAATGGTGTCAAGGTCATTGAACTCGGAAGTTTGGGTCCAGGGCCCTTTACGGGCATGATGCTCGCTGATGCGGGCGCCGATGTTCTGTGTTTGATTGGACCGAACCCGGCGGCGCCGTCACTTCTCAATCGCTCACGCAAATCCGTGGGCTGCAATTTGAAGCACCCCGAGGGCGTGGCGCTATTGCTTGATCTCGTCAAGGATGCTGACATTTTGATTGAGGGATATCGGCCTGGCGTGACCGAGCGACTTGGGGTTGGTCCTGACGCGTGCTTGGCAGTCAACCCAGCACTGGTGTACGGGCGCATGACAGGGTTTGGTCAAGAGGGCCCCTTGGCCAAACGTGCCGGCCACGACATTAACTACATTGCCTTGTCGGGAGCGCTGTGGCCATTGGGCCGAGAAGGTGAACGGCCGATGTTTCCCATCAATTTCTTGGGTGACTTTGGTGGTGGTGGCATGCTGCTTGGCTTTGGCGTCCTCGCGGCTTTGCTTGAAGCCAAGGTGAGCGGGAAGGGTCAAGTCGTTGACGCCGCCATGGTTGATGGGGCTGCAACGATTTCTACCTTCCTCTACGGCATGATCGAGACAGGCTTTTGGGAAGTGGAGCGAGGCGTGAACTTGCTGGACTCAGGGGCCCACTTCTACGAAGTCTATGAAACTAAAGATGGCAAGTACGTTGCGGTAGGCGCGGTGGAGTCGCAGTTCTACGCCCTGTTGCTAAAAGGGCTTGGTCTTGATGCGGCGACACTGCCGAGTCAGATGGATCGTTCGTCGTGGAGAACCATGAAAGAACAGTTCACCAAGATCTTTGCGAGCAAAACCCGTGATGAGTGGACGGAGATTTTTGCTGATGTTGACGCATGTGTCACGCCAGTGCTGTCGCCTTTAGAAGCTGCCACCCATCCTTGGAATGCAGAACGCGAGGTCTTCTCGACGGTCGGTGGCATAAGCCAGCCCAATCCTTCACCTCGCTATTCACGCACGCCAGCAAAGATTCAATCTCCTGAATTCAGCTTTGCCGATGGCACTGACGAGCGATTGGGGGAGTGGGGCGTCGACGCTGATCGCTTGGCGACCCTCCGAGAATCTGGCGCCATTTTCTAAGCTCGGTCAGTCTCCTGAACTTGCGAGGTGCCACTGATGGCACTCGTGGCATTGGTAAACAACGAGATCAAGACCTTCCTCGTCACGTAGTTCCTCTGCTGCGACTTCGGCGAGACCGCGAGACATGTATCCAACCTTGGGGCTTCCGTTTCGGCGAAGGTGTGATCCACCCAGATTGATCGACCGGCTCGGTGGGATGGATTTGCGGCGTGATCGACGAGGCATCCCTCTAGTCTGCCCGGTGGCAGTTGTTGCTTAGGAATCGCTAAGTTATGGCCCATGGAAACTGACGGCTCAACCCTGATCAAGCCTGATATCGAACAGCAGCTCGATGACTCAAATCACGAGCGATTCAGCCATATTGTCCTAGAGGGTTTCACGCCCAAGGGCTCAGACGATGTGGTCCCCGTGGGCAACTCAGTGGTTGAAGGCATGATTAACGGCACGCCCGTGAAAGCCCTTTGCGGCAAAGTATGGGTTCCCGGTCGCGATCCGGGAAAGTACCCCATGTGCCCCACCTGTATTGAGGTCGCGGAAAAGCGCGGTTGGAAGGTACCTGGTCGTTGATCGTCAGCGCAGGCGGGTAATGGCTACGGTGACGCCGAGACCACTGGCAGGTGCACCGTGGTAGATACCTGAAAGCGGGGTCACGTCCGCGTAGTCACGACCTCTGGCCACCACCACGTGGCGCGCTCCAACGGCCGCTCCACTGGTTGGATCGAGTGCGTTCCACGAGCCGGCGTAATACTCAATCCAAGCGTGTGATTCACCGCGGGCGGTTTCGCCCACCTTCGCTTCCTCGTGAGGGTGGAGGTACCCCGATACGTATCGAGTGGGGATGCCGATGGAACGCAACAAAGCAATGGAAAGGTGCGAGAAATCTTGACACACCCCAACTCCACGATCGAGGGCCTCTTGAGCGCTCGTCTGCACTTCGGTCGTACCCGGCGCATAAGTGAGCAACGATCGCACGCGTTCAGACACTGCGGCTGCTGATGCATGGGGATCGTCCGAGAGTAAGGGTATGGCGTACGCATCTCGGACTTCCTCGGGTAACAGTGTGCGAGGGGTAGGTGCGAGGTACTCATAGAAACGATCAACCACAGCTTCATCGAGAAGGGCAGTGCAGCTGAGATTTCCTTGGGGGGTCCTCGCCGAGGAGGTTTCGACAGTGGATTCTCCCGTGACTCGCAGCGATTCATGTGGACTGTCAATCTGAAAGGTCGTCACCTTGGTTCCCCAGTAGTCGGTGTAGCTCCAGCGCTCAGCACCTGGCACGGCGCGAACTTCAGTGCTCAGCACGGCTTGAGTGGGGAGGGAAGCGGGTGTGAGGCGGGCCTCGTTATAGGAGCCATGCGCTAATCCGTCGTAGACGAATCCCGTGTCGTGAACGATATGGAGTCGCCAACCGCCCGAGAAAAAGGTACTCACTCTGCCTCCGATTCCCACTGCACCCACGTTGCTTTGTCGAAGTAACGAAGGGTGATGGCTTCGGTGGCATCCGCACAAGCCGTGGTAATTAATTCGAGAATCTCGGAGAGGCGGTGAATCAATTCATCAGGGTTGGAGTACTCCAAGGTGGTCCGTGCCTGCCCGATAATGCGCTGCGCATCTCCTCTGCTTCCCAAGCGGATGGCATTGTCGCTCAATGCCGCAAGGTCACCCTCGACACTCGTGAGGGCGAATAACGCGGAGCGGGGGAAGTAGGGATCGAGCATGAGAAAGCCCGCAATCAATTCAGTGCTCTCTTGTCCGGGATAGACCTGACGAAATGCTTCCTCTGCTCCTGCCGCTCGCAAGAGCGTGCCCCAGTCTGGGGCTAACACCCCGGAAGCGATACGCACGGCGAGAAGCCTCGTCATCATGTCAATGCGTTCTATCCCCCGACCCAAGGTAACGAAGCGCCAAGCATCAGAACGATTCATGGTGGCATCAGTCAAGCCGGCGAAAAGCGATGAGCGGTCTCTCACTGAGCGCAAGAAGGCATGGGGGCCGGTTCGAGATACTTGAGCCCTTCGAGCCGGCAATTCGAACCATGTGGTGTTGAGGCACTCCCACATCTCCGTTGAGATGACGTCTCGAGATCCCTGAGCATTCTCGCGCGCTCGGCTGAGACTTCCAATAATCGAACTTGAAGACGCAGCGTCATAGGCGAGAAGTTCAAGGACGTCTGGGGTGGTGACCTTGTCTACGCGGTCCGTCGGGACGCCCATGATGGCGAGCAAGGTTCGACATGCCACATCTTCATTTTCGGTAGGGTCTTCGAGCATGCGGTGGAGATAGGAGTCGATGATGCGAGAGGTGTCGTCAGCACGCTCGACGTACCGGCCGATCCAAAAGAGCGACTCGGCCATGCGGGCAAGGAGACTCGGTTCTCTCACTGTTGATCACTCCGGTTCAGTGAACTCGGCCCATCCTGGCGAACAGTCTCAGGAACAGCTCTCCAAGGAGTAGGTGTTGATATCGCTGAGTCTCCTGGGCCGTGATCGGCGATAACCCAGGTGTCTTTGGAGCCACCTCCTTGAGAAGAGTTGACGACAAGGGCACCCTCGGGGAGCGCCACTCGGGTCAGACCACCGGGTAAGACCCAAACACTGTTCCCATCGTTGACGCAGAAGGGACGAAGATCGATGTGGCGTGGTGCGAGGTTGCCCTCAATTAACGTGGGGTGGGTCGAAATGGCAACTACCCGTTGAGCAATAAATCGCCGAGGAGCAGCAATGATCGCTTCGCGAGTTGCCGCTAGCGTCTCATCATCTGCCTGAGGCCCAATGACAATTCCTGCCCCGCCAGCTCCGTCAACGGGCTTGATTACGTAGTTTCCGATATCGGCTGCCACTTCAATTAGTACGTCGCGATCTTCGAGTCGATGGGTTTCCACATTGTCGAGGATTGGCTCCTCGTCGAGAAAGAAACGAATCAAGTCGGGTACATAGGTGTACATCAACTTGTCGTCGGCAATCCCATTACCCACGGCGTTAGCAATAGTGACGTTGCCGGCCCTCGCGGCATTGAAAAGCCCAGCAACTCCGATGAGGGAAGAAGGATTGCCGTGCAAGGGGTCGAGAAAACCATCATCTACTCGTCGATAGATCACGTCAACGCGAGCCTCGCCACTGGTGGTACGCATGTAGAGCTTGTTCGAGTGGCAAACCAGATCTCTACCTTCAACAAGTTCAATACCCATGCGTCGAGCCAACAGTGAATGCTCAAAATATGCGGCATTGTGAACCCCTGGAGTGAGTACCGCAATGACTGGATCATGAACGCCAACGGGAGCCGCTTGCTTGAGGGCATTAAGCAGGCGCTGAGGATAGAGATCGACGGGGAGTACCGAACGTCCCGAAAAGAGGCCGGACAAGGTCCTCGTCATGGCACGGCGATTCTCCATGACGTAACTAACTCCCGAAGGGATTCGCACGTTGTCTTCGAGGACCCGTAGACCCCCTCGTTCGTCTCGGATGACGTCGATGCCGGCGACTTGAATCCGGACACCATTGGGTGGTGTGATTCCCACGGCGGCTCGGTTGAACTCAGGCGATGAGGTGATAAGTCGTCGCGGAATAATGCCTTCGTTAAAAACCACACCCTCGGTGTAGGCGTCATTGAGGAAGCACTCGAGGGCCCTGACTCTCTGAATTACCCCAGCACTGAGCTGCGCCCACTCGGCAGCCTCAATGATGCGCGGGACGGGATCAAGTGGAAACGGACGCTCTACCCCTCCATATGCATAGGTCACACCGCGTTCGGTAAAGGTACGTGCGAGCTGCTCGGCTCGGCCGCGTAAATCTTCGCCTCGCATCGAGCGCAGTGAGTCGACCACTTCTCGATAGGCCGGACGAATGGATCCATCGGTATCAACGATTTCATCCCAAGCGTCTGCCACGTGGTAGTCAACCAGCGATGCTTCCATGGCAAGAGGTTAGGAGGTCACTGTTTCTGAATTGTTTCAGAATGGGTCGTGGCTTGTTTCGGGCCGGGAAATGCAAACGCCCCCACCCGGAATCCCAGGTGGGGGCGTTTGACTCAGAAGTCCGAGTACTAGATGATGCGAACGGCCTTGGCCTCGTC
>CAIKAC010000009.1 GCA_903825305.1 uncultured Actinomycetes bacterium
ACTCATTGGTTACGACAAGGCCGCCCAGGTGGCGAAGAAGGCCCACAAGGAGCGCCTCACGCTCAAGCAGTCGGTACTCGCTCTCGGCTACTTAACTGAGGAGCAGTTCGACGCGGCCATCGTGCCCGCCGATATGACGCACCCGTGATAATGCTACGAATGTAGTTGCTTTGTGATCTAATCGTAGAGACGAAAGGGTCACAATGCTCCGTGCCACAGGTGGAATCCTGCAACTCCAATCTCTCTTTTCAACCTTGAAGTTCGACATTCCTGATTTTCAGCGGAACTACGCGTGGGAGGTCGAGCAGATTGATGAATTCTGGAGCGATCTCGAGTACACCATCAATCGCCCAAACGCCAGCCATTTCATTGGCTCCGTCATCCTATTGAATAATGCTCGCGAGGAACGGGCTCACATTATCGATGGCCAACAGCGCATGACTACTATCGTCATGACCCTCGGCATCCTGCGTGACCTCATTGTGCGGAATGGTCAGCAGGTACTCGTGCCAAATCTGCAAGGGGCCATGCCAGTAAATGTCTTGTTTCAGGTTCAGTCATTGCTTTTTGCCGACGGACTTCCTCGATTTGAGGCAAATCCCGTGCTGAAGCAGAGGTTTTTGGATTGCGTCATTCGGGATTTGGAGGCAGATCCCGCGAGGGATCACTTCAAAAAGAATGAACAAAGCGAGTCCTTGAAGTTGAGGAAGGCGTATTGGCGACTCGAATCGCAACTCGTGTCCCACGTTAACAAGCATGGTGGTGTTGACCCCGAGAGCCGTCTGAGGACTATCTACGAAGTCGTCCGCGCCCTCACCCAGCGAATGGTACTGCTGCGCATTGACTGCGAGGAACAGCACGAGGCGATTGCTGTGTATATGACTCTCAACAATCGTGGACTTGACCTGACACCGGCTGACTTGCTCAAGAGCATGATCATGAAGCATTTAGGGTCTCAGGTCAGCAATGACGCATTGAAAGCCATCAATGCGGCCACCGTTGAATCGTGGAACCAAATGATTGATGATGTTGGTGACCAGAAACTCAATCAATTTCTCCGCCACTACCTTTTGGTTCATTTTCCAATTCGTGAAAGCATTCGCGAGAAAGACATCTTCCGACTCTTTGAGCACATGATCGAAGGCGAGGGCCAGTTGTCAGATGTCCAAATTCGTGCAAACACCGAGACGGTATTCCAGAACATTCAACGCGCAGCGAAGCTCTACGGGCAATTGCTTGACCCCGAACCGACATCGTTTACTAAGGCCACGAAGTTTAAAGTGCGCTACCTAAACGACTTGTTGGATTCGCACCGCGCCTTTCTTCTCGCGGCTCTTGAAGCCAGT
The DNA here is from genome assembly GCA_903825305.1 of uncultured Actinomycetes bacterium. Taxonomy (GTDB): domain Bacteria; phylum Actinomycetota; class Acidimicrobiia; order Acidimicrobiales; family RAAP-2; genus CAIQWC01. Next base: position 1,347 of record CAIKAC010000009.1, read on the forward strand.
GTGAAGGATCCAGCAATTGACTTTGATGTCATGGTCACGCTGGCCGATGTGACTGCAGTGCGCTGGCTGGTAGCTGGCATGAACGCCCAGGTACTCGAGAACCTTTTCCAGGTGATGGCCAGAATGGTCCTCAGCCGGGACCTATCCCCATTGGAGCGAATTGAGGCCGTGCGCGCGGCAGCGTTGCAAGATTCGCCCACCGATGACACTTTGCGTAACCGTTTGTCGGAGTCTGGTTTTAGTATCCCAATTGCGCGGACGTTGCTTATTCGTATCAATGAGTCGCTCACCCATAACATGGGCATCGTTGACTATGCCGCCCAGAAGGTAAACGTGGAGCACATTGCTCCACTCACGCCATCAACCTTCTGGTATTCCGCTGTGGGCATTCCCGAAGCATCAGAGACGGCGCTGGTGCAGTACAAAGAAACCGTTTCTCGTCTTGGCAACTTGACCCTGCTCGAATACAAGCTCAATTCCAGTATCAAGAACGCCGAGTGGTCACTCAAGCGATTCGGCATTCCGGGTAAACAGGACAAAAGCTATTCCGACACCATTCTTCGTGTCGCCGCCGACGTTCGGGAGAGTGCCGAATGGAACGCTTCGCTGATTTCACATCGCGCAGACTGGGTGGCGCGTTGCTTCTTCGCCATTTGGAACTTTGACAGAGAAACGCAAATAGTGAATTGGACATCACCAAGTTCGAGTGACGTTCTAGCGTTTCGTCCCGCCCCCCAAAATCCTGACGTGGCGCTCGACTCTAATGAAGAAGCGTCAGAGAGCCAACTCGAGGTAGTAGTTCCACTCGACGAACTTGAGCCTTCGGAGATGGACCTGAAGTTGGAAGCCTTGCTGGAAGTAGGCGTCGATGACGATGACGACGACACTTTGGATGGCTACTCCAGCCCAGAAACACCGTGCCATGGAGAACCTCCATTTGAAGATGACCAAGGAAATTCCTGGTGTCCGGTTTGTGAGGCCCCAGTAACGGTGACCGCTATGGCCGGATTTGGATGCCCAAATTGCGGTGGCAAGGAAATCAGCACCTCGGGACATTGCCAATCCTGCCAAGCCTTGGTTATCCGTAGGGGCATGCCCGAAGACCTCTAAAGGCGTGTGGGGCCGTTTCGCACGGAATGCGAGAGTCCCTTTCTCGCAGAAATGGGTAGCGCATCCCTTCGTGTCTTTTCCAGGGGCATTCGGGCCCGCATGTGCTCACCAACAGAATTGGGGCTGGTTGACTACTTGACTTGAGTAACGCCGACTTTCCGTGGGCCTCTGATTTGCAGGTTAAGGTGAAGCCGTTCGGGCGTCCGATCGATGAGGATACAGGGTCCACCACATGACACAAAAAGTTCTCGTTACCGGCGTAAGTGGGTACCTCGGGCAATGGGTGGCCGCCGAAGCACTACTGCAAGGCTTCGATGTCGTTGGGACCGTGCGTTCGTTGGCCAAGGCCGACGCCTCTCGCGCCGCCATCGGCACCGTGGCCCCAGTGGAGCATCTCTCGTTCGTCGAGGCAGATCTCCTGGATGATGCGGGGTGGGAAGCGGCGATGATCGGAGTCAACGTTGTGCTGCACGTGGCCTCACCGTTCTTCGTCGCCGAGCCGAAGGACGAAAACGAATTGATTGCACCCGCGGTCGGGGGCACGACGCGAGTGCTGAAGGCCGCCATGAACGCTGGGGTTGAGCGTGTTGTCTTGACCTCCTCCATCGTTGCCATGACGTCAGGGAAGCCCTCGGGCACCTACGACACGTCAGCCTGGTCGGATGTCACCGCTCCCATCGGCACCTACGCCAAGAGCAAGACGTTGGCCGAACGCGCGGCGTGGGATCTGGTCAAGGGCAGTTCGATGGAGCTCGTCGTTGTCTGCCCCGGATTCATCCTCGGCCCCTCACTCGGCGCGCCCGCGGACGGCCAGAGTGTCTCGATGATGCGCGACATTGTTGGCGGCAAGTTCCCGATGATCCCCGATGTCGCGATGGGCATGGTTGACGTGCGCGATGTCGCCCGCCTCGAGGTGGCGGCGATTAGCGCGCCAGGCGCGGCCGGCCGGCGCTTCGTTGCCGCCAGTGCTCAACCGGTCGCCTTGTCCCAACTGGCCTCGGTGCTTCGCGCCGCCGGGTACACCAAAGCCCCCGCGCGCAAGGCCCCGAATTTTGCCATCAAGCTGATGAGCCTTTTCGACAAGGATGCCAAGTCACTACTCCCGCAACTCGGCGTCACGATTGCCTACGACAATCACGAGACGTTTGAGGAGCTGGGCTGGCAGCCCACGCCGCTCGAGGTGACGTTCGTTGAAATGGCTGCCGCGGTGGCGAAGTAGACAAACGCTGGAAGCCTTGCGTCCTGGAGGTTGTTGTGCTCGGCATTTCTCACTTTCGACTCATCGACTACCGCCAGCATGACGTTGGGGGATTTGTAGTAGACAAGGGTGAGAAGTTATCAACTAAAGGAAAATTCATGGCCGCTGCATCGTTTCGAAATGCAGCTGCGCTGCGTCCCTTTACCCGAGGTCAGTTCGTTTTGACCGGTATTACCGCTCTCGCTCTCGCTCTCAGCGTCAGCAGTGTCGCGGTTGCCTCTGCGGCTGGCACGTCTGCCCCCGCAACCCAGGCCAAATTCTCGGTCACGGCGTCATCGACCAGTGTGCAGCTGCCCGCGACAGTCACTGTTCACGCGAAGGGTGGCTCAGGTACCGGAGCCGTGCGGTACGCCGTCACCGGTGCGATGTGCTCCATTGGTGCGGTGTCTGGCGTCGTGAGGGCAACCTCCGCCACT
>CAIKAC010000010.1 GCA_903825305.1 uncultured Actinomycetes bacterium
CAACCTGCGCAAGAACATCCCGGCAGAGAGCCCCGCGACGATGCCCAGCGGTGCCAGTCGCAGAGCCGCCGCTATTGCTTCCCATGGGTTCAACTGCACCAGCGAACTCCATAGTTCTGCCAAAGCTCCCAACTGCCATGACGAGGTCAAAACGAACAGGAGCGAGGCAAGAATGAGCGCCCCAATCGACAAGCCGTGACGGTGGCGCGCGTTCCATTCGTGACGACGTTCCAAGGTCCAACCAACAACGAGCGTCGGTATCGCTGTCGGCAAGACAAGGGCGAAAATGCACGCCAGCTCGAGAGCAGTGAGCGGTCGGCGCTCGGGGTCCGACCCCTTCTCTACGGTCCCCATGGGAGGACCACCACTCGCTCACGAAGCGACTGCGGAAGCTCGTCGCGCACCGTCTCCACTTGGCGACGACATGCAGGTGCCACCAAGTAGAGAACCTTGACGAAGCGGTCACGGCCTTCGACTCGCTCGGTCAAGAGGCTGGTGATGGCGTCTCTGACCCTTTGGCGACCGTGCGGGGTCAGCTCCATCTCGATGGCGGTCACCGAGCCGTCCACTTCGATGAGTCCGCCATCGGGAATGTGGCTCTCCTTCGAGAGCAATCCCCTGAGCTGCCGCTCGGAAATCCAACTGCGTCCGCTCGATGGCCGACAGGTTTGGAGCCGGACTTGGGTCACGGCGAGTGTGTGTCGCAGCGTTCCGATGGCAGGGCGTCGCCATCTGTTGAGGCCAGCCATCTGTGCCCCTCTCGGAGTGAGCCACACGATGGCCGGCTCCTGGTGCCAGATGGTCGTCTTCTCGACGAGGTCGAGCTGCTCCCAGCGAGCAACAATCTGGGCACAACGCCGAGAGGTGATGTCTCCCGCCTGGCCCAGTTGCCCAAGGAGAACTCTCAACTGGACAAGGTCGGCTGCTCGTACTTCTGCGAGCCAGCTGATGGCGGCGGCGTCTCGCTCGGTGAGCTGCGCTCCTCTCCCTTCCCTTACCCCTCCCCCTCTCTCATCTTCTCTCTCTCCTCCCTTCACTTTCATCACATTCATCACTTCTTCTTCTCCCTAACTCCCCTCAACACACACCCCGGGCCGTTCAGGGCGCGGGGTGTGTGTTGCAAGGGGAGTCCTGAACGACGACCAAAACTCCTGACAAACAGGACAGTCGGCGCTCAGCGCTCTTCCGCAAGTAGGTCGCCTGAGGGTTCGGCGTCGGGGTCACCCAAACGAACACGCACCTGGCTTGGGTGGCGAGACGGCTCCGTTCAGGTGCGCTGGCTTCGCCTGCGCTTGACGTGGAGCCACACCACGATGCCAACAGCTCCGTAGGCGGGAACCGACGACGCCGGTCCGAGCCAAGGCAGAGCAGTCGAGACCATGACTTGCGTTGCGAACATCAAGACAAAGCAAAGGCCGATGAGCTCGGGAATACGCATGACCGAGCCCGACCTCGTCTCCATTCGAACGCTACTGCTCGGGTTCCTCGGTACCTCACTCCCGTCACCCGCCGGTTCCCAGCGCGTGGAACGTGTCTCATTCGGTCGCGTCGTGGCGTCACTCTCATCCCAATCCGACCTTGCGATTGGGTCTGACAACAATTCGTAGGCCGCTTGCAGCATCTGGAAGGCCTCAGTGTCGCCTCCATGGTCTGGGTGTCTGAGTCGAGCCAGCCGCCGGTACGCAGCCCTCACTTCGTCCTGGGACGCCGAGCGACGTAGGCCGAGGACTTCGTACGGAGTTGTCGTGTCGTCCCAAGCCACACCGACATTTGAGCCGGTGGATGTGACGAACATGGCAGCGTCGCACACGACGCCAAGTGGACTGCCCCACAGGCAGACTTCGGCGGAAGAGGCCACTGACTCAGCGTCGCCTCTGCATGGGAAGATTGGGTATGACTCCAGCGCAGCCGAAGAAAAGGCCGTCGCCCGCCTACCAAGCCGTGCCGAACTACACCATTCGAGGGAACGGGTGGAAGCGCGGCTACCTCACTCCTTTGGAGTTTCTCCGCATCCAGGCGTGGAAGTCCGCTAACAGCTCGCTCGCCTACATCACCCTTCCCTCAGAAGCGGAGTTCACCGCAGTAACCAGTCACGCCCTAAGCGAGATGGCGCCCTGGCGGCGCAAGGGTGCTCCGCAGGCCAGAGACAGCGCCGGTTGGGCTGCCTGGAAGGCGTCAGCCGTGAGTGCCCTGACTGGTTCTGCGAGCTCACCAGGGCTGTGCTCGCTAAGCGGCGTCGCACTCCCGCGCGCCACGGCCATCATGGCCTTCATGGACCCCGAGACCTGGCCAATCATCGACCAGCACGGGGTTCGCGTCATCTTCGGGTCCAGGAGCGCCACTCAGGACCATCGGGACTACAAGTGGGCTAACAACGCCGATGCCTTTGCCGTCTACGCCGAGGCCTTGGTCTCCCAAGGAGCACCGGCCTGGGACACCTCGCCCCCGAGCATGACCATTCATCAACTTGACCAACGAGCCATGCAGATAGGCATGGACGAGCGCACGAAGCTCCGGCTTCGAGCCCATGACCGGACGACCCCTGTGCCTGGGCTCCCGTCGTCTTGGAAGTTCCGACAGCTCCCGTAAGCGGGACTTTGGCGTAGAGTGAAGGCGTAGAAGCTAAATCGCGCGCGTATTTTCCCAGGTGAGAGACATTGGTTGTCTCCCCGCCACCTCCAAGAGCATTCGGGAAATTCTCGGGTGCTGTTGGAGGTGACACGCCGACCACGCTGACGAATGCTTTTTGGTCTCGGCAAGAGGAAAATCTGCATCGAGAAATGGTGCGAAGTTCGGATGAACCACAGTCAATCGACACCGCGAGTCTTCCTAATCACCGACAATTTTGGCACTTCGACCTAATCTCGTTTGTGGCCGGAATTAATTACGAGCGACTCTATGCTCATCGCTTCGAGGGAATTGACCAAGCATCCCGGCAGCAGGTCTGGGATGTAATGGGCGATTTCATTTACCGCAAGCTCAATTCCCCCAGCCGCGTCTTAGATCCGGCTGCGGGAAGATGCGAGTTCTTGAACTCCCTGCCCGGCGTGGACCGAGTAGGCATCGACATCGTGGACAGTATTCAGTTCCGGGACCCCGCGATCTCCTTCATCCAATCGAACGTTTTTGAGGCGGAGATCCCGAAGGAGTCCTTTGACGGCATATTCGTCTCCAACTTCCTTGAGCACCTCAATAGCCAAGATGAAATCGCCGATTTTCTGAGCCTCATGGTCCAAGCGAGCGAACCATCGGGCATGATCGCCATCTTGGGACCCAATTTCAAATACTGCTCAAAGGAATATTTCGATTGTGCAGATCACAGGATTGCCCTCACTCATGTGTCGGTGCAAGAGCATCTTGTTGCATCAGGATTTGATCTTGTCGGTGTGATTCCCAGGTTTCTTCCATTTTCCTTTCGGGGGATTCTTCCTCCATCGCCGCGCATGACTGGTTTGTACTTACGCTTCCCACTGGCTTGGAAGCTGCTCGGGAAGCAGTTCCTCATCATCGGTAAAAAATCTGGGGCGAGGTAGCCCAGCATTCATCCCCAAACGCCTAACCTGCCCTCATGGATCAGAGCCTCACTCCATGGGAGCCACCACTCGCTGGAACTGAATTAGACCACCTCGTCGGGGCTCTTGAGCGACTTCGTGCAACCTTTCGATGGAAAGCTGACGGACTCGCTGCTTCGGAACTTCATGCAACCATCCCATCTTCGAGCCTCACCATTGGCGGGCTTCTCAAACATTTAGCTCTTGTCGAAGACATGACCTTTTCGGTGAAGCTCACCGGCGCAAACTTCGAGGATCCATGGAGCATATTGAACGGCGATGCGAGTGACGATTGGGAATTCACCTCATCACGCGACGACAGCCCCGAGGATCTCTACGCCTACTGGGACACTGCCGTTACTCGCTCAAGGACCCGTCTGGTCGCGGCATTGAAATCAGGCGGCCTCGACCAAGAAGCACACATTGCATCCAAAGCGGGCGTCCATGCAAGTTTGCGACGCTTGGTCTTTGACCTCGTCGAAGAGTATGGACGCCACACGGGGCATGCAGATTTGCTTCGTGAAGCTATTGACGGCCGGGTAGGGGAAGACCCGCCTCCTGGGTGGCAACCTCAGTCTTAGCGTTCATCGGATCAGGAACCGCGAGGGTGGGCACGCCTTGCAAGCTTCACTGGGGAGAAATCTGCGATGTGACCTCACCCCCCCTCGTAGCAGTTCCACATTTCACGTCCATGAGTTGCGCTAATTTGCCCCTCGGGCCACCGATGCCAACATTGCGGACCTCGTCGCGCAGGGACTATTGGCGGTGCAATGACGCCGTTGCAATCTAAGTCGACACCAGAAGTTGCGTTCATAAAGTGGTGGTTTGCTCCCTTGGCCGAGCGGTGCGAAAGTGAAAGAGAAGCGCAACAACAAACTGTAATGACGACTCACATGCAGGAGCGGGGGCAATGGAAGAATGACTGTCGAGAGATCGTCCACGTATGTGGCTGAGTTTGCCTCCCGAACACAAAAGCTTCTCGATTCGCATGGTCCCGATGCGGTAGTCGCGGGAGCATCGGTTGATTTCAGTAGTTCAACGCAGATTGGCGTCACCACCACCCCACTGGGTTGGCTGGCCCGGCGTCGACTACGAAGCCGAACCGGTCTCCAGCTTCGATTTTCAGGCTCTTCTCTTGTGACGCAAGAGCCCCGTCCCGCTCAGCCCATCCAGATATTTGATCGTTGGGATCCGAAGGCAGTGGGGCCTAAACCCCCGTTGTACGACGTTCTAGCCATCATCACCACCTATAACGAACTCGATGTCATCGGTGGACTGATTAATTACCTGCACGAGCAAGGCGTTCGCTGTCACGTAATTGATAACTGGTCGACCGATGGAACGTTTGAACTGGTCTCCCAACTCACGACAACCTTGCCCGTGACCATTGAGCGATTTCCCAAAGAGGGCCCATCCGAGTACTTCGAGTGGGAACCGCTACTTGAGCGAATTGAAGAGGTTGCGCATAGTTCCGATGCTGACTGGGTCATCCATCACGACGCCGATGAAATTCGACAGTCATCGTGGGCCGGTGTGCGCCTCAGCGATGCTTTGTGGGCCATTGATACATGGGGTTTTAATTGCGTAGATCACACGGTGATTGAATTTCGCCCCATTGACAACCGATGGGAATTGAGTGACAACGTCCTCGCAGCGTTCGAGTTTTGCGAGTTCCTACCGAACGGAGATCGCTTTCTCCAACTCAAAGCGTGGAAACCTCAATCTCAAAAAGTTCGGATTACTGCCCATGGCGGTCACGCGGCGGAATTTGAAGGTCGCCGAGTGTTCCCGTACAAGTTCATAACCCGCCACTACTCCATTCGATCGCAAATCCATGGACAGCGAAAAGTACTGAAGGAACGACAGGGGCGGTGGAGCCCAACGGAGAGGGCAAAAGGATGGCACATCCAATACGATGCCTACGATGAACAGTCATCCTTCTTGTGGGACGAGCGAGATTTGTTTCGCTTTGAGCTGCTCGACGAATTTTTCTTGATTCAACGCCTGAGCGGTGTCGGCTTACCAGGTAACCCCTTTGTGGGTGAGCCGTCGACAGGCGGCTGAGTCTCGAGCGTTCTCTCTGTATGCAGTCGATAAGGTGGCAACCGACTCATGAACGTTGCCTTGACCTTCGATGCCGAACACCCCGACCAAATGGTCGCTGACCCGGTGGGCAACGCCGTAGCCATCTTGGACCAGCTCCGCAGTTCCGACGTCCAAGCGACATTTTTTGTTACCGGCGTTTGGGCAAAGTCTTATCCCTGCCTGGTTGCTCGAATTGTGGAAGAAGGCCACTTGCTTGGTTCGCACGGCTTTTGGCATTGCCCATTTGGCAATCTGACTCACGAGGCGATGCGGTTGGATCTCGAGCGTTCGCGCGAGACCTTGGTCGACGTATCCGGTGTCGATCCGCACCATTGGTTCCGGTTGCCCCAAGGTCAAGGCGTATACGACGCCACCATTCGTCATGCCGTTGAAGCAGAAGGATTTCACCACGTTCATTGGGACAGCGGTGCGGAGGATTGGCGACCCGGCATTCGTCCCCTCGACCTCACTCGGCAAATCCTCAGCGCTGTAGAAACCAGCCAGATAACGAGCCAGGTGGTGTTGCTCCACAGTTGGCCAGAGCCCACTCCAAATGTCGTGTCGTCCATCATTGCGTCATTACAGGGCGCGCACACCTTTGTGCGACTCGACGAACTGAGACCCGAGGAAGTTCCCTACTGGGCGACACGCTCTAGACAAGACGGTTCAGATAATCGGGAGATGGTCATAAAGAACGAGTCCTAATGCAATGCCATCACCTTCTAAGGTGCGATGACCATGGTTAGCCTCGAGTATTCGAAGGTTAGGACCCTCCAGGGTTGGCACGGCTTGCGAATTTCAAAAGCGGGCTGTTTCGGGAAGTGAGAATTGCGTGGGTGCCAACAAGCACCCCTTGCGCAGCGAGTGCAATGGCAATACCAAGCAGTGAATACTCGATTCGCAGTCCATTGAGATAGCCAGCCATAGCCACCGTCTTGGTGCTGGCATCCGTACAGGCCATCAACAGCACGATGGACGGCGTGAACAGCGCTACGAAGCACCAATAGGGCCAACGCTGGGCCAACATGGTCAGTGCGGCCGCGACCAACATGATCGAAGCTGGGAACAACAACGCCATGGGTGGCGCAGATTTCGGCAAGGTGGCAATGTAGACAGCCACGATCGCTACCCCAATCATGGTTCCGAATGCTCGGTTCAACGATTTCCGCCAAGGTGTTGGCGTCATGGGTTTAAACACCAAGTACGTGGTCATCAGCAACCAGGCACCGCCCTGTCCCAAATTCCGCGCTGTTGCGATCCAGGCAACGACGGCGAGTACGACTCCCACCATCGCTCCTTGGGTAACGCCCCACTGCCAGGTGGCTCCGGGAATGTCGGGAATCGTTCTCCCTTTGCGAAGCATCATGCCAATCGCTACTCCCCAGCCAGACGAAACGACTGAGAAGAACAAAACCGCGAGCACGTTGTGGTTCGCATGCGTGTTAGAGCCAGCAGCGATTTGAGGCGGCACCATAATCATGATGGTCAAAATCGAGGTCGCCATGGTGACCAAGGCGCCCTTGCCCGTAGAGGCTGCTAGCGAAGCCCAAAGCCCACCAATCAATGCAAGCAAGGCAGCGAGGGGAGGATGTCCGGGAGCAAAACACGCCACGGTGATGAGGAGTGAGAAAATTGCCGAATTAAGGGCTCCGACCTTGAGGCCACCAACCAACGTAATCATCTGAGCCGTGACCGTGGCCATGATGACCACGCCAGAGGCGGAACCCTTGCCGTAAACGATGAGGTAGAGAGCTGGCAACACCTCAAGCATGAGGCCAAGCAAGATCGGTGGCTTCTTGAGCAACTGCCGCGCAACGTCTGGCACGCCCAAAATCTTGCTGGGGGCTGGTGAAATCGTCATCTCAAGCAGTTTCTCACGACACGAAACTTCAGGGATTGATGCCGCCATGCCATGAGCGACCTCTCCTTTACAGGAGCGCTCGGATGCAGCGGAAGAGCTACTCCTGAATGGCGGGGTTCTCGTGGGGCGCCAATTCAGGCTCCGTGACATCGTCATGCTGGGCCAAGTGGTGACGATCGACATTTACGAAGAATCCGAAAATCAACGCAGCGACACCCAGGCATCCAGCTCCGAGTTTGAAGGCCACCGTGAATCCGTGGGTTGCAGCATCGGGGGGGCTCACTCCTGGTGGCAACGCTCCCCCGTGCCACACGTGACTCGCGGCATACGCAGCGGTTGCAGAAATAGCAATGGTGTTAAAGATTGCTGTGCCAAGTGAGCCACCAATCTGCTGAGACGTGTTCAGGACTGCTGATGCGACACCCGATTCGTCATGTCGAACATTGAACAGTGAGGTGGAGGCAATGGTGACGAAGGCAAGACCAAGGCCGAGGCTCATGATGATCATGGCGGGCAATACGGCACCCACGTAGCTCGACGTAGCCGTAATGAAGGATAAGTAAAACAGCCCTCCTGCGGCCATCACTGAACCGACGACACCAAGCAGTCGTGGGCCTACTTTGGGCAAAAGGTTGCTTGCCGCCGTTGCACTGACGATGATGCCAATTGAGAAGGGCAAGAAGGCGAAGCCAGCACGGATGGGGCTGTAACCATGGACCGACTGGAAGTAATACGTCAGAAAGAGGAACATGCCAAAGAGTCCACTTGCCGTGAAGAACTGACTCAGCAACGAGCCGCCTCGAACGCGGTCAAGAATGACGCCCAACGGAAGCAATGGGTTCTTCGCCCGTGCTTCATAAGCCACGAAGGCAACGAGCAGCAAAACACCCACTACGAGGCACCAAATGGTGACGGGCGATGACCAGCCATGGCCGGGAGTGGCGGCTTCGTTGATGCCATAGACAATGGCGACAAATCCAATCGTCGAGAGCAGCGCACCGGGAACGTCGTATTTCGTTTTGCCAGAAAGGCGCGATTCACGAATATTGGGAATGGCCAACACCACGGCGATAAGCGCCATCGGGATGTTCACGAAGAGACACCACCGCCATGAGAGGTACTGCGTCAAGACGCCACCCATAATCAGTCCGATGGCAGCACCGACACCGCTAATCGCGCCGTACACACCGAACGCACGAGCGCGTTCCTTTGAATCGGTGAAGGTCACCGAAATAAGCGACAAGGCAGCCGGAGCCAAAATGGCGCCAAATGCGCCTTGAAGTCCGCGAGCGGCAAAGAGCAAACCCTGATCGGGTGCCGCGCCACCAAGCGCAGACGCCAAGGCGAAGCCGATGAGGCCGATTATGAAGACGCGCTTTCGACCTGCGTAGTCAGCAATTCGACCACCGAGCAGCAAAAGACCGCCAAAGGTCAAGGTGTACGCGGTGACGATCCACTGCCGGTTCGCAAAACTGATGTGTAGCGCTGCCTGGGCTTTCGGAAGCGCAATATTCACGATGGACGCGTCGAGCACCACCATAAGAGAGGCGATCGCGATGACGACGAGGGCAAACCATCGCCTTGGGTCTTGGTCGCGATCAAGGGGTGCGGCGGTGTTAGTCACAGAAGTGATTCCTTTGCGTTAACGGGATTCCAAGCGTAATGCTCAGGGTGCTGGGCTATGTCAGTTGCCAATCAACCCTTGTCCGCTCAAAGCATCCGGTTGTCGTCGTGCGTGGTCTCAAAGGGTCATGGGGATTATTCAGTGATCACAGGCGCTACTCGTGCTTCGATTGGAGTCTTCTTCTATGATGCGAACAGTGGGCCTGTTAAGGAAATCGCCGTCTGAACTCACTGCAAGAGCCGCTGCTCAACACCAGGTTGGTTTCCCCGGATCCTTTGAGGGTCTGTGGACCGATCGAATTGATTTTGACCAAGAACTCGCTCGACGCATCCGGGCTGGTGCCATTTCGCCCACCCTCGCTGAGCAGCTCACGTTTTGGCGTGAAAATGGATACGTCGTCATTGAACAAGCGATCCATCAATCCGCGATTGATCGCTTCACCGCAGATCTCGACGAGATGTTTGAAGTGGGCGATGAGCGCTTGCTGATTCAATCACCAACCGACCCCCACGGCGTCGTCCTCACCCCGGGTCACCAAAAACTCCGAAACCGGGTCGTTGACGCGTACGCCTATTACGAGTCTGCCCGTTCGCTGCTCTTCGCCCCGCCGATTGTTGAATTCATGTCGGCCGTATTTGACGACAAACTCGTCTGCTTTCAAAGCCTGACCTTTGAGACTGGCTCCGGTCAGGGAATTCATCAAGATACGGCCTACGTGGTCGTGGACCCTCCCCTTGCCGTTGCCGCCGCTTGGATTGCTCTTGAAGATGTCACCCCAGGCTCAGGCGAACTCGAGTACATCCCAGGGAGTCATCACCTACCTGAATACCTATTCTCAGGCGCCTATAAGCACTACGACTCGAGCCGTGATGAGGCTCACGAACATCATGAATGGTCCAAGGGGCTCATTACGAAATCTGCGTCACAAGGACTTTTCCGTCAGCGCTTCCTTCCTAAATCTGGTGATGTGTTGATTTGGGCGGCAGACCTGGCTCATGGTGGAGCCCCTATTGAAGATCCAAACAAGACTCGGCGCAGTCTTGTAGGTCATTACTGCCCCGCTCGAGCAGTTCCCTACTATTACGACTGGAATCCCGAACGACGCAAGCGCATCGCCCACGAGCAAAGTCTCTACAGCTCTGGCCATTACGACTTGTAGGCGGTTGCTCCTTCTTTGACCTGAGGAGCAACATCAGCCTGGCTGACCTGCAAGTAAGCCACACAGATCACAATGCCGATGCTCAGCACTGTCGCCATCGTCACTGTTCCGAGGCCCAAACCTCCGCGCGCTTTGGACACGCCCACGTAATCAGCAAATGAAGCGCCAAAGGGGCGCGTCAAGATATAGGCCACCCAGAACATCGCGACGCCATTGAACTTCCAGCGCCAGTACAACAAACCCGGGATTGCAAACAACACGCCAAACACAAGACCCGAGGCCAAATATCCAAGATGGAGCGTGACCGCGGTTAGATCGCCTACCGCCGTTCCGAGTGCGAAGGCCGCCAACACTGCGGACCAGTAAAAGAGTTCTCGGCGCTTAGTGACAATGCTGTGAATCGATAAGGTTCCCTCGCATCGGTACCAAACGACAAAGACCACGACCAGAACCGCCGCCCACCACGCTGTTGAGACTGCGTAAGAAACGCCGAGACCAACATGCATGACGTCGGCGGCAATGGTTCCAAACACGCTCACCATCACCACGGCAAACCAATAGATGGTGGCGACATACCTTCTCGCTCGCAACTGCAATGCCATGGCAACGCCGAACAGGGTCGTTCCCAGAACAACAGCAACAGGCGGACCCCAGCCGTGAACCATGGAATCTGAGGTTGACTCACCCATTGCGGTGGTAAGCAACTTAGTCATCCAGAACACCAAGCCCACCAGCGGAACTTTGGTAGGCCCCACCTTGGTCAGCCACGCTGAGCGCCTTGATTCGATCATGAAACGTTGACGCTTCCCGCTACCTGAACGAGTGCATCAGCTGCCGAGGAGTTTGGCCTTTTGCGCTGCAAACTCTTCGTCGGTCAAAATTCCCTGCTCTTTCAACGCTGCGAGTTCTTTGAGTTGATCGATGATGGAACTCTCGTCAACTGCCGGAGCTTGGGCAGGGGCTTGTTGTTGGACTGGTTGTTGCTGCATGGCTTGTTGCTGCATCATTCGCTGTTGGTTGTGATTGGCAACCTCTCCGGCGACTTCAGTTGCGGTACCCGCAATAACGGCGGTGCGCGCCATTGTCCCGAGCAACCCAGGTCGTCCCATTCGCATCATGTCCCGTACTCCTTGTTCGTCTCGTGATTAGTTGGAAGCTGCTTCGAGAGCAGCGATGATTTCATCAGTGGGAATTCGTCCCGTGGCCACCATTTGTCCGCCTGAACGGCGAATGGCGTGCGCCAACTCAAGGGTCCAGATGTTTTCCCACACCACCAGCAGCGCCGTGGTTCCTGGAGCCAATACTTCAGCAGTCACGATGAGGTCTTCAGCAGCCACGACGTGGGCCACAAAATCGCCAAGCGCATGGAGCGAACTGAGCTCTTCCACTTCTTGATATTCGTCAACCGTGACGGTGCCATCAGAATCTTTCCGAATTACTGCCAGGTCTAGGATCCTGACGGTGCCGCTCGCTACCAGATCAACAATGGATGCCGTGACCGCATCGTCAATGGTGTTGTCAACAAATTCGATGACTGCGTAATCAATGAGTCCGAGGTGATCTGAGGGATTGGTCATGGGATGGCTCCTTGTCTTGGCGATGATCCTAGTAACACAAGCCTCACGCGCCGTGTCAGCCAAGCCATCATGCTTGAGACTACGAGTTGTCCTCCAGCTCGTCAGCCAAGGTGGCAACGGAATCCACCATGCGAGAAGCTCGATACGAGAAGCGCTCAATTGAGGTGGTGTCAGTCAAACCAGTCATGACTAAAACCGTGTGCAAACCGGCCTCGAGTCCAGCCACGATGTCAGTGTCCATACGGTCACCCACCATGGCAGCGCCTTCTGAGTGAGCCCCGAGCTCTCGTAGCGCCGAGCGGATCATTACTGGATTGGGCTTACCAACAAAGTAGGGATTCTTCCCCGTGGCCTTCGAGATCAGCGCGGCAACCGCACCAGTGGCGGGCAACGGCCCGTCCACACTCGGTCCCGTTGGGTCTGGATTGGTGCAGATGAAGCGAGAACCGCGCAGAATGAGGCGAACTGCAGTGGCCATCTGCTCGAAAGAAAATGACCGCGTCTCTCCGAGCACCACGTAATCGGGGTCATTGTCGGTCAGGGTATAGCCGATGTCATGGAGTGCAGTAGTCAAGCCCACTTCTCCAATCACATACGCCGTACCTTTGGGCCGCTGCGAGTCAAGAAAGAATGCGGTCGCAAGCGCCGAAGTCCAAATGCGATCTTCCGGTATCTCGAGGCCGTTATAACGCAAGCGTGCCGAAAGATCCCGACGCGTAAACATTGAGTTATTGGTCAGCACCAGGAACGGCGTGTTCGTCGCGGTAAGCGCCGCAATAAAGCGATCAGCCCCGGGAATGGGATGTTCTTCACGAACTAAGACCCCATCCATATCGCACAGCCAGGTCTTGACGTCTCGTGCATTGCTTATTGATCGTTGGTGCTCCATTGCTTCAGAGTCTAGGAGTATCCAAGTTGGCGCCGTCAGCGGAGGCGAAACTATTAAAGACCCCCACCAAGGAGTAGTTCACTCACTATGGCAATTTCCGGCCTCACTACATTTCTCTGGTTCGACACCCAAGCTCTCGAAGCTGCAGAGTTCTACGTCGCAACGTTTCCCCATTCATCGCTTGGTGACGTCCATCGCATGGGGGGCGACAATGCAGCGATTGTGACCGCATCGTTCACCCTCTTTGGCCAGGCATTCACCGCACTCAATGGCGGTCCCTTGTTCGAACACTCTGCAGCGGTTTCGTTCCAAGTATTTTGCGAGCGCCAAGAAGAAGTAGACGACCTATGGAGCAAACTCACCGCAGACGGTGGAGAAGAAGGTCGCTGTGGCTGGTGCAAAGATCGCTTCGGCATCAGCTGGCAGGTCATCCCCCATGCCTTAGGGGAACGGCTCTCAGACCCCGATCCAGCAGTCTCGCAGCGTGCTCACGCAGCAATGATGGCGATGGGCAAAATCGTCATCGCCGATCTCAGCTAGCGGGGCTCCCCCGGACAGACGCCGGTCAGCACTGCCAAGGTGATGCGTTCGGCATGCTCATGGTGGCCAGCCGTTGGTCGATCACTGCGCAGGAGATCGCTGCCGCGTTGAGCCGCATCGCCCCAAGGGACCGATTGTGCCGTCAGCACTTCGGAACCGGTTGGCTCATCGAATGATTCAACGCCTGCATCACGTACCAACTTGGTTGCCTGACCCCAGGAAAACCACCGTTCTTCATGGGCTCCGGTTGGATCGGTGCACCATCCTTCAAGTCCGTGAGCAAGCGCCATTTACCATTCCTCCTCGAAACATTCATGTACCAGTCACTTTTTGGTCACATTTAGTTTACATGAAGTTTACTTTGGCTTTGGCCATGCCAAGCAATTCATCCCGTCATCAAGCTGATTTCATCGCAGCACACTCCCGCTTAGCCAAAAGGGGCCAAGGCAGGGATGAGTGACGTATGTGGATAGAAGCACCAATGGGTGCGGAATGTTATTCCGCACCCATTGGTGAACCTGATGGCAGTTGTGTCAGCGCGTGGCGTTAGATAGTGCCGTCATCAATGGCGCGCTGAATCCACGGGATCACTTCATCGAGCATCTCGTCGAGCGACGTCGTTGCTTCGAAACCGAGCACTTCTTTCGCCTTAGTGACACTCGGCACTCGCTTTGCAACATCGTGCTCAAAAGGGTCGTCTGAAACGTAGTTAAAGGGCTTCGCACCCATGTGCACCTTGTTCCAGATCACTTCTGCCAGCTCGAGCACCGTAGTCGATTCAGCCGTTGACAAGTTGAAGTCTTCATTGAGCGCTGCATCAGATTCCATTGCCGTGACAATTCCCTCGGCCAGATCACCACCATAGGTGTAGTGACGAACCTGGGTTCCATCGCCCAGGATGTGCAAGGGGTCTTGACCCTTCAATATCTTTTGCACAAGGTCAGGCACCACGTGGCTCATGGCGAGCGCAACGTTGCCCGACATCACTTCCACGTCACCCAACGCCCGACGCTCGCCGATGCCGACGCAGTTGAAAGGACGAGCGATGGTGTATGGCAACTGGTATTGGTCCCAAGCCGCGCGAGCAAAGTATTCAACGGCCAACTTTTGAAAGCCATACGACGAGAGCGGCGGAGCAACTTCTCGCTCCTGGCCTTCAATAGATGGCCAGGTGTTCGTCGATTCGAACACCATGGAGGATGAAAGATAGGTAACTTTCTTCAAACGGCCGCTCTTGTGGGCTGCAATTGCGGCGTCACACGAGGCGGCAATGATGCGCTCGTTGGTTGCGAGCAGGTCGTAGGCGTAGTGGTGAAAATAGGAAATACCACCGATCATGGCGGCACCTGCGATGAAGTGGTCGCACTCTGAGACCAACTCAGTCATCAAGGCGATGTCGGTGCAATCACCTTTCACGAATCGATAATTCGGGTTGGAATCATAGGACTTTGCCACTTCTCCGTACTTGGAGAGGTTGTCAACACCAATGACCTGGTGGCCTCGCTTCAGCAGTTCCTCGACGACATAGCCGCCGATGAAACCAGCTGAGCCACTTACCAATACGGTTGACATAATTTCATTGCTCCTTGTGATGTGTTCAGAAATCGGGGTGCTGGGGAAGTCTCAGTTTTCAGCACGAACTTCTATTATCCCTCAGCCAGACTTGGACCGAAGGCATAGAAATACCAATGTAGGTAGTGCGGTAGCCACTTTCGAATTTGGAAATTTGATTCTCCAATAGTTCGATCCAACCAAATGGTAGGAATTTCGGCCACCGGCAAGCGATGGCGACGAGCTTTGGCGACGAGCTCGATGCCGACTTCAAAGCCACCATCGGACTCAATGCCCACGCTGCGCACAAAATCTCGGGAGTACGCCTTGAAAGAATTGGTTGCGTCGTGGGTACCTACACGGCCCAACACATAGAGACTTCGCCCGGCCAGTCGAGACATCATGGTTTTGAGATAAGGGCCGCCAATTTGGCGGCCGCCACGCATGTATCGAGATGCGGCAGCAATCACCACGCCGCGATCGACGAGACGGGTCAGTTGATCAATTTGCATGGGATCATCGCAACCATCAGCCATGGTGACGACAACCACCTTGGCGCTTGCGTGATCAAAACCCCAGCGAATCGCTCGAGACGGACCTCGCCCATAGTCATTGACCTGCAAGACAACCTCTGGGTGCTGGGCTGCGTAATCCCTGACAAAGGGGGCCGTTGAATCATTGGCGTCATCGACAACCACCATGATCTCGCATGGCAAGGTCACAGCTTCGCGAAGGCGATTAAGGCAGGTAACGATGTGTTCGCCTTCTTCATAGGCGGTCACGACCACCGACACTCTCGGGTCCATTAGAGCAACCCGGTCGATTCAGAACTCCACACATTGATCACTGGTCGATCAGTCTTGAGGTCTTGGTATTCGTTGTGGGGAGCGGCAATGATCACCAGATCAGCCTCAGCCAAAACGGTGTCGAGATCGACCAAGGAGTCATCATCGTGAACATAGGGATCCGTGCACAGCACACCCGCTGAGCGAAACCTCAAAATTCGCTTGAGTTTGTAACTCAGACTTGAGCGAATGTCATCTGATTCGCCCTTGAACGCCATGCCCAAGATGCCAACTTTGAGCGAGCTCAGGTCGAAGCGTTGCTCTAACTGAGAAACGAGATAGAGCGGCAACCCCTCATTGACCAACATGGCCGAATGGCCCAACACGAAGTTGTTGTTGCTGAAGGCAGCCAATTGCATCGTGTCTTTCAACAGACACGGACCAGCGGCAAACCCAGCACCAGGCAAGTCAGCAGCACGGGGATAATCAACGCTTAGTCCTCGGCGAATTTTGTCGTAGTCAACGCCAAAGTCAGTCGCCATCATGAACAGTTGGTTGGCGGTTGCAAACTTGATGTATCGCCACGCATTGGTGAATAATTTTGCCAATTCAGCTTCTTCAGGGGCCATGGGAACGACACGCTCGGTGATAGTGAGAAAGAGCGATGACGCCTTGTCAATGACCTCATCATTACGGCCAGAGACAATCTGGGGAAGGGTAAATAACTCGACCATCGCCTTTCCTTCGGCGATGCGCTCAGGGCAGAAGGAGACGTCGACGTCGATGCCGCGTTCGGCGATCTGTCGCTCGACCATCTTGGTGGTTCCCGGGTACAGCGTGGAGCGCAACACTAAGGTCTGACCCTTCGAGAGATAGGGAACGAAGTCCTCAATTGCTGCGAGCACCGCATTGGGATCGGGGTTCAGGTGCTCATCGACTGGAGTGCCAATTACCACCACCACAAAACGGGCGCCAGAGATAATGGCGGGATCAGTCGATGCCATGAGGTTCTTGCCCACATGTTGTGCGAGAACGTCGCCGACCCCCTCTTCCAAGAAGGGCATCTCCCCTCGGTTCACGAGATCTACGGAGTGAGCATTGAGGTCATAAATACCCACCTCTTGCCCGCGGCTTGCGAATGCCACGGCAAGCGGAAGGCCCACGTGTCCGCAGCCACCCACGACGACGACATCGCGATTGAATTGGCTGGCCTCCTGGCGGTTTCCCGTCGCTTCAGACAACAAATGCTCCCATCGAAAATAAATAATTAATCACTACACGGTACTCAATAGCGGTGGGTAAAGCGTTGTCCTAGTCGAGAAAATCCGCCCCACGGTGGCTGTGGAATTGCTTCCCCGCACCACGCACCTAGCCCACGCAGGCAGGTGACGACTGAGCAGACGACACCCCATGGAGCATGAGGACCAGGGGAAGCTGCATATTGGAAGCTCCAGCCCAGGCAACGAGATGTGAGGTCCCAGGTCGAAAGCGAAGCATGGTCTGCCACACGTGATGGTTGGGCCATGCACTCGCTTGCACGCTCAAAGCCGAACCCGCATCAGCAGTGACCACAACACCTCCTCGGGGTACTTGGACCCGCCACAGGCCATGTCCCCACCATTGACCCGCTGCGACGCAGGTCTGCGGCTTGAGCACTTCACGGCTCATCACAGGAATCGCCCCCAAGAGTTCATGATTAGCCAGCGCAGCAAGCGGCGTGTTGAGTGATCGCATCGTCGCGACATCGAAGCCGATTGATCCGAGATGATGCTGGGCCCACACAAAGTCAGACACCGACATCTGCGGGATATTGGCGGGATCGATCACGGTTGAGGGGTTCATGAGTGAGCCGTCAAGGTCAACAAGGCCAGCGGCTACACGGTCGGCTTGGGCTTGAAACTCATAGAACGGCTGAGCGAGGAAGAGTTGATGCGCCCCGTAGTTGCACAGCGCCAAGCCAAGAATGCTCAACAAGGCAATGGTGCTTGTCGTGATGATTTGAAAGCCACGAGGCCGGTTGGAACTCTCCGTGAACCGATACCGCAAGAGCCAAAAGATTTCAACGCTGCCGACTATGAGAAGTGCAGAGGAGGTGTAGAGGTAGCGACTGGGGATAGGAATCGGGGTTTCACGGGCCAATGAGATAACCGCCCAGAAAATAAACCACGAGGCGCTGATCTGGACGAGTCGCTGAGATGTTCGCCACGACAATGTCAATGCCATCAGTAGTGCGACGCCAAGCACCAAAGCAAGCGCGATACCGGCGGCATGATTCCCAAAGGCCAAAGCTTGACAGGTGGCGATGGCACCCTCTGCTGCATAGCGAAACATTCCCGCGGCACCGCTCAGCATCATGTGGTCGGGGCTGTATCGCCCCCAGCCCAACCACCACGCACCATAGAAGCCAACGGCAACGATCGGAATCCACAAGCGCTTCCAGTCTTTTCGCCACAACAGCAACGACAGACCAATACCTGCGACGAAGGCGAGTCCCAGTGCGGTCGAGGTCACCGCAATGCTTAGAGCGATGCAGGCTGCGATATCACCTCGTCGGGTTCGAAGGTTCACGAACAGCAAGCCAGCAAGTGCTGCCGCAGTGCTCATCAGCCACCCAATTTGAAACGCCCACAGCAAGTCTTGCGACGCCGCGCCATAGAACATCACCACCGAGCCAATGATCGCGCTCAGGACTGGTGAGATTCGCGTCCTCGACAAGCGATAGACCAAAAAACCACAACTCACATTGAGCAGATTCAACAGCTCCATAAAGGGAAGGTGGTGCGCCAAACCAAAGACATCAAGCAACAGCCAATAACTCACATACGGGAAGAACAAGAGATGGCCATTATGGGCGACCAAGGCGGCCGAGATGACACTGTCGCGGTGGAGATTGACAAAATTCCATTCATCGAAAAATGGCAGAAAACCACGATCAAGGTGAGTCGCCACCACAAGATAGATAACCGCCAGTACCCAAAAAACGATGCCGTCGGACAAGCGCGACCATGCCAAAGGAGATGCAGTTGCGTGCTTGCCTCGAGCCCTCAAACGCTGCCCGAAGTCGCTCTCGACACTGGCGCCAGGAACGGCGTTACTCATCAGCCGGCGGAGAGAATCATCTTGACACCAGACACCATCAAGACACTCAGTGGCATTGCTGCAAGCTCGTCGGGAATGTGAGTTGCCTCTGAGTAGATCTCAACTTTTCTTGGCCTGAGCCCTACGCCAACAAACGCTTTCTGCAACTCATCAAGCGTGGTCCGGTTGAGGTGCTCACTTTGACCCAGCACGTCTTGGTGGAAGGGGTTGTCGTGATCCATGGTTTCTCGCGCCCGGGCTTGAAGCAGTTCAACCGGGGTTAGCAAATGCTCAAAGGGCTGTGCGAAATCCCACAAGTGCGAACCCCACTGCGAAAAATAAAATGGCCACAACTGGATAAATACTTTCCCCTGAGGTTTGAGTACTCGCAATATTTCGCTGGCCATTTGATCAAGTTCTGAAACGTGTTCAAACGTCGACCACGACATGACGACATCAAAACTTGAATCCTCAGCGGGAATGTGATCAATGCTGCTTTGTTGAAACTGAAGATTGGGGGGAAGCCCCTCGAGATCGAAATACCGTTTCGCCCTCGAGGAGAGCAGTTCGGTGTTCGTGGTCGTCAAGTCAAAACCTGTGATCATCGCTGGTTGACACGTCGTTGCCAACGCCAGATCAATCAGCCCGTCTCCGCACCCCACGTCAGCAATCATCAGGCCTTCAAGGGAGATGCCATCACCAGCAAAAAAGTCAATCACTTCGTTCGCCGCGCGCTGATGGCTTTCCACCCAGTCACGCTCTAATGCCTCGTAGCGCGCTTCCATGATGCCCCCTACTTGGCCCGTCGAGCGAAGGTTGCCAGTTTACGCAAGGGCGCAGTGACCTTCCAACTTCTCGTCGCCTTGATGGCTGCAAGTTCGCGTTGTGCTGCTTGCTCATCGTGAGAAGACGCATAGGTCTTTCTCGCTTCGTTGACGCCAGCTTGTTTAGCGACCGCCAACCACTCCATCGTTCGAATTCGCTTGTCGACGAGGGGAATATGTCGATCAAGATCACCAAGCAAGGCAGCCATCACGTCGGTAATCGCTTGAACGGATTGTTCCCATCCGCAACCCTCTGCGAGCGACATGTCAGACACGGCAAAGCTGCGTTGTTCCAATTCGGCCACGATAGTCCTGAGTTCATCGAAGTCATCAAAGAAATGAAGGCTCGATTGGGCCTGTTCATACGTGTCTCGAATCTCCATACCAACGCGACGACGGCGCTGAATCACATGCTTCCCCCATCGAATGGATTCCACCGTTGGGAAGCCAAAACCTTCGTAATTGGAGGGAAAGATGATCGCGGTCGCATCGCGGTACAGGCCTTGCATCTGATCATCACTCAACTCGCCAGCGGTGAACGAGTCCACGCCTTCGTCAGGCTTTCCGTGATAGCCAAGAGTCTTGACTCGATAGCGAGGGAACGTCGCTCGCAAAAACTCGGTGGTGGGCGTCACCATCTTGTGATCAAAGTGATTACCAACGACGAAAAAATATGGCTGTTGCTCCCCAGCAGGGATGGCGGCTGCCGGTGCCTCGTAATCACTCAATTTCGTCGAGGGAAGTGAGACGCTGTGAGCTTGACGCTCGTCGGGTTGAAATCGGTACTCAAAGGTCTGCTGGGCTGAAGCGGAAATGAAGATCAGCGCACTAGCCACATCTGCCATCAGCTTGAGGGCGGGGGCAAGTTCCGGATTCTCAACTTCTAAGTACAAGCAGTCGTAGGCAATGATGTCGAGCATCAAGAAGATATTGAAGACGGCGTCATCGCTATAGGTGCTCACGGCATGCAAGGTGAATGGCTGCGCTGGGCGGAATGAAAATGTGAAGGGCTGCGAAATCCAAGACGCAC
Organism: uncultured Actinomycetes bacterium; assembly: GCA_903825305.1. Classification (GTDB taxonomy): domain Bacteria; phylum Actinomycetota; class Acidimicrobiia; order Acidimicrobiales; family RAAP-2; genus CAIQWC01. Next base: position 20,555 of record CAIKAC010000010.1, read on the forward strand.
TCTTGTACACGTTCACGTTCTGAATCGTCTCCGTGAGGCCGTGAAAATCAAGGATGCCTCGATCTCCGAGCACGGTGATCTCCATGCCAGAACCCAGCTGCTCAATCAGGACCCGACACAGACGTGAGGCAAGCAGGAATGTCCCGTTGTGATGCCGGTCAAGAATCGACATGTCAATCAAGAGAGTTGGGCGCTCCCTCTTGGCCCGTGCTACCTCCATGATCATGCGCTCGAATCGACGATCATGCCCTTGTTCGTCTTCAGCAATTGCTAGCTGATATTCCGGGTACCGGGACCGCAAGATTTTTCCTCGCTTGGCTTCGAGCGTCTCCTTGGTACCGCCAAAGGAAACGCTCTCGTCGTGCCAGGCAAAGGCCCTGTTCGCCATAATTGCGCGAAACCCCACTCGGTTGGCGCGCATGACCAAATCATTTTCTTCGTTGTACCCCGGGGCGTAGATCTCATCAAACACGCCAACCGTGGCCAGCACGGACCAACGGATGAGCATGCACGATCCCGGTGCAGTTGGAACGGTTTGCTGCTCAGGCAGGTAGCGCCGAGCAAAATCAAAGTAGTAGTGGACTTCTTCAGGACTGAGATCCACCTTGTTGCCCCAGAACGGTACGGTGGCCAAGGTGGCTCGATTGGATCGGGGGATCACGAAGCCGGTTGTTTCTTCTTCTCGTGCAATTCGAATCATCGTTTCAATACAGCCAGGCTCGGGATAACAGTCTGAATTCAGCAACAAGGCGTCTTGCTTGGCATTCAGCGCTTCGAGCAACCCACGATTGGCGCTGCCCACAAAACCAAGGTTCACGTCATTGGCGACATATCGTGCTGCCACGCCCTTGGCTTCAAGGTCGCCGACGATGGCTTGTAATTCGGCGGCCAACTCCTCATCGCCAGGAAAATCATTCACGAGCACAACATCAGTGGCGCTGCGATGAAGTTCATCGGCTAAGGCCACAAGGTGGCGGTGCTGCTTCTGAGCCAGATCAAGGCCCCGGTAAAAAGGGATGATCAAGAGCAGCGGTTGCTTGGTTGTACCACTCATGGTTGACGACGTCCCTTAATGCGCTTGGTCCTCCCGATTCGCCGTACAAGGTCGAGTCCAATTGGCGGAGGCTTACTTTGCCGTAATTCTACTCAGCACGGCATCAGGTGCGTGAGGACGAAGGCAAGATATGTCGCTCCTTCGTGTCACAGAGAGAACACCTAGTAAACCCGTGGCGCCACGCGGTCATGACCGGCACCTCCAAGATGGCGAGCACTTCTCGTATCGTTTGGTGCCGTAACTGGAGGAACTTGCTTGGGCTTAGCTTGCTCGTTCGGACGCCAAGCTGCCCTGCGCCGCTAAGGCTGCGGTTCGATCGCCACCGGGCCCCCGAAGGACATAGGCCATGGCCACCGCGAGACACATCCCGACAAAAGGCCCAATGACATAGACCGCCCAGGCATGGAAGTGCAGGGACACGAGATCAGGGGCCAAGGAACGCATGGGATTCATCGACGCACCACTCAACGGACTCGCCCACAAACCCGCCAAGGCAATGTAGCCACCCACCGCAACGGCACCCAAGATGCCAACTTGCTGAGCACCTGAAGCCGTACCCAGGATCACACTTAATAAGCCCATGGTCAGTACCGCTTCGGCGCCTATGGCCGCGAGGCTCGAGACGTGGTGACCAGGCACCGTCATTGCCCATTGCCCTGAGGTATGAACAATCTGTTGGAGGAGTAACACAGCCACTACTCCACCAATGAACTGAGCGAGGATGTAGCCCGGGACTCGCTTCCAGGGAAATTCGCCACGAAGTGCGAATCCCACGGAGACCATTGGATTGAAATGAGCTCCCGAAACACGGCCCATGAACATGATCATGGCCATGACCATGAGACCCGGCGCTACGACTACTGCGGCATTGCCGATGGAGCCGGGAAAGGCGTGGCCGACCATGTCACCACCTGCAGCAACCAGCACGAGAAAGAACGATCCAAAGATTTCTGACGCGAGGCGGCGCCATTCTTGGCGGGGGTCTTCAAAATTATTGAAGCGATCAATACTCAGGCCCTCAAGGCGATCTTGGAGGACGTGCACCATGGTGGCCTGCTGCGAGGCGCTCGCTCCCTGGATGTCGGGATCCGCTTGCTTACCTGCCTTGTCGTGCATCGTTATTCCTCCACGATCTGAATCGTTGCACCATTGTCAACGACGCGCCACCCCGGAGCCTTAAATTTCGAACTGTGGCCCAATCCATGCTCGATGAGGTGGCGGGCGAATAGGCCTTTAACAGTCTTGGCCCCGTGGCCGGCTGCTCCGCGGCCACCCGATTTCAAGAATTCAACCCTGACGATTTTGGCTGAGCTTTCCAGCGCTTCGAAATCCACAGCGGCCGCGTGTTCGGCGGGAAGGAGATCCACCACCGGGCCTCCGGTGGCTCGAGCGGCAATCGCGGCCGTTATGGAAGGACGCCAGAAATGAGACAGGTTGCCAATGTCACCGAGACCCACCTTGAAGGTGAGGCGGTAGTCGGCGATGCGATCGAGTGCGGTGGTGAGTCCATAGAGCGCTGATGGAATCAAAATGTGACTTAACTGCTCACTGGTCAATTCCTCGGGGCAAAGCGCTGACCAGACGACACCGCTATAGCGCCGCCAGGCCGGGAGAAGTTCGCGAGTGCCGGCGAACATGGCGACGTAGGCGTTCACGGCCCGATCAAATAAGTCGCCTCTGACTCCCAAAATTTTAGAAACTCGTTGCGGGTGGTGACTTGCGAGTAACTCCTCAACAGCGCCGAGTACTTCACTGCGCTGAGCACCAAGTGTCTTGGCAAAGCTGTCGGGAGTTCGCGTTTTCGTCCCTCCCGGTGCTTTGCCCTCTGAGGGTGGGAGGAGTAGCAGCATCGTCACGACAGTGACCGTAGTCGCCTCCCCATTGGTCGTCACACACCGCAACGGGCCGGAACAAGGCTGCGGCCCCCCGATAGGATTGTTGGCAATTGGTGATCGCGAAAACCACCTTGGTCGCGTCGCTTGGTATCGACAGTGTTGTCGTAGAAGAGGAGAATGACGCGGTGAGCGACGAGACGATCAGGGTTCCTGAAGTCGGCGAGAACGTGACTGAAGGAACGATCGCCAACTGGCTCATTGAGCCCGGGTCGAGTGTGACCAAGGGCCAAGCGCTCTTTGAGCTCGCCACCGACAAAGTTGATTCTGAGATTCCCTCGCCCTTCACCGGAACGGTCACCGAACTGCTCGTGGCTAAGGGAAGCGTGGTGGCCGTTGG
>CAIKAC010000011.1 GCA_903825305.1 uncultured Actinomycetes bacterium
CTCGACGACTCTCAGCAGTTGCACCAATAAAGGCAGCTAGTACCAGCCCAAGTCCAGGAATGAGAAGCCAAATACCAAAGATCAGTGCCATCACGAAGAAGAAGCAGCCCGAACCCAAGACGAAGGGCCAGATCGAAGTTGAGGGAAACGCATCGACCGTTCCCGCACCATCGGCCACATTGGCGTCGTCCTTGTCTTCAGGGCGCATGCCTCCGTTGCGGCGGTACCACCAGTAGTAGTACAAACCCGGCATGAGGCCGAGAAGGAAGGCGCCAAGCAACATGACACCGCCACCATCTTCGTGTCCCCAGAGCCAGTACACAGCACCGACGAGACCCGCAAAGAGGCCAAACGCAATCAGGATGTAGGACTCTTGCTTGAGCATTATGCGTTCGCTTTCTCTTGGGTCTCTGCGCCGGCGTGCTTGCCGTGGCCCAAAGCCGGGTAGTCAGGGTGGTTGTAGTCCCACGTGGGTCGCTCAGAGCGAATCTTGGGAAGGCTGAGGAAGTTGTGGTGCGGGGGCGGCGAGGTGGTGAACCATTCAAGGCTGTTTGCATCCCAGGGGTTGTCGCCAGCTGGAATGGGCTTGCGCCACGAGACCAAAACGTTGATGACGAAGAGCAAGGTTGAGATGCCGATCAAAATTGCACCAACCGTTGCCCACTGGTTCAGGGCTTGCCAGCTGGGGTTGTTGGGGTACACCGCCATGCGTCGCGGCATGCCCTTGAGGCCCACCCAGTAGAGCGGGAAGGTGAAGAGCTGCGTGCCAATGAAGAGGGTCCAGAACTGGGCTTTCCCCCATCCCTCGTGCAACTTGTAGCCGGTGATTTTGGGGCCCCAGAAGTAGATACCTGCCATTGCGCCAATCACCAAGGCCATAACGACTGAGTGGAAGTGGGCAACGACGAAGTAGGTGTCGTGGGTGAAAAAGTCAAGGGGAGGCGATGCGAGGTAAATGCCGGTGATGCCACCAATGAGGAAGGTAATCACGAAGCCAACCGCAAACAGCATCGCCGACGTGTACTCGACTTGTCCCTTCCACATCGTGCCGATCCAGTTGAAGATCTTGATACCCGTCGGCACGGCGATCAAGAGGCTCATGATGGAGAAGAAGGGCAAGAGAACGGCGCCCGTGGTGAACATGTGGTGAGCCCACACGCCAAGAGACAGTGCGGCGATGGTCAAGGTGGCAAACACCATGCCCTTGTATCCAAACATGGGCTTCTTTGAGAAGACCGGGATGACTTCAGAAACCATGCCGAAGAAGGGGAGGGCGAGGATGTACACCTCGGGGTGACCCCAGAACCAGAACATGTGTTGCCACAGCAGCGGAACGCCGCCTCCTTGGACTTCAAAGATGTGGGTACCAAAGTGGCGGTCGCAGTACAGCATCACCAAGGCGGCGGTGAGAACCGGGAACGCCAACAAAATCAAGATGCCCGTGACCAACATGTTCCAGGTAAAGATCGGCATGCGGAACAAGGTCATCCCCGGTGCACGCAAGTAGAAGATCGTTGCCACCAAGTTGACGCCCGAGAAAATTGCCGAGAAACCGGTCAGCATCAATGCGCCAATCCACAAGTCAGGACCAACGCCTGGAGCATTCACCGCTGAGGTCAGGGGGGCGTAGCCGACCCAACCGAATGCGGCCGGTCCACCGGTGGCAAAGAAGCTCAGCAACATGCTGATCGTGCCACCCAAGTACAGCCAGTAGGAGAGCGCATTGAGGCGCGGGAAGGCCATGTCGGGTGCACCAACTTGCAAGGGCACGAGGTAGTTCGCCAAGCCAGCGAAGGCAAAGGGGCCTGCAAACAGGTAGATCATGATGCTGCCGTGCATCGTGAACAACTGGTTGTACTGGGCAAAGGAAACCAGGGTTGACGTTGGTGAAACCAGCTGCGCACGAATGACTTCAGCGAGTGCTCCACCAAGGACCATCATGAGCACCGAGGTCACGGTGTAGTTGATACCAATGACCTTGTGGTCAGTCGAGGTCAGCCACTTAAGGAGTCCTGAAGGTCCATGGTGATCATGGTTGTCGTGGTGGACCTCATCGTGGCCACCGTGGTGGTCAAAGGACTCAGTTCCGGGACGTTCAATGAGATCCGTCATCACTTGACTCCGTAGTTCGTCTGGGCGGGCTTAACAGGAATTCCAGAGCTGGCCTGGCTAGCAGTAGCAGCCGCAGCAGCGGCGGCCTGTGCGGGGCTCAGGGCGTTGGCGCTCAACCACGACTGATAAGCCGCAGGTGAGACGGCCTTGATTTGGAAATACATCAAGGAGTGATAGAGGCCACACAACTGTGAGCACTGACCCGTGTAGATACCCGGCTGATCAATGTTGAAGGTGAAGACGTTCAACAATCCTGGTTGGGCGAAGCGAGAGAAGTTCAACTTGGGAACGTAGAAACCGTGGACGACATCGGAAGAACGTAGGTCAATACGGACATTTTCTCCGACGGGTAGGACCATGGTTGGGTCTTGTGTGGTTTGGCCGACGACGACCACATTTTGGCCTGGGTAGACGAACTTCCAGCCCCATTGGAATGCCGTTACGTCAACGGTGGCATTGGGGGTGGGATTCGAAACAACCTGGTTTTCGACGACCACGGTGGCGGCAAAGAGGCCGATGACGACCAAGATCGGAATAATTGTGTAGATCAATTCGAGCGGGATGTTGTACTGCGTCTGGCGCGGAATTGAATCTCCACGGCGGCGGTAGCGAAATGCGGCCCAGAGAATGAGCAAGAAGGTAAAGCCACCGATAATGATGGCGGTTACGGAGAAGCCTTGCCACAGTTTGAATGACTCAGTGCCTCCCTTCGTTGCGCCATGGTTAGCCCCAAAGGTAGGGAGCTGACAGCCAGCAAGAACAAGGGGCGCAATCACGGCAAGCAGGGCGGCGCGACGAGAAGTCATGAACTTCCTAACGCCACCGGACTTACCGTGTGAGCCGGACGAGGGGGTAGCCGAATCCACGTATCTAATCTAGCGATATTCCGAGGTGCCCCTGTTCCTGAGGGCACAATCGCGAATTTGGCTTACGAGGGGCTTGACGACTCGTCAGAAGAATCGGACTTGGGAGCGTCAGAAGCCGCTGCTCCGCCTTCTTTCACGCCTTTTTCGAACTCAGTTTTGGCCGATCCAAGGCTGCGGGCCAACTTGGGGATCGCCGCTCCGCCAAAGAGCACCACGGCCAGCACGATCACCACAATGACGAGATCTCCACCAAAAAGCTCAGCGATGAACATGCATCCTCCTCAGGACAAGCTGCAATCTAGTAATCAATCTAGACGGTGATTCCGCTAGCCGGCCAAGAACACCCCGAGGACCAATGCAGCGGTTGAAGCCAGGCCCGCGATGGCGCCCCAGGCGGCAATGGCCCCCTTTGAGGTAGCGCGACCGTGGAGGAATGCACCCAGTCCGGCCAGAACGACGGTAATGATTTTTATTCCCAGTACAACATTCCACGCCGTACTGGGCTTGTCGCCATGGATCGCCATGACGTTCCAAATACCAGTGACGAGCAAGACCCAAAATGCTGGCCAACTCAATCGACCAAAGGCTTGAGCGAGTCGCTTCGCGCTGTCGCCACCAAGCGAGCGTGCGGTAGGGAGCAAGCCCAGCATGACGTATTGGCCTCCCACCCAAATGGTGGCGGCGGCCACATGAAGGGTGAGTCGAATTCCCGTAATTGCTGGGGCGAGTTGCGCGGTGGCCAGCATTAGCGACCCTGCCAATTTGGCTCGCGCTTCTCGGCGAAGGCAACGGCACCTTCGTAGGCATCGTGTGTCTCGCCCGAGGCCTTGAAGAGGACGTTGTTCATGGGCCACGCATCTTGTTCTGGCATTTCCGCAGCTTTGGTGAGCACTTCTTTTGAGTAGCGAACAGCAAGCGGGGCATTCTTGGCGATGCGCTCGGCGAGGGATATGGCTTCACTTACTACGTCTTGGGCTGGAACCACCCGGTTCACAATGCCTAACTCTGCCGCCCGAGTTGCGCTAATTGGGTCACCAGTCAAGGCCATCTCAAGGGCGATTGCCTTTGGGATTCGCTTCGGGAGCCGGATGAGGCCACCCGCACCAGCGATGAGTCCCCGGGTCACTTCAGGGATGCCAAATCGAGCGCTCTCAGCGGCGATGACCAGATCGCACGAGAGCATGATTTCGAACCCGCCAGCCAAGGCTGCTCCATTGACTGCTGCAATCAGGGGCTTAGAGAAGGTTCGTGCACAAATACCAGCAAAGCCTCCGTTCTTGGTAACGGGAATCTTGCCTTCGGCAAAGCCTTTCAAGTCCATGCCAGCAGAGAAGGCCTTATCGCCCGCTGCCGTCAGCACGACCACCCAGACGTCGTCGTCCGCTTCAATGTCGTCGAGCGCGTCACTGAGTGCGGTAGCGGTTTCTAGGTTGATGGCGTTACGAGCCTCGGGACGATTGATGGTCAGAATCTCGAGATGGCCGCGCCGCTCTCTGAGTAGTTCATCTGCCATGGGGACCTCCTCAGTATTGCCTCTTTGGACATATCGAACGCTAGTGCCCTATCGGCGCGAAAATTACTGAGCGTCGTTTTGGCGAAGGTCTCGAAGTTCTTCCCCAGGATCGAGACTCATGCCTTCTTGCTCCATGCGTGACACCGCAGCCTGTTCGGCTTTGAATTCACGACGCTTGTTGGTGATGAACATCGCGATTGCGGCAATGGCAATCACAATAAGCAGGGTGGTGGAGGCCCAACTGGCGTATTTTTCAGCCTTCTTATAGGCACTGCCAAGGAGGTATCCGGCGAGGGTGAAGCCGATACCCCACACAATGCCTCCCGAGGCATTGGCCAGTAAGAAGGTTCGGTAGTGCATTCGAGCGGCGCCAGCGAGTGCTGGCATGACGGCTCGCAAGAATGCGGTGAAGCGCCCTATGAATACAGCAATGGCGCCACGCTTGCCGAGGAGCTCAAGCGCCCAGTCGATGCCAGAGCGGCGAGATGCGATGAGTTTCAGCTTCAAAATGCGGTCGCCAAACTTGTGACCGACGCCGTAGCCAACCGAGTCCCCGGCAATGGCCGCGACGACAACAAGCGCACAGAGCGCCACGATGTTGACGCGACCTTGGCTGGCGATGACGCCACCAATGATGACGGCCGTTTCTCCGGGGAAGATGAAGCCTACGAAGATGGCTGCTTCGGCGAAGACCAGCAGTCCCACCACGATGTACACCAAGGTGGGGTTAAGGGTTAAGAGCTTGTCGAGCACGGTGTGGACGAGGGGTCCAGCGACCACGATCAACACAATTAGGACCGGGATGGCAACGCACAATCCGATGATTTCAGAGCGCTTGAGGCCGAAGTAAGAGGAAGTTGCCACGTTGCCATCTTCTCAGAGCGCAGCGGCCGAGATTCGGTTCTTACTCCGTTCTTATCTTTCAGCCCGAGAAAGGCAGCATTCCTGTGAGACGCTTGATGAATGGCACGTTCTAATGAATTTCCACCGACTGCTCCCACCAAGGCCGTGACGCCCCCACCACACGCTTCGCTGCTCGCTGGGTGGGCCCTTGTCCCCCTGAGGGCATTCTTGGGGATTACGTTCATTTTCGCCTCGTTGCAGAAGTTGGCCAACCCTGCGTTTTTCACGGCGTCAAATCCGGCCTCCATTCAGGCGCAACTGATCGCCTCAGAGCACTTCAGCCCCATCGGGGCGTTAAATAAGCACCTTGTGGGCGTCGCCGTTCCTGTTGGCATTGCGATCGCCATTGGTGAGCTCGCCATTGGCATTGGTTGTTTACTGGGCTTCTGGACGCGCATTGCCGCACTTGGTGGACTCGCCCTCTCATTCATGTTGTTCCTCACCGTGAGTTTCCACGCTCACCCGTATTTCACCGGCGCAGACATCGTGTTTGTGTTCGCGTGGACTCCTTTCGTGATTGCGGGAGCGGGCGGTGTGTGGAGTGTTGACCAATACCTCGCCCAACGACGGGCGAACGATGCCTATGTCGGCGACGTATCGGTCGTGGCGACGACTTTTGCGTCTTTAGCAGCATCGTGTGTATCCAACGAGAACGGCACCTGTGCGGCACAGCGCAAAGGAACGGCGTGTGGACCCGAACGCTGCCCTGTTTTGCGAGGTGGGGTAGAGACGAAAGCAGTCGTTGCACCGGTGGCCACCATCGATCGCCGCAGCGTTGTCATTGCGTCGTCGGTAGCCGCGGGCAGCGTGGTCCTTGCTGGCGCTGCCGCTGGCATCGGTCGCATGTTCAACAACGCCGGAAGCTCCACTGCGAACAACCTCGCTGGCGGCACGACCACCACCGTGGGAAGTGCGGCGACCACGACGACTAACTCCGCTAATGGAACGCTCATTGGCGCTGCATCAAAAGTCCCGGTGGGCTCAGCAGCGACCTTTACCTTGCCCAATGGCGATCCAGGCATTGTGATTCAAACGTCGGCCGGCACCTTTGAGTGTTTTGATGCCGTATGCACGCATGCGGGATGCACGGTGGGCTATTCCGGCGGCCTCATCATGTGCCCTTGCCATGGTTCGACCTTCTCCGCGTCATCAGGTTCGGTAATCGCAGGACCTGCCCCGACGGGCCTCAAGAAGTACACCGTAAAAGACATAAATGGGGATCTGTACCTTCAGGCTTAGTGATCCGGTTTAGATTCGCTATATGCGAGTCCTGATTGTCGAAGACGAGACCAACCTCGGCCAAGCCTTGGAGCAAGGGCTGAGTGCTGAGGGATTTGAAACGACCTGGGTGACGGACGGCCAGCGCGGCTTCGATGAAGGAGCAACAGGCACCTACGACGCCATCGTGCTCGACATCTTGCTACCCAAGATGAATGGTTTTCGCGTGTGTGGCGAACTTCGTGACCGCGGTATCGCTACGCCGATATTGATGTTGACGGCGAAAGACGGTGAGTTAGACGAAGCCGAGGCACTCGATACGGGCGCCGACGACTTTCTGCGAAAGCCGTTTAACTATGTCGTCCTCGTTGCTCGGCTTAACGCACTGTTGCGGCGCGGCACCTTGAATCGAACGGGCAACGCCAAGGGCTTCATGGTTGATAGCGCGGGGCACCGCGTGATTCGCGATGGCGTCAGCGTTGAATTGACTGCGCGAGAAACGTCCCTCGCAGAATGCCTCCTTGCCAATGCCGGTGAAGTCGTCACGAAGACGGAACTACTCAAAGCCGTGTGGGGAGAATCCTTCGATGGCGACCCCAACATCGTTGAGGTTTACGTTGGTTACTTGCGCAAGAAGCTCGACGTTCCCTTCAATAAGCACAGCATTCAAACGGTGCGAGGCGTGGGTTATCGCCTAGAACTCGATGCTGAGTAGGTAGGAATGCTGCGTCGACTGGCGAGTTCCATTCGCGTTCGACTGACCGCTTCCTCGATCGTGGTGGTCGGTCTCGTGCTATCCATTGCCGGTATTGCCTTGGTGGAGGCGCAACATCGAACCTTGTACAACGATGCTGCAGCGCGAGTTGTCACGCAAGCACAAAGTATCGGGCTGGCATTGTCCTATGGAACGAGTATCACCAAGGCAGAGACGCTTGGTTCCAACCTTCAATTCGTAGACCAAAACGGAAAGCTCATTGGTGCATCGTCACTCGTCCAGGGCCAGCCAAAGGTGTCACTAGTTCAACCAGGGCTCGGATCGCACCGCACGGTTCCCATTGACCCCACCTACCCCGATGCGAGGGATGTAGCGGTCATTGGTGCAGCGACGGTATTGAGCGACCAAGGTGCCGTGACGGTTTACTCCTTCGCTCACTCGAGTCAGTTGCAACAAACCCAAACCGCCACCGTTCGTGAACTGATTTTCATTCTCCCCTCCATCTTGATCATCATTGGGCTGTTGACATGGCTCTTCACTGGCCTTGCGTTGCGACCCGTTGACCAGATGCGTCGTCGAGTTGACCTCATTGAAGAAGAAGAGATCCATGCGCGGGTGGAACTACCCCCCGGCGATGACGAAATCGCCAGGCTGGCGAGAACCTTGAATGAGTTGCTCGAGCGCATCGATGCGGCTCGCTTACGTCAGCGATCGTTCGTATCTGATGCGAGTCACGAACTGCGGAGCCCCATTGCATCCTTGTTGGCTACCGTTCAAGTGGCCCGAGCACATCCCGAGGCTGTTGACTGGGCACAAATCTGTGACGTCGTCACCGCCGAAGGCAACCGACTTAGTCGACTTGTCGACGATCTCTTGGTATTGGCATCGGGGGATGAGCAGGGAGGACGCATCAAAGTTGACCCCATTGACCTCGATGAATTGCTCTTACGAGAGGTTGACCGAGTTCGATTGCTTGGCGAAATCGCAGTAGACGCTTCGGGGATCTCTGCCGCACGCATTGAAGGCGATCAGGTCATGATCGAGGGCGCCATCCGTAACGTCATCGACAATGCTTGTCGCTATGCCACCCACGAGATCGCCATTTCGCTCTCTATGGATGGCGATGTAGCGGTCTTGACGGTGGCTGACGATGGCCCCGGCCTTGGTGCCGAGGATCCCGACGTGCTCTTCGAACGCTTTGCTCGACTTGATCGATCGCGCCAGCGGCGATCAGGCGGGGCCGGCCTCGGACTCGCCATCGTTCAGGCTGCCGCTAAGGCGCATGGTGGGAGTGCAAGATTTCTTGAGGTTCCTCAAGGAGCCTGCGTGGAGCTTCGCTTATTGGCTCACCGTCCGTCAGCGCTGTAGCGCCCTGTCTAGACTCGGGCTTCGATAGCGTTCATGAACGCTTGACCTTGACTGAGGTGAGCGAGCACATCTCGCTGTCCCGTGGGGCGCGCCAACATCCACGAATGACCGCCTGGAACCCACTGCACCTCGACACCGGTCAGCTGAGAAAACTCATCGGCTGTTTCTGAGGGAATGACATAGTCAAAACACCCCCACTCCCCAAGCAGCGGAATGCCATGGGCTACGACATGACGGAGTTCATCGCGTTGATCGAGGCTCAGGAGTAATGAGCCAATGGGTAGCGTTCTCGTGGCTCTTCGAACGTTTCTTCCAAGATCAGGAACGAGCGAGCGAGCCGTGGCCACCATGCGCCCGACGAGAAGATCAGGCACGTCCATGGTTGCGCGCGAAAGCAACGCAAGTGCCGGAGCTGCTTCGGGTGCGATGGGCGAGAGTACCCGAGTTATCAGGCCATCTCGGTGTTGCCATGACGGAGTAGCGATACCGGCACGGTAGATAATGCCAACGATTCGCTCAGGAATTCGTTGCGCGAGCTCGATGGCAATGGAGGCCCCCATGGAGTGACCGATCAACAAGATGCGATCGAAACCCAATTCGTCAGCCAGCGCTTCAACGCGATCTGCCAACGCAGCCAAGGAAAGCTTGGCCTGGTCCAAGGGAGGACTTGAGCCAAATCCAGGCAGATCGATATTGGCGACCGTCCATCCGAAACTTCGGGCGAGGTGCTCGCTTTCACGCCGATACATGGCCCCTGATGCGAAGTAGCCATGAATATTGATCACGCCAAAGGCTTGACCGTGGTGATCGCCATCAATCACGAGCGCATGACATGGAGTGTCATCCACGATGACGCCTACGTGGGTGATGTCAATGATGTGGCTCGTAAGCGAAAAAGGCACAGCGCCAACCTAGTGATGGATGAGTGGCGGTATCGGTCATGGTCGCCTCTAAGTTGGTGCCGTGCTCGGAGGATCAGTCATTGTTGTTGGAGCTGGAGTCGCGGGATTGCGCTGCGCTCAGGTTCTGAATGCCGCTGGCACTGATGTGGTGCTCATTGAACAATCCGATCGAGTGGGCGGTCGCGTCGCGAGTGATGTGATTGACGGCTACACCATCGATCGTGGATTCCAAGTGCTGAATCCGGCGTATCCCCAGGTGCGTCGAGCCCTTGACGTGAAAGCCCTTGAGCTCAAGGCCTTCTCAGCCGAAGTGGTCCTTGCTCAAGGTGGGCGCTTTGATCGACTTGGCGACCCTCGACGTGCGCCGAGCGCGGCGCTGCAGTCCTTGGTGTCGGGGCCAGGTACAAGGATGAGTCGCCTCCGATTCGCGGCCTTGGCAGCTCGCTTGGCTGTGAGCCAACCACAGCGATGGGCGATTGCTCCACACTTATCTGCTCGGCAGTGGCTGGAGTCCCAAGGGGTTGACCAGAAAACCATCGATGAACTCATTGCCCCGTTTCTTGCTGGGGTACTGCTCGAAAGCGACCTTGATACCGATGCCATGTCGACGGCGCTGTTTATTCGCGCCTTTATGCGCGGTTCCCCAGCGGTGCCTCATGCAGGCATGGGAGCCATTTCAGAACAGTTGGCTCAGCGCTTAGCGCGAACACAAATCATCACCAATTGCACCGTGACGCACGTTCGCGCTCAGTCGGTAGAGACGTCTCACGGGCCGATGCGCGCTGATCAGGTGGTGCTCGCGGTGTCTGCTGGGGCGCTGGCGCATCTTGGCTTTGCTGCCCCATCGCAACGCTGCGTCACCACGTGGTGGCTTGCCGGTCATGAAGGATCGCGCCACGGCTCTCGGCTGGTGGTTGATCGAGCAGGTTCTGGTTTTACCAACTCGCTGGAACTCACCGCGGCAGCGCCACGCTATGCACCCCGTGGGAGCCACCTCTTTGCAATCTCGGCCAACGGCAGACGATTTATGACTGATCACGATGTCCGCCGAGTGTGCGCTTTGCTTCATGGGCTCGATGAACGGACCCTTGAGGTGGTGAGCGTTAGCGAAGTGCTTGATGCCCTTCCCGTCATGGCACCTGGGACGTCCATTCGCCCGAGTATTGAGCGAGATGGCATCGTGCTTGCGGGCGACGTGGTGGCGACGCCGTCGCTCCAAGGAGCTATGGCTTCGGGGGAACGAGCGGCAAAGGTTGTCTTAGCGAGCTGATTCGAGTTCGAGCAAGCCTCGCTTGACATCGAGACCGCCACTAAAGCCACCGACGCCGTTACGGCTCAGTACGCGATGGCAGGGGACGATGATGGGAAGGGGATTCCTCCCCAATGCTTGCCCCACGGCACGACTCGCCCGAGGATGTCCTATTTCGGTGGCGAGACCCTGGTAGGTCGTAGTTGCCCCATAGGGCACGTGGGCGACACCATTCCAGACTCGTTGCTGAAACGCAGTTCCACTGCTTGCAAGTGGGAGTGAAAAGGTTCGACGTGTGCCAGCGAAGTATTCGCTGAGTTGCTCAGCGGCTTTGCGCAAGAGAGCGTTGGGATGTTTCGTGATCTCATCCTTGAGCTCATCGGGAAACAAGATGCGTTCAATAGCATCTGAACTTCCAAGGATTGCCATCGTTCCCCACGGAGAGGAGACGAGCACGCTGTAATCGGAGTTAGTGGGCTGCACTATTCGCCGCCGCGAGCGCCTGTGCTCCAGCCATGGAACGAGGAATCGTAAAGGTGGTGATGAGGCCGAGGGTGCAGACACAACCCGCAATGATGAAGGCCACGGAGTAGCCGTGCGTGAGCGCCACGCGAGCCGCCTGGGTCGTTGGCGAGTAGATAAGGCGGTGGGCGATGGCGCCACCACCGAGTTGTTTGAGCGAAGCATCGACCGCTACCGTGGCCAAGATGGCCAAAGCCAAGGAGCCACCGATTTGTCGGGCGCTATTCAGGACACCTGAGGCCAAGCCAGCTTGGGCGTGTCCGACACTTGATGTGGCCACCGCAGCCAAGGGGCTAAACAGCAAACCAAGGGCAAAGGCAATCATCACCGCCGGTCCGAACACGTCTACCCAATACTTGCCAGAAGCGGTGAGGAAACTCAGCCAAAAGAAGCCCACTGCGGCAAAGGTGGTGCCAGCCAGAATGATTTTCCACGGACCGAGTTTTGGCATCGCCCGTCCCGTGAGTTGAGCGCCGATGATGATGGCTGCCGCCATGGGGGCGAATGCAAATCCGGTTCTCAGTGCGCTCATGCCGAGGATTTCTTGGAGATAGAGCGTGAGGAAGTACCACATGGAGAAGAAGGCGCCACCAATCAAGAACATCACCAAGTTCGATCCATTGACGTAGCGGTTGTTGAAGAAGGAGAACGAGACGAGCGGATCTTTGGCCACGAACTGTTCTACCAATGCAAAGGCAATGAGTAACGCGAAGCCAATCGCCAAGGTGAGCATCGTGGTTGATGATCCCCATGCGTGGGTGTCGGTGTTGACAATGGCGTAGACCACGGTCGAAAGACCTGCAGTAACCAATACCGCTCCCGGAACATCAAGCTTGCGTCCCGGGGTGTGGGTGGCCAATTCGGGCAAGTAAACAACGGCGGCAATGCTGAGCAAGATGCCGATCGGCACGTTAATGAAGAGCACCCAGCGCCACGAGAGGAGTGACGTCAGCACCCCACCAAGCAAGGTGCCCACGGCACCGCCGGCGCCACCCATGGCGCCCCAAGCCCCGAGCGCTTTGGGAAGACGCGGCCCTCGGAAGGTAGTGATGATGATGGTCAGTGTTGCTGGCGAGAGGACGGCCCCACCAAGTCCTTGGGCCACTCGAGCTCCCGTCAGCATGTTGGACGACACGGCGAAGCCGCCAATCAGACTCGTGAGCGAGAACAAGATCACACCGAAGAGAAATACGCGACGGCGACCATAAATGTCCGCTGCTCGGCCTCCAAGGAGCAAGAAGCCGGCAAAGCTCAACACATAGGCATTAACCACCCACTGAAGTCCCGTTGGTGAGTAGTGGAGGGCTCGTCCAATGGATGGGAGAGCCACGTTCACTACCGAGACATCAAGCACCACCATGAACTGTGCAACGCAGGCAATGGCCAAAATGATGGAATCACGGCGTTTTGTATCGGGAGAAGTTTCGGGCGAAGACATGGCGCAGATCATAAGAGCCGAATCTCACTCTTCAGACGGAGAGCACCCCTCTGGAGGAAAAAGTTTCGCTTGGGGCCAGATACCTGCTAAATATCTTCAATGATCATTGCCGTTCCAAGAGAGTCGCGGAGCGGGGAGACTCGAGTTTCCCTGGTTCCCGAAGTCGTGAAAAAGTTGGTTGCATCGGGAGCCGACGTAGTTGTGGAGTCGGGTGCTGGCGATGCCGCAACCTTCACCGACGAGGCCTACCGAGAGGTGGGCGCACGGATTGCGAACTCCACCGCCGAAGCGGTCTCACAGGCTGACGTCATTGCCAAGGTGAACGCTCCCACGCCAGAAGAAGTCGCGAACTACCGTGACGGCGTCCTCGTGATGAGCTTCTTCCAAATCGCTGCGGGTCTCGAGGCTCTGCGGGCATTGGCTGCAAAACGAGCCACCGTGGTGAGTTTTGATTTGCTTCCTCGAATCAGCCGAGCCCAGTCCATGGATGCCTTGAGTTCTCAAGCCTTGGTATCGGGATATCGGGCTGGCCTTGAAGCCGCACAACGCCAAACCAAGTTCTTCCCCATGTTCATGACGGCTGCTGGCACCATTCCGCCGGCCAAGGTATTGGTCATGGGAGTTGGCGTGGCGGGCCTTCAGGCCATTGCTACCGCCAAGCGACTCGGTGCTCAGGTACTGGCCTATGACGTAAGAAGCGCTGCGAAAGAAGAAGCCGAAAGTTTGGGTGCCAAGTTCTTGGACCTTGGCGTCACGGCAGAAGGCGCTGGCGGTTACGCCCGTGAGTTGTCAGCCGAAGAACTTGCAGCGCAACAAGCAGCACTGGCTAAGCAAATTTCTGCCTGCGATGTCGTGATCACCACAGCGGCCGTTCCCGGTCGCAAGGCCCCCATCTTGGTCACGGCCGCGATGGTTGATGACATGGGCCCTGGTTCAGTCATCGTGGACATGGCCGCGGACGGTGGCGGTAACTGTGAAGTGACCGTTGCAGGCGAAGCCATTCGTCGTGGTCACTGCACGGTCGTGGGCCTTACCAACCCACCTGCTTCCATGCCAACGCACGCCAGTGCGCTCTTTGCCCGGAACGTTTCGAATTTGCTGGAACTCTTCACCGCTGAGAATTCCGTCGCTCCTGACTGGGAGGACGAAATTGTTATTGGCACCACGATCTTGCGAGATGGTGAAGCTGCTAACGCCACGGCTGCTGAAGCTCTTGGTGTTGCTCACCAGCCAATTACTGTCCCTGCAACCCCTGAGGAGGCTTAATCACCATGGGTAACCCACTGCTCGTTTACTTAACGGTATTCATCCTGTCGATTTTTGTCGGCATCGAGGTGATCTCAAAAGTCCCCTCCATCTTGCACACGCCATTGATGTCGGGCTCAAACGCCATTCACGGTGTGATCATCGTCGGATCAATGATTGTCCTCGGCAATGCGACCACGACGCCAGAGACCATTCTGGGCTTCGTCGCGATGATTCTCGCAACCTTGAATGTGGTGGGTGGCTTCACGGTTACCGACCGCATGTTGGGCATGTTCAAGACCAAGCCTGCTGATCGCAAGAAGCAGGAGGTGGGTCAATGATGGTCGCACAAGTAATTGCTCGCGGAACGGTCCTCGAGCTGTGTTACCTCTTCGCCGGTATCACCTTCATCCTGGCCCTCAAGGGCCTTTCGAACCCCAAGCGGGCTCGCAACGGAAACTTCCTAGCCATGCTGGGTATGGCCGTTGCCATCGGCGCGACCTTCTTCCAGCCGCACCTGCACCACATCTTGTTGATTGTGATTGCCATGGTGATTGGTGCCGTCATTGGTATTCCAACGTCGCGCTTCGTCAAGATGACGGCCATGCCTCAATTGGTGGCGATTTTCAACGGAGTGGGTGGTGGGGCAGCAGCGCTGGTCTCCATCACGGAGTTCATCAGCCACAACCCCAAAGAACAGGCGACCTACGTCGTTCTTGAGGTACTGCTCGGCGTGTTGATCGGTACGGTGTCGTTCTCGGGTTCGGCCATTGCCTTCATCAAGCTTCAAGAACTCATCACCGGGCGCCCCATTACCTATCCGGGCCAAAAGGTTGTCAATGCCCTGCTGGGCCTCGTGGCCATTGCCTTGATCATCGCCGTCTTGATCACCTCATCGACTGCGCTGCTCTGGATCTTGTTGGCCGTGAGTTTCGTGATCGGCATTGCAGTCGTCTTGCCCATCGGTGGAGCTGACGTTCCGGTATTGATCTCACTGCTGAACTCACTGACGGGTCTGGCCGTTGCTGCCTCTGGTTTCACCTTGGGCAACAACGTGTTGATCATCGCCGGTACTTTGGTCGGCGCATCGGGTCTCTTGCTCACGCAAATGATGTGCAAGGCCATGGGTCGCAGTTTGCCCAACATCTTGTTCAGTGCCTTTGGTTCGGCCGTCACCTCAAGCGGTGGCGCTGGCGTCGAGCGCCCGGTTCGTTCAGCCTCGGCTGAGGACATTGGCGTGATGCTCTCCTATGCCTCGAAGGTTGCCATCATTCCCGGTTATGGCCTTGCTGTGGCACAGGCTCAGCACACCATTCGCGAACTCGCTGACGAACTCGAAGCCAAGGGTATTGACGTGTTCTACGCCATTCACCCGGTTGCTGGTCGTATGCCAGGTCACATGAACGTGTTGCTCGCTGAAGCCAATGTGCCCTATGAGAAGTTGCTCGAAATGGACGAGGCGAACCCGCAGTTGAGCCAATGTGACGTTGCCTTAGTTGTCGGCGCCAACGACACGGTGAACCCGGCCGCTCGAGAAGCTGGTAGCCCAATTTCGGGTATGCCCATCATCAATGCTGACGAGGCTGGATCCGTCATCTTCCTCAAGCGGTCGATGCGCCCAGGCTTCGCTGGTATCGACAACGAGCTTCTCTACAACGAGAAGACCACGTTGCTCTTTGGTGACGCGAAGGAATCGCTCACCAAATTGGTGGCGTCAGTTCACGCTTCCTAAAGGGTGAGGGCGGCACTCGCCGCATCAAGTTCGGCAATGACATCAAGGCTCAATTCCGTGACGGAATTGGCGTTAATGGCAACCTGCTCTGGAGTCGATGCTCCGGCAATCACCGAGGAGACGCACTGCTTCGCGGCGAGCCATGAGAATGCCAAGGTCACCATGTCGATCCCGCAGGACTCGCTGACCACGCGGATTCGCTCGACGGCGTCAAGCAAAGCGTCAGAAAGCCAGAGCGCCGTGCGTTCCGATGGCATGAGGGCGAGCCGAGTGCCTGCCGGTAACTCGCTTCCTTTTTGGTACTTACCCGTCAATAAGCCGTTGGCTAAGGGGTAGTAAGGCAGCAGTCCAATGCCGTTGGCTTCTAACACTTCGGTCAAGCCTTGCTCAGGTTCTCTGAAGAGCAGTGAGTAGTGGTTTTGGACTGAGACGAATGGTGGGGTCCCGATGGCATTGGCTTCGAGCAGCATCGCCGGTGTGAAATTGGAACAGCCAATTTCTCGCACCAAACCTTCAGCGACGAGCTCGCTGAGCGCCCCCATGGTTTCTGAAATGGGTGTGTTCACGTCAGGGGCGTGGAGTTGATAGAGATCGATGTAGTCAGTGCCCAAGCGTTCAAGACTTCGCGTCAATGCATGCCTGATGTATGCATGCGACGCACCACCAGGCTCGTCGTCATAGGGGATGCCGAACTTGGTGGCTACAAGGACGTCGCTTCGACGAGAAGCAAGGGCGCGACCGAGGAACACCTCAGAATTGGTATTGCCATAAATGTCGGCTGTGTCAAAGAAGGTGATGCCGTGATCAATGGCGGCATGGACGACACGATCGGTGGCCGCTTGGTCGAGGCGGCCACCGAAGTTGTTGCACCCAAGGCCAACGACCGAAGGGTTGAGTGAGCCAAGGGGACGGTGCTGCATGGTGTTGCTCCTGATTAGGTCGGACGATTCAGGTGAGTTTGATACCTAAGCCACCGTCCTTTTGGGTGACGTCGGCAGTAGTGGTCGGGCTCGTTATCAAGCAGCCCCAATTGGTCATGGTGCGTTCGCGTTACCTGTTCAGGGTATCGCCCAGTCGTGCACCGTGGGATTAGGCGCCAGAGTTTGATCGACTGAACTCACCCGTAGGCTGAAACGGTGACCGAGGAAGCTGCGTTCAATACCCCAGCATCGGTGGCGCCACGGGCCCACCCAAGAAAACTGCCATCTCCGACGAAGCGCGAACTCGCAGCGCGAGGTTCGGCTGTAGTAGCGGCCTTCACGCGCCGTTTTGCCAAGGTCGGGCTACGCCAAGCGCGACAGGCAAAAGAGGGGCTGCTGCCTCCCGAGCAACTCGCCAAACCACTGCGCTTGGCGTTTGAAGATCTTGGTGGCACCTTCATTAAATTTGGTCAAATCCTTGCCTCTTCACCGGGGCTTTTTGGACCTGAAATCTCCGATGAATTCCGCAGTTGTCTCGACACGGGACCCGAAGTCCCGGTCGAAGAAGTAATTGCACTGATTGAAGACGAGCTCGGGTGCTCACTTCCCGAGGTTTTTGCTCGCTTTGACCCCCAGCCCATTGGTCGGGCATCTATTGCCGTTGTGCATCGGGCCATGCTGCATGACGGCAGAGAGGTAGCAGTCAAGGTTTTACGGCCTGGCATTGAACATCTGGTGGCCACCGACCTTGATCTCATGGAGCCGATGTTTGAGGTGTTGGCGCGCTGGACTGGCGCACAACTTGCAGGAGCAATCTTTCAGCAACTCGATGGGTTCCGGCTTCAAATCGGAGAAGAAATGGATCTTCGCAACGAAGCGAGAGCCATGGCGGTGTTTCGTTCCCTGAACGACGATCTCGGGCTGTCGCTCGTGGCGGTCCCGGAACCCTTTCCGCAATTTTCAAGTCGCAGCGTGTTGACAATGGAGTATCTCGACGGCTTTGCTGTTGACGATCTTCAGGCGGTCATCGATCAAGGCGTAGATCCAGCACCGTTGATTGAACAACTCATCAGAGGCTTCTTCATGATGACGGTGAAGTACCGGGTCTTCCACGGTGACGTTCACGCAGGGAACTTGCTGCTCCTGCGCGATGGTCGCATTGGCGTCATCGACTGGGGCATCGTCGGGCGTCTCGATGAAGAGACGCATTGGTTTTTGTGTCGCATGTTGGCCGCCGTCCTTGGGGAAGATAAAGCGTGGGAAGACGTCACCACTCACATCGTCAAGACCTATGGGCCGGCGATCGGGGAAGCCATGGGAATGGATGACGCACAGCTTGCGATGTTTATTCGCGCCATGATTGAGCCGGTCTTGTTGAAGCCATTTGGTGAAGTGAGCTTCGCCGAGATGATGAATGCCACTCAGGTGCAAGTCGCCAAAGCTCACGGTGTCGAGTTTGCTGACTATTCGATCCGCGCAACGCTCAAGCGAATTCGACTCCAGCGACGGATTCACAAGATGGCAACTGACGCTGGAGGTTTGATGAGTGACTTCGACCGGGGCTATTTCCTGTTGGGCAAACAGTTGATGTACTTCGAGCGCTACGGCAAGTTATTCCTCAAAGACTCCCCGATTCTTTCGGATCCGGATTTCTTGAGAGCCCTGCTGGCCGAGTCCGGAGTGTAGGGTATGCCTGACTAGAGTTTGTCTCTAAATTCCTCTCTATACTGACCCTGAAACCAAGGAATAAGTGAAGAGGGGTGAGCAACACGGTGGTCATTAAAGACAGTGGGCGTCAAGATCTAGAAATCACGAGAAGGCGACAGCCGCAACAAGAGCGGGCTAAAGATTCCATAGAGCGCATCTTGGATGCCGCGGCCGAACTACTGGTGGAAGATGGCCTCCAAGCTTTCAATACCAATGCGGTTGCCGATCGAGCAGGCGTCAATATTGGAACCCTGTATCGCTATTACCGAGATAAAAACGCCATTTTGATTGATCTCTATGCTCGGCATGGCGCAGAAATTCAAGCGTGGCTTGACGCTATGGCCGACCACCTCGCTCAGACCGAATCAATTCAAGATTGGGCGCAAGCCTTCGTTGCTGGCTCTCTCGAGCTTCGTCGGCAGTGGCCAGAACGCTCCATGATTCGTAGGGTCTGTCACTTGGTGCCTGAACTTGCTCAAGCAGAACGACTCGTTGATGATGCCGTGGCTGAGTCACTCGGCGAGGGAATCCATCGTCGATTCGAAGGGCTCAGTAAGGAACGCTGCCGTTTGGCGGCGTTCGCCATTATGGCCACCGTGGAGAACATCGCCGATGTGTCTTTGCTCAATGAAGGTGATGACCTCAGTCATACGGTTGAAGAAGTACCCGTTGTGGTCATGTCATATCTGAACGCGCTGAATCCAGAAGCCGCCTAAAGGCGAGCCGCCACAGGTTAGGCCCGGTAGCATCGTCACGATGGGTAACAAAGTTGCCCACATCCTTAGGGAGGCTGACGATGAAGATCAATGTGAATTTCGACCTGTGCACCTCAAATGCTGTTTGCATGGGCGTTGCGCCAGCGTTGTTTGAGGTTCGCGATGATGGCTACCTGTACGTACTCAATGAGCAGCCTGGTGAAGAATTTCGTTCACAGCTCGAAGATGCGGTGAAGGGTTGCCCGAACGGGGCCATTTCCATCTCAGAGGACTGAGACGTAGTTCCTTGACCCCTCGCGTTCGTTTTGCACCGTCTCCGACGGGATACTTCCACGTCGGTAGTGCCCGCACGTCACTCTTTAACTGGCTTTACGCGCGCCAACATGGCGGCACCTTCGTGCTTCGCATCGAAGACACTGACGCCGAGCGCGGCCGAGAAGAGTGGCTTGAGGGGATTATTACGGCCATGGCCTGGCTCGGGCTCGAAGCCGATGAGGGGCCATTCCGCCAATCATCTTTTGAGCCTCGTCATCGCGAACTCGCGGACAAGCTCTATGAATCGGGATACCTCTACGCCTGCGATTGCACGAGAGACGCTATTGACGAGCGGACCAAGGACCGCAAAACGCCCGGATATGACGGTTACTGCCGAGACCGCGGTGTCGCACGAAGTGCGACCACGGGTCTTCGATTCCGCACGCCCGATGCTGGCGAGACTGTCGTTCATGACATCATTCGCGGTGACGTGAGTTTTCCCCACGAGGCCATGGAAGATTTCATGGCGGTGAAGTCATCAGGGGCGCCGCTGTTTCCTTTGGCCAACATGATCGACGATCGCGAGATGGAAATCTCTCACGTCATTCGAGGCGAAGACTTGCTACCTACTGCACCCAAGCAAATTCTCATGTGGCAAGCATTGAACGAGATTGATCGCGATTTGCCCTTGCCCTCCTATGCACACCTCCCCATGTTGGTGAATGAACAGCGCAAGAAATTGAGCAAGCGCAAAGACCCTGTCGCGGTTGAGTCCTATCGGGACAAGGGCTATTTGCCCCAAGCCTTCGTCAATTACTTGGCCCTCTTGGGTTGGGCCCCCAAGGGTGACGAAGAGATGCTCACACTTGATCAACTCGTTGAGCAATTCGAGCTTTCTGACGTGAACCATGCTCCAGCGTTCTTTGACATTGCCAAGATGACCCACATCAACGGTGAGTACATCCGTGCCATGGATGTCGATGAGTTCATTGCTGCATCTCAGCCGTGGATGGAACCGCTCGCTGACGCGTGGGCGCCAGCTGATCATGAGATTCCGTGGACACCGGAACAATTCGATGAGGATAAGTGGCGTGCCATCGCACCCATGGTGCAAGAGCGCATCACCATGCTCAGCGAGATCCCGGCCATGGTGGACTTTTTGTTCCTTGAGAACCCTCGCTTCGACGAAGCAGCGGTCACCAAAGTATTGGTAAACGATGCTGACGCTGAACGGATTTTGGAACAGGCCATTGCGGCATTCACGGATGCTGAATTCCAAGCTGAAGCACTTCATGGCCTGTTGACTTCGCTGAGTGAATCCATGGATCTCAAACTTCGAAAGACCCAAGCGCCGATACGCGTGGCGTTGACGGGCTCCAGCGTGGGCCCGCCGCTCTTTGAGTCCATGGTGATTCTTGGTAGAGACGAGGTGCTGCGTCGTCTGAACGCGGCCTTGGTTGTCGCACGGGGCTAATGCTCTTCCCGTTCAAACTGCTACTCAAGATCATCTCGTTGATCGTGACGATCGTCGTGGCGTACTTCGTCATCACCTTCGTGCAGGTGTGGATGACGGGCCAGCAGCATTCAACGAACAACGCCCAGGCCATCATCGTGTTGGGTGCGGCTGAATACAACGGCACACCGTCTCCCGATCTTGCCGCACGACTCAGTGAGGCCTACACGCTCTATGAAGCTGGTCGAGCACCCCTGATTGCCGTCACGGGTGGAAACCTGCCCGGCGATGTCTTCACCGAAGCTGGGGTCTCAGCAGCGTATCTTCGCTACAAGGGAGTACCAGCCGCGGCCATCGTTCAAGGTTCGGGATCGGATACCTATCAAAACATTCAATCTGTTGCTCCTGAGCTCAAAGCCAAGGGAGTGGCAACGGTTTTGGTCGTGACGGATCCTTTCCATGAGGATCGCTCAATGGCCATTGCCTCCACGTTTGGCTTCACGCCTTATCCCAGCCCCACAACGTCATCGCCGATTCAAGGTTGGGCGCAATTCCCCTACTACCTGCGCGAAACCGTGGCGGTGGGTGTGGGAAGGATTACGGGTTATGGATTTCTGTCTAACGAGCGTCACTTGAGCCCCATCACGGGTGGGTAATGCCCGATAATGATCGGCTAACATTGGAAATCCGCCTTCGGGGGTAGTTCAATTGGCAGAACAACGGACTCTGAATCCGTATGTTGGAGGTTCGAGTCCTCCCCCCCGAGCTGCGAAGGAATTCGGAAACGGATTTTCTTCACAAGGTCCCATCGTCTAGTGGCCTAGGACATCACCCTCTCAAGGTGGAGACACGGGTTCAAATCCCGTTGGGACTGCAAAGTACTGTTCCTGTGGACAGTCGGTAGCGAAGCAAAAATGTTGGCGCTCGGTTGGATCTGGGCACAAATTTCCTACATCAAGAACTTGGGATGATCCCCAAATTGTTGAATCATGTCTTGCACCTGTACACGGTGCCTTGCCTGAACAGAATGTAGTGACAGCGCACCATTCAGGTTGGGACGAGGAAGGCCCTGGGCCTGCTGAAGGACTCTAACGCTGTGCCTCGTGAAATTTCAAAAGGATTTGTAGAGTTGAAGCATGATTCCAGCAACATGGCGAGTTAAGTGATGCAATCCAAAGCTTGCCGACTGGTGGCAGGAATTTCAGTCCTCGCTACCACGATTGCGCTTGGGGTGACAAACGCTCACGCAACGCTTCCTGCAGATATCTCGTTTTCTTCAACGGGGGCCGATCAGCACTATGTGGTACCGCCTGGAGTTTGTGCGGTCACCGTTGATGTGGCCGGCGCGCAAGGTGGCAGCGATTTGGCGGCAGAAATTGCGGGCGGTTTCGGCGGCGTTGGTTCTGCCACGATTGCGGTTAGTCCCGGGGCAACGTTGGAAGTGGTCGTTGGTTCTCAAGGCGGAAACGGATTTACCGGCAGTGGTAACTCGGTGGTCCCGGCTGTTCCGGGGCCGAGTTACGGCGGCGGTGGCGCTGGGACGTCACGAGCCGGAGCCGGTGGTGGTTTATCCGGTGTGTACCTAGGGGCAACTCCCTTGGTCATTGCTGGTGGCGGCGGTGGCGCTGGTGCAGAAGTAGTAACGACTCCTGGAGGTAATGGCGGCAACGTTGGCCAACCTGGCTCGGCTGGTGGCGACATGTTCGCTACGAATCGACCCCCGAGCGCTACTGGTGGCGGCGGAGCAACGCTGAGCGTTGGGGGAAGTGCCGGATCGGCAGGTAATGGTGGAGCCGCAGGCATGGCCGGTAGCGCTGGCGTTGGTGGTGATGGCGGCACGAGCAATGGCGCTGATGGTGGCGCTGGTGGCGGTGGGGGATATTTCGGTGGCGGCGGTGGCGGGAGCTACTTCCAAATTTATGAAGGCGGCGCCGATGGTGGCGGAGGCTCTGGGTACGCCGAAGCTAGCGCCACTGCTGTGTCAACGACGTGGGCAGGTCACGATGGATCGGGGAATGGTTCAGCACTAATTACACCTGAAGCGTCGTGCCCAACGACGACAACGCGGGCCACCACTTCAACCAAGGTTACGACGACGACGGCCTTGATATCATCCGCGGTACTTGCTTCGACTGGCACCAATGCAGTCTCTACGATGGTTCTTGCCATGTCATTACTTGGTGTCGGTGGCGCTGTCGTTATGGTGCAACGACGAAAGACTCGTCGGCGAGCGTAGCCATCCCATCCTCGTTCGCCTGTCACAACCGTTTCCCATACTGATGGGGTCTTCGCACCTGCGAAGGCTGTCAGGAGGCGCTGTGAACAGTTATCAATTCGAAAGAACGATTGAGATTCCTGACCCCGACTCCACGTGGATGGAGGTCGAAGCGTTCGCGCTCACCTATAACGCCTACGAACGCCGTGGTGGAACACAGAAGGTGGGAAGGGTATTCGACAAAGTTGCTGCAGGCTTTGAAAAGAATGGAGTCTGCAAGGCGAATGTCGATGACTTGCGGACCTGTCTGTTTATGATTCAGCGCAAATCCCATTGGGACTGGGACATTCAAAGTGACCCCGAAATGATGGCGCTCGTTCGAGGAGTTTTGCTTGCCCTTCGTGAGCAAACAGGAGGATTCGTTGATGGTCCTGGCGATGAGTGGCCCTAAAGCGCATGAGATGCTTCGGGAGTAATGGTCTTAGTGTGACCGCTTGTCGGCTCCAGATGTTGCTAACAGGCCATCTAGCTTTTCAAAACTCTCTCCCCATCCCACCGTTGCACCCGCGGCCAGCATGGTGAGGATGTCTTCTTCGACAGGGTACGTCGATGCAATGGTGACGCGGGTGCCGCCAGGGATATCTTGAAAGGTGATCTCGTATTCCCACTCCATGATGGCGTGTTCGAGATGCGTACCCCGTGGCCGGAATATTCCCACCCAACTTTCTGGGTGCTCATCAAGACACACCTGCCAGGCGAGTCGTTCGTTGGCGACATATTCGCGAACCAAGCCATACATGGGATAGCGCTGATCTTCTTCTCCGGTCATCTCGATCCGGTAGCTGCCCCCACTGCGTGCTTCGAAGTGGCACTGCGTAATGGAAACAAAATGAGGCCCCCACCATTGCTCAAGCGATGCTGCTGTAGTCCAGGCTTGGAACACCTCGGAGCGTGAAGCCGAAAAATCACGGGTAAGTTCCGTGACTCGTTCGTCACCTCGGCGAACAAAGACAGCATCGTGAATCATGGACATCAGTCTAAAGACCGACCTTGACGCTATGTGGCCGCCTCAGAAAAGTGAGGGGCTGATTTCACATCGCTGAGTTTATCGAATCGATCTGCGCATCCTGGATTGCAAAAGACAAAGCGACGGCCATCGCGATATCGCTCTGCAGCAGGGTTTTCGAGGCGAACGGTCATACCGCACATGGGATCAATTCCAGTGTCGGCGCGAGATGCAGCGGTGCCAATGGTTGAGCCAAGGGATATCGGAACAGCGCCTCCAACTTCAGCCATGGGTGTAGGCGAATCGGCTGCAAGATAGCGCTCAGGATCCGCTTCGAATGCGTGCATACAGTGGTCGGAGCAAAAGTAATACGACCGATCGTTAAACGAGGTATGGGCGGGAGCTTGACTGGTCCGCACCTGCATGTGGCAGACCGGATCGATGGCGTAGCCCACACCACCACCAAAACGCTGCTGGTGTTTTGCGAGCCACCACAGCACGATGCCAATCAAGAGAAATGCGACGTTTAGCATGGCCGTGTAATTCCAACTGAGGTGATCAGCCGTTGGGGAATAACTCCGACGTTGTGGGACCAGGTGCAGTGCACCGAAAAGTGCCCCCACGATCAGACCAGTGGTGGCCATGACGAGGTAGAAGACCACAAAGATTCGCAAGGTCAATTTGCCGCCGTAATACCGGCGATAAATCAACAGCAATGGCATTGTGATGAGATCGGCGAAGATAAAGGCGATAACACCGCCAAAGGAGATCCCACCTGACCACAGCGCGGCAGCAAGCGGTACATTTCCCACCGAGCACACCCAACTAATGACGGCTATCAGTGGTCCGATAAAGGCATTTTCGATGGACGACCACACGCCGTGGCCGTGGAGGAACAGATCAGACCAGAGCCTGATGGGTACAAGAGCTGCAAGGAATCCCGCGACGCCGTAACCAATGATGAGCTCTTTTCGGAGCATGGTGACATCAGCCACGGCATAGGAGGCTGCGTCGCTCCATCCAGCCAGCGTTTTGATCGGTGGTGTCGCGTCAGTGTCGCGGGCAGGTGGCTGCGCCTCGGGCGCGGTGTCGTGCAAACGCTTTCGAGCCACGGAGACGAGAGTGGCGGTGAAGGCGATGCTGCCTATGAGCGCGAGGAGAGAAATCATGATCGAGCCCCCGACAAATTCGGCCAGGGTGAATTGCCAGCCCATGAGTACCAAAAGCACGAGGCCGAGTTCAATCACCAAATTGGTTGACGCGACCATGAAGATCATGGAGCTCGTGAAATCGGCGCCTTTGGCAAAGAGCGATTTCGCCATGGCTGAAGCGGCGTAGCTACAACTTGAAGACGCCATCCCATAACCCGAGGCTTTCGCTACTTGGGCCGGATGGTGCCCTCCAAGTTTGTTACGCATGGCTTCACGGGGAACAAAAGCTTGAACCGCACCCGAGAGGCCGAATCCAAGAATGAGCGCCCAGAATGTTTCAAAAAACATATAGAAAGACTCAAAAAGCCCGCGCCCGATGTCGTGGGCGATGGAGGCAAAACTGATGGCAATCACCGTTACTTCCTCCTTGCTGGGCTCATTTCCACCGTACCGGTCGAATGTTTGACGACCACGATTTTTTAGAAAACCTTGATAATCGTTTCATGGTTTTCTCACCTTGAGCCTGCACACTGGTCTTGTTCGCAAAACACAACCTCAAGGAGTTTCAAATGGCTACAGCAATCATCACCGCTTTCATCGTCACCTTCGGTATCACCGCCGCTATTGTGCCGGTCTTTATTGGCCTGATGCACCACCACCGCGATGAGGCCGAGAAGCGCAAAGCCAAGGCCCTCGCTGACACCCCCGTGCTGGTGGCGGTCGCCTAAGGCATCTCACTTCATAATTTCTCCCTTTCCCGTCCCCTCGGGAAGTATGTGAGCCCGGTCCTGTCAAACAGGGCCGGGCTCAAGTCTTTACTGAGACAAGTTGTGTTGCTGCCACCGCTGCCGCAGAATGGGAACGTGGACCACCAAACACATTGGAACTCGGCCTATGAAACCAAAGGCGACGAGGTGAGTTGGTTTGAAGGTGAACCCACGCAGTCGCTCCGACTGATTGAGCAGTTTGCTCCCGCGAAGCATTCGTTGCTTGATGTTGGGTCAGGTGCTTCGTGGCTCTTGGTAAGACTCGCCGAGCGAGGGTGGAGCGACCTCAACGCTCTTGACGTTTCCTCAACCGCGTTGGCGCTGCTTGCGGAGCGTCTTGGGGGCCACGCTGACGTGGTGACCATGGTGCTGGCCGATATACGAACATTTGTGGCACATCGGAGCTATGTCACCTGGCATGACCGAGCGGTACTCCACTTCCTCAACCGCGATGATGATCGGATCGCTTACGCGGAAACCGTGGCTGCGTCGCTACAGCCTGGTGGCGTCGCCATTATTGGCGGCTTTAGCCCTGATGGGCCTACCCATTGCAGCGGACTCGAAGTGCGGCAGAGCACGAGTAAAGAGATTGCAAGCCTGTTTGGCGAGCGATTTACGCTGCTCAACGCTGAGATTGATACCCACATCACGCCTCAGGGCAACGCTCAATCATTCTCGTGGACCGTTCTGCGCCGAGAGGAGACGCCGAGGACATCTCATTGCTAGCGTTGCCTTATTGCTTTGTGGCGCGAATCATAAGGTATTGAGAAAAGGTAGAGCGTGAGCGTGACCGAATCCAACACTCCGTTGCGAGGCCCTGAGGTAGCACCGCCGTCGCGCAAACTCGGAATCTGGCTTCTTGTGGGCTGCGCTGCAATCTTGATCGGTATTTCTGTAGCTACGCTTGCCACGGCCATTGGTAACGCGTCGCACGTTGCTCGTATGAAGAGCCATGGTGTGCAGGTCACGGCAACCGTGTCTACTTGCCGCGGAAACTTGGGCGGGAGTGGAAGCAACCTCGCGAGCTACACCTGTTATGCGACCTACTCGGTTCGTGGTCAGCGCTATGAATCAGTCGTTGGTGGGATGAGCACCTTTGCTCCAGCGGGCAGGCCCATTTCAGTTGTTGCCGACCCTGAGGATTTTGCAGCGATTGAGACCACTGCTTTGGTGAAAAGCGCGCAAGCGGGGCCGGTTGCCTTTGCTATTCCAGCGTTGTTGTTTGTTCTCGGAATTGGCTGCGTCGTACTCGTTGTCATGATGAGCCGCAGAGAAGCGCCTGGTTCTGCGGCCGTGAGTGAAAGGTGAAACGTAATGGGACTTGCTGACATTGTTGAGTCACTGTTTGACGGGAATCCGCCATTTCGAGTCACCGCCTTTGACGGGTCAGCAGCGGGGCCAACGGACGCTGCGTTAACGGTTCAATTCAATAGCGAAGACGCCATTCGCCGCATCGTGACGAGGCCTGGAGAATTGGGACTTGCACGTGCCTACGTTGCGGGTGACATCGACCTCGACGGCGACCTCGACGGTTTATTCAGTTTGCAGGCCCCATCTCCAGTTGCTTTGGTGCGCTCAGGAGCCATGGCGCAACTTATTCGTAACGTAGGCCTTCGAGGTCTCAAACCCATGGAGCCTCCAGTAATTGAAGCTCGGCCTCACGGCGCACTCCACAGTCGTGAGCGAGACCGAGAGGCAGTCACCCATCACTACGACGTATCCAACGAGTTCTATGCCATGGTGCTCGGCCCCTCCATGGTGTATTCCTGCGCGGTGTTCTCAGAAACAGACGAAGCCCTCGAGATCGCGCAGTTGAGGAAAGTAGATCTCATTGCTCGCAAGCTGCGGCTTGGTCCCGGTCAACGTCTTCTCGACGTGGGATGCGGATGGGGCACGATGGCAATCCATGCGGCGAAGACCTATGGATGCAATGTTGTTGGCATCACGCTTTCCGAACCACAGCGAAGCCGTGCCCAAGAACGTGCCGAGGCAGCTGGAGTCGCACATCTCGTCGAATTCCGCGTTCAGGATTATCGCGATGTTCACGACGGTCCCTTTGATGCCATCAGCTCGATTGGCATGTCAGAGCATGTCGGACGTAAGTCGCTCGAGGCCTACATCGCAGCGCTCTATCGAGTACTGAAGCCTGGTGGCCGACTCTTGAATCACGCCATTGGGCGACCGGCGACGCGAGAAGAAGACCCTCATCCTGCACGATCCAAAGAAGCAATCAGGCAATTTCAAATTGCGGCCGGGATGAGGGGCCCCTCTCGGGTCAAGAGCGAATTCATTGATCGCTATGTCTTCCCCGATGGCGAGCTCCACGAGGTTGGAACCATGGTTTCGATGTTTCAAGCACACGGCCTTGAAGTGCGACACCTTGAATCACTGAGAGAGCACTACGCCTTGACCTTGCGGGCATGGGTGAGAAACCTTGAACAGAACTTTGAAGCCGCATGTGCCGAGGTTGGCGTGGAACGAGCGCGGGTGTGGCGTTTATATATGGCTGGCTCAGCCGTGGGTTTCGAACGCCATCAACTCGAGATTCACCAGATTCTGATGGTGAAACCCGTTGCCGGTAAGGCTCCCTTGTCTTTGCGGGAGGCTTATGAGCCAGATGAACTAGTGAACTGGTTCGCCTAAACGCCAGGTTCTACGGGTGGCGGTCCTGCATGGGACATCTCAGCTTTGTCTCTGCGAAATTGAACGGTGAGCGTAGCGGCCCGGGCGATGGACTCACTGATTGCTAGCGCGATCAGGCCACAAAGTGCATAGGTCAAGATCGGCGCATGAGTCTTAGCGATGGCGTCTTCAGCCATACGAAGCACTAAGAGTGCAGCAAGTAGTGCGTATTCAATTGCATTGCGTCGAATCACAATGCTGCGGTGTTCTGGCACTGCTCGAACATAGACAACGCGACCTCGCGCATATCCCGCTCCTATGCCAACGGCGATGCCTGCCAAAGCGGCGATTCCGTGCATGACATCTCGCGCGATCAAGGTCCACAACATTTCGCCGGCAAAGAGGAAAGCCAGGAGCGGGTCGATCCACACCATTGCCAACGGCCGCAGTCGTTGCTTCGGGGCGAGATCCAGCGTGGCACCTTGTCGCACGCCTTGGCGACGCAGGAGAATCAACGCGATGATTGCGACGGGGACGACGAGCGAAAGAGGACTGTTCGACGACGACACGGCTCCAGTCTCCCATAGCTTCCACCCGGCCTCGGGGGGCGAGGCCGGGTGGAAAAGGATGGCGAGCGCTACAGCTTCGCCACGAGGTTGCGGGAACTAGAAATCAACTAGGCAATGGCGGTGAGTTGCGGGGTGCCGGCCTCAATGGGTGAGTCGGTTCCGACTTGCTCAACGTGTTTGACGTGTTCGGTCACAGCGAGCTTGCGAGCTGCGCGGCGTAGTCCTTCATGGTGCTGGTGGACGGTTGCCACCACCACGGGGATGATTGCTGCGGCGAGGCCGAGGGTAACGATGATTGCGGCGAGGATGATCATGATGTGCTCCTTGGGTTGTGCTGACACCAATACTTTGACAAGTCATGTTCAACCCGAGTTAGGAAGGAGATGAAGAGAATCTAAGAATCATCCGCAGCAATTACTTGCCTCACGCAGCGTCGTGGTTGGCCTGAATATGCAACAAGCCCTCCAAAATGGTGGAGGACGCAGCATGAACGTTGGCGCAGCACGACAGCAATGCTGCCGACACGTCGTCATGGTCGCCAAGCCACGACGCGACATAGCCTGTTGAGTACGGCCGTGAGTCAATGGTGAGTGCCTTCAGCACCACAAAGGCCACCGACTCGGCTTCCATTTCGGCTCGACGCCGATCTCCTTGGTGTTGGTGGAGTAGTGCATGGCCGAGTTCATGGACGATGGTTTTTATGCGTTGGAGGGGCGGATTGTGCGGTGCGACCACGATGAGTGACGTGGCCCACCGCAATTCGCCATTAACCCCCGTTGCTAATTCTTCGTAAGCAACACGAAAGCCGAGCGTCACTGCGAGATCGCTGAGCTGCGCTTCTAGGCAACTGGGATCTTGTCCGTCCAAGAGTGCAACGGGCGAGGGGAGCGCTTCACCTTCTGTTTGAGTGACATCAAAGACGTGCACCCAACGAAAGCCGATGCGTGGTTCTTGTTCGTCATCGTGTGATCCTTTTCGAATGACGGGGGCAAGAATGGCGATTGCTTTTTCACCGCGCTTAATATTTCGGCCCAAGGACTTCCATGTTGAGAACCCGGCAACTTGAGTGGCGTCGGGACGTTGCATCGAGATCAACAACACATTGCGAGGGCTGTAACGGTGAAATCGAGCCTGACAGGCTAAGTAATGCTGCCAGTGCGCGGACTCCCGTAGCGCCGTGATCTCCTCTGCGAGGTCCTCAAGGAGGTGATGCTTGGAAGGTGCTGCCATGGCCACAACCGTCGGTCATGGCGTACGGGTGCGTTAGATCACTTCACCTGGGCTGCCATCATCGGTGACCACTTCAAGGCCAGCAGCGGCCCAGGCGTTCATGCCGCCACTGACGTTGATGGTGCAAAACCCGAGATCAGCCAAGATCTCTGCCGCCTTTTGCGAGCGGCCTCCCGCTCTGCAAATAGCGAGGATGGCGAGATCGCGATCGAGCTCACCGGCGCGCTCGGCGACGTCGTCCAAGGGGATCCAGGTAGCCTCGGGGGCATGGCCGGCGAGGTATTCCTCCGGGGTTCGCACGTCGAGCAACATGCACGCATTGCCGACTCGGTTGCTGGCTTCGGTCACGTCAATTTGTGGGATGAGCAGGGGCTCGGATGAAGGCTGATTATCCATGCCCGAAGTATAAGGTGATGGCAGAGAACCGTTTCTGATGGAGAGTGCCGTGAAGGTTGACGTCAAAGATTTCGTAGCCAAATTGGCGAGCGGCGATGTCTTGGCCCTTGTTGACGTCCGCGAGCCAGACGAATTCGCTGATTGGTCTATCCCTGGGACGATCAACATTCCCCTTGGCGACGTAGAAGCCCGGATGGCAGAGATTCCCCCGGGAGAACTCATCATTATCTGCGCGAAGGGCGGCCGAGCTGCTCAAGCCGCTGAGTTACTTGCCGGCCATGGCCTCACGCCAGCCGTGCTTGAAGATGGAATGGCTGCGTGGGCTCGAGCATTTGATAGCGCCAGTCAAAACTTTCGAAGCGCCCAGGTTGTGCAACTCCGCCGCCGAGGCAAGGGTTGCTTGAGTTATCTCGTGGGCTCTGATGACGAGTGTGTCGTGATTGATCCACCCATGGATGGTGAGCGCGTTCTTGATCTTGCCAAGCAACATAACTGGCGAATTGTCGCGGTGGTTGACACGCACCTGCATGCCGATCATGTCAGTGGCGCATCGCTCTTGGCGTCGTTGACGGGAGCCGATCATCTCGTGAATCGTGCTGACGGTGGCGCACGGGGTACGGCATCACTAGAAGATGGTCAAGAGATCCGATTTGGTAGTTCCATGCTCCGCGTCTTATTCACTCCTGGACACACCCGCGGATCAACCACCTATGTACTGGATAATGAAGCACTCTTCACCGGCGATGTCCTCATGATTGAGAGTGTTGGACGTCCCGACTTGGCCGATCAAGCGGAAGCCTTTGCGCACGAGTTATATGCATCGCTACAAAAATTGATGGCCTTTGGCGATGACACGGTCGTGTTGCCGGCTCACTATGGCCCCAGCGTGGCTGCGCCCTTTGGTGACATGATCGAAACCACGATTGGTCACTTACGAGCGACGCAACCTGCGCTGGCTCAAGAAGAAGCACCTTTTGTCGCCTGGGCCACTGAGGCTGCAACGCTTCGTCCACCGAGTTATCAGCAGATTGTGGCCCTGAACCTCAGCGAATCAGAACCGTCGGCACAAGAGGCAGCGGAGCTTGAAATTGGCCCCAATCGCTGTGCCGTTGCAACGCCTCACTGACGAGTCCTCCATCTTCCCTCGTCGTAGCGGGTAAGTGGAATACTTGAATTCGTTGACCTAAGGAGAGGTGGGGCCATGAAAATTGCAACAACCATGAGTTACTCGGGCGGGTTCGCTCAATCGGCTGCGGCAGTAGTGGACATGGAAAAGGCCGGCCTTGACTTGGTCTGGGTAGCGGAAGCTTACGGATTCGATGGCCCCTCGCTCATGGGTTACCTTGCCGCGTTGACCGAGCGAATTGAAATCGCTTCAGGCATTATGCCGATCTACACCCGGACTCCCACGTTGTTGGCCATGACGGCTGCTGGCCTCGACGCGCTGAGCGATGGACGCTTTTCGCTGGGGCTTGGGGCATCGGGCCCACAAGTCATTGAAGGGTTTCATGGTGTTCCCTACAATGCCCCCATTGGTCGCACTCGAGAGATCATCGATATTTGCCGCGAGGTGTGGCGTCGTGAAGGTCCCCTGACCCACGAAGGGCCCTATTACCAAATTCCCTTGGACCCCACTAAGGGAACTGGCTTAGGCAAGGCACTGAAGATTATTGCCCACCCCGTCAGGCCACGCATTCCGATCTGGTTGGCTGCCTTGGGGGATAAAAACGTCGAGCTCACGGCAGAAATTGCAGAAGGCTGGCTGCCCTTGCTCTTCATCCCTGAACTTGCTGATCGGGTGTGGGGCGAGAGTCTTGCTAAGGGCAAAGCCAAGCGCGCCCCGGAACTTGGTGAGTTGCAAATCTCTGCTGGTGGCCTGCTTGCTATTGGCGACGGCGAAGACGTCATCAAGGTTCGGGAACTCGCCCGAAGCTCTATTGCCCTCTATGTCGGCGGCATGGGGGCACCGGGAAAGAACTTCTACAACGACGTAGCCGTCAAATACGGATTTGAACAAGAAGCTATGCAAATTCAAGATTTGTATCTCTCGGGCCGCAAAGCAGAAGCCGAAGCAGCGGTTCCTGACGAGTTTCTAGAACTCAGCACCCTGTGTGGTCCAGCAGGTTACGTTGCCGAGCGCATTGCCGCCTTCAAGCAAGCCGGGGTAACGCAGCTCAATGTGACACCCATTCCTGTTGGTGATCAAACTGCTCCGCAACTGATCGAGACGGTGAAGGGACTCGCGGGTTAACCCTCGTTTCTTTGATGACCTATTTCCTCGCGATCTGCTCAGCCTTTTGTGCCGCAGCCGGGGCCGCAGTTCAAGACCGTGAAATCTCTGGTCTCGATGAAGGCCAAGCCAAAGGCTTCCGCCTGTTTCTCAGTTCATTACGTAAACCCTGGTGGTGGGTTGGCTTAGTTGTCATGGTCGGCTCGCCGGTCTTTCAATTCCTGGCTTTGCGGGTTGGGAACTTGACGCAAGTGCAACCGATGTTGACCACTGAATTGCTCTTCTTGCTGGTACTTGTCGTCATCACCCATCATCAGCAACCAGGGCTCCGAGAGTTCGGTGGCGCTGGACTTGTGGTGGGCGGCCTCATCGTCTTTTTGTTCAGTGCCAAGCCCGGTGGCGGAGATGTGCCCTTGACCTGGCATTGGGGGCTGGTGCTCACGATCGTACTTGGCGCCATGGTGGCGGTGTCAGTACTTGTGGGGTACCGACTCACCCCCGGAGGCGCCAAAGCCGCTGTGTTGGGCACGGCGGCTGCCATCTGCTTTGCTTACCAAGCAGCGATGACGGAAGCCATTGCGAATAACCACGACATATTGGCAATCTTTCGATCTCCCGCCCTCTATCTTCTGGCCCTCGGTGGCTCGGTCGGGTTTGTCCTGTTCCAGCAAGCTATGCGGGCGGGTCACGTGGCCGCTTCCCGAGCGGCCATGGTCACGGTCGATCCTCTCTTGAGCGTGATCGTGGGCATCGTGGTCTTCGGCGACCACATGGCCCACTCCGCTAGTGCGGTGATCGTCGAACTTATGGGCTTAGTCGTGTTGCTTGCGGGTGCTCGTACCCTCGCGTCATCGAGTCTCATTGCTGAGATCAGCGTCGAGTGAACTTGCGGGACTTTCGCCCGTTTGCTGCCAGGTGTTGAAAAGATCTGCATAACGACCTTCTTCGGCCATGAGCGCTTCGTGGCTGCCCTCTTCGGTGATGCGACCACCTTGGACCACCATGATGCGATCGGCACGCTGGGCGGTGGAGAGTCGGTGCGCAATCAGAATTGCGGTGCGCTGCTCGAGAATGGCATCAAGGGCCCTTTCCACCGCACCTTCGCTCTGAAGGTCAAGTGAAGAGGTCGCCTCGTCGAGCACGAGGACGCGGGGATTGGCCAGGAACGCTCGGCCAAGAGCTAACAGTTGGCGCTCACCAGTAGAGAGTGATTGGCCGCGCTCGTGCACCGCTGTGTCGACGCCATCAGGAAGCCGATCAATCATTTCGCGCAGCCCAACACGGTCAATGGCGAGGTTGAGTTCATCTTCGCTGATGTCATCACGCGGAAAGGTCAAGTTGTCACGAATAGTGCCGGCGAAGAGGAACGGTTCTTGGGGGACGACGCCAAGTTGGCGCCTCAGTGAGAGTTGCTCTACCTTGCGAAGGTCGTGGCCATCAATGGAGATCGTTCCGTAGGTTGGATCATAAAAGCGCGTAATGAGCTTGGCGATGGTTGATTTGCCGCCACCCGTGGGGCCAACCAGGGCGATGGTCTCTCCCGGTGCGATGGAGAAGCTGACATCGTGGAGTACCAAGCGATCAGGACGGTATCCAAAGTCGACATGGTCAAAGCGAATTTCCCCGTTGATCGGTGCAAGCGCTGGAGCATCAGGGATGTCAACCACTTCCGGCTGCGTCTCGAGCAAGGTCCTGAGTTTGACGATGGATGATTGGGACTGCTGGAGCGCGTTGTATTGCTGAACAAGCAACTGAATGGGCTGGAAGAAGCGATTGACGTAGAGGAAGTAGGCAACGAGTGCACCAACACTGAGATGGTGATGCAGCACCATGGAGCCACCAATGGCCAACAGGAGCGCTTGAACTAAAAAGCCAATGAGTTGTGATCCCGGGCCGTAGATGGCGTTGACTTGGCCGGTGTAGACGTTTGCGTCACGATATTCACCCACCACATTGCGGTGCTCAATGGCGTTGTGAATTTGCCGGTTATGCGCTGAAACCACGCGAATACCCTGCAGCGATTCGGAGAGGTGTGTGAGTACCCCGGCGATGCCGTTACGCACTCGCTCGTAGCCTCGTTCTGACGCGCGGTGGAACCACCATGAGGCTGCGAACAAGGGTGGCACCACCATGGCCACGGTGATTGCCGCCAAGAGCGGATTCATGAAGAACAAAATGATGGTGATGACCACCATGGTGAGACCCTGGAGAGCGAATTGGTTCAATCCATCTTGCAAGAGTTGCTGGAGGTTCTCAATGTCGCTGGTCATGCGCGTCATGATCACCCCGGCTTTTTCTTCCGTGAAGAAACTCAGACTCAATCGTTGGAGGTGGCGAAAGACTCGAATGCGCAGTTCGTGCATTACCGCTGATGCCAAGCGACCTGAAGCGCGAACTTGTGATCGCTGGCCAAGCGCACTGATGATCGTGACGACGAGGTACGCAGCCGCTGCCACGATGATGACGCGCACGGAGTGATGGCCCGGCAGCATGCCGTGGTTGATGGCGTACTCAATGAGGGCGGGGCCCACCTGACTCGTGGTGGCCACAATGATGACCAAGATGGTGCACCACGCAAGCAGCCTTGGGTGCTGGGTGAGCAGTTTCCAGAGCGTGAGGCGTTGGCGCTCCGCGGCATCAGGCTCCATAGTGAAGGCCATGTCATAGGGGGCTGAGGGTGGCTCCTCTTTCAAAATGGCGTCGACGCCCTCTTGCAGCTCACTGGGAATTCCGCCAAAGGGCATGCCTGCGGGCCTGGTTCCACCAAAGCCGCCGCCACCGCCCCAGAAGCCGCCGCCGCCACCCCAACCCATTAGATGGACTCCTCGACAGGCGACTCAATTGCAGCCAACACCGAGCGGTACTCGTCGTTACTAGCCATGAGCGATTCGTGGGTACCAATGGCCACTACCGTCCCGTCGCGAAGCAATGCCACACGGTCGGCCAATGCGATGGTCGAGAGGCGATGAGCAATGATCAGGGTTGTCCGCTTGTCGAGCAGTTCATGGAGCGCTTCGTGGATGGATTGCTCCACTTGGACATCGATGGCGCTCGTCGCATCGTCGAGAATCAAAATGGGTGGATTGACGAGCAGGGTTCGCGCAATAGCAATGCGTTGGCGTTGCCCTCCCGACAAGGTGTAGCCACGTTCTCCCACCACCGTGTCATAACCCTGGGGCAGTTTGTCGATGAATTCTGCGGCGTTAGCGGCCGTGGCTGCGGCAATGACAGCTTCGCGCGATGCATCGGGTTGGCCATAAGCAATGTTTTCGGCAATGGTGGCGGAAAACAAGAAGGGCTCGTCAAGGACGATGCCTACTTGGTTGCGCACTGAAGCCACGGTGACGTCGCGCAAATGATGGCCATCGATGGATACCGAACCCTCGGTGGGGTCATAGAAGCGCATCAGTAATTTTGCTGCCGTTGACTTGCCCGACCCCGTTCTGCCCACCAAGGCCAAGGTCTCGCCTTCTGCGATATTGATCGTGAAATCGTGCAGTACATCGGGACCATCCCCATAGGCAAAGCGGACGCCTGAAAAGGCAGCCGTTCCCTCGGTGACAACAAGGTCCACCGCACCAGGTCGGTCAGTAATGTCTGCCTCGACGTCGAGAATTTCGAAGATGCGATCAGCTGATGCAGCTGCGCGCTGTCCCATCATGACAAGCATGCCAAGCATCATGAATGGGGCTTGCAAGATCACGAGGTAGGCGTTGAAAGCCAAAATGGCACCGATGCCGAGGTGGCCATTGATCACCATGATGCCGCCGAAGATCAAGACGAGGACCAAACTAATTTGGGGAAGGTTTTGGATTGCTGGGGTGTATCGCGCTCGAATATCGGCGTCCTTGGTGTAACTCCACGCAACTTTTTCCGATGCATCAGCGAGGGTATTGACTTGGCGGCCCTCGCGAGCAAAGGACTTGATTACTCGAACTCCGTTGATGGATTCGTCGACGGTGGTTGCGACATCGGCGAGTCGTGCTTGGATGACCCAAGAGATAGGGAACATCACCTTGCGCATCCGAACCCCGATCCAAAACAGAACGGGCATCGTCGCCATGGCGATGAGTGCCAGCGGCACTGAGATAGAAAGCATGAATCCAAATGCCACTACGGCGACGGCACACTGCACCAAAATCATGGGCGCAAAGGTCGTGTAGAGCTGAATGGATCGAATGTCGGAGTTAGCTCGCGAAATCAGTTGACCAGTTTGCGCGCGGTCATAGAAGGAAAACGATAGGAGCGACATGTGCTCGAAGAGCAAGTTGCGGACGTCATATTCAAAGTCATAGGCCGTGCGGAATAGCAGCCATCGCGACAAGTAGCCCACGATGCCTGCGGCCACGGCAATCCAGATGATCTCGGTGACGTAATGCGACAGCGGCACCGACGGGGTGACGATGGAACGGTCGATAGCTTGGTTGAGCAAGTTGGGGATCAGGACTTGGAGTACAAGAGAAATGCCTGAAAACACCAAGGCTGCAATGAAGGGCACTCGTCGGGTCGCCACAATGGGGATAAATCGTTTCCACCAAGACTTGGAGGTATCGGGGTCCACCGTGGCCTTGGGCCGACGATAGGTCGTTGTCGCACTGACGGGAAAGAGGGGCGACGGTGAGCGGTCTTGCTCGGTAGTGGCTCTCATCGCGCCACCACTCTCAGTATGGGTGACATGTTTGAGCAGGACATCTATCCATTCTAGAGATGGTCCCCAACATCGCGTCGGGGTTAGCCTTGGGGTCGTGCCTACGAATACCGTCTCCATATCCCCGAGTCCGCTTGTTGCTCACTACGTGGCCGAACTTCGCGATGAGCGCACCGACCAGCACCGCTTCGTCGCCTTGGCGACGCAACTGGCGAGCATGCTTGGTTATGAAGCATTCGCCGATCTTGCCACGGTGTCGGCTCCTGTTACCACGCCTGTAGCGAGAGACGATCAGGCGAAGAAGATCGCCGACGAAGTGGTGCTTGTGCCTATCTTGCGAGCTGGTCTGAGCTTGGTGCCCGCCCTTCAGAATCTCTTACCCTCAACGCGGCTGTGCTGTGTGGGGCTTCGGCGCAACGAGGTAACGCTGCAACCTGACATTTATCTCGACGGCCTACCCGAGGATTTGAGCGGTTGTGTGGTCGCCATTCTCGACCCCATGCTGGCAACGGGTGGATCACTCAATGCCACGATTGCCATGGCCAAGGAACGAGGGGCGCACGACATTCGGGCTCTCTGTCTCATCGCGGCAGTGCCGGGTGTGGAGGCGGTGGCCAAGGAGCATCCTGACGTCCGCATTTTCGTGGCAGCACTCGACGAGGTGCTCAATGAACACGGGTACATCGTCCCTGGTCTCGGAGACGCTGGGGACCGACTCTTTGGACAACCGGTTCGCTAGAGGCCGATATCCTCATTCCACAATTCAGGGTGTTCGTGAGTGAAGGCACTCAGTAATTCGATGCACTCCGGGTCTTCGAGCACGATGATCTCGACGCCGAGTTCTGCGAGCCAATCGTGACCACCATGGAAGGTCGTCGCTTCGCCAATGACCACACAGCCAATGTTGAATTGTCGAACCAGGCCTGAGCAATACCAACAGGGCGACAAGGTGGTCACCATGACCGTATCGGGGTAGTCACGGCGGCGACCCGCTTTGCGAAATGCGTCGGTTTCAGCGTGAATCGAGGCATCTTGCTCTTGGACGCGGCGATTATGACCTGCCCCGAGCAAGGTGCCATCTCGGTGATACAAGGCAGCCCCAATCGGGATGCCACCCTCAGCCAAGCCCATGCGAGCCTCTTCGAGTGCAGTGCGTAGCATGGTGCGGGCGAGATCGAGGTCGAGTGCCTTGTGATGGCTTGGCATCGTTGCCGTCCCTTCAAGTGGTTGAGGAGTAACTCAGTGCACAATACCTATCTCACCAAGGTCGGGTCACAAACCTTGGATCTCCCGGTAGTGGACCTATCGGATTCTCTGACCATTGCGCTGTTGATCACGGTGGATCACGGCGTCTCATTTGCTGCCACGGCAGGCGAAGAGCTTGCCGCGCAACTCAAAGATCTCGACATCGACATCATCGTGTCGGTGGCCACCATGGGAATCCCCTTGGCCATTGAGACCACTAGGGCGCTCAATCTCGATGACTACGTCATTTTGCACAAGACCCAAAAGATTCACCTCGCTGATGGCGAGTGGGAAGCAGTTCGATCTATCACCACGGACGCCAATCAGCGACTGCTCTTTGACCGTGCGCGCATTGGAGCGGTGAAAGGCAAACGAGTGGCCATCGTCGACGACGTGATCTCAACGGGTGGATCCATCGTCGCCGCCCTCAAGTTGGTGCGAAAAGTAGGCGGAGAGCCCGTGGCCTTGGGATGCCTCGTAACAGAAGGTTCTGCTTGGCAGGCATCGTTGGGCGAAGACGCTGGTCTCGTTCGCTCGCTCGGGAGCATCCCGCTCTTTCACCGAGAAGCCGACGGCAGCTTGGTTGAAGACTGGGGCTAACGGGAGTCCCGGAGCTCAGAAACGCAGGCATGAAAAAAGGGCGGGGTCCAAAGACCCCGCCCTTTTTCACATGGTTGAACTACTTGGTGCCAAGGAGTTCGTTTTGTTTGGAGACCTGACGGCGAACCGTTGCCGTTCCCAAGATGAGATAGGCCAATCCACCAACCACGATGCCCATGAACACACTGAAGTCAGCACCCGACAAGCCAGCACCCGTCCAGTAGTTACCAGTAGCAACGGTGATGGGGTTCACCCAGCTCGGTACCCGGAAGGTGGTGTTGAGTGCAGACAATGCAGCGATCATGCCGAGAACCAGCGACACGATGGCGGCCCAGTTCCAACCGCCAGCGCCCCAGTAGATGCTCGACTTGTCAGTCTTTTGAAGCTCAGCTGGCGCGTAGCGATACTTGCGTAGCACCCAGTCAACGAGATAGATCGCAACCCAAGGCGCG
This sequence comes from uncultured Actinomycetes bacterium, assembly GCA_903825305.1. Classification (GTDB taxonomy): domain Bacteria; phylum Actinomycetota; class Acidimicrobiia; order Acidimicrobiales; family RAAP-2; genus CAIQWC01. Next base: position 39,966 of record CAIKAC010000011.1, read on the forward strand.
ATCCAAATGATCACGAGGTCAACAAAGTCCTTCATGTAGATGCTGAACTTTGAGTTCAACACGGCATAGAAGGTGATGACCAAGCAAATCGCACTGTCGAGCAACACTGCCTGGTAGCGCTTGAGCTTGAGACCCAGGGCTTGAAGCGTGACGCCCGAGGAGTACAGGTCAAGAGAGTTGATACCAAAGAGCTGCACAATCACGAAGAGCATGAAGATGACCACAAACCAACTGGGGATGTAGTGCTGGCCTTCGAAGGACTGGAAGGGGTTGGAACCATTCCACGTGGCGGCTGAACCGATGAAGGTGAACACTAAGGCGCCCAAGGTCATCATGATCATCTCAGGAACAGCAGTTCCAAGGAAGAGCCAGCCGACAATCTTGCCCTTGGGGGCATCAACATCGAGGTAGCGACTGAAGTCGTTGCCACACTCAGCCCAGCCAAGGCCCGACAGGGTGATGGTGAATGCCAAGCCAGCGGTCCACAGTTGCCAGTCAACCCACGAAGCAGCCTTTACGCCGGGGTGGGCGTGTGAGGCGGTGTAGATGAAGAGCACCACGTAGATAATGGCGAAGGGAATGATGAGCGTCTTTAAGACCTTGACCATGGTTGCGTGACCGAGGAAGGGCAAGATGATCTGAATCGCTACGGCCACAAAGACCAGCACCACTTTGAGTCCGGTGCTGGCGTGAACTCCAGCTTTATCAAAGAGCACCAGGGAGGCGCCGACGATGAGGATCAGGCCCTCAACTTCGAAGCCCAACTGGGTCAGCCAGTTGAAAAAGGCGGGAACTCGTGATCCATTGGGACCAAAGGCTGCTCGGTTAGAACCGAACGCCGTGGTGCCCGTCTGAGGACCCTGCAGCGAAGCAAGTCCTACGAGGAACCACGACAAGTTGCCAATGACGATAAGGCTGAGTGCCTGCCAGAAACTGAAGCCAAATCCCATCAGGATGGCGCCGTAGACGAGGTACTCAATATTTAGGCTGGCGCCACCCCACATCGAGGCGATGTCACGGGGCTTGGCCCAGCGCTCGGACTCGGGAATGAAGTCAACACCGTGCTGCTCGACGTGAAACGCCTTGTCAGCTTCGGGAAGCCCAGAATTGGGCTCAAGGGTCGCGGTCAATGCTCCTCCTAGATTTCCGCATGGTTGGTCGGCTCAGCCGAATGACGCTCACCACGCTGTGAACTCGGTTCTGAGACCGCTGAGTATTCACCCGCCTCCACGGCTGAATATCCGTACTTTTTATCGCATTTTGAGAGAAGAGGCTTGGATGACGCGTCGGCGTTAGACCGACGCTTGCGATTCTTTGACGGTTCTTCCTGGGGTGGAGCGCCACGAAATGCCAGCGGCGATGAGCAACGCAGCTCCGAGACCAGCGGCCAGGGAATAGGGAAGGGCATGGCGGATGCCAAAGAGCCAGCCAGAAAGCGAAGCACTGAGCGCGATGGATGCCGTGTTCGCAGTGGCATAGGTGCCCTGGATACGACCGAGCTCGGCGGGCGCGCGTCCTTGGGTTAAGAGCCCCTGCATGGACGGCAACATCATGGAAGAACCAAAGGGCTCCACTGGACACAGGGCAATAATCAACAGAATCGATGAGATGTGCGGCCACAGTGCGAGAAAGCTCAAGCCCACGCCAAGTCCCGCGATGGCCATGACCCGTCGGTCAGCTCGCTCAGAAAGCCATCCACCAACGCGCACCAAGAAGACGTAAGGCAAAGAAAACACGGTCCAGGTCAGCGCAATCTGAAATTGCGTGGCATGACGTACATCCATCAGCAAGGTCCACGTGGATTCATATACGCCGATGAGCAAGCCAAAGGCGACGGCGATGCAGAGGGCACCAATGAGGGCGCCATCAATGGAGATAGTGGGTAACGGACCAACTTTGAGGTGGTGTTGGTCATTGTCTTTGATGTGTTGACTGCGCAGGACTGGAATGGCGGCGATGATGCACAGAAGAGCGGTCGCGCTAAAGAGCAGACCCATGTGGGCCACCCCAACGAGCGCACCACAGACGGGCCCAATGGACGTGCCGGTGAACTGAGCCGAGTAAATTTTGCTCATGGCCCGACCCCGGCGCTCGTCAGGAATGGCCGACGAGACGAGGGCCAAGGACGCGACTTCACCGGCTCCGGCGGCTGCACCTTGGACAAACCGCAAGACTAGAAACCCGATGGTATTGAGTGGCAAGAGAAACAGTGCTGACGCAGCGGCAAACAAAATCAGTCCACCAATGAGTACGGGGCGTCGCCCATATTGATCGGCTAATCGGCCGGCTGGATACTGAACACACAGTGACGCCAAGAAGAATGACGCCATGGTGAGACCCACCATGCCTGCACTGGCCCCGTGCTGGGAAAGAAAGAGTGGCAAGAGGGGCAAAATGGCGCCGGCGCCGACCCATTCAAGAAAGACGACCACGCACAAACGATTGACGAGACGATTGTCGTTCGCCACCTCGGGAGGCTGTTGCGTGGATTTAGGCATGGTACGACGCTAGTGGCCGTCGGCCCTTGAGTACCGTTGAAGAGGTGAACCCCGCTGCCCGTATGCCATCTAATGAGGAAATGGCAGAGGCGTCCGACATTGTCCACGAAGTCTTGGCCCCGACGCCACTCATCAAAGTGTCCATAGAAGGAACGGAGATCTGGCTCAAAGGTGACGGCCAGCAACCTACGGGCTCGTTCAAGGTTCGTGGCGCCCTTGCCGCGGTGGGTCACCTCGCCCGAGAGGCTAGGAGCGAATCAGTCCTTGCTTGCTCGGCGGGTAACCACGCACTCGGCATTGCCTTTGCCTCAGAACACTTTGGTGTGCCAGCCACCGTCGTGGTACCCGAAACTGCCTCCATCGCCAAAGTCGAAAAATTGAGAACCTTTGCCGTCGAACTCATCTTGCACGGCCAGGACTACGACGAAGCCGAGCACTATGCCGTAGACCTCGCACAGCAACGCTCGTCACATTTCATCTCTCCCTACAACGATGCTTGGGTGATTGCCGGACAGGCAACCGCCGCTGAGGAAACATTGGCCACGTTGCCAACACTCGGAACCTTCATCGTTGCCGTGGGCGGCGGTGGGTTGCTGAGTGGCAGTGGTCTAGCGCTCCAAGGCAGTTCGGCGAAGGCCTTAGGAGTTCAAGTTGAGCAAAATGCTGCCTTCTCTCATGCGTTAGCCGGAGATTTCTCGCCGAGCCTTGGCGAGACTATTGCTGATGGCATTGCCGGCGGTATTGAATCTGATTCCGTGACACTCGACATCGTTCGTGAACTTGGTCTCGAGATTGATCTCGTCAGTGAAGAAGAGACCGTTGCGGCTCTTGTTGCTACTTATCGAGAGCTCGGGGTGAAGGTGGAGGGCTCGGCAGCCGTGTCCATCGCACTTGCCATCAAGCGTTCAGGGCAACTCCAAGAGCCAGTAGCGGTCTTGCTCTGTGGATCCAATATCGATGCGGGACTTCATCAGCAGCTCATCGGCGAGTAGCGCTGGACTGCATGGCGCCGACAACGCCGGCGTGAGAACGCCAGATACGCTACCTATTAGCTAAGGCCGTTCGGATATGCCCTATGGAGGTCCAACGATGACCACAATTCAAAGAACCCTTGCTTCCGCGCTTATGGCGGTCATGGTGGCGCTCGGTATTGCGCTCGCCCCTGCGGCGGCTTCAGCGGGGAGCCTTCCAACCGCTGGGTCTACATGGGTGGAATATCCAACGCACCATGCCTGTGCAGATCCGTGGCCAATGCAGAACCCCTTGGTGGCACAAGGTCACTTTTACGACCTTTGTGTATCGCCAGGTTCTGGTCGTTCTATCGTTCTGACATCACGAGATGGACGTAACTGGAAGGAGCAGCCCACGTTTGGGCTACCAAACGGCCAGCAGTGGTGGAGAACGATTTATGCCCATGGCCTGTACGTTGCTGTTCGCGCGTACAACACTGCAATCGGTGGTCGCGGTGCTCCGCTTACTTCTCGCAACGGATTGGATTTTGGATCGAGGAGTTATCAAGTTGCCACGTCGCGCGATGGCGTGACATGGAAGACGCATATTGCCCCGATCGGCTTGTGGACTGACGTCACCTATGGAGACGGAAGATTTGTTGCTGTCGGTAATTCGACGGGACTCGGCACGCACATCGTCATGACATCGCGCGATGGTATGAAGTGGTCGGCAGTTAATTCTCCGGCAGCCATGCCTGACGACACCACACAACTCAACAATGTGGCGTATGTGCACGGAGTCTTCATTGCAACCGCCTATGAGCCCGGAAGTCGCGGATATGAAGTGATGACGTCGCCCAACGGATTGAAGTGGACGGGAGACGTGGTACCCACGGGTTCGTATAGCGCACCAGCGATTGCATACGGTAACGGGACGTGGGCAATTCTCGGAGGCACCTCAACACAAGCAGTCATCCTCACTTCGCGAAACAAAGGAAGGACTTGGAAAGAAACGGTGCTGCAGAGCACCACCGATTGGACAGGGATGGTTTACGTGAATCACGAGTTCGTGGCAACAGCGGACCTCATGACAACCCCGTCGTCATCGCTGGTCATGACATCGCCTGACGCAGTTACTTGGAAATTCGGCTCGGCCCCGAATCAGTACTGGTGGAGTTTGGTTGCCAACAAGGGTTTGTTGCTGTCTCTATCAGAAGATGGTACGCAATCGATGGTGTCGTATGTCACGCCATCGGCTCCTTCTAACCTGATCACTCAGATCTCCAACAACGCCATGACGGTGCGATGGAATATCCCCGATGAAAACGGCATCGCTCCTGTTGTCCACTACGTCGTGAATGTGAGTGCTGGGACGAAGAGCTTGGTGAATGTATCAACGAGTGGTGGAAGCCGCCACACCTGGCTCAATGACATCACTGGACTGGATCCCACCCAGCGCTACACCGTCACCGTTACCGCGGTGAATCGCTACGGCGAAGGTGTGCCCATGGTGCTGAGAAACGTTCGCGGCTAGGTAGCCTTCTCGCTCGGCACACGCTGCGATGCGAAATCGAAGGTCTCCACATGGATCTCGAATCCAAGGCTTGATTATTGGCCCCGTGTGGAGCAGCTAAAACAGCGTCGATGGGGCTTGCTCATCAATAAGTTCAGGCCCGTCATTTCGAACGTTGCCCACTCTGGGATCGACGAGGTGGGAAGTAAGTGTTCCAGGGCGCGCGGGAACCAAGAGATCGGCAATCGCATCGCGTTCGTCGTCTGCGCCTTCGAGCCAGAGGTCAAAGGTGCCTTGTTCCAAGATCACGGGCATGCGGTGGTGAATGCTGCTCATGTCAGCATTGGCCTCAGTAGTGATGATGGTGACTGAGGCGATGGGGGGACTCTCTGGATTGGCAGGGTCATGCCAGGTCTCATAGAGGCCCGCGAAGGCCAACATGGTGTGGTCGCTGCGGGTGAAGTAATGAGGCTGGGGTTGAGCGCCCGAGCGGTCCCATTCGTAGAAACCATCGACGGGGACAATCAGTCGGCGAGACTTGTAGGCGCTACGAAATGAAGGCTTGGTGGCTACGGTTTCGGCTCGGGCGTTGAAGGTTTTAGAGCCGAAACTCAACTCCTTGGCCCATGAGGGAATAAGGCCCCAGCGGTATCGATCAAGCACGCGGCCTTCGCTGCTGGCGTGAATGCCATCGATGCGCCGAGTGGGGCCAAGGTTCCAACTGGGATGGCCGACGGGATCAACCCCAGCACCAAGCGCAGCGTCAAAGAGCGCAGCGACGCGGGCGGGTGGGGTTGAAATGACGAGGCGACCGCACATGGCTAACTATCGAGTGCTTCAATCATGAGTGCGACGCCAGATTGCAAGGTGATCAAGTCATAGTGATCTTGCTGACTCAAGTTGTCTCGATCCTCCGCCGTCATGATGGCTCGCTCTGCCGAGAACGCCGCCAGCATGAGTTGGAAGGCACGGATCCACTCTTCGGCATCATCTTCACTCAAGCTCTCATGCATATGGGTTGCAATGAAGCGGCCAAGTGAACCCTCAACCGTCATCTGTCGATGAAGTTGCGTCAGGGGATCATCGTGATCAACGGTGGGGTCAATGGGACCGAGGAGTCGATGGTGGGTGCTTGTGGAAATGTCGACCGCATCGCCAGCGGTTGTGCGAGCCATGGCAGCAAGCCATTCACGCAGCGTGAGGGGAATGTCAACGATGATGCGGTCATCAACACGACGGAAGGGTTCGCTCATTGGCTTCTCTGTATGGTTGCACCGAGTGCGTAGCTGTGGAGCGCTACACAGTAGGCGGCGGCGGTCTCTTTATCCCCACTCCACACAACGGCCTTCCCCTCATGGTGTACCTGCATGGTGAGTCGTTCGGCCTTTGCGGTGTCGTAGTTAAAGACCTTTTTGATCACGCGCACCACCAGGGAAATCAAGCTCACGGGGTCGTCCCACAAAATGACTTCCCACGGCACGTCGAGCATGGTGTCCGTGCGCTCTAGAAGGTCGGTTCCGAACTCGGTCATGGGGGTCTTTCTCTGCAATATTGGGGGAAATTCCTTCTCCTAGTGTGCCACCGTTCGCCCCATTGGCGGCTGAAGCACCCCTTGGTTAGCATCGAACATATGTTCGCTTTTTCTGATGATGCCAACCAGCCTCGACGCAGGCCTCCGGTTCCCTCTGCCCTGCGGGATCTCGCACGGCCAGTTGTGGCCGCCGCTGCTCGAACCTTGCCCGTGACCCAATCCTTGTCATCGATCTTGCCTCGAGGGGCACTTCGCCGGGGTTCGGTCAGTGTCGTGAGCGGTAGTCAAGGCTCGGGGGCAATATCACTTGCGCTCGCCCTTGCCGCAGAAGCGTCAGCCCAAGGTCACTGGTGTGGGGTTGTTGGTATCAGCGACCCTGGGGCGACCGCAATGAGCGAAGTGGGGATGGATCTGCGTCGGGTGCTCTTTACGCCAGAACCTTCCAAGCGCTGGTTGGAGGTAACGGCTGAACTACTCGATGGAGTGGAGCTGCTCATTGTTCGGGTGCAAGCTGCCGTCGCCTTTTCGGCAGCACGACGCTTGAGCGCTCGAGCGAGAGAACGACGCGCAGCACTCATCATTGTGACCGAGCACCGGCAGTACTGGCCACTGCCGGCAGATTTGGGTTTGAGCATTCGCTCGAGCACATGGATGGGCATTGGTCGAGGAGATGGACATCTTCGATCTCGACGCCTTGAACTGGAAGTGGCTGCGAGGGGAGAGCACCTTCGCTTGGTATCGGTATGGGTGCCGTCTCAAGATGGCGCGATACTCGTTGCACACGGTCACGGTCACGGTGATGCTTGAGCGAACCATGGTGTTATGGATTCGCGATGCTCGGAGCAAGAGCAACGATGTCGCGGCACTCCGGATTTTTGCTGAAGCACTGAGCATCGTTGGTCAGCGTTGTCCTTTCGTAGAACCTGTTCGTCTTGGCGTGATGGCACTCCCCGTACGCTCCGTGGCGCGGTTCTTCGGTGGTGAGCTTGCGATATGTGATCTCTTGCGTGATGATCTCGCCGAGTTGCTTGAGCACCATGCAATGGAGCTCCACATCGGCATTGCCGATGGACTCTTTGCCGCCGTGCTCGCTGCTAGTCATGAAGAGCTCGTGGCAGCTGGGGAAACGCCATCGTTTTTGGCTCGCCAAGCCATCGAACGTCTTCATCGACCAGAAATTGCTGAACTCTGTCAGCGCCTTGGCATACGGACCTTGGGTGCGTTTGCCATGCTTGATGAAGACCGGGTTCTTGAGCGATTCGGGCTCGATGCCGTTCACTGCCATCGAGTGGCCCGAGGTGTTGAGCCAGAACTTGTCGGCGTTCGGGATCCAGACATCATCAAGAGACTGCACCTTCTTGAGGCACCGGAGATTGCCACGACGCAGGTTGGATTCTTCGGAGGAACATCAGCGCGTGATGAGCGAGCCCAACGCATCGCCATACGACTTCAATCACATTTCGGCGCGTCCAGTGTGCAAGTAGCGCTCGACAAGCCAGGCCGAGATCCCGCAGAGCGTGCGATCTTCGACGCCTTCGCGGTAGAGCAACAGACAGTGCTTCACGACAGTGCCCCATGGCCTGCTCGACTACCAACGCCGTCGCCGATGACGATTTTTACTCGACCCCGCGACATCCAACTTTTTGATGAATTCGATCAGGCAATTGGTATTGATGGCGCTGGGCTGCTGAGCGCAACACCTGCGGTCTATCGAGATGGAGGATCGCGGTATGGGATTGCTGCGTGGGCGGGGCCGTGGCCAGTAACAGGACCTTGGTGGCGACAGCAACAGCGCAAGAATCGTCTCCAAATTTTGACGAGCTCGGGCTGTGCGGTACTAGCAAGCCATGACGGTCGGGGTTGGCAGCTCGTGGGGCGCTACGACTGATGAAGGACTACGCCGAACTTCACTGTCACTCGAGTTTTAGTTTCCTTGATGGCGCTTCTGATCCCGAAGAACTCGTAGCGGTCGCGCTACGGCGAGGCCTGTGCGGACTCGCCCTTACTGACCATGGAGGTCTCTATGGGGCGGTGCGCTTTAGCCAAGCTGCCCGTGCATTTGGTCTCCCAAGTATTTTTGGTGCAGAAATCACCTTGGGCAGTAGCGAAGAACGAGCAGGAGTCATTGACCCCTCAGGAGATCACCTCATTGTTCTTGCTCGCAACCCTGATGGCTACGCCCAACTCTCAACCGTGCTCGCTGATGCTCACCTCAGGGGAGGAAAAAAGGGACAACCACAACTCTCCATGACGGACCTTGCGGCAGCGAATCGAGGCGACTGGTGGGTGCTAACGGGATGTCGCAAAGGACCGCTGTCGCGAAGTTTGACGAGCGAAGGCCCCCGGGCCGCTCGGGATCGTCTTCGTGATTTGATTGATCTGTTCGGCGCTGATGCTCTGGCGGTAGAGATATGGGACCACGGCCATCCCCTCGATAGTGCTCGAAACGATGCCTTGGCACTGCTCGCAACCGCAGCAGGGATACCGGTAGTCGCAACTAATAACGTGCACTATGCCTCGGCGCGTGACTTTTACCTGGCGCAGAGTTTTGCCGCATTGCGAGCACGACGATCACTCGAAGAGATGGAAGGGTGGCTTCCCCCAGCGCCAACCGCATTACTTCGAACCCCAGCTGAGCAGTACCGACGCATGGCTCGTTGGCCTGGCTCAGTAGAAACCGCAGCAGCCATTGGAGCGCAGTGTGCTTTCGATTTGAGATTGGTGGCTCCCCGACTTCCTCGCTTCCCTTGTCCCCCTGGACTTGACGAACAGGGCTACTTGCGGCAATTAACCGAGGAGCGAGCGGTGCAGCGTTATGGCACCCGCGACGCAGAGACGGTTCCTGGGGCGTGGGCGCAAATTGACCATGAGCTCAGCGTCATTGAACTCATGGGATTTGCCGGCTACTTCCTCACCGTGTGGGACATCACCGAGTTTTGTCGACGCTCCAATATTTATTGTCAAGGCCGAGGGTCCGCTGCCAACTCTGCGGTGTGTTTTTCACTCGGCATTACCAACGCTGACGCAGTGCGCTTGGGGTTGTTTTTTGAACGCTTTCTCTCTGCCGCAAGAGACGGCCCCCCTGACATCGATGTTGATATTGAGTCAGGTCGCAGAGAAGAAGTCATCCAGTACGTCTACGAACGCTACGGACGACGTCATGCTGCCCAAGTAGCCAATGTGATTACCTATCGCTCCCGATCCGCATTGCGAGACATGGGTCGCGTTCTGGGCTACAGCGAAGACGACGTCGCTCAGTGGTCCAAGGGGGTTGATCCCAGTTGGAGTCGTTCGGGTGATACCAAGGCCGTTGCTGGTCAAGAATCACTCATCCCAGAATCAGTTGCACACTTGGCGCGTCAAGTGCTCAATCGTCCTCGACATCTCGGGATTCATTCTGCGGGGATGGTGATTTGCGACCGCCCCATTGTCGAAGTGTGTCCCGTTGAGTGGGGGAGGATGCCAGGGCGCAGCGTGCTGCAGTGGGACAAAGACGACTGTGCGGGAATTGGCTTAGTCAAATTCGATCTTCTTGGTCTGGGCATGCTTGAAGCGTTGCATCGCATGGTTGATCTCATTGAACAACACCATGGGGTGTCGATAGATCTTGGTGAACTTCCCCAAGAAGATGAGGTCTATGACTTGCTCTGTCGTGCCGACACCGTCGGCGTGTTTCAAGTGGAGAGCAGAGCCCAAATGGGAACCCTGCCTCGAGTGGAACCACGCTGTTTCTACGATCTCGTGATTGAAGTTGCCTTGATTCGTCCCGGCCCGATTCAGGGCGGTTCGGTGCATCCCTACATCCGTCGTCGTCGCGGAGAGGAGGAAATTACGTACCTGCATCCTCGGCTCGAGCCCATCTTGAAGCGCACGCTGGGGGTGCCACTCTTCCAAGAACAACTCATGGAGATGGCAGTTGCCATTGCTGGATTCAGCGCCGCCGAAGCCGATGAACTTCGCCAAGCAATGGCGTCGAAGCGTTCGGCGGAGCGCATGATGGCATTGAAAGAACGCCTCTACCGGGGAATGGCGGGTTATGGCATTGAAGGCGCTGATGCCGATGAGATCTATGCAGCACTTGCTGCATTCGCAAACTTTGGATTCCCTGAGTCGCACTCGGTCTCATTTGCCCACTTGGTGTACTGCTCTGCCTGGATCAAACGTCACTACCCCGCGGCCTTCACCGCTGCACTGTTAAATGCACAACCCATGGGATTTTGGTCACCACAGAGCTTGATTGCTGATGCTCAGCGCCACGGAGTCGACGTTGCTCGACCCAATGTGCAGTGCTCAAAGCCTGAAGCATCGCTCGAGGGATCGCGGACGAATCCGACCTTGCGCTTAGGCCTGCGATCGGTGCGCGGCATTGGCCGCGACTTGGCTGAGGCCATCTATCAAGGAGCACCGTGGCGCGACCAAGAAGATCTCGTGAGGAGGGCAGGAGCCACTCGAGCCAATCTTGAAGCACTGAGCGTGGCGGGAGCACTCGATGACTTTGGTCGGTCTCGACGGTCCTTGCTGTGGGGAGCCGGTGCTGCAGCCCAGGCAACCCCCGACCGTTTGCCAGGTGTCGTGATTGGCACCCAAGCCCCTGAACTCGAAGCCGCGACAGGGATCGAACAGGTGAGCGACGACCTTTGGGCTATCGGGATGACGCCTGAAGCTACGACGATCTCGCTCTTGCGAGAGGACCTTGCTCGCAGGGGAGTCGTGACGGCCGAGACCTTGGCCGAATCGCCACCGGGCAAGGTGTGGGTGGCCGGTGCGGTGACGCATCGCCAACACCCTGAAACTGCCAAGGGCGCGGTATTCATCAATCTCGAAGATGAGACCGGACACGTCAATGTGATTTTCTCCAAAGGCGCATGGCAACGCTGGAAATCAGTGGCTCGCCGCAGTCCCTTGCTGTTAGTGAGAGGCCGACTCGAACGTGCGCAAGGGGCGACAACCGTCGTGGCTGAGCGGGTTGAATCACTTGCTCCACACGGCGCAACTCCAGGCTCCCGCGACTTTCGCTGACGCCACCTACGATAAAGAGCAGCCGTACAGCAAAGGAACCTGCGTGTCTGACGTCTTGACCAACCTGCACCCCGCGCTGCGTCAATGCTGGCACCCCATTGCCCGAAGTGCCGATGTAACTAAGCAACCGCTGCGACTGATGCTCATGGGTGTTCCCTATGTTGCATGGCGTGACGAAGAGGGACATATCGCGGTCTTTGAAGATAGATGCCCCCATCGTCTCGCACCTCTCTCGCTCGGAAGCTGCGAGGGTGGAGAACTACGCTGCGCTTACCACGGATGGAAATTTGATCAATCGGGCCGCTGCACCGAGATCCCTTCTTTGGGAGACGGTGCGGCCCTTCCGCCGAAGGCACAACTCGCGAGACCCCACAGCGTCGCCGAATCACACGGCATGGTCTTCATCGCCCCAGAAGCACCCTTACATGCTCTGCCCACCATGGTCGAAGCCAACGATGCGAACTTCATGGTCGGTGACTTACCCGAACTCAGAGTGCGAGGCTGTGCGGCGCTCTATGCCGACAATTTTCTTGACATGGCGCACTTCCCCTTCGTGCACCGTGGAACGTTTGGCGCACAAGAGGCCGCCGAAGTGTCGCCTTATGAGGTAGAGCGCGATGGCTTTAGTACTGAAGTCACGTTCGAGCATGAGTTCGCCAATCGAGAAGACCCTGGCGTCGAAGCGGGGCTGCGTCCTTTGATTCAGCGTCGCCGCCTCACGTATCGATTTGATGCGCCATTCCATCTCGCTCTTCGCATTGATTTTCTAGACGCCGGTGGAACGAACACCATTGGCTTCTATCTCTGTCCAGAAGATGAAGAGACGGTGCGCATTTACTCGAGCCTTTATCGCAATGATCTCGACGGAGACGAAGCCCGAATGAAAGAAGCGATTGATTTTGAAATTGCGGTGATCGAAGAAGATCTTCGCGTACAGACGGCCTATGACCGTCTGGAAATCCCCTTGGATGTAACGACTGAAGTACATGTCAGGCCTGATCGAACCACCCTTGAGTTCCGACGGGTGCTGATTGATCTCGTGCGAGCGGCGGGATACTGATGGAAGACGAACTGCAAGCAGAAGAGCACTACCGCCAAGACCGCTGGCCAGCGTCCATTGCGCTACTGGCCTGTGTGGCCTTGTACATCTTCTTGCCCGACTCGCTGATTATTAAGCCCCGCTGGCTGGTCCCCGTACTCGAACTATTGCCACTCATCCCCATAGTGATTACCCATCGTCGTCGCCACCCTGGTGAACCAACGTGGACGCGGCCGCTCTCGCTGATTCTGATTGGTGTCTTAAATGTGGCCAACATCGTCTCGGTCACTTTGTTGGTCCACCACTTGCTCCATCACACTTCACCCATAGATGGTCGGCATCTTGTGTATTCGGCGATTCTGGTGTGGGTGACCAACGTGATTGTGTTCTCGCTGTGGTTCTGGGAGCTTGACCGTGGTGGCCCAGCGAAGCGTGGAACTCATCTTGAGCGCCACCCAGACTTCATGTTTCCTCAAATGGACAAGCCAGAGTTCGCCGAGCCCCATTGGCAGCCGAGATACATGGATTACCTCTACGTTGCGCTCACTAACTCAGCTGCATTCAGCCCCACTGACGCGATGCCTTTGACCCGCACCGCGAAATTCCTCATGGCCATGGGCTCCATTGTTTCAATGGTCACCATCATCGTTGTGGCCTCGCGGGCCATCAACATCTTGCAATAAGGTCCTCAGCCTCCGAGGAAGCGAGTCATCACACTCGCAACTTTCGATGGCTTTCCTGTTGAGGCTTCGTGATGGTCGGCATAGCGCGTGGCCAGTAAACCAGCATTCACTCCGAGCCACCGAAGCGGTTCGGGTTCCCATTGAGGCGATCGGTGGTTTACCCATGGCAGTGTGGTGATCTCATCGCCATCATTGACGATGAGCGATGCCAAGGTGCGACCCGCCAAGTTGGTAGTGCTGACACCATCGCCGACGTAGCCGCCAGCCCACGCCATCCCCGTGCTGCGATCAAGGCCCACTGAGCTGTGCCAGTCGCGAGCGATGCCGAGCGGGCCTCCCCAGCGGTGCGTAATGGTGGCATCGCCAATTTGAGGAAAGAGTTCGCGCAAGGTTTCATGCAGGCGTTCGAAGACCGCTGGTTCTTGGTCGAAGCCGGGTCGAATTTGTGATCCAAAGTGATAGGGAGCGCCACGGCCGCCAAAGGCAAAGCGACCATCAGCCGTTCGCTGTCCGTAAATAATCATGTTGCGATGATCGGAGAAGGTTTCGCGGTTGCGTAGCCCAATCGACTCCCATGTCGCTTCGCTCAGAGGCTCGGTGGCAATCATGAGCGAGTAGACCGGGATCACCTCACGCTTCGAATTGCGCAATTGACTCGACCATGCTTCAGTGGCTCGAACGACGACGTCGGCGCGAACCGTACCTCCGCGAGTATGGACGGCGGCGCGTTGGCTCGGTGTTGCGGGATCGATACGCAAGGCCGGAGAGTGTTCAAAAATCTCTACGCCGAGTCGCTCGACCGCATTCGCGAGACCCCGCACCAAGGCCGCAGGTTGCATTACTGCACAGTGAGGCGTAAAGGTAGCGCCTAGGAGCGAGTCCATCGCCATGAGCTCATTCGCTTCCCGTGCTTCGAGCCAGGTGACATCGTCTTCGCCAAAGCCAAGGTGACGAGCCTCCGCAACGTCCGCACGTGCCCGATCAACTTGCGCCGCACTTCGAGCCGCCACGAGGGTGCCGCCTTTGTGAAATCCACATTCGATGGATTCGGCGGCTGCTGTCGAGCCAACAGCATCGATGGAATCATTCATGGCTCTTCGCATGCGCACCATGGCATCGTGCCCATAGCGCCGCTCCAAGCCCGCGTCATGAACGCTGAATAGGGCCGAGACCCAACCACCGTTTCGACCTGATGCGCCAAAGCCGCAGATATCTGCTTCGAGCACGCAAACGCGGAGCGACGCATCTCGTTGTTTGAGTTGAAAGGCCGTCCATAGGCCTGTGAATCCACCACCGACGATGGCGACGTCAACATCCAGAGAACGCGAAAGCCCCAGCCGGGTGAGACCGTGCTCGTCGAGCAGATCCCACCACAAGGAGCTGGGGCGTTGCGCGTTCATGGATGAGTCAGTTGTTTAGATTTGCTCGAGAGCACCGGAAAGAATTTTCCGCACGGTGCCTACTGCCCACATGAGCTCATCTTCGGTGGAGGTGAGGGGCGGAGCGAGCTGGACGACGGGGTCGCCGCGGTCGTCTGAACGACAGATCAGACCCTCTTCAAAGAGGGCGCCTGAAAGGTAGCCACGAAGGAGGCGGTCCGATTCCTCGGCAGTGAAGGATTCTTTGGTCTCTCGATTCTTGACAAGCTCGATGCCAAAGAAGAAACCTTCACCTCGAACGTTACCCACGATGGGAAGTTCGTAGAGGTCTTCAAGGGCTGAGCGGAACTTGGGGCTTAGTTCATTGACATGGCCGAGCACGTTTTCGTCTTTGAAAATCTCAAGGTTCTTCAATGCAACTGCCGTGCTCACCGGGTTGCCCGCAAAGGTGAAGCCGTGCAGGAATGAGTTGTTGCCTTCGAGGAAGGGAGCAATCAAACGATCGCTCGCGATCATCGCGCCGAGAGGTGCGTAAGCACTGGTGATTCCCTTGGCGCAGGTGATGATGTCGGGCGTCACGTTGAACTTGTTGGCACCGAACCAATCGCCGAGGCGACCAAAAGCACAAATGGTCTCGTCGAAGACCAAGAGCACGTTGTGTCGGGTGGCAATTTCTCGAACGCGCTCAAGGTATCCAGGGGGCGGCGGGAAGCAGCCGCCGGCGTTTTGCACGGGCTCAAGGAAGATGGCCGCAACGGTGTCAGCCCCTTCGCGCTCAATAGCCCGCTCGATCTCATCAGCGGCCCAGCGACCAAAAGCCACGGCGTCATCACCATGTTCACGCGCGCGGTAGAAGTTGGTGTTGGGAACCTTCACAGCACCCAACGCCATAGGTTCGAACGGAGTCCGGTAGTCCGGTACCGACGTCAGCGCCAAGGCACCCATCGTGGTGCCATGGTAGGCGATGTTTCGCGTGATGGCCTTGTATTTGTACTGATCACCGTTGATGCGGTGATACGCGCGAGCCAATTTCCATGCACTCTCAACTGACTCAGCTCCACCTGAGGTGAAGAACACGCGGTTCAAATCGCCAGGGGCGAGCTGTGCGAGTTCAGCAGCCAAGTTGATGGCGTTCGGGTGGGCGTAGGTCCACAGCGGGAAATACGCCAACTCTTCAGACTGCTTTGCCGCAGCTTCGGCCAGCTCTTTGCGTCCGTGACCCAACTGTGAGGTGAACAAACTCGAGATGCCATCGAAGTAGCGCTTGCCTCGTGAATCCCATACCCAGGAACCTTCACCTCGAACGATGACCGGGATCTCGTTCTCTTGGCTGTAGCGACCCATGCGGCTGAAGTGCAGCCACAAGTGACGCCTTGCTTTTTCAGCGAGCAAGTGCGCCTCGTCTTTTTCGGCATGAATGCCGTCGGTAATGATGTCTTGGATTGTTGTCATCGTGTCCCCCACGAATAGGTTTGTTTTGCCAATTTCAGATATACGAATGTTTCAACTTCCGTCACGCCCGCTACCGAGCGAATCTGGTCGTTGAGGACGTGAACCAAGTGCTCATCGTCCTCGAGTACGAGTTCCACCAAAATGTCGAAAGACCCAGCGCACATCACGACGTAGATGGCTTCGTCAATTGACGCAATTTCATTGGCCACCGTGCGGACGTCGCCTTGAACGCGAACTCCGAGCATGGCTTCGCGATGAAACCCCATTTGCAAGGGATCCGTTACCGCCACAATTTGGAGTGCTCCGGCATCGCGGAGTCGTTGCACACGGCGACGCACCGCAGCTTCCGAGAGACCAATTTCTTCAGCAATGGAGCCATAGGCGCGCCGGCCGTCTGATTGCAACAATTCAATGATTTTGCGATCAGCGTCATCGAGCGAGATCCTCGCCGGGATCTCTGTCTCAATCTGTCTGATGGTTGTTGCTCTGGCGGCTCGTGCCATGGATGGATTCCCCCGTATTTGGAACTCTAGCGCCTAAATTCGGCGTCTGCCAGTAGCAAATCTTTGTAAATCGTTGGAATCACCCAAGATGCCTCCGAAATACTTCATCTTGAGTTGCCAAAGGTGGCTTCTCTCTGGCAAGGTGTCATGACTGTATTGAGGTCTGTGATGAGCAGATCGTGAGCGAACGAAATGGGAGGGGTCGTGGCTCGACTCAAGAACTTCATCAATGGTGCACTGGTCGAGGCGAAGGGGCAGGGTACGACCGAACTCGTTGACCCCTCCACGGGAGAGGTCTTCATGGAGGCCCCCATTTCCAACGGCGCCGACATTGATGCCGCCTGCGAGGCGGCACAAGCAGCCTTCGCATCATGGAAGCGCACTACACCGTCCGAGCGTTCCTTGGCCTTGTTCCGTATTGCCGACATCTTGGAAGCTCATGCTGATGAGCTCGTTGCACTCGAATGCCAAAACACGGGTAAGCCAGTAGCCATGACCATGTCGGAAGAAATTCCTCCCATGGTCGACCAGATCCGTTTCTTTGCAACCGCTGCTCGCAATATCAACGGCCTCTCCACGGGCGAGTACATGGCCGGTCACACGTCGTCGATTCGCCGCGAACCCATTGGCGTGTGTGCTGCGGTGACACCCTGGAACTACCCCTTGATGATGGCTGTGTGGAAGTGGGCCCCGGCAATTGCTGCTGGCAACACCATGGTGCTCAAGCCCTCTGACACCACACCAGTGTCAACCGTTCGCATGGCCGAGCTGATGGCCGAAGTATTGCCCGCTGGTGTGTTCAATGTGGTCGTTGGTGATCGCGACACGGGCCGCATGCTGGTTGAGCACCCCATTCCGCAAATGGCGTCGATCACCGGTTCCGTTGGTGCCGGTATGTCGGTGGCCGAAAGTGCATCGCATTCGCTCAAGCGAGTCCACCTCGAACTCGGTGGCAAGGCTCCGGTGATTGTCTTTGGTGACGCCGACATTGCAGCTGCCGCTGAAGGTATTGCGGGAGCCGGCCTGTTCAACGCTGGCCAGGACTGCACCGCTGCAACGCGCGTTTTGGTCCACGACGATATCTATGGAGATTTTGTTGACGCACTCGCTGCGCAATCATCAAGCTTGGTGGTGGGTGGTCTCGATAACCCTGACGCCTTCTTTGGTCCTGTGAACAACATCAATCAGTTGCAGCGCATCCAAGGCTTCATTGAGCGCAAGCCGTCCCACGCTCGAATTGTGACCGGTGGTGCACAGACGGGGGAGCGCGGGTTCTTGTTCGCTCCCACGGTGATCGCAGATCTTCGTCAAGACGACGAGATGATTCAAAACGAAGTGTTCGGCCCCGTGCAGACCGTTCAGCGCTTCAGCTCAGAAGACGAGGCACTCACCTACGCCAACGGTGTGCAGTACGGATTGGCATCAAGCGTGTGGACCAAGGACCACGGTCGGGCCATGCGTTTTGCCCGTGATCTTGACTTCGGCTGCGTGTGGATTAACACGCACATTCCGGTTGTTGCTGAAATGCCTCACGGTGGATTCAAGCACTCGGGCTACGGTAAGGACCTCTCGATGTACGGCTTTGAGGATTACACGCGCATAAAGCACGTGATGAGCAACATTGAGGCATAGGTTTTCACTCAAGAGTGAGAAGCGTCATCAGTAACCATTGAAGGAGGGGGTAGATGGCTGAAGAGGTAGAAGGTACAGGCGCCACGATTGGCGGGTTTGTCGAAGGTCCGTTTGGTGCACCAGTACCTGAGTCACAGGAGAGTACTGAACTCAAGCACGACGAGTTGAATCTCTTCGATGCAACCGCTGTTGCGGTTTCATCGGTGGCTCCGGCCTATTCCTTGGCTACAGCTCTGGGTTCGATGTTCATCATCTCGGCGGTGGGTTTCAAAGCCCCTGGCATGGTGATCTTGTCATTCATTCCCATCCTCTTTATTGCCTATGCCTACTTCCACCTCAATCGCCGGAATCCCAATTGCGGTGCGAGCTACTCGTGGCTGGCTCAGGTTTTCCATCCAGGCATGGGCTGGTTCAATGGCTTTATCCAAGCTGGTATCTCAACCATCTTTTGCATTCAGTCGCCGATTGTGGCGTCAACCTATACCTTGAGTTTCTTTGCATCGATTGGTTGGATTTCGCAATCGACCACGAACTCGCGAGGGTTGTTGATGATCCTCGGCCTCTTTTGGCTCGCCATCATCACCATCTTCTGCATCGTGGGAATTCGCTGGACGACAAACTTCCAGTGGATTCTGTGCATCATTGAGTACCTCGTTGTGGTGGGGATGTCCATTGGTGGCATCATCAAAGTGGCCGTCGACCCTTCAGCTCGTCACGCACACTTCAGCGCCGCATGGTTGAACCCACTTGGAGTACATAGCCTCGGGGCGATGGCCACCGCGTTAGCCATCGGAACGTTCTTGTTCTGGGGCTGGGACACCGCGGTGAATCTCAACGAAGAGTCAAAGAATGCCAGCCGCACCCCTGGCCGTGCCGCCATCATCTCGATGTGGCTCATCTTGGCTGTGTTCTTGCTGAACTTCATTGCCGCAGAAATCTTGCTCCCAACGAGCTCATTCTCGGCCTCCAACGTGTTGTTCGTCTTCGGTGAGGCCTTTGCTGGTAAGTGGGCGGGCTACCTGATGATCTTCGCAGTGCTGTCTTCTTCAGTTGCGACGACGCAAACGACCTTGCTGCCCGCAGCTCGTATCACCTATGCGATGTCTCGCGACGGCGTCTTCCCCAAGGCCTTCGGACGCATTCACCCCAAGTTCCGCACCCCAGCGGTGGGCACGGCCATCTTGGGTTGCATCGCGGCAGCGGGCATTGTGATCGTCCAGTACACCTCAGCTGGTCAAAACATCATTGCCACCTTCACCAACAACGTCGGTGCCTTGGTGGCCTTCTACTACGGCATTACCGGAGTTGCTTGTGGTTGGGCCTTCCGTAAAGCATGGAAAGAAAAGACTGGTTTCACCATCACCGGCATCATCTTGCCGACCATCTCGGGCATTGTGCTCATCGCCATCATGATTTGGGACATCAAGTCCAATGGCTGGTCGGGCATGAAGTGGGACATCATCTTGTTGATCATCGCCGCTGTCCTGACACCCATCGTGGCGTTCAGAAAGCGGGACACCTCGTTCTTTAAGGCTAAAACGATCAGCTACGACACCATCGAGTAACAAGCGATACCTACAACAACAAAGAACCAACAAAGGGGTTGATTCAGCATGGACATTGGCGTCCCTCGCGAAATTAAGACAGATGAACACCGTGTTGCGATTACACCGGCTGGTGTCTTCGAACTCGTGAAGGCTGGCCACAAGGTTCGCATCGAAGCTGGTGCGGGCGTGGGCTCATCAATCAGCGACGAAGCCTTTGTGGCTGCCGGAGCGGAAATGATCAAAGACGTTGATGACGTCTGGGCTAGCTCTGAGATGATCATGAAGGTAAAAGAACCCATCGCTGAGGAGTACCCACGCCTCGGGGCACGATCCGGCCAAGTGCTCTACACCTACTTGCACCTCGCAGCTTCGCTGCCGTGCACCGATGCACTCGTTGCCGGTGGCAACACCGCCATTGCCTATGAGACGGTTCGACTGTCGAACAACACCTTGCCCTTGCTCACGCCGATGAGTGAAGTTGCCGGCCGGATGGCCCCGTTGATGGGTGCGCATCACTTGATGCGGCCCGGGGGCGGTCGAGGCACCTTGATCTCGGGCGTGCCTGGCGTGATTGGCGCCAAAGTCGTCGTGATTGGTGCGGGCGTCGCTGGATTGGCATCAGCCACTCTGGCCGTTGGCCTGCAAGCCGACGTCACCATCTTGGACACGAATCTTGAGCGCTTGCGCGATGTTGATCACCACTTCCAGGGTCGCGTTCAGACCTTGGCCTCTTCGTCATTGGCACTCGCCGAAGCGGTGAAGGATGCTGACATCGTCATTGGCGCCGTGCTGGTCGTCGGCGCCAAGGCGCCGAAATTGGTGACCGACGAGATGGTGGCCACGATGAAGCCTGGCTCGGTATTGGTTGACATTTCTGTTGACCAAGGCGGTTGCTTCGAATCGACGAAGGCTACGACGCACTCGGATCCCGTCTTCACGGTGGCGAACTCGTTGTTCTACTGCGTGGCCAACATGCCAGGTGCAGTGCCGAACACTTCGACGTTCGCATTGGCGAATGCCACCTTGCCCTATGCCGTACAGATTGCCAACAAGGGCTGGAAGAAGGCAGTGGGCGACGACGCAGCCCTCGCCGAAGGTGTGAATGTGACGGGTGGTGCGATCACCTATGCGCCGGTAGCTGAAGCGCATGGCTACACCTACCGAGCCCTGGCCGAAATCATCGGCTAGCCAAGCATCACGGTTCCTTGAGATACGGGCAGTGACGACACCCTGAATTGCAACATGTGCCTCTCTTGAGGTGGGCCTGAGACGTGAACACCCAGTACCCCGTCACGGGGTCTCGGTACATGCTCAGGCCCGCCTTGAGGGCCGCACCATGGGCTGTCACGATGGCCTCAAAGTGTGGGTGCTCGGGGTTGAGCCGCGACGGGTGGGGGATGATTGGCGCTTCCATCAGATCAAACTTGGAGGATGATCTTTCCGAATTTGGCACCTTCGACAAAACGCCCGTAGGCGGCCTCGGCTTGGTCAAGTCCATACCGAGCCACAACCGGAATGATGATGTCGCCGTTGGCTAGCGCCGGGATGAGGCGATCAGCCATGGCAGCTGCGATCTGACTCTTTTCTTCGACGTCACGAGCGCGAAGCGTAGAACCCGTGATCGTGGCTCGACTGGCCATGAGGCCGAGAAGATTTACCTCGGCCTTGGCTCCACCACCCACGCCAATGACGACGACGCGGGCGAATTCAGCAAGTGAGCGCAGCACGCCATTGGTGAGACTCTGGGCGCCAACGAGCTCAATGACCACATCAAAGGGCCCTACGTCGATAACGCCATCGGGGTCAACCACGCTGGCAGCACCAAGGGCGATCAGGTCGTCTCGTCGACTCAGATCGCGCACACAGGCGGTGACCTGTGCGCCGAGAAGCCGACCGATTTGGATTGCTGCGGTACCGACGCCCCCGGCTGCGCCGGTGACTAAGAGCCGCTCCCCGGGCAGCAAGAAACCCTGATTGACAATGGCGTCATAGGCCGTGGTGAAGGCTTCGGGGAAGCCTCCAGCGGTCACGAGATCAACCGACTCGGGAACGCGCATCAAGGTTGTAGCGTCGGTAATGACGTGCGTAGCTTGCGCTCCGCCACCGACAATGCCCATCACGCGGTCGCCGATACTCCAGCCCGTCACATCTGGCCCGATGGCTTCGATAGTGCCGGAGAATTCGAGTCCGGGTACATCTTCTGGCCAACCCGGAGGGGCTGGGTAGAGGCCGCGGCGCTGCATCATGTCGGCCCCGTTAAGGCCAGCGCCCGCAACGGCGACGAGCACTTTGCCAGATTCTGGCAGCGGAGTTGCTCGCTCCACAATCGTTAGGGTTCCGTCATCGATGCTGAGCGCTCTCATTACCTGTGAGGCTAGCGATGCTTGGCCTCCGTGGCGCCGCTAGGGTGCGAGTATGAGCCTCTTTGACATCCCCGTACACACCCTTGACGGCGCTGAGTCGTCGCTTGCCCCCCATGAAGGCAAGGCCCTGCTCCTGGTGAATGTGGCCTCGAAATGTGGCCTCACCCCTCAATATGAAGGCCTAGAAGCGCTGCAGAAGCGTTATGAAGACCGGGGATTCAGCGTGATTGGCTTTCCCTGTAATCAATTCGCGGGCCAAGAGCCAGGAAGTGCTGAGGAAATCCAGACCTTCTGCTCGACGACCTACGGCGTGAGTTTCCCGCTGTACGAAAAGATTGACGTGAACGGCGAGCATCGTCACCCCATCTACGCCGAGTTGGTGCAAACGCCAACCGCCGAAGGCGAAGCCGGTGACATCACGTGGAACTTCGAAAAGTTTTTGATCTCGCCCATTGGTCAAATTGTGGGACGCTTCTCGCCCCGAACTGAGCCCGATGACCCGGCACTCGTTGCCGCCATCGAGGCCTATCTCCCGATCTAGTTCGTGGCGGCACCACTGGGCGCCATCTTTGATATGGATGGCGTCCTCATTGATTCCGAACCGCTGTGGCATATCGCCGAGGTTGAAATTTTTGGCGAACTCGGTGTGCCTTTAGATCGAGCGCAAACTCGTTCCACCAAGGGAATGCCTATCCCTGAGGTGACGACGTATTGGCACGAGCGCTTCCCTTGGAAGGGGAGCACTCCAGCCGAAGTCGCTGATCAGGTGGTTGATCGCGTCACGCAGCTCATTTTGGAGCAAGCCGAACCAATGCCCGGTGCGCGCGAGTTGGTCTTAGGCCTCGCCGAGGTGGGACCGGTAGCGCTCGCGTCATCGTCGCCAAAGCGGCTCATTGATGCGGTACTTGGCTCACTTGATTTGATGGATGTGTTGGCACTGCGCTGTTCGGCAGAAGACGAAGCGTTTGGTAAGCCTCATCCGGCGGTGTTCATTACTGCGGCACAACGCATGGGCATCCAGCCCGATCGCTGTGTGGTCATCGAAGATGCCCCAGCGGGAGTTCTCGCAGCCAAAGCCGCTCGCATGGCGTGTGTGGCCATCCCCGAAGCGTCAGAACGCACCCACCCTCAGATCCTGATTGCAGACCTCGTTGTCGAAAGTCTTCGCGAGGTTGATGCGGCTCGAGCCTTGGCTTTGATTGAGCCTTAGGGCTTGGGCTTGAGAAAGCGCTTGGCCAGCGGATAATCAGAAACCTTGACCGGGAGCTCGTCGACGCGGGTCCAGCCTTGCTTTTCGTAAAAAGCAACGGCCTCTGGTTGCTTGGTGCCGGTTTCAAGTTCGAGTAACTCATGGCCGAGTTCAAAGCCTCGCCGTTCTGCTTCATCCATTAAGAGTTTGGCCAGACCGATTCGGCGAAGATCCGGCCGCACCCACAGTCGCTTGATCTCTGCGACTCGAGGCGCCACTTCTCTCAATCCCACGCAGCCAGCAAGGTGCCCATCGGCGCGCGCCACCAAGAACACACCACGGGGAGGCTCGAAAGCGCTTTCGTCAAAGGGGTGTCGATCCGTGTCGACGCCATAGCGACGATCGAGTTCATCCTCGGCACAGGCCATCATGGCCCGAGCCGGGGTCGAGGCCAAGGGGACTTCGTGGAGGGTAATAGTGGGCGCTTGCATGCTCGGATAATCGTAGAGGGAGAGCGCTACGGCCGAGTCGCGAGCGCCTTATCGGTAGGATTGCAGTTTCACCTTCCATGCAAGGAGCACCCGTGTTTCGCCCAGTGAGTCCCAAGATCGACTTTGTGGCCCTTGAGGTCGCCCAGCTCGACCGCTGGCGCCGTCACGAAGTATTTGAACGCTCCATGAGCAACCGCGAAGGTGCCGAGCCGTGGGTCTTTTATGAGGGCCCTCCGACGGCCAATGGCAAGCCAGGTCTGCACCACGTGTGGGCCCGGGCCTACAAGGACTTGTTCTGCCGCTTTCACACCATGAGGGGAAACTTCGTAAGTCGCCGGGCGGGCTGGGACACCCACGGCCTCCCCGTCGAAGTGGAGGTTGAGAAGCGCCTCGGCATCTCGGGAAAGAAGCAAATCGAAGATGAAGTAGGCATCGCTGAATTCACGCGGCTGTGTAAAGAATCGGTCTTGGGTTACGTCGAAGACTGGAAGGCACTCACGGAGCGCATCGGGTATTGGACTGACCTCGATGACGCGTACTGGACGTTTGACCCGGCCTACGTCGATTCGGTGTGGTGGCAGCTCGCTGAGATCTTTAACAAGGGCTTGCTCTATGAAGACTTGAAGGTGATTCCTTATTGCACCCGCTGTGGGACGTCACTGTCGAGTCACGAACTCGCGCAACCCGGTGTTTATGAAGATGAGTCTGATGAGTCGGCATACGTTCGATTCGAACTCGTAGAACCAAAACCAGAGCTCGGTGATGCAACCCATCTCATGGTGTGGACGACGACGCCCTGGACCTTGTTGTCTAATACTGCCGTGGCGGCGAACCCAAGCGTCACCTATGGCGTGGTGGATGGCACCATCGTGGCGGTAGATCTCATTGAATCTATTTTTGGAGAAGGGGCAACGCCGTCAACGACGTTTGCGGGCTCCGTGCTCGTAGGCCAGCGCTACCGTCGGCCCTTCGATGACGTGGAGATTCCTGAAGGCTCCAAGAGCCAAGAAGTGGTTGATGCAGATTATGTAACGACCGAAGACGGTACGGGTCTCGTGCACATCTCGCCTGCATTCGGTGAAATCGACCGTCAAGTTGCTCGTGATCACGGCATTGTGACCTTGAACCCCGTGGACGCACAAGGCAAGTTCACTGACGCGATTACGTGGTTGGCCGGCATGCATGTGCGCGAGGCCAACACGACCATCAACGATGAACTCGAGCGTCGTGGCACCTTGTTCAAGCGGATGGATTACTTGCATGCCCTGCCGCACTGTTGGCGCTGTAAGTCGATTCTGATCTACTGGGGCAAGCCGAGTTGGTACATCGCCACTTCCAAGGTTGCCGATGTCATGGTGCGCGAAAACCAAGGCATTGATTGGCATCCGGGTCACATTCGTGACGGTCGCTTCGGCGAATGGCTGGCCAACAACGTTGACTGGGCCCTCTCTCGAGACCGATTCTGGGGCACGCCCTTGCCGGTGTGGCGTTGTGGCGAAGGCCACCTCGTGTGCGTGAGTTCTCGCGCCGATCTTTCTCAGCGTGCTGGCGTGGATGTGTCAGGTATCGATCCTCACCGCCCCGCCATTGATGAGGTCACCTTCGCCTGCGCACAGTGCACTGAACAGGGCAAGACCTCTACCATGCAACGCGTCGAGCCAGTAATCGATGCGTGGTTCGACTCAGGTTCCATGCCAGCAGCCCAAGTTGGCTATCCGGCTACACCTGGATCAAGCGATCGATTCCGCTTCCCGGCAGACTTCATTACCGAAGCCATCGATCAAACGCGTGGCTGGTTCTATTCCTTGCTCGCGGTCAACACGCTGGTGTTTGGGGCATCGCCCTATAAGCACGTGATGTGCCTTGGGCACATTGTCGATGCTGATGGCAAGAAGATGTCGAAGTCTCAGGGCAACATCATTGAGCCCAACCAGATTCTCGACTCACTTGGGGCCGATGCCTTGCGTTGGTGGATGTACTCACAAGGTTCGCCCTGGACGCCAACGCGTGTTTCTATCCCCGCGATTGAATCAGCCATGAGCGAGACCATCTCTACGCTGTGGAATACCTACAGCTTCTTCGTGACCTATGCCTCGCTCAATGAATTCGATCCAGCAGACCCAGGAATTCCTTTGGCGCAAGATCGCAGTGATTTGGATCGATGGATTCTTTCGCGACTCAATGCCACCTTGGTGGAAGTAACCGAACAGCTTGAGGGCTATGAGCCTCTCCAGGCAGCGTCACCCATTGCCAAGTTGGTGGACGATCTGTCGAACTGGTACGTCCGACGGTCACGTCGTCGTTTTTGGAGAACCGACCCCTCACTGCCCGCCAGTGATGCCCTGGCTGCACAGGCCACCTTGCATGAGGTGTTGGTGCGCGTGGCCGAGATGCTGGCACCCATGTGTCCCTTCATCTCCGATGAAATCTGGTGCAACCTGACGTCTGCTTCACCTGAAGATTCCATTCACTTGGCTGACTGGCCTGTTGCGAATCCAGAACGTATCGACACTGGCCTTGAGGCTTCCATGGATGTAGCGCGCCGCTTGACCTCAATTGGTCGGTCTGCGCGCGCAGATGCTGGCGTCAAGGTGCGCCAGCCCCTGCGGCGAGCATTGGCCTTCTTGCCACCAGGATCTGCGGTGCCTCCTGCGGGCATCGTTGAAGATGAACTCAACGTCGACGCCTTGGAGTTCATTGAAGAAACCAGTGGCGTGCTTCGTTTCGAACTTGTTCCCAACTTCAAGACGCTGGGTCCTCGCCTTGGCGAAGACGTCAAGCACGTTCGTGGCGCACTCATTGCCGGCGATAGTGCAGCTTTTGCTCGCTCGCTCGAAGCTGGCGAGGCCATCACGGTGGAGATCGAAGGTCGGAGTGTGCAGCTTGACGCCCACGATGTCGAATTGCGCGTCAAGGCAGCCGATGGCTTTGCGGTAAGTCGAGAGGGTGGGGAAGTCGTGGCCTTGGATCTGAGCCTTGACGAAGCCTTGCTTCGTCGTGGCGTGGTCCGTGACGTCATTCGCCAAATTCAAGATCTAAGAAAGTCCACGGGACTCGAACTCCAAGATCGAATCTCCATCACGTTGGAGGGACTTGAGAACTTGGCGGATGAAGACCTCGTCGCCATCAGTGCCGAGGTACTCGGTGTGAGCATGGTTCGCGGCCAAGGCAGCGGCGAAGGTCACGCGCTTGAACTCGACGAGGGTTCGGCGACGGTGTGGATCGCCATGGCTCGTTAGGCCAACGCGTCTGCTTCAGCAGTTAATTTCACCAACATGTCGCGCAGTTGGGTGCGCTCGTCGCAACTGAGGCGACTCGACAGCAAACGATCGAGTTGGTCGAGGTGCACCTCGGTTGCCTGCTCGAGCTGGGCAATGCCGGCGTCAGTCAGTGCAACGAATACGGTGCGGCGATCGGTAGGGCAGTCGACGCGCTCCACGAAACCGGCATCAACCATGCGATCAATGAGTCGCGTCATGCCCCCTGAGCTATAGACCGTTTCGTTGGCGACCTCACTCATGGTGAGGCGACCCGCCTCACTACGCCGAATGCGCACCATGACTTCATAGAAGGCCAGGGGAATACCCGATTGCTCTTCCATGGCTTCACCAGCTGAGCGCTGAAGGCGTGCTGCTGACTCGGCCAAGAGACCCAACAAGACAATGCGCTCGTCATTAATGACGCTGTCACAAGAGTTTGGTTGCTCGGCCATGGGGAAAAGTTTACCATTTCGTTGCCAAGCAAGAATCTTCTTGACAAATAGTTGCAGAAGCAACTAATATGATCTTCAGTAAGTAATCAACCTCAATAAGGAGAAATCACATGAGCCAGCTCCCCGCCCCGGGTACCTACACCATCGACGCAGTCCACTCAAGCGTTGGATTCGTTGCTCGCCACCTCGTCGCTTCGAAGGTCCGCGGTAACTTCACCGACTTCGAAGGCACCATCGAAATTGGCGAATCAGCCGCTACCTCAAAGGTCAGCGCCACCATCCAGGCAGCATCCATCACCACGCACAACGAAATGCGCGATGGCCACCTTCAGTCACCTGACTTCCTTGACCTCGAGAACCACCCCACGCTGACCTTTGTGTCAACGTCGGTGACCGACAAGGGCAACGACAAGTACGACCTCGCTGGTGACCTCACCATCCGCGGCACCACCAAGCCCGTCGTATGGGAGCTTGAGTACCTCGGCACCAGCCCTGGCATGGCTCCTGGCGTGACCATCGCAGGTTTCGAAGCTCACCTCGAGATCGACCGTCGTGACTACGGCGTCAACTTCGAAGGCACCTTGGAGAACGGCAGCCTCGTGGTTTCCAACAAGGTCAACCTCGTCCTCGAGATTGAAGCCGCCAAGCAGGACTAACGCATCTGCCTCAGAAATTGAAAGAGGCCCGGCCATGTGGCCGGGCCTCTTTTCATGAGCAAGCTTGTTAATTAAATGCGCTCAAAGTTTCGAGCGAGCTCCCAGTCGGTGACGTGCAAGTTGGCCTTGGCCCACTCTTGACGTGCAGTGTTGGTCAGGTGGTAGTGGACATCGCGACCGAAAATCTCATCGGCCATCTTGGAGCTCTCGAAGTAGCGAAGCGCCTCGGCCAGGTCGGTTGGCAGACGGTCCACATCCTTGGCGATGTAGGCATTGCCGTTGAAGGGCTCGGGAAGTTCGAGTTGGTGCTCGATCCCATAGAGGCCAGCGCCAATTGCTGCTGCCAGAGAAATGTAAGGGTTTACGTCAGCACCAGGCACGCGCATTTCAATGCGTCGCCCAGCCCCGTGGCCCACGATGCGGTATCCACAGGTGCGGTTGTCGAGTCCCCAAGCAATGGCCGTAGGCGCCCAAGAGTCGGGCACATAGCGGCGGTATGAGTTCACGTAGGGGGCATGGCACCACGCGAGTTCTTTGCCGCCCGCCATTTGGCCAGCCAAGAACTGCTGACCGATGGTGGAGAGGCCACTGATCTCAGACGGCCCATCCATGAGAGGGGCACCAGTCTTAGCGTCCCAGAGGCTCGCGTGGATGTGGCAGCTCGAACCAGAGTCGTTCATGTTCCACTTGGCCATGAAGGTGGCAGCGCGACCTTCTTGATCGGCGATTTCCTTCACGCCGTTTTTGAACACGAGGTGACGATCAGCCGTGTCGAGTGGCTCGGCGTATCGCAAGATCACTTCGTGTTGTCCGTGGCCGGCTTCACCCTTCGATGATTCGACGGGGAGTCCAGCGGCAACCATTTCGTTTCGAATACGACCAAGGACGTATTCGTCGCGAGAGGTCTGGAGCAACTGATAGTCCTCAATGGTGGTCGCATGCGGGGTGAGGTTCTGCCAGCCCTTGGCCGCAGCCTCTTCAAAGGATTCTTTGAATAGGTAGAACTCAAGTTCGGTCGCACAGTTCACCGTAAAGCCCATGTCGGCAGCGCGCTGAATCTGGCGACGCAAGATTTGACGAGGGGAGACCGCAATGGGCTCTCCGTGGCCGTCGAAGACGTCACAAATCACGAACGCGGTTCCGGGCTGCCAGGGCAGTACGCGCAAGGTGCTCAAGTCCACCTTGGCGACCATGTCTCCGTATCCGAGTTCCCAGTTGGCAAATTCGTAGCCCGGAAGTGGGCTCATGTCGATGTCGATACCGAAAAGGTAGTCACAAGCCTCCATGCCCCCACTGGCTACATGATCCAAAAAGAACTGCGCCGTATTGCGCTTTCCTACGGGTCGGCCCTGAAGGTCGGGGAAGGCGGTGATCACAGTGTGGATCTCACCGGCGTCGATGGCGGTACTGAGTTGGTCCAAGTTCATTCGTTCATTGTTGCCTGTCTGGGCCACTCGTGCGAACCAAAAGCTCCGACATGTCTAAGACCGCGGAATTGGCTAGGGTTGCATCGTGACCGAAAAGCGCTCTGGAGTGAGAAAAGCAGCAAAGCCAGCGGTGGGCATCGTTGGCCTCGTGGCGACCATGGCCAGTGTCTGGTGGTTCGCCCTTCGCCCACGCATGAAGGGCAAGCAAGACCAGTAACGATTCGCTGTCGAGGCTGGACGCGGGTCCAGGCACTCGTGACGATGAACGAACTGGTGGATAACGCGCGGGATCACCCTCTTCTTCGCTCGAAACTTAGGTTCAGAGGAGTGCTGACAGGGTCTCGGTGATGTCGGCGTGAAAGACCGCGTCGGCGAGGTTGTCAAAAGCAGTGGGCTCGCCGTTGACAATGATCAGATATGCCCCGTTGCTCGCTGCAATGGGCACGAGGCCTGCAGCCGGGTACACCCCCAAGGTAGTGCCGACGCATAACAGTACGTCGCACGTCTGGGCTGCCTCACTGGCGCGCTGCAAGTCTGCTTCGATGAGTGACTGACCGAAAGAAATCGTGGCGGATTTTAGAATCCCTCCGCACTCCACGCCGTTGATGACCATGAGGCAGTGAGGGTCGTGATCGCCAGCACGGACCCGGTCAAGCTCCGCGGCGATGTCATGGCGTTCACCGCATCGTAAGCAAATGGATTCGTAGAGATTCCCGTGAATTTCAATAATTTTGTCGGGAGGAGTTCCGGCATCGTGATGGAGCCGATCAATATTTTGCGTCACCACGGCTTCGAGGCTTCCTCGTTCCGCGAGTTCGTTGATGGCATAGTGCCCCGCATTGGGTTTGGCATCCCACAGCGGTTTTTCAACTCGGCCTCGCCAGGCCGCTTTTCGTACCTCTTTATCGCTTAGCCACACGCTGAATTGGCTGAGCATTTCTGCTTCTGGGTTTTTGGTCCACAAGCCGTCGGGCCCTCGAAAGTCGGGAATGCCTGAATCGGTTGAGATTCCGGCTCCGGAGAGAACCACTACCCGTTGGGCATTGAGTAGGTGCTCTTTGGCAGTGGCGAGAGAATCCATAATCAGTGCGAATGGTAAGGGGAAAAAGTTATTTCAGAACGTTTGGGTACAAAAGACGACCAACAGCACCAGACGTAACCTGCCAAGATGGGGGGATGGCTTATGTATCTGTGAACCCAGCAACCGGTGAAACCTACGCAACCTTTGAGGAGCATGACGCAGCGGAAGTAGACCGCCGTCTTGGCCTCGCCAAGAGCGCTTTTGACCAATGGAAGCACGTTAATCTCGAACAGCGTCGTCGGTTCATGATTACAGCCGCTGAATTGCTCGAAGGCGAACTCCCTGTTCAAGCGGAAGCATTGACCCGCGAAATGGGTAAGACCTTCGCGGCTGCCAAGGGCGAAGTTGCCAAGTGTGCGATGACCATGCGCTACTACGCAGATAACGCCGCGAGCATGTTGGCCGATCAAGAAATCGCATCCCCTGCATCGCGCTCGGGGGTTCGCTATGAGCCACTCGGTCCGGTTTTGGCGGTCATGCCCTGGAACTTCCCCCTGTGGCAGGCCGTGCGATTTGCGGCACCTGCTCTGATGGCAGGAAACGTTGTGGTGCTCAAGCATGCATCGAATGTTCCAAACGCCGCCTTGGCCATGGAAGATCTCTTCCGACGCGCTGGCTTCCCTGAAGGTTGCTTCGTCAACTTGTTCATTGGTTCGGCTCGAGTGGCTGACGTGATTCGAGACGAGCGCATCGTTGCGGTGACGCTGACGGGTTCTGAGCGTGCCGGTGAAGCCGTTGCCGCGACTGCAGGTTCTGTGCTGAAGAAGTGCGTCCTTGAACTCGGTGGCTCTGACCCCTTCGTTATCGCCGACTCTGCAGATCTTGATCTCACGGTGCCCATGGCCGTGAATGGTCGCGTGCAAAACAATGGCCAGTCGTGCATCGCCGCCAAGCGATTCATCGTGGTTGAGTCTCGGGCCGATGAGTTCATCGAGCGCTTTTCGGCAGCCATGCGTGACTTGACGGTGGGAGACCCCATGGACCCTGCCACCAACGTGGGTCCCTTGGTTTCAGCAGCGCAGCGTGAAGAGATCGCCGGCCAGGTGGCCGAATCAGTAGCCAAGGGTGCCGTTGTCACCGCGGGCGGTAAAGCAGTGGATGGTCCTGGCTTCTTCTACGAGCCCACCGTCTTGACCAATGTGACCGACGAGATGCGCGCTGGTTGTGAAGAGCTCTTTGGTCCGGTCGCTGTGGTGTACGTCGCTCGTGATCTTGAGCATGCTGCTGAGATCGCGAACTCCACCCCCTGGGGCTTGGGCGCAAGTATTTGGGCCACCGATGACGCGGAGCAGCGCTTTGGTATCGAGAATCTGTCTGCTGGCATGGTCTTCGTAAACCAAATCGTGGGTTCCACACCAGAGCTCCCCTTTGGCGGCATCGGGCGCTCAGGCTACGGCCGTGAACTTTCCGCGGTGGGTATGTACGAGTTCTGCAACCAAAAGACCTTCTACGTCGCATGACACAACGAGTGGTCTTTGCCGACCACGCTGCGGGATCACCGCTTAAACCAGCGGTAGCAGAGGCCATGATGGCTGCCCTCACGGGTTTGCCTCCCAACCCGTCAGGTGCTCACCGTATGGCGCGCGCCACGGCCAATGTGCTCGATGGTGCTCGCGAAGAGGTTGCGTCACTCCTAGGCGTCTCACCTCGGGAGATCGTCTTTGTCGGAGGTGGAACTGAAGCCTGCAACCTCGCGCTGCGCGCCGGCGGATCCATCTCAGGCATGGTGGTCTCACCCATTGAGCACAGCGCCATCTCTATGGCGGCCCAACGCGAAGCGCAACGCCGTGGCGTAGGTCTCGGCTCCATGAATGTGGGGACCGAGGGGGTGGTTGATGTGGACGCAACCGCCGCTCGAATTCCCGACGGTGCCTTGGTGGCCCTCATGGCGGCAAACAATGAAACTGGCGCCATTCAACCGGTTGCACAATTGCGAGCGAAATTGATTGAACTGGGTCACACGGTGACCCTGATCAGCGACGCCATTGGTGCAGCTGCCGTTATGGATCTGACTGAGGTCATCAGCGTTGCAGACATCGTCACGATTGCTGGACACAAATTGGGGGGCCCGCCCGGGGTGGCGGTCATGGTGGTGAAAGAAGGCACGCCCCTTGATCCCTTGGTCATTGGTGGAGGCCAGGAATTGTCACGCAGAGGTGGCACACAAGACGTGGCCGGCATCGTGGGCTTTGCAACGGCACTTCGGCTTAGCCATGAGGATCTCACTTCGGGCCGTGTTGCCCATCTCGGTCAACAACGAGATGCACTGCAAGCCGCCATCGTGGGTGAACTGGGAGACGGTGTTGTGGTCTCGGCCACTCACGTGCCTCGGTTGGCTAGTCACCTTCACCTTCGCTTCCCCGGGGTTCGCAGCGATGAGTTGTTGATGCTGTTGGACCAACACGGGCTGTGTGCCTCGGCGGGATCAGCGTGTTCCTCGGGGGCATCAACCATTAGCCACGTCCTTGAAGCCATGGAGGTGTCGATGGCAGAAGCTAAAGGGGCGTTGCGTCTCAGCCTGTCGACGTCAACGGTGGATGACGACGTCGAATGGATGGCCAACACCGTGATTGAGGCGGTCCGCCAACTGCGCAACGCCTAGCCGGTCAAAGTTCGCGGCGAAGGTGGCAAACTCAAGGTCGTGAAAGTTCTCGTTGCCATGTCTGGGGGAGTCGACTCCTCGGTCGCTGCCGCCCTTGTGGCAGAGGCTGGCCATGAGGTGGCCGGCGTCACCTTGAAGCTCT
Organism: uncultured Actinomycetes bacterium; assembly: GCA_903825305.1. GTDB lineage: Bacteria > Actinomycetota > Acidimicrobiia > Acidimicrobiales > RAAP-2 > CAIQWC01. The sequence continues at coordinate 73,375 of CAIKAC010000011.1, forward strand.
GGGGCGGAGAATCTGACACGGGATGCTGCTCGGTCGCTGACGTTGAAGATGCTCGGCGAGTAGCCGCTCAACTCGGCATCGATCACCACGTCCTCAACCTGACGGAAGAATTTGATCACTTCGTCGTGGATCCTTATGTGGCAGCCCACGCCGCCGGTACGACGCCCAACCCCTGCGTCGAGTGCAATCGCCACCTCAAGTTCGGCATGCTCTTTGATGTGGCGGACCGTTTGGGCTTTGACATGGTGGCCACCGGACACCATGCACGCATTGCGACGGTTGGCGATGAGGCCGTGTTGCAACGTGGAGCCGATGCGAACAAGGATCAGTCCTATGTCGTGGGCATGCTCCAAGCCGAGCATCTCAAGCGAGTGCTCTTTCCCGTAGGAGTCATGGAAAAAAGTGAAGTTCGCGCCATCGCAACTGAGCGCGGGCTTCGTACTGCCTCCAAGGCGGAAAGCCAAGATGTGTGCTTTATCGAGCGCTCCAAAGGCAGGCGTAATTTTTTGTCGACCAGGCTGACCCTGACACCGGCTGCGATTGTGGATCAAGACAGCGGCACCGTGGTTGGTGAAGTCGAAGCCCTTGAACTCATAACCGTCGGTCAACGCCAAGGCCTCGGGGTCGACAGCGACGGCAATCGGCGAGTCGCGGTAACCATCGATCGATCGCGCCCGGCCGTTGTCGTAACAACTCCCGAGCAGGCCCAGGTGACGTCACTTCGCCTTGATCCATCGACGTGGACCTTTGCGGTACCCACCGCTGAACTCAATGGTGATTCACTTCGGGTGCAACTACGAAGTCACGCTCCGAGTGTGGAGGCACGAGTCTTCCCTGATCATCTGGAATTGAGCAAGGCCATTGACCCCATCGCCGCTGGACAGTTGTGTGTCATGTTTGACGCATCGGACACCACCGTGATCGCAAGCGCGGTGATTGCGTGATTCTCGACGCTTTGCCCGCAGAGCCCGAATTGCGCGTGGCGCAACTTCGAGAACTCATCAGGTATCACAATGAGCGCTACCACCGAGATGACCAGCCAGAGATTCCCGATGCTGATTTTGACGCCTTGGTCAATGAATTGCGTCGACTCGAAGCAGAGCACCCCGACTTGGTGAGTGCAGATAGTCCGACGCAATCAGTCGGAGCGGAGCCAACGGGACTCTTCGAACCGGTGCGTCACCGAATCAAGATGATGAGTCTCGATAATGCCTTTGACGATGAGGAAATCATTGCTTGGGCTGATCGTCTTGCCCGAGCCTTGGGTCGCGAGCAAATCGATGACCTGTGGTTCAGTGTCGAGCCCAAGGTTGACGGTGTGGCTGTTTCGGTTACCTATGAACACGGGGTCTTCGTGCAAGCGTCAACGCGAGGCGATGGCACCACTGGAGAAAACATCACCGCCAACGTGGCAACGATTGCTGACATTCCTCACCACTTAAATCCCGCAGCAGCACCATTCCCAGCCATTCTCGAAGTGCGCGGCGAGGTTTATTTGCCGACCGCGGCCTTCGCCGAGATGAATGAGCGGCAACGCCAACAAGGTGCCAAGACCTTCGTCAATCCTCGCAACGCCGCAGCTGGTTCACTCCGCCAAAAGGATCCATCCATTACGGCCACGCGACCGCTGTCGTATTGGGGCTATCAAATCGGATTCCTCGAAGGTGTGGAGCCAGGCTCTTTATTCGATGCATCAACTCATGCCCAGACCCTGAAAGCACTGTCAGCCGCTGGCATTCCCGTGTCATCTGAGATTTCGGTCGTTCAAGGTCTCGATGCCGTGTTGACACACAGCTACGAACTAGAAACCCGTCGACACGATCTAGGTTTTGACATCGATGGCGTTGTGATCAAACTCGACGATTTGGCATTGCGTGATCAGGCCGGCCAAACGAGTCGAGCCCCCCGGTGGGCCATAGCTCGAAAGCTGCCCCCCGAAGAGCGGAGCACCCTCCTCAAAGCTATTGAAGTTTCCATTGGTCGTACCGGACGCGCTACGCCCTATGCCGTGCTCGAGCCAGTATTTGTTGGTGGATCGACGGTTGAATTTGCAACCTTGCACAACCAAGACCAAGTCACTGCCAAGGATGTTCGTCCCGGTGAACAGGTCATCGTCCACAAGGCCGGTGACGTGATTCCTGAAATTGTCGGCCCGGTTTCACCGTCAGGCAAGCGTCCCCCCGTGTGGATCTTCCCCGCTGCGTGTCCCACCTGTGACGGCCCACTCGTACGCCTCGACGGTGAGTCCGATACCTACTGCGTGAACTTGGATTGCCCAGCCCAACGCATTCAACGCCTGTGTCACTTTGCTTCGCGTTCGGCACTCGACATCGAAGGACTCGGCGAGAAAAATGTCGAGCGACTTGTCGAGGCCAACCTCATCGCTGATGTTGCTGACCTCTTTGATCTGCGTGCAGAGCAACTTGTCGAACTCGAAGGTCTCGGCGATCTCTCGGCTTCAAACTTGGTGTCATCAATCCTCAGCGCCAAGAAACAACCACTGAGTCGCTTGCTTGTTGGTCTCGGGATCCGCCACGTTGGCCCAACAACGGCACGTGATCTTGCCCGGGCTTTTCTGACCCTTGATGGCATTCGTGCGGCTTCTCTTGATGAATTGGCTGCTGTTGAAGGAGTGGGTCCCGTTATTGCTGAATCCGTTCGGCGATTCTTTGCTAATCAGTCAAACGAGATCGTGCTCAATCGATTGAGCCAGGCTGGCTTACCTGCCCCTGAGCAGGTGCTGCAGGTAAGCGATGCAGAGACCCTTCCCCTTGCAGGAAAGACGGTGGTGGTAACCGGGGCCGTCGAAGGCTTCACCCGTGATGGCGCCAACGAGGCCATCGAGCGAGCAGGCGGAAAAGCAACGGGTTCGGTCTCGGCCAAGACCTACTGCGTCGTGATTGGTGAAGCCCCTGGGGCATCGAAAGTCACCAAAGCTGAAACCCTCGGGATCCCCATGGTGGGTGCGGACGTTTTTGCCGAGCTCTTGGCGACCGGAGTAATTCCGAGTGCACCCTGACGCGAGCACGCAGCTCGTTGACCCTCCACCGAATTCAACCCCCGGGTGACTAGGTTTTATATGGATCCATGCGCCCTTCACCCGAATCAATTGGCAGCGTACTCAGCGGCCGGTACCGACTGGTTAGCCTCCTTGGCACCGGTGCCTCGGCCAACGTCTACCTTGCCCAAGATCTGACACTCGAGCGTCAAGTTGCAGTAAAGATCCTGCAACCCAACCTCGTTACGGATGAGAGTTTCTTGAAGCGCTTTCGAGCTGAAGCCCGAGCGGTTGCGGCACTGAATCACCCCAACGTGCTTCGCGTCTTCGACTGGGGCGAAGAAAATGACGTTCCATACCTGGTCACTGAGTACCTGCCTGGCGGTTCACTGAAAGACATCCTCGACCAAGGTTTGACGCTGAGCGTTGAGCAAGCCGCAGCGGTGGGGAGCGAAGCAGCTGCCGGATTGGCCTACGCCCACGCGCGCGGCCTCGTGCACCGTGACATCAAGCCGGCAAACCTGCTCTTCGATGAAGAGGGCCGAGCGAGAATTACTGACTTCGGCGTTGCCCGAGCGCTAGCCGAGGCCAGTTGGACTGAGCCGGTGGGAGCGATGATCGGCACCGTCCGCTATGCCAGCCCCGAACAAGCTGAGGGCGTTGCCATGGATGGCCGCGCTGACGTGTATTCGCTTGCCCTGGTGCTCTATGAAGCCATCACCGGCGAGATCCCCTTCATCGGGGACACGCCTCTGGCCACCCTTCGTGCGAGAGTTGGCGAACCGCTGCCCTATGACGACCGTCTTATTCCCTTGGAGGTTGTCCTGGAGCGCGCGGCTGACCCAGAAGTTGAAACGCGGCTCGATGCGGCAGAAGTCGCGGCTCGACTCGAATCTTTGATCAGCATCATGCCGCCGCCCATGCCGCTGCCGATCGCAGTATCGGCTGCGCTCACGGACACCATCATTCCTGGGTTCCGTGCGCCGAGTACCGATGAATTGACGCAAATTACGCCAGCAGTGAGTGGCTCAGGCTTTGTGCCCTCAGGGGTGGTGGCTGCCGTACCCGCAGCATCGTTCGATCAACAAACGATCTTGCAGCCGCCCGAGGCCTTCCCCGGCGCTCCGGTTATTCGTACTGATCGCACCCGTCGTCGTGTGTGGCCGTGGTTGTTGCTCGCCCTCTTTGTGGCTGCGGCCATCTTCGGTCTTTTCGCCTACACGACCAAGTTGTTCACCCCGTCGGTTGCTGTTCCCTCGGTGATCGGTCAAACCCAAAACCAAGCACGGACGATTTTGGCGAACCACCACCTGCAAGCAACCTTTGGGAGTGAGCGCTACTCAGACACGGTGCCTGCTGGTTCGGTGATTAGCCAAAACCCTGGGCCGCAAGCCACCTTGAAGGAGAACTCCTCGGTTGCACTCGTGGTTTCACAGGGGCTGCCACCCGTTACCGTGCCGCCACTGGCGGGCATGACCTGCAATCAAGCCACCGCAGCCCTAGCCGCAGTCAAGCTGGTGGGCTCGTGCCCGACGAGCATTGCCGCTTATTCAGCAACCGTGCCCGCGAACAAGGTCGTGAGTTGGACGTATCAAGGCACGCAAAACCCGACGGCCGTACCTTTGCACGCCACCGTCAACATTGTGATCTCCAAGGGCCCACCCCCGATTGCCGTTCCTGCAGTTGGAACATCGTGGGATGCGGCCAAGGCGACCTTGAGCCAAGCGGGATTCAAGCCGGTACAGGGCACGGAGTACTCCTCGACGGTTCCCATCGGACAGGTAACTCGCACCGCTCCTGCAGCGGGTTCATTGGCACAGCGCGGATCAACTGTGACGGTGTACACCAGCCTCGGGCCACCGCAAGTTCCCGTCCCTAACTTGATTGGCGACTCCGTGGCTGCGGCCACCGTGGCGCTTTCCAAAGTGGGGTTGAAGATCGGTGCTGTCTATGGTCCACCGGGCGGTGCGGTGTTCTCAACGAGCCCAAGCATTGGCAGCTCGGTGCTCATTGGCACCGTCGTGAACCTCTACGTTCGCTAACTTCGGCGCTTAGGCCGTAAAGGCCCGAATGCGCTGGGCAATCGCCACGGCTTCAGGCGAGGCGTTAGCGCTTTGGAGGGCAATCAACTTTGACGCATCGCCGTCAACGCGGATCTTGCCCTCCATGAGGGCAGTCATCGCGGCAGCTGGGTTTCCCCCTACGAACAAGGTGCGGGCCGTCAGGTAATCAATGGTGACGTGTAACTCCGCTTGTTCAAGGTGGCCCTCCTCCATCAGGGGAACCCCCGATGTGGTGTCCACGTGAGCGGTGGTGGCCGCCCCTGAGGGGGCTTGGGTCACCGTGATGTTGAGGGAAATTGAGATGGGGGCCTCGATCGTGCTCACATCCACATCATCTCGCAGGGCTCGTACCGCGTTAATCCATTCAGAACTCAAGAACTCGTAGGTCACAGGTCCTCCTCTGAACCACGAGGGTAGTTCGCCCTCGTAGACTTCCCAACCATGACCGCTGCGATCAAGCCAGGATGTGAACCCCTGTCAGCCGAGGGCAACGCCACCGGCGTACTGGTGCTGCATGGATTTACTGGCAGTCCTAAGTCGATGCGCCCCCTAGCAACCCGCTTTGTGGATGCTGGCTACAGCGTGGAGATGATCTTGTTGCCAGGGCATGGCACCAGCATCGAGGACATGAAACAAACCAATTTCTCTGATTGGTCCTCAGCTGCTGAAGCTGCGCTCCTTGCCCTTGAGGCGCGCTGCGAGCGAGTTGTTGTCGTTGGCCTCTCTATGGGCGGGCTCTTGACCTGCTGGTTGGCTGAGCATCACCCAGAGATCGCCGGCATCGTGGTGATTAACCCCGTTGTCGAATCACTCGGTGCGGAAATTGAAGAAGGGGTCGCTGCGCTCATCGAGGCCGGGATGGATGAAACTGAGGGCATTGGTTCTGACATCGCCAAAGAAGGGGTGGACGAATCAAGTTATGGAGCGACCCCCTTGGTGCCGCTTCTGTCGATGCTTCACGCAGCCGGGGACGTCGCCCAGAACTTGTCAAGCATTACCTGCCCGGTGTTGTGTTTCCGCAGTGAGCAAGATCACGTCTTGCAACAGCACCACACGGATCGCTTGATGGCTGAAGTCGGGGGCCCAGCCGAGCGCATCATCTTGGAGAACAGTTGCCACGTAGCCACCTTGGACTACGACGCAGCCTTAATAGAAACGCAAGCGCTGGCCTTCGTCGAGCGCTTGGTAGAGGAGCAGCAGTGAGTGAAGCCCGTCCCTTGGATGCAAGCGATGTCACCAAAGTGGCATCGCTTGCTCGATTGTCATTAAGCGACGCCGAAGTCGAACGCTTTACCGGCCAGCTGGCTCGGATTCTCGAGAGCGCGGCCGAGATCGCTGAACTCGACCTTGGCGATGTCAGCCCAACCGCGCACCCCTTGGCATTGGCCAATGTGCTGCGCGAAGACGACGTACGCGCATCACTGGACCGAGATGAAGTCTTGAGCCAAGCACCATCGGTCAATGACCGACGCTTCAGTGTTCCAAAAATTGTAGGAGAGGCACCATGAGCGTCTTTGACCTCGCTCAACAAGTTCGAACGAAGCAGCGGCGTGCCATTGACGTGGCCAATGACACCTTGGCTGCCATTGATGCTCGCGACAACGAGATCAATGCGTTCTTGCACCTTGATGCCGAGACTATCCGCAGCCAAGCCGAGCGTATTGATGCCACGGTAGATGCCGGGGGAGACCCCGGTCGCCTCGCCGGCGTGCCGGTAGCTATCAAGGACAACCTGTGTCAACGGGGCGTACCAACGACCTGTGCTTCCAAGATTCTCGAAGGATGGAAGCCCCCCTATGACGCCACGGTCATTACCAAGCTGACGCAAGCTGGGGCAATTCTCGTGGGCAAGACCAACCTCGACGAATTCGCTATGGGCTCGTCAACCGAGAACTCGGCCTTTGGCGCAACGAAGAACCCCATCGATCCCTCCCGTGTGCCCGGCGGCTCTTCGGGTGGTTCGGCAGCCGCTGTTGGTGCTGACTACCTCCCGCTCTCACTGGGCTCTGACACCGGTGGCTCTATTCGCCAGCCGGCAGCTTTTTGTGGAGTCGTTGGCCTCAAGCCCACCTATGGCACGGTTTCTCGCTATGGCCTCATTGCCTTCGCGTCATCGCTTGATCAAGTCGGCCCTTTCGCTCGAAGCGTTGACGATGCGGGCATTCTCTTTGAAGTCATTGCAGGCCACGACCCCATGGACTCAACGTCGCTCAATGCTCCGGCACCCGATGTCATGACCACGATCAATGACGGCGTGGCAGGCCTACGAGTAGGGATTGTGCCTGAGCTCATTGATGGCACGAGTGACGAAGTTCGCGACCGTGTGGTTGCCGCCCAAGAGGCGCTGGTGGCCCAAGGGGCCACCTTGGTCGAGCTCTCCGCACCCGAGCTTCGCCTGGGTCTTGCGGCTTATTACTTGATCGCACCAGCTGAGGCGTCTTCGAACTTGGCACGCTATGACGGTGTGCGCTACGGCAATCGTGTTGACGCCCCCGATGTCGCCGCAATGATGACGGCTACTCGCACGGCTGGTTTTGGTGACGAAGTGAAGCGACGGATCATGCTTGGCACCTATGCACTGTCAGCTGGTTACTACGACGCCTATTACGGCCAGGCTCAAAAGGTTCGCACCTTGATTATTGAAACCTTTGCCCGTCTCTATGCCCAATGCGACGTGCTGCTCGGGGCGACCACGCCAACAACGGCATTTGAGTTTGGGGCCAAGACCGCCGACCCCATGGCGATGTACTACTCCGACATCTTCACCATTCCGTCCAACTTGGCAGGCCACCCGGCCATGTCGGTGCCCTTTGGCGTTGATGGTGATGGACTCCCGATTGGCGTGCAGTTGCTCGGCCCAGCGTTGTCTGAGCCGACCTTGTTTCGTGCTGCCAAAATCTTGGAAAGCGAGGCTGGACGATGAGTGCCCTTCCTGATGGTTGGACCATGGTGGTGGGCCTCGAGGTCCACACCGAACTACGCACCGACACCAAGTTGTTCTGTGGCTGCGCCAACAACTTTGGTGACGAGCCCAATACCAATATCTGCCCGGTGTGTTTGGGGCTGCCCGGCGCCCTGCCGGTCTTGAATCAGCGCGCGGTGGAATACGCCATTCGCATTGGTTTGGCACTGAATTGTGTGGTGCAGAACTCTTCCTTCCACCGCAAGAACTACTTCTATCCAGACATGCCCAAGGATTTCCAGATCAGCCAATACGACGTGCCGATCAATGGGCCCGGATATCTTGATCTGCCCGACGGTGTGCGCGTTGGCATTGAGCGAGCCCACCTCGAAGAAGACACGGGCAAAACCACCCACTTAGGCGGCACCGGCCGTATCCATGGCTCGGACGAATCACTCGTCGACTACAACCGCAGCGGTGTGCCCCTGGTTGAAATTGTGTCCTGTCCTGATATTCGCTCCGCGGCCCAAGCCCGTGCCTACGCCGCTGAACTGCGGTCCATCCTGATTGCTTCAGGTGCATCAGATGGCCGCATGGAAGAAGGTTCGATGCGAGTCGATGCCAACGTGTCGGTTCGCCGGGGCGATGATCAACCCTTTGGGACGCGCTGTGAAATTAAGAACCTGAACTCACTTCGCTCCGTGCAGCGGGCCGTCGAATACGAAGCGCTTCGCCAGATTGCCCTGCTTGAAGATGGCGGCACCGTGACGCAAGAGACGCGGCACTGGGATGAAGACGCCGGCAAGACTCATACCTTGCGAACCAAAGAAGAGGCGTACGACTATCGCTACTTCCCCGAGCCCGACTTGGTTCCCGTAGAGCCAACGAGTGAGTTCATCGACACGGTCCGATCCGAACTCGGACCCATGCCAGCCGAGCGTCGCGCAACCTTGGTGTCGCTGCTCGGTGAACCCACCGATGCGCAGCTCGATCAGCTCTTGAGCGTGGTGGAGCAAGGGCTCGACAGTTTTGTGGTGGCAGCAGTCGCCGCAGGCGTCAATGCGCCGCTTGCGTTGACACGTACGTCCAATGAACTCGCAGCATCGGGTGACGTGGTCGCCACCGTTGATGCCCAAGCCGTGGCGGCTACCTTGCTGATGGAGCAAGCCGGCGAGTTGTCGGCGACGCAATCCAAGGCCGTGTTGCAAGAAGTGATTGTCAATGGAGGGGGAGACCCCAAAGCCATCGCCAAGGCCAAGGGCTTTGAACAGATGGCCGATGGTGCCCTTGACACCATCTTGGACGAAGTCATCGCCGCCCACCCCGATGAGTGGTCACGATTCTGCGACGGCGACGACAAGTTGCAGGGCTTTTTCACGGGCAAGATCATGGCGGCGACCAAGGGCCAGGCTGATGGCAAAGCGGTGGCTGCAGGCCTGAGAACTCGTCGATCGGCCTAGGCCCTCGTGGCGGCGCCAAGAGTCGACGGAGCGCCTCCAATGTCAGAGATTTCATGGCATCACGCCGTCTCAGTTGTGTTGGCTTGCGCGCTGTGGCACCATAGATCCATGCATTGTGCTCATCACATCTCAGATCTCGTAGTGGTAGTGCCCTAACGCGCGACCTCACATATCGTCGCGCGTTGAGAACCTCCCAATCGGGAGGTTCTTTTGTTTTGCAACCTGACCCAGAATCCTTGGAGAATTAGCTATGAACATCACCGGAGCTCAAGCCCTGATTAAGGCCCTTGAGCAACAAGGCACCGAAGTGATCTTTGGCTATCCAGGCGGCGCCATTTTGCCCGTCTACGACCCCATCATTGATTCGAGTATCCGTCACGTTTTGGTGCGCCACGAACAAGGGGCTGGCCACATGGCTGAAGGCTACGCCCAAGCCACCGGCCGACCAGGCGTCGCCATGGTGACCTCGGGTCCAGGTGCCACCAACATCGTGACCCCGATCGCTAACGCCTACATGGACTCGATTCCTTTGGTCGTCATCACCGGTCAGGTACCCACCGCAGCTATTGGAACCGATGCGTTCCAGGAATGCGACATCACCGGCATCACCATGGGTATCACCAAGCACAACTGGCTGATTAAAGACGCCAAAGACATACCGGACGTCATTGCCGAAGCCTTCTACGTAGCCACGACGGGACGACCGGGTCCCGTACTCGTCGACGTACCGAAAGATGTGACGCAATCGATGGTCGAGTGGCACGATTGCCCAACGCCAGACCAACTCGATTTGCCCGGGTATCACCCGGTGCTCGAGGGTGACCCTGAAGCCATTGCTGCTGCCGCACGATTGCTCGCCGACGCCGAGCGTCCAGTTCTCTACGTCGGTGGTGGCGTTATCAAGGCTCGCGCTATTGAGGCACTCGCTGAGTTGGTACGAGTGAGCGGCGCACCGGTCGTCACCACGCTGATGGCGCGCGGCGCCTTGCCAGACTCGCATCCTCAGAACCTCGGCATGCCGGGCATGCACGGCAACTACACCGCGGTGACGGCCATGCAGCAAGCTGACTTGTTGGTATCACTCGGTGCTCGCTTCGACGACCGCGTCACGGGCCGACTCGATGCCTTTGCACCCCGCGCCGCCATTGTCCACGTCGACATTGATGCCGCTGAAATTGGCAAAGTTCGCAAGGCCGACGTTGGCATCGTGGGCGACGCCCGCCATGTCATCGAGGCCTTAAGTGCAGCATCGGCCGGCTTGCCGCGCGCTGATCTCGCTGCCTGGTGGGCCACACTCAATGATTGGCGCGAGCGCTATCCGATGATCTATGAACCAGCATCAGATGGTGGCATGCTTAAGCCACAGGCCATCATCGAAAAGCTCAATGAGATGAGCCCAGACGACACCATCGTCGTTTCTGGCGTTGGTCAGCACCAGATGTGGGCTGCGCACCATTGGAACTATGAGCACCCCTATACCTGGATTAACTCAGGCGGAGCAGGCACCATGGGCTACGCCGTCCCCGCTGCTATCGGAGCCAAAGCAGGCCAGCCTGGCCGCACCGTGTGGGCCATCGACGGCGATGGCTGTTTCCAGATGACGGCCCAAGAACTCGTGACCGCGCGCTCAGAAGGCATTCCGATCAAGGTGGCCATCTTGAACAACTCCTATCTCGGCATGGTTCGCCAGTGGCAGGAAATGTTCTACGAAGAGCGCTACTCCGAGGTCTATCTCAGCCAAGATCTTCCGAACTACGTGATGTGGGCTGAAGCCATGGGTTGCGTCGGCATTCGGGTTGATCGGGCTGAAGATGTCGAAGCAGCCATTGAAAAGGCCAACGCCATCAATGACCGACCCGTCGTCATTGACTTCCGCACTGATGCGGCCGAAAAGGTATTCCCCATGGTGGCAGCTGGTGCGTCCAATGACGACATCATGGTCCACCCGATTCAACAAGCAGGTGCCTAATGCCAGAGCCATTCAGCGGTACGACCACCCACAGCCCCATCACCCACCACATTTTGTCGGTATTGGTTGAAAACAAGGCTGGTGTTTTGGCCCGCGTGGCGGGATTGTTCTCGCGGCGTGCCTTCAATATCTATTCACTCGCCGTAGCCCCCGCTGATGCTCACGAGCGCTTTAGCCGCATCACCATTGTCGTGGATGCCGAATCGGCACCCCTCGAACAAGTGGTGGGCCAGCTCAACAAGCTCATCAATGTCGTGGAGATTAGGGACTTGGGCTCCAATGAGGCCTTGGAACGCGAATTGCTGTTGGCTACGGTCCATGTGGCACATGATGAGCGCGATCATCTGCTCGAATCGGTGGCCGATGCTGGAGCATCTGTGGTCGATGTCAGTGATGAAGCCGTCACCTTGACCCTGTCGGGAACCCCAACGGCACTCAACGCTTTTGAGGCCATGTTGGCCCAGGGCTACCCCTCTCGAGAAGTTCAGCGAACGGGTCGAGTGGCACTGCCTAGACTGAATCATTCCGCTACCCAGGCGTAGCAACACGTTCTCAACCAAGAGAGATAGGAGCAACCCCCATGGCAACCCTCTATTACGAGAAGGACACGGATCCTTCCATCATCAAAGGCCGCAAGGTAGCCATCATTGGTTATGGCTCGCAGGGCCACGCCCACGCCCTCAACTTGGCCGAATCCGGCGTCGACGTGTGTGTTGGTTTGCGCGAGGGATCATCCTCGGCCAAGAAGGCCCAAGAAGCCGGCCTTACGGTGAAGACTCCTTCAGAAGCCGCAGCTTGGGCTGACGTCATCATGCTCTTGGTTCCCGACACTCGCCAGAAGGCCATCTACGAAGAGTCCATCGAGCCTCACTTGAACGAAGGCGACATGTTGATGTTCGCCCACGGTTTCAACATTCGCTTTGGCCAGATCGTGCCGCCGGCCAACGTGGACGTGACCATGATTGCCCCGAAGGGCCCGGGTCACTTGGTGCGACGCACCTACACCGAGGGTGGCGGTGTGCCAGCCCTTATCGCCGTGCACCAAGATGCGACCGGCAACGCTCACGCCAACGCCCTCAGTTACGCCTGGGGCGTCGGTGGTGCTCGCGCTGGAGTTCTTGACACCACCTTCACTGAAGAGACCGAGACGGACCTCTTTGGTGAGCAAGTCGTCCTCTGTGGCGGCATGTCCGAATTGGTTCGTGCCGGTTTTGAAACGCTGGTCAACGCCGGGTACCAGCCCGAGAGTGCATACTTCGAGTGCTTGCATGAGCTCAAGCTCATCGTTGACTTGATGTACGAACAGGGCATCGCGGGAATGCGCTACTCGATCTCAGACACCGCAGAATATGGTGACCTGACGCGCGGTCCTCGCATTATTAACGACTCAGTTCGTGCCGAAATGCGCAAAGTCCTCGGTGAAATCCAAGACGGCACTTTTGCTGCCGAGTGGATCGCCGAGAACGAAGCCGGATGCCCGAACTATCACGCACTGCAAGCAGCGGGCAAAGAGCACCAGATCGAGAAGGTCGGCGCAGAACTTCGTGCAATGATGCCCTTCATCTCGGCAGGCAAGCAGCGTGTTGAGGATGTATCAGGCGGCTGATTGCGCCCCTTGCTCAATCGAGTTAGCTCGAGCACCTCGTTCCCCGTGGAGCGAGGTGTTCGTTGCTTTACGGGGAACGTCAAGTAAAAAACTAGAGAAAATCTCGTACGAGGAGCAAAAAAGTTATCAGCATTCGCTGAGTCGGTGTTATCGTCGCCTCAAGGTTAACGACGGGTCGCGACGTGTCGCGGCCCTCAAACGGGAGGGGACTACATGCCCGAGGGCATTGATTTTGACATTATGGACGAGGACGAGCGAGCGCTCGCGGCCCTCGGCTACAAGCAGGAGTTGAACCGAAGCTGGTCAGGGTTCTCGAACTTTGCCATCTCGTTCTCCATCATCTCGATTCTGGCGGGTTGCTTCACGACCTTCTACGCCGGATGGAACGGTGGTGGACCAGCCGCCATTGCATGGGGCTGGCCGATCTTCGCCGCACTGATTCTCTCGATTGGTTTGTGCATGGCTGAGTTGGTTTCTGCTTACCCAACGTCTGGCGGTATCTACTGGTGGGCTTCCAAGTTGGGTGGCGCCAAGGCCGGGTACTACACCGGTTGGCTGAACCTCATTGGTCTGCTCGCCATCGTGGCGTCGGTGGCCTATGGCTGTGCGACCTTCTTTGACCTGACCTTGAGCTTCTTGCTGCCTGGTCACTACACCGCCGGAAACCTCGACACGATTTTCATCTACTTCGTAGTGATCTTGCTCCTTGCAGCCTTGATCAACATCTTCTCGAGTCACCTGCTCGCCGTCATTAACAACATCTCAGTGTGGTGGCACGTCTTTGGTGCAGCAGCCGTCGTGTTGATTCTGATCATCCTTCCCCACCACCACGCAAGCTTCAAGATGGTGTTCACGTCGACGATCAACAACACGGGCTTCTTCAACGGATCAACCCACGGCTGGGGCTTCTTGTTCATCATTTTGCCTATCGGTGGATTGCTGACGCAGTACACGATCACCGGTTATGACGCTTCTGCTCACCTTTCTGAAGAAACCAAGGGTGCAGCGAACACCGCGGCCAAGGGCATGTGGCGCTCGATCTTCTACTCCGCCATTGGTGGATGGATCCTGTTGCTGGCGTTCTTGTTCGCGGTACAAAACGAAGCTGGCGTCACCAAGGGCGGCGGTGGCGTGGCCGTGATCTTCGCCCAGGCCCTGACCTCTCGCTGGGGTGGCGCGGTGCTCTTGATTGCTACGGCTGGTCAGCTCTTCTGCACTTTCGCGTGCATGACCTCATGCACCCGCATGCTTTATGCCTTCAGCCGTGACGGCGCGGTACCAGGTCACCGCATGTGGTCGCAGGTCAACAAGCACAAGGTGCCGTTCTACGCGGTTATCGCAACGGCCATTGCTGGTCTTATCCTGACCGCCCCCGCGTTGATCAAGGTTGACGTTGGTGGCGTGGCCGTTCCCGTGGCCTTCAACGCGGTGGTCTCCATCGGCGTTATCGGCCTCTACTGGTGCTTCGCTATCCCGATCTACCACCGCCTCAAGCACGGCGACAAGTTCGAAGTTGGTGGTTGGAACCTTGGCAAGCACTACAAGTGGCTTGCTGTGGTCGCCTTGATTGACGTGGTGCTCTGCACCGTCATGGCCTTCATGCCCAACACCAACTTGGGCGTGCCGTGGGACTCAGGCTTCAGCATGAAGTACGTGAACTACACCATCATCGTGGTGCCGGTTGTTATGGTCCTGCTCTGGATCTACTGGCACGCTTCGGTGAAGAAGTGGTTCAAGGGCCCCATCGCTAACATCGACGAAGGTGCTGCTGCCGTCGAGGCATAAGTATTCGCCCTTTGGGCACAACCTTGTCAATGAGCCGGCTGCGAGCAATTCGCAGCCGGCTCATTGCATGAGGCGAGAGGCATGTAGGTTTAGGAGTGGTCGCGAGGCGGCCAGATGACTCGCAATGGGGGGAGTTGACGAATGGCCGGCCGGCGTAATGATGGATTCGATGACGTACTCCCCGAATCCGTATTGGATGAGCTTGATGTGCTCGCAGGTCGCAGCCGAAGCGTCAGCGAAATTAGCGGTGGGCTGACGAATCGTAATTTCAAAGTCGTTGTTCACGATGGCGCGTATGTCGTGCGCGTGAGCTCGAAAGAATCGCTCGAACTCGCCATCAATCGCGAACATGAGTACCAGAACTCAGTTCGCGCAGCTGCGGTTGGCGCTGGCGCACGAGTGGTTGGCTACCTGCCGCAGCACTGCGTGATGGCCGTGGAGTTTCTTGATGGCGAGACCTTCACCGATGCCAGCTTCCAGGTTCCGGGAAACATCGCCCGCGTGGCATCGGCGGTGCGACGCCTCCATGGCGCGCAAGCTTTCGCCAGCGAATTCAATATGTTTGAGATCCAATCGGGCTACTTGGCCAAGGTGCTCGAGCGCGGATATCGGATCCCTTCTGATTATCTCGATTTTGCCGAATGCCTACCTCGCATCAAAGATGCGCTGGCCGTGAATGCTGAGGCCTTGGTCCCATGCAACAACGATCTCTTGGCGGGAAATTTCATCGACACCGGGGACGAGATCCGCCTGATTGATTATGAGTACGCCGGCAACAACGACCCCTGTTTCGAACTTGGCAATATCTGGAGCGAATGCCATTTAGCCGATGACCAACTCGACGAGCTCGTGGAGGCCTACTACGGAGAGCACCTGGTGAACCGGGTGGCCAGAGCACGCCTCCAAGCCGTGATGAGCCAATATGGCTGGACCTTATGGGCATCAATTCAAGATGCCACCAGCGACATCGATTTTGATTTTTGGGAGTGGGGAATGGAAAAGTATGACCGGGCGGTCGCACTCTTTCGAAGCCCTGCTTTTGAAGAACTTCTGCAATCTGTTCAGTTAGATCACTAAGCCCCCTACACCTGCGACTAGGAGCCCTGAAAGACATGAGCGCCGAACAAGCTTTTCCCACTCGAGCAGAAATTGTCATCATCGGAGGTGGCATTGTCGGAAGTTCGGTGGCCTATCACCTGACCAAACTTGGTAGAAGCGACGTAGTTCTGATTGAACAAGGCCAGCTCTCAAGTGGCACGACCTGGCACGCTGCTGGCCTCGTGGGTCAACTTCGAGCAACGGAGTCAGGAACTCGTTTGGTTCAGTACTCAGCCAAGCTGTACGAAACCTTGGAAGCCGAGACTGGTCTCGCCACAGGCTTTAAGCGCTGTGGTGGTGTGACTGTTGCGCGCACTCCTGATCGATGGATTCAGTTGCAGCGAACCTTGGCAACGGCAGAAGCCTACGACCTCGAATGTGAGTTGTTGACGCCAGAGCAGGCCAAGGAGATGTATCCCATCTTGGAGATCTCAGACCTCATTGGCGCCATCTGGCTTCCCGGGGATGGCACGGCCAACCCGGTCGATGTCACGGCATCGTTGGCGAGAGGAGCCCGTGAGGCCGGAGCCAAAATCTTCGAGAAGACCCGAGTCACGGCGATTAGCACCGAGCGTGGAGCGGTGACCGGTGTGCAGACTGACAAGGGCTTTATCGAAGCTGACATTGTCGTGAACTGTGCCGGTCAATGGGCCAAGGCAATTGGCTCCATGTGTGGGGTCAATGTCCCACTTCACTCAGCAGAGCACTTCTATGTGGTCACCGAACAGATTGAAGGCGTCCATCGCAACCTTCCGATTCTCCGTGATCCCGATGGTTATACCTACATGAAGGAAGAGGTCGGAGGCTTGGTCGTTGGAGGCTTTGAGCCCGAGGCGAAGCCCTGGGTGGCCCCTGACCAATTGCCATATCCCTTTGAGTTCCAGCTCCTTGAAGAGGACTGGGATCACTTCAGCATCCTGATGGATTCGGCGCTCAATCGAATCCCGGCGCTTCACCACACGGGAATCAAGAAGTTCTATAACGGTCCTGAGAGTTTTACCCCGGACAACCAATTCATCTTGGGTGAAGCCCCTGAACTCAAGAACTTCTTTGTGGGCGCGGGTTTCAACTCCGTTGGTATTGCCTCTGCTGGTGGCGCCGGCAAGGCCTTGGCCGAATGGATTGTCGAAGGCGAGCCAACTCAAGATCTGGTGTCCGTCGACATCCGACGCTTCGCTGGCTTTAACGGCAACAACCAGTGGCTCCATGATCGGGTTGGCGAAATCCTCGGTCTTCACTACGCCGTACCGTGGCCCAATCGCGAACTAGAAACAGCCCGCCCCTTCCGACGCTCGGCCATTTATGACCTGCTGGCCGAGGCCGGCGCCAACTTCGGCTCCAAGATGGGCTGGGAGCGCGCCAACGTCTTTGCACCAGAGGGAGTCGCTCCTGAACTTGACTACACCTGGTCAAAGCCACAGTGGTTGGCTTGGAGCGATGTCGAACAACGCGCTACTCGAGAAGCGGTAGCCATTTACGACCAGACGTCGTTTGGAAAGCTACTCATCCAAGGTCCCGATTCGGTTTCATTGCTGCAACGACTCTGCACCGCTGACTTGGACGTCGAAGTTGGCCGAGCGGTTTACACCGCGATGCTCAATAGCCGTGGTGGCTATGAGGCTGATGTGACGATCACTCGTTTGGCCTATGACCAATTCATGTTGGTCACGGGTGCCGCGACGCCACTTCGTGACGCTGCGTGGATTCTTCGCCACCGCCGTGCCGATGAGATGGTGACGGTCACTGACGTCACCGCCATGTACGCCGTGTATGGCCTCATGGGTCCGAATTCGCGAACCCTGCTTGAGCGCTTGAGCCGAGCGGATTTCTCAGATGAAGCCTTTGGATTCTCGACCAGTCAAGAAATTGATTTGGGCTATTCCACGGTGAGAGCAACACGCATCACCTATGTCGGGGAACTCGGATGGGAGCTCTATGTGCCCGTTGAGTTTGCTGTTGGTGTTTATCAAGACTTGAAGCGAGAAGGTGTAGATCTCGGTCTCGTTGATGCGGGTTATTACTCCATTAACTCGCTTCGACTCGACAAGGGGTATCGAGCCTTTGGTTCCGATTTAACGCCGGACTACAGCCCCATCGAAGCGGGACTCAGCTTCACCTGCAAACTCAATACAGACATTGACTTCATTGGCCGCAGTGCAGTCGAGGCGGTCAAAGCTGCGGGCCCGAAGCGTCGCTTGGTTTCGTTCAAACTCAGCGATGACGATGTGATGGTGTGGGGCGGGGAGCTCGTTGAGCGCGATGGTCAAGCGGTGGGCCAAGTCACCTCTGCGGCTTGGTCAACCACCTTTGGCACCTGTGTCGGACTCGCATACCTGTGGCGACGCGATGGAGACACCGTCACCGCGGACTGGATTCGAGAAGGTGGCTTCTCGTTGAATGTTGGCGGTCGCCACGCTCCGATTGAGGTCTCGTTGAAGGCAATGTATGACCCAACGAACGAACGCATCCGGCCTTCCTGATGAGGAGCTAGCGCAATGTATGTAGGCGTTTTTGATCTCTTCAAAGTAGGCATCGGCCCATCGAGTTCGCACACCACTGGCCCTATGCGCGCGGCAAAGAGTTTTGTGGATCACCTTGAGGGCGAGCAACTCTTGGACTCCGTACATCGGGTTGAAATTGACCTCTGTGGTTCTTTGGGGGCGACGGGGCGCGGCCACCTTTCCCCAGAAGCCGTCATGCTCGGACTGCTCGGAGAGGCTCCCGAGACAGTTATTCCTGATGCCGTTGCCTCGACGATGCACGAAGTGCGTTCGACCGAAGTACTCGCCTTGGGAGGCCGACGCAAGATTCAATTCCGTGAAGAAGACGATCTGCGCATGCGTCCCCTCACGAGACTTGCTTTTCACACCAACGGCATGGTGTTCCGAGCCTTCAACGCTGATGACGAGTTGCTCTCAGAGCGCACGTATTACTCGGTAGGGGGCGGATTCGTCGTTGAAGATGGGGCAAGCGGCCTCGTCGATGAGGCGAGTCCCGAAATGGTGCCACACCCCTTTTCGACGGCTGATGAACTCTTGCAAGCATGCGAGCGTTCATCATTGAGCATCGCTGAACTCATCATTCGCAATGAGTCGATCTGGCGATCCCGCGATGAGGTCATCACTCGCGTCTTGGGGATTTGGGCCACGATGGATGCTTGCATCGCTCAAGGGTGTGCAACCTCAGGGGTACTTCCTGGAGGTCTTCGGGTGAAACGTCGAGCACCGGAGCTCATGCGACAACTCGAGAGCGAACGTGGTTCAGCTGACGGTCTTTCACAAATGGACTGGGTGACCCTGTGGGCACTCGCCGTCAACGAAGAAAATGCGTCTGGTGGTCGTGTGGTCACGGCCCCCACCAACGGGGCCGCAGGGATCGTGCCGGCTGTCTTGAAGTACTACACGACCTTTGTCGAGGGAGCCAGCGAGGAAGGAATCGTTACCTTCTTGTTGGTAGCTGCGGCCGTGGGCTCTCTGTTTAAACAAAACGCTTCCATCTCGGGTGCAGACGTTGGTTGCCAAGGCGAAGTTGGATCGGCATGTTCTATGGCCGCCGCTGGCCTTGCTGCGGCTCTCGGTGGTACGCCAGGGCAGGTTGAGAATGCGGCCGAAATTGGCATTGAGCACAACTTGGGCCTCACCTGCGATCCCGTCGAAGGCCTCGTGCAAATTCCCTGCATTGAACGAAACGCGGTAGCCGCCGTTCAGGCCATTACGGCCGCGCGAATGGCTTTGCGCGGGACCGGCACTCACCGAGTGTCACTCGATCAAGCCATTAAGACGATGAAAGACACGGGCGCTGACATGCAGGAGAAGTACAAAGAGACCGCCATGGGTGGCCTCGCGCTCAACGTGGTGGAGTGTTAGCGCTCCACCACTCATACCTGCTTAGCTCGCGAGCGCGCCGACCACGTAGGTGATCGCCGCGCAGAGCGATGCGATGTCCTCTGAGTCAATGGCCGGGAACATAGCGATACGAAGTTGGTTGCGGCCCAGCTTGCGATACGGCTCCGTGTCGACGATGCCGTGGGCTCTCAAGACCTTGGCTACGACGGCTGCATCAATAGAGTCGACAAAGTCGATGGTGCCAATGACGTGGCTACGCTCTTCAGGCTTGGCGACAAAGGGCGTAGCAAAATCGCTCTGTTCGGCCCAGGAGTAGAGCACCTCAGCGTTGCGATCAGATCGACCGGCCGAGAACTCCAAGCCGCCGTTTTCGTTAAACCACTCAACTTGGCTCGCCAGCAGATGCAAGGTGGCGAGCGCTGGGGTGTTGTAGGTCTGATCGAGTCGCGAGTTATCCAGCGCTGTCTTCAAATTCAAGAATTCAGGGATAAAGCGATCTGATGCAGCAATCTTCTCGATCCGCTCAATCGCAGCTGGAGAGCACAAGGCCAACCACAGCCCACCATCAGAAGCAAAGGACTTTTGCGGCGCGAAGTAGTAGCAGTCAAATTGAGATGCATCGACTCTCAGACCGCCAGCTCCTGAGGTGGCATCAACGGCCACGAGGCCAGACGCGCCCTCGGGGCGGGTAATGGTCATGGAGACACCCGTCGAGGTCTCGTTGTGGGTGAGGCCATAGAGATCGATCTCTGGGCGAGCCACGGCTTCAGGGTGCGTGCCCGGCTCAGACTTGATCACTTCTGGATCGCCAAGGAAGGGAGCCAATGCGGCCGCAGTTGCGAACTTGGAGGAGAACTCACCAAAGTTGAGGTGCTGGCTCTTGGTTTCAATGAGACCAAAGACCGCAGCGTCCCAAAATGCCGTAGTTCCACCATTGCCCAAGAGGACTTCGTAGCCATCAGGAAGGTTGAACAGGTTGTGCAGTCCGCCGCGAACGCGACCCACCACGTTCTTTACCGTGGCTTGGCGATGGCTGGTTCCAAGATAGGTCGGAGCCTCGGCCACGAGGGCGTCTAGTTGGGCTTGGCGGACCTTTGAGGGGCCAGCGCCGAAGCGTCCATCGGCGGGGAGAAGGCTGTCAGGAATCTTGATGTTGGAGGGGTCGCTCATATATGGAATCATTGCACCTATGGAAGGCACCAAAAACCGCGTATCAAAGAGATTGTCAGAACTCCAGCCATCGGCCACCCTCGCCGTCGATGCTCGGGCCAAAGCGCTCAAGGCAGCAGGTGAGAATGTCATAGGTTTTGGTGCCGGAGAGCCAGATTTCCCAACTCCTGACGCCATTGTGGAATTTGCAGTGGCGGCCTGCCGAGACCCCAAAAACCACCGGTACACGCCCGCTGGCGGCCTTCCTGAGCTTCGTCAGGCCATTGTGGCTAAAACCAAGCGCGACTCCGGTCTCGAGATCACCGCTGATCAGGTCATGATCACCAACGGCGGCAAACACGCCATTGCCAATGCCTTTGCCGCATTGCTTGATCCAGGCGATGAAGTCATTATCCCGGCGCCTTTTTGGACGACGTACCCGGAGTCAGCTGCTCTGGTTGGCGGCGTTCCGGTCATTGTGGCCACCGACGAGAGCACGGGCTTCAAAGCGACGCCGGACATGCTCGAAGCTGTTCGTACCCCCAACACCAAGTTGTTGGTCTTTTGCTCGCCGTCGAACCCAACGGGCGCTGTCTACACGGCAGAAGAGATGGATGCTGTGGCTGCTTGGGCGGCCGAGCATGGCATTTGGGTCATGGCCGACGAGATTTACGAACACCTGATCTACGACGACGCTGAATTGATTTCCATGCCGGCTCGATCTGCGGCCCTTGGTGATCACTGGGTAGTCGTCAATGGTGTCGCCAAGACCTACGCCATGACCGGATGGCGAGTTGGCTGGATTATTGGGCCAAAAGACGTGATTGCTGCAGCAACAAACCTGCAGAGTCAAATCACCTCCAACGTGGCAGACGTTTCTCAGCAAGCGGCGCTCGCGGCGGTCAGCGGTGACCTCACCGCAGTTGCCGCCATGCGCGAAGCCTTCGATCGGCGGCGCAAGCTCATGACCAACATGCTGAACGAGATTGATGGTGTGACCTGCCTGTTGCCCAAGGGTGCCTTCTATTGCTTCCCTAATGTCACGGGCTTGTTGAGCAAGAACATTCGCGGTCGTGTCTGCACGAGCAGCGCCGAACTGGCTGAATTGTGCATTGACGAGGTCAAGGTGGCGGTGGTCCCAGGCGAGGCGTTTGGTGCTCCTGGATACTTGCGACTCTCATATGCGCTTGGCGACGATGATCTTGTTGAAGGCGTGACGCGTCTGCAGCAACTCTTCGCTGACGCTCAATAACAGTTACTAACCCCCCACCCATTCAGGAGAACACATGGCCAGAGTCCTTGTTACCGAAAAGATTGCACAACCGGGCTTGGACCAGTTGGCCGCAGCTGGACACGAGGTTGATATTCAGCTTGACCTCACGCCTGAGCAATTGCTCGAAGTAATTGTTGGCGCTCACGCGCTGATCATCCGTTCCGCCACCACCGTCACGGCTGAAGTGCTCGAAGCTGGTCGTGATCTCGTCGTTGTTGGTCGAGCCGGCATTGGTCTTGACAATGTTGATGTGGTTCGCGCCACGGAGCTCGGCGTCATGGTTGTCAACGCCCCTCAATCGAACATCGTCTCAGCAGCCGAGCAGGCCATGGCATTGCTCCTCGCTCAAGCGAGAAACATCCCCCAAGCCCACTCGGCGCTGGTGGCGGGGAAGTGGGAGCGCTCGAAGTGGGAGGGTGTTGAACTCTACGAAAAGACCCTCGCCATCATTGGTTTGGGTCGCATCGGTGCCCTCGTGGCTCAGCGCGCTTTGGCCTTCGGCATGACCTTGATTGCCTATGACCCCTTTGTAAGTGCGGAGCGCGCCAAGCTCATGGGGATTGAAATGGTAAGTCTCGATGAGGCGCTGGCCCGCGCAGATTTCATCACCATTCACCTTCCCAAGAACAAAGAAACCATTGGTTTGTTGAACGCAGAAACCTTGGCCAAGACCAAGAAGGGTGTTCGTATCATCAACGCAGCTCGAGGCGGCATCGTGGATGAAGCGGCGCTCGCCGATGCGATTCGCTCAGGTCATGTTGGTGGCGCTGGCATAGATGTCTTCGAGAAGGAACCAACGACTGAATCTCCGCTCTTTGAATTGAGCTCAGTCGTCGTCGCTCCTCACCTTGGTGCCTCGACGGCTGAAGCTCAGGACAAAGCTGGGGCCACGATTGCCGACATGGTCGAACTGGCCTTGGCTGGTGACTTTGTGCCCTTTGCTGTCAATATTGCAGCGGGCGATGTTTCTGAAATGGTGCGCCCCTTCATGGGTCTTGCCGAGCAATTAGGTCGATTCGTTGGCGGGCTCGTCGACGAGAGCCCCTCAAAGGTCGACATTGGTTTCCACGGAGAACTTGCTGGCACGGGCACGGGCATCTTGACTCTGTCCGTACTCAAGGGCCTTTTGGGCTCACACAGCGATGAACCGGTGAGCTACGTCAATGCGCCAGCGATCGCTGAGAGCCGAGGACTCGAGATTGATGAGACCTCTAGCGTGACCAGCCACGACTTCGTGAACTTGATTACGGTCAGCGCGGGTGGTCACTCCGTTGCTGGAACCCTGACGGGCATTGGCAACCGTATTGAACCAAGAATCGTCTCGGTTGACGGACATGCGTTGGAGCTGTCGCCTGCAGCCCACATGCTGGTGGTTCGCAATGATGACCGACCTGGCATGATCGGGGTGGTGGGTACTGCGCTTGGCAACGCCGAAATTTCCGTTGACTCCATGGCCGTGAGCCCGAGCGCTGAAGCTGGTACGGCACTGATGGTGCTTTCAACCGCAGAGGCTCTGGCAGATGACGTGATTGCTGGCTTGGTCGGCTCTGCCGGCATCCAGGCCGTTCACCGAATCGAGCTCTAAGCCTTTCTAAGCAGTTTGCTTGCCGGGCACGTCCGGCCAGGTGTCAAAACTGCCTGGCAAGTTGCCATCAGTTTCCACCCCTGCCTTGTCTGCGCGGGACTTTCGCAGTTCCACGACCAAGTAGGCAACGGCGGCGGCCACAAGGGCAAGAAGGGCAAGTTTGATCCATCGGCTCATGCTTCCACTCTAGGCACCTGCGAAGCCATCTGGCGCAGCTCATGTTGGATTCTGGCCTGATTCCGATATACTGACAGACGTGACGAACACCACGTCCCTGCTGCTTATCTAGCGGCGAGCGCCACACTGCGCTCGCCTTGAAACCTCCTGTGCCGTTGGCCAGGGGGTTTTTCATTGGGCAAGCGCAGGTGGGGCCGCCAAGATACGTAACGGGGCTGTCAGCCAAGGAGATCAGTGATGCCAGCATCGACGAAGCAGAACGAAGGGGTTATGCCCCATGCGCGCTATGCCGAGACGCTGCCCCTCGTGCTTGATGACCGCACGTGGCCCAATGCTCGCCTTAGCGCTGCCCCTCGGTGGTGCAGCGTGGATCTGCGGGATGGAAACCAGGCGCTCGTCGAACCCATGGATCCAGAGCGCAAGCTCGCCATGTTCACGCTTTTGGTGGAACTCGGCTTCAAGGAAATTGAAGTTGGTTTCCCCTCGGCATCGCAAACAGATTTTGATTTCATCCGAAAGATCATTGATGAGGGCCGTGTCCCCGATGACGTGACCATTCAGGTCTTGGTGCAGTGCCGTGAAGATCTGATTCGCCGCACCTTCGAAGCAGTGAAGGGCGCCAAGAAGGTCATCGTGCACTTCTACAACTCAACTTCAACCCTGCAGCGCCGCGTGGTCTTTGGTCTCGAGCGTGAAGGCATCATCGAGATCGCCCGCAACGCTGCTGCGCTGTGCAAGGACTTTGAATTTGGACTGCCTGGAACCGAGGTCCAATTCGAATACTCACCAGAGTCATTCACCGGCACTGAGCCAGATTTCGCGGTGGAAATTTGCGAGGCCGTCATGGACATCATTCAGCCCACGGCGGAAAAGCCCTTGATTCTGAACTTGCCTGCCACGGTTGAGCATTACACGCCCAATGTGTACGCCGACGTCATTGAGTGGTTTGGCAGGACCATCAAGAACCGTGACACCGTTGTGATCAGCCTTCACCCGCACAACGACCGTGGAACTGGGGTCGCCGCCGCAGAGCTGGGCTTAATGGCTGGAGCGGATCGAGTGGAAGGAACGCTTTTCGGTAATGGTGAGCGCACTGGCAATGTCGATATCGTTACCTTGGCCCTGAATTTGTTCAGCCAGGGTGTCGATCCAGAACTCGACTTTTCTGACATCGAAAAAGTTCGCCTCATTGCCGAGCGAACGACTCGCATGACGGTACATCCTCGCCACCCGTACGCCGGGGACTTGGTCTACACCGCCTTCTCGGGCTCACACCAAGACGCCATCAAGAAGGGCATGGCCCTGATCGGTCAAGACTACGAACGCTGGGAAGTGCCCTATCTCCCCATTGACCCTAAGCACACGGGCCGAACCTATGAAGAAATCATCCGCGTGAACTCCCAGTCGGGCAAGGGTGGCGTGAGTTACCTCATGGACCAAGAGTATGGATTGAACTTGCCGAGACAGCTTCAAGTGGAGTTCTCGCGTCACGTCCAAAAAGTTGCGGATGCAACGGGTGCCGAGATCAAGCCCGATGAACTCTGGGACCTCTTCGAAGAGACCTATTTCTCTGCTGATGCTCAACTGCAGTTGATCTCCACCGAAGTAGTGACCGGTTCAGGACACACAACGGTTGTGGCGCAACTCAAAGTTGACGATAGCCATGTCACAGTAAAGGGCGAAGGCAACGGACCCATTGCCGCACTCGTGGCGGGCCTCCACGAAGCGCTGGGGATCACCATTGAGGTCAAGGACTACTCGGAGCACGCCTTGGCCGGTGGTTCAGGCGCTGCTGCCGTTGCCTATGTGCAAGTTGCCGGAACCGATGGTGCGCTGTGGTGGGGCGTGGGAATGGACTCCTCCATTCTTGATGCGTCACTGCGAGCCGTCATTTCTGCTGCTAACCGTATTGGCTGAGCAGTGACACTCACGATTCGAGATGCGCGTCTCGACGAAGCCGCCGTCGTCTGGGATCTCTCCCGCCAGCTCGCGATCTTCGAAGAGATGGAATCCATCTTCGTAGCCACCGTCGAGGACTTTCGTCGAGAAATGGGACGCCCCGACGCTGTCATGAACTGCCTCCTGGCAGAGGTCGATGGCGAGGTAGTGGCCTCAGCGGTGTATTTCCGGACCTTCTCCACCTTTCTGTGTCGGCCCGGCATCTGGCTCGAGGAATTGTTTGTCACGCCCGCCTATCGCCGCCGCGGCATTGCCCAAGCCCTGCTTGATGAATTGAGGAATCGATCAGAAGGCCGCGTCGAATGGGAAGTGTTGACCTGGAATCACGATGCGATTGCGCTCTATGAGGCCTATGGGGCGAGCCAAGAATCGGGTTGGATGAAGTACCGAATTTCACCTACCGACTCGCCGCCTCGGGCTGTCTAAAGTGAAGCATGGCTCGACCTTCTGTTTCCGCCCGCGCTCAAGCCGTTGCTCGGGGAGATGAACCCGCAGACTTGTTGATCCGTGGTGGCCGGGTGTTATCTCCGGCTGCTCGTTCGTGGATCACCACTGATCTCGCCATAGCTGACGGCGTGGTGTGTGGCTGGGGACCGCGAGATGCGCTCGAGGAACTTGACGTTGCTGGTGCCGCTGTGGTCGCTGGCTTTGTCGATGCACACATGCACTTGGAATCCACCAAATTGTGGGTCGATGAATTTGTCCGCACCGTGTTGCCACTTGGAACTACAGCAGTCGCTGCCGACCCTCATGAAATTGCGAATGTCTTAGGGGTGGCTGGAGTGGCTGGCCTCAAGCAAGCGGCCGAGCGCTTGCCCTTTACCTTTGGCATCACGGCATCGAGTTGTGTTCCGGCCTCGCCTTTTGAATCGTCAGGCGCTCATCTCGACCACCGAGATGTCGCCGAACTGATGAACACCTATGGCGCTCTCGGGGTGGCGGAAGTGATGAATTTCCCCGGCGTCATCGCAGGAGACGCTGAAATGCTGGCTCGTATTGGCGCCGCCAATGGGCGCAGGGTGGATGGTCACGCACCGTTAGTCCGAGGCCGCGACCTCGATGCCTATCTCGCTGCTGGGGTTGAATCAGACCACGAGTGCACGATGCTCGCCGAGGCCGAAGAGAAGCGGGCTAAGGGCATGTGGGTGTTCATTCGCCAAGGCTCAGCGTCCCAAAACTTGCGTGATCTGATTCCCATGGTGCTGCGAGACGGTATCGGACACGTGGCCCTGTGTTCCGATGATCGCGAACCCGACACCTTGCTGAGTGTGGGTCACTTGAACGATTGCATCAACTTGGCGATTCAAGAAGGCGTGAGTGAGATTGACGCCTTCATTATGGCCACCATGAACCCAGCCGAATATCACGGGTTCCATCACCTCGGCTCGCTCGGCCCTGGCTATCAAGCGGATCTGTGTATCTTCGACACCATCGAGGGGGTGCGTCCCGCGCGGGTCTACCAGCGCGGCCAACTCGTGGCCGAACAAGGTCACATGGTCCCGGGAATCGTAGAGTCTGCTCCTGCACCTGCATGGATGCGCGAAAGTATCCACCTCGCCTCAGCCCCCACCGCTTCGTCGCTCGAGTTGAATCTTCCGGAATCTGGCAATGCAAGAATCATCGGCATTGAAGACGGATCGTTGACGACGAAGTCGCTGGAAGGCGATCCAGCCGATGGTTCACTCAATGCGGCGAGGTTGGCGGTGCTCGAGCGCCATCACGCTACGGGCCGAATTGGCTTGGGCTGGGTGAGTGGATTTGGTCTCGAGCGCGGAGCCTTCGCTTCGACGGTTGGCCACGATGCCCACAATGTGATGGCGGTGGGGTCTCGCCATGATCATGGAACTACAGCTATGGCTGCAGCAATTGAGGCCGTAGGCGCAATGGGTGGCGGGCAGGTGGTGGTCGATGAGACAGGCGCCGTTTTAGCGTCTCTGCCTCTCCCCATCGCGGGTTTGATGAGCGATCAACCGGCCGCCGTTGTCGGCGAGGGTCTTGAGCGTTTGCTTGAAGCTGCGCGCAGTCTTGGCGTCACCATCGGAGCGCCATTCATGCATTTGAGCTTTCTTGGGCTCTCCGTGATTCCCGAACTTCGACTCACCGACCAGGGCCTCATTGACGTCAACGCCTTCGAGATTGTGGATGTGAATCTCTAATCGAGAAGCACTGACGGAGGTTGCGTTACTGGAACAGAGCACCCGGGAGCGATCCCTCGGCTCAAGGCGTGGATTATCGAGTGGTGGGCAAGAAGCCGGGTCGAGAGGCCTCGTAGGACTCAATCTCGTCTTCGTAGCGAAGTGACAAGCCAATGTCATCCCAGCCATTCAAGAACCGTGCACGAGTGAACTCATCAAGGGGGAAGCTGACCGTGAGTCCAAGTTCTGGCACCTCAAGGGTTCCCTGCGCGACATCAATCGTGATCTCGAGACTGGGGTTATTAGCAATTTCTTCGAGCAGTCGAGCGCCAATTTCTGGTTCCACGGTGACGGGGAGCAGACCTTGTTTGGTCGAGTTGTTACGGAAAATGTCCGCGAAGCGAGGGCTGACTACTGCTTCGAAGCCATAGTCAGTGAGGGCCCAGACTGCGTGTTCGCGAGAAGAACCGGTGCCAAAGTTTTCGCCGGCAACCAAGATGGTGGCGCCTTGATATTCGGCCTTGTTTAGCACGAAGTCGCGGTCGTCTCGCCATTCCGAGAACAGACCGGCCCCAAAGCCGGTGCGCTCGACGCGCTTGAGCCAATCCGAGGGGATGATTTGGTCGGTGTCGACGTCTGACCGATCCAGGGGAACGGCACGGCCAGTGATGATGGTGACGGGCTTCATGATTTAGAGGTCCTCCGGAGCGGCAAAGGAGCCCTTAACCGCAGTGGCTGCGGCAACGGCTGGGGAGACGAGGTGGGTGCGACCGCCACGGCCTTGGCGACCTTCGAAGTTGCGGTTCGAGGTTGACGCTGAACGCTCGCCGACGGTGAGCTTGTCAGGGTTCATGGCCAAGCACATGGAGCAGCCAGGCTCACGCCATTCAAAGCCCGCGGCCGTGAAGATCTTGTCGAGGCCTTCTTTCTCGGCTTGTTCCTTCACGCGGTGCGATCCGGGAACGACCAGGGCTCGCATGCCAGAGGCAACCGTGTGCCCCTCGAGGACGGCAGCTGCCGCTCGCAAGTCTTCGATGCGACCATTGGTGCAGGATCCAATAAAGACCGTGTCGACCTTGATGTCGCGAATGGGCGTGCCTGCGGTGAGGCCCATGTATTCAAGGGCACGAAGCGCAGCATCTTTTTCCGAAGGTGTTTCAAAGTCATCGGGACCAGGCACGGTGCTGTCGATGAACGCGACCTGCCCAGGGTTGGTGCCCCAGGTGACGGCGGGAAACAAGCTGCTGGCATCGAGCGTTACGACTGTGTCGAAGGTGGCTCCTTCGTCGGTCTTGAGGCTCTTCCAGTAGGCAACGGCCTCGTCCCACTCAGCGCCCTTGGGGGCGTGGTCACGACCCTCGAGATAGGCAAAGGTGGTTTCGTCGGGGGCAATGAGGCCAGCGCGAGCACCTGCTTCGATGGACATGTTGCATACCGTCATGCGGCCTTCCATCGACAGATTGCGAATGGCTTCACCGCGGTATTCAATGATGTGGCCGATGCCGCCGCCAGTACCGAGTTTGCCAATGATGGCGAGCACCAAGTCCTTGGCTGTAACACCTTCTGGCAGGGCGCCCTCAACCTCGACCGCCATGGTCTTGACGGGGAGTTGGGGGAGTGTCTGGGTGGCGAGGACATGTTCGACTTCCGAGGTGCCAATACCAAAGGCCAGGGCGCCGAAGGCACCATGGGTTGAGGTGTGACTGTCGCCACACACGATGGTCATGCCAGGTTGGGTCAAGCCTTGCTCGGGGCCAATGATGTGAACGATGCCCTGGTTCTTGTTGCCCATGGGGTAACAGGTAATGCCGAACTCCGCCGTGTTGACGTTGAGTACCTCGAGTTGCTTGGCTGACACCGGGTCGGCAACTGGCTTGTCAATGTCGGTGGTGGGGACATTGTGGTCAGCGGTTGCAATCGTCAGTTCGGGGTGCCGCACGGTCCGACCAGCGAGGCGCAGGCCATCGAAAGCTTGGGGTGAGGTGACCTCGTGAATGAGGTGGAGATCAATAAAGAGAAGGTCGGGCTCTTCGACACCCTTGTGAACCACGTGGGCATCCCATATCTTCTCGGCCAACGTACGTGGGCTCATGAACCTATCCTCACAATCTCAACTTGAAGCGATCCGCCAGGTGCTTGGTATTCGACAATGTCGCCCACCGCCTGTCCCAAGAGTGCCGCGCCCAAGGGGGCAGAGGGAGAAGCGACGGGAAGATCTCCTTGACGCTCTTCAATGGAGCCAACGAAGTAGTCCTGGGTGTCATCTTCATCGTCGCCCACGTAGCGCAGGGTCACGACGGATCCCTCGATCACGGTGGAGCCGTCGTGGTCTGATTCGGTGATGATGGCCGTCTTCAAGAGGGCTTGGAGCTGGCGAATACGAGCTTCCATCTTGCCTTGGGCGTCTTTGGCAGCGTGGTAGTCGCCGTTTTCTGACAAGTCCCCAAGAGCCCGAGCGGCCTCAATGTGGTTGGCGATCTCAATCCGGCCCCGGGTGGTGAGGTCCTCGACCTCCGCGCTGAGGCGGTCATAGGTCTCTTGGGTCAGTTTGGTAGGTGTGTCACTCATGGCAAAATCTCCAAAAACGCTGGAAGTGCAGGATCCAAGGCTACTCGCTGGCCGATCGCTTTCTTCCGAGATCTCTGGAATTGACCAGTGGCGCTGGCTTTGGGAGACTTAAGTCCATGGCCCGGTCTGAGTACGGAGTAATTATTCGCTAGGCGCGCGGATTCCCGCGTGCCGTTCGCCGTCCACTTTGGTGGACGGTTTTTTAACATTCAGACCACGATTCAATCCAAGGAGAGCAGCAACGTGAGTGGCACCCACAACATCGCCGTTATTGGTGGCGACGGCATCGGCCCGGAAGTAACGGCTGAAACCATCAAGGTCATCCGCGCTGCTGGCGTTCAGCTCAATACCAAGGAATTTGATCTTGGCGCAGCGCGCTACCAGCGCGATGGCGAAGTGCTCAGCGATGACACCTTGGCAGAGCTGCGTGGTTTCGACGCCATCTTGCTTGGCGCCATTGGACCAGCCATTGGTGACACCAGCATTCCGCCTGGCACCCTTGAGCGCGGACTGTTGCTTCGCATGCGCTTCGACCTCGACACCTACATCAACCTGCGTCCCTTCTTTGGGGTTCCCGGATCCATTGCCGAGGGTTGTGACTTCGTGGTGATTCGCGAGAACACTGAAGGCACCTATGCCGGTGAAGGTGGTTTCTTGCGCAAGGGAACTCCTCATGAAGTTGCGACCCAGGGCTCAGTGAATACGCGCTTTGGAGTTGAGCGCTGCGTTCGTTTTGCCTTCGAGTTGGCTAACAGCCGCCCCGCAAAGAAGCTCACCTTGGTCCACAAGACCAATGTGCTCACCTTCTCGGGAGATCTCTGGCAACGCACCGTCAACGAAGTGGCTGCCGAGTACCCGTCGGTTGCCATCGACTACAACCACATTGATGCTGCGTGCATCTACATGGTTGAACAGCCCGGTCGCTACGACGTCATCGTCACCGACAATCTCTTTGGCGATATCTTGACTGACCTTGCAGGTGCTGTGTCTGGTGGCATTGGCTTTGCCTCATCGGCCAACTTGAATCCTGATCGCACAGGACCCTCAGTTTTCGAGCCGGTCCATGGTGCTGCTCACGACATTGCCGGTCAAAACAAGGCCAACCCCTTGGCCGCGATTAGCTCCGGGGCGCTAATGCTTCGCCACCTCGGCGAAGACGACGCCGCGAGCCGCATCGAAGCGGTCATCCGTGAATTCGCTCAAGATCCTGCTGCTCAAACTGCTTCAACGATTGAGATTGGCGATGCCATCTCAGGGAGGTTGTAATCATGCCCATTACCCCTACGCAATACATCTGGATGGATGGCGAAATGGTCCCGTGGGACCAAGCTCGGGTCCACGTGCTGACCCACAGCCTTCACTACGGTTCCGGCGTCTTTGAAGGTGTCCGCGCGTATAAGACCCCTCAGGGCGTAGCAATTTTCCGTCTTCGTGAGCACACCGAGCGTCTCATGGCCTCAGCCAAGGTGCTCATGATGGACGTGCCCTACTCAGTTGAAGAGCTCATGGAAGCGCAACTCGAAATTGTTCGTGCGAATGGACTGGTCGATGGTTGCTACCTGCGTCCACTCGTCTACCTCGGCTACGGAGAGATGGGCCTTAACCCGCTTCCCTGCACGGTGAATGTTTCGGTGGCTGCTTGGCCTTGGGGTGCCTACCTCGGCGACGATGGTCTCAACAACGGCGTCCGCATGAAGATCAGCTCCTGGCACCGCCACGACCCCAACGCGGTGCCCACTGCCGCCAAGATCACTGGCGCCTACGTCAACTCTTCCTTGGCCAAGGTTGAAGCGCTCAAGGCGGGCTATGACGAAGCCATCATGCTCGGGGGAGATGGTCGTATCTCCGAATGCACGGGTGAGAATCTGTTCATTGTTCGCGACGGTGTCATCATCACGCCCCCCTCGTCAGAGGCGGGAGCCCTTAAGGGCATCACCCAGGACTCCGTGATCACGATTGCCCGCGATCTTGGATACGAGATTCGTCACGAAGCGCTGATTCGCACAGACCTGTACTTGGCGGATGAAGCGTTC
Source organism: uncultured Actinomycetes bacterium (assembly GCA_903825305.1). Classification (GTDB taxonomy): domain Bacteria; phylum Actinomycetota; class Acidimicrobiia; order Acidimicrobiales; family RAAP-2; genus CAIQWC01. Next base: position 105,980 of record CAIKAC010000011.1, read on the forward strand.
TTGACCGGGACGGCCGCAGAAGTGGTTCCGATTTCATCCGTGGACGACCGCCTCGTTGGCGATGGCAAGCCAGGGCCGGTGACGAAGGAAATTCAGAAGCAGTACTTTGCAACCGTTCGCGGCGAAGTGGTGAGATACCACGACTGGCTGAGTCATGCCTAAGCATGTCCACGCTGACGGGGTCGTTCACGACCACCCGATGTCGTCGCACCACGTCGACTTGCCGGGCTTGCCCGCACACGTCGATATCTTTGACACGATTCTGCGCGACGGCTCTCAGCAAGAAGGCCTCTCTCTCACCGTTGAAGACAAGATCCGGGTGGCCGAGCAGCTCGACCACCTAGGTGTTGCCTACATCGAAGGTGGATGGCCTGGGGCTAACCCTAAGGACACAGAATTCTTTGAGCGCTTTAGCCACGAGCTCAAACTCTCTACGGCGACCTTGGTCGCTTTTGGTTCCACGCGTCGAGCAGGAACCAAAGCTGAGGATGATGCGACGCTGCGGAACCTGATTGAAGCAGACACCGAGGTGGTGTGCATTGTCGCGAAATCATGGGACCGTCACGTCGAAGAAGCCTTGCGGACGTCGCTCGATGAAGCCGTCGCCATGGTGGAAGATTCCATTGCCTTTCTCACCAATCACGGCAAGCGCGTCTTCCTTGACGCAGAACACTTCTTCGACGGATTCCGTCGCGGTGAAGCCTTTGCACTGCGCGTCCTTCACGCTGCGGAACAAGCTGGCGCCGAATCACTGGTGCTCTGTGACACCAATGGTGGCTCCATGCCTCACGACATCACCGATGCCGTGCTCAAAGTTCGCTCCGAAGGCATTGAAACAGCGCTCGGTATCCACTGCCACAATGACACAGGTCTCGCGGTTGCTAACTCTTTGGCCGCGGTGCAAGTAGGCATCACGCAGCTCCAAGGCTGCATCAACGGTTATGGCGAGCGAGCGGGAAACACTGACCTCTCTGCTGTGATTCCTGATCTCTCGCTCAAAATGAATGTCGACACCATCCCGCGCGAACGCATTGCGCTACTCACCCCGGTCGCCCACCACATTGCCGAGCTCGTCAACGTGGCCCCCAATCCTCAGCAGCCCTACGTAGGAAGTTCGGTATTTGCTCACAAAGCCGGTCTTCACGCTTCAGCTATCGCCAAGGCTAAAGACCTCTACGAACATCTCGATCCAGCCTTAGTGGGAAATGGAACGCGCGTCGTAGTCTCAGACAAAGCCGGCAGGGCCACCTTGGCCATGAAAGCGGCTGAGTTAGGCATTGAACTCGACGATCAGGCTGTTGCCGCCATCCTCGAGCAACTCAAAACCTTGGAGAACGAGGGATACCACTTTGAGGTGGCAGACGGATCGCTCGAACTGCTCTTGCGTCGAGCGACCGGTTGGGAGCAGTCCTTCTTTGAAGTCGAGAGTTACCGAGTCATTACCGATCACAGTGGGGACGAAATTGGCACGACCACGACGGAGGCGACCGTCAAGGTCCACGCTGGCGGCGAGCGCTTGGTCGCCACTGCCGAAGGCAACGGACCCGTGAACGCACTCGATGCTGCCCTTCGGCTCTGCATCGGGCCCATGTTCCCCGAACTCGATGGCGTCCACCTCACCGACTATCGCGTTCGTGTACTCAATGCAGGTCTCGGCACTCAAGCCGTTACCCGGGTCTTGATTGACTCTGCGACCCAGGGGCGCACCTGGACCACTATTGGGGTATCTGAGAACATCATTGAGGCGAGTTGGCACGCTCTCTACGACTCGATCATTTACGGCTTGCTCCACACGTCATGAGTTTCGAACCCTCACGGCTTCGCTAGAGTTTCACTCGTGACCCAACCGCAGTTTGTCCCCATCGCGCCGAGTGCTCAAGTTCGCCCCAGCGTGGCGACACCCCACACCACCCATGTCGAGGATCGTCCCGTAGAGACCCGTCGACCGGTGGGGCCATTCACCCAAGGTTTCGGAGCGCCAGGGCCCGACCAAGGCTTTGCCATCAAACTGGCCAAGCGACTTAGCGCTTCGCTGCAGTTGCAAGCAGGAGAAGACGCCCATGACATTGAAATTGGCGTGGCATTGCTCGCCGCCCGCCGTGCGGCACTCTTTGGTCGCGCACCATCGATCTACGACGTGCAGGCCATCATCGCACTCTTTGGCTTCAACGACGCTGCCGCAGAGGCACCCTTGGTCGCCCATCGTCGGGGATTGTTCCAAGCGGTGGGACACAGCTGGGAAGTCCAGCGCGCCCTCACCGACTCGGTGCCCCAAGATCTGCTCCGCCTGAAAGCAGACGAGATCGACTCAGGCGTCCGTCGCCGTCTCTTCGCTTAATTCGGTTATCGGGGCTGGGCTGCCAGCTTCGCGCCATGCAAGCCAGCGTCGGCGGGTATTCATCAAGAGCACCCCACCACCAACAACGAGGCAGACCCCTGCGATCTGAACGAGGGCGCTTCCCAAGGCTCCGTCTTGGCCGAGCAAGAAGTGTTCGTCAAGACTGCGCTCAATGCCCCAGAGAATCATGGCTACGCCGGCGATGGTTCCAGCGGGATAGATCGGTCGCACCGGAGAATTGGTGATCCGTCTGAGATGGCGCTCGATGAGCAACAAGACCACGAGGACAGTGGCATCTTCCATGGATTGGATGATGGGCACGGGAACCCGCTTGCCAATTTGGCCGGCGTAATACATCCCAAACCATTGGTTCGTCTCATGGCCTCCGCCCGCCACCATGAGTTGGGGACCGAGTAAGCGCCCGAGTGCCCACGCCGCCATAAGTACGGGGGCAACGATGTCAATGGCGCTCGCGACGCTCATAGCGGGGCCGCGTCGCTTCAAAATCATGAGCCCAACGGGGACGGCCAAGATGAGGCCACCAAAACTCGAGAGACCACCGTGCCAGATCGCGAAGATCTGAAGGGGATTGGCGCTGTAATAACCCAAGTTGGAGAGCACGTGCATGGCACGTGCACCCACAATGGCCGAGACGATGACCCAGAAGAAAAGACTCGGAACCCAGTCAATGGGGTAGTCGCGAGCCTTGAGGCGACGCTCAAAATAGCGAAAGGCAAACCAGAAGGTCAGGGCGAGGCCAAGGCCATAGGTATGGATTTGGAGGGGTCCGAGATGGAAAACGGTGGGGATTGGCCTCATGACATCACCACCTCAGGGGTGGAGAACTTACGGGCGCCCAGCGCCAACGAAATTGGAACCGGCCCATGCGAGCTCACCGGCCAACGAGGTGAGGCCAATGACCGCTCCGGTATACGGGGCTTGAATCACCATGCCGCCACCGACGTACATGGCAACGTGCTCAGATCCACCCGGACCGAAGAAGAGCAAGTCACCGGGCTCAAGGTTATTGACCGACACCGGCGTGGACTCTTGCATCTGCGCACCTGAGTAGTGCGAGAGGGTGACCCCAGCCATGCCCCACGCCCACATGGTCAGTCCTGAGCAGTCAAAACCTTGGTGCGGGGTTGCATCGGCGTACACGTAGGGCACACCGATTTGGCTTTCTGCGTATTGAACGGCGCGCTCACCAGCTGCAAGGTTCGACGGTGGGTTCGGGATGTTTTGACCCGCCGTTGAACTCGCGGCCTGGGCTACAGCAGTCTTGGCAGCCGCTGCTTGTTGGGCGGCGATTTCTGCGGCGAGTTGCCCCTTGACGGAGCTCAAGGTCGCTTCAAGGTGGGCTTGGCCGGCCTTGGCTTGGTTCAAACTCGATGCAGCAGCGTTGGTTGTTGCCTGTGCATCTGCTTGTTCGTGAGCCAGCTTGGTTTGTTGCGATGCCAAGTGGTCCTGAGAGTTGGTGAGTTGCGAGAGTGCGGTCGACAGTGAGCCTTGGACGACGCCGGAATATTCCTGCGTGGCCGCAAAGGTTTGCTGGTTGCTGGCAAAGAGCGGGTTGGAAGAAGCGGCCTCGCCGTTGGTGATGTACGCGTTCACGGCCGCTTGGCGAAGTGACACGGTGTCGGCGCCAACGAGCACACGGTCCCGCGATACTGCCTTTTTGGTGGCGGTAATCGCCGCATTGACCTGACCGAGATGAATGAGGTCTTGGTCGTATTGCTGGCCCAGCGCCGCGACGGTGTTCTCTTGGCTCTTGAGTTGAGCCGTTAAAGCAGCGGCTTGTTCTTGCAGTGTTGCGGCCGAAGCGGGAGCGATGCTGATCGCAACAGCGGAGAGACTGAGTACCGAGCAGGCGGCGCCAATACTGGCGGCGACCTTCAGGCGAGAAATTCGCGAGGAGCGGGTACGGCGGAAGGTTGCTTCGACGTCGTTCATCATTCATACAGTCTTACAGGCCGGAGCCATCGCGCGACGTAGCCAAACGTGGGTGGCTCCAAGAGTTGGCTGTGAATAGGTAAACCAACAGGTCAACTGCCATAAATTGAGACATTAACTTTGTAAGATCCGCATAAGAAGCACGAGAAAGGCTAGGTTTTCGCCCATGGGAGAGAACATTGCATTCACAGCCAGTGACGGGCGTTCCGTTGGTGGCTACCTCGCCCGGGGCCCACAAGGCGCCCCAGGCGTCGTCGTCATCCAAGAGTGGTGGGGTGTCATTGACCAGATCGAGCGTGTCTGCGATCGCCTGAGTGGGGCCGGTTTTACGGCGCTCGCTCCCGATCTCTACGACGGAACCAAGGTCCCCCTCGAAGAACCCGATGGCGCCGCCAAAGAGATGATGGCACTGCAACTCAATGAAGCTGCGGCCGATCTCTCAGGAGCTGTTGATTTCCTGACCCAAGCGACGGGCGTCGACCACGTCGGCGTTATTGGCTTTTGCATGGGCGGAGGTTTGGCGCTGGTCCTCGGTGATGTGCGACCAGATGCCGTCAAAGCGGTCGTGCCCTGTTATGGCGTTCACCCGTGGCCAGAAGCTCATCCGAACTATGAGCGATACCAAGCCGCCACGCAGATTCACTGTGCTGGTCGTGACGACTTCTTCACTCGAGACGCAGCCCAAGCACTGGTAGGGACTCTCGAATCTCGGCACCTCGACGTTGAACTCTTTGTCTATCCAGAGAGCAGTCACGCCTTTTTCAATGAGGATCGCCCTGAGGTCTATGACGAAGCTGCGGCCCACTTGCTCTGGGAGCGCGCCACCGATTTTCTGGCTTCTCGACTTTAGGTAACGAGAAGGCGAATCAGCCTTCGATAAGCCGGCGACCGATGAGCTTGAGACACAAGGTCTCGTCCGCACCCTCGAAGATTGAGAGTACTCGGGCATCAACGAAGTAGCGACTCACCGCGTATTCCTCGGCGTAGCCCATGCCACCGTGAATCTGCATGGCTTCACGCGTTACCCACTCAGCAGCTCGACACACATAGGCCTTGGCCATCGAGGCCTCGAGGCTTCCTTCGCCACGGCCCATCATGCGAGTGACTTCAAGCATGTACTGGCGACAGGCCGCAATGATGAAGGCCATGCGACCCAATTTCGCTTGGGTGAGTTGGTACTCGAAAATCATCTCGCCAAAGACGCGACGGTTTTTTGCGTACTCAAGAGCCGCTTCGTAGGCGGCCTGCATCACGCCAACTGCGCGAGCGGCGGTCTGGATGCGACCGTTTTCGAAACCAGCCATCTGGAGGTAGAAGCCCTTGCCGATTCCTTCTTCGCCACCGACCAAGTTCTCGTCGGGGACGAACCAGTTGTCGAAGGAAATTTCATAGGAGTGCATGCCGCGATAGCCCAAGGTGTCGATGGGGCGACCTTCCATTTTCCCGGTGCCGTGCGCGCCGTCTTGGCTGCCAGCAAAGCCGTGACCGTCACCACGGTCTTTTTCAATCACGAAGATCGACAAGCCACGGTGACCTTTAGAGCGATCAGGATCGGTGCGAGCCAACAACATGAGTACGCCAGCGCGAGCCGCAAAGGTGCACCAGGTCTTGGTACCGTTGATGACCCATCCACCTTCGACTTTTGAAGCCATGGTCGACACGTTGGCGACGTCTGACCCGAAGTCAGGTTCAGTAACAGCAACTGCGTTGAGGAGCTCACCAGAAGCCAAGCGAGGCAAGAAGCGCTCCTTTTGCTCTTGGGTGCCGCCAGCTACGAGTGCGCGAGCAAGAATTTCAGGACGCGTGATCAGCGAGCCTCCGAGGCCGAGTGAACCCCAGGTCAGCGCTTCGGTGGCCAAGATCATGGCCAGGTACTCATCTTCGCCACCGGTAGCGAAGCCACCAAATTCCTCGGGAATGGAAAGGCCAAAGACGCCGAGTTCGCCCAATCCGGCAATGATCTCTTCCGGGACGTCACCGTTGGTGCGGTGCACGTGCTCAGCGCGAGGACGAATTTGTTCCTCGGCGAAGCGGTGGAAGGTGTCAGCCACCATTTCGAATTCTTCTTCGAGGTGAAGCGGCACGGAGATCTCGGCGAGCGAAGCAACGAAGGCTGGGTCGCAATAGGTCGTAACGAATTCAGCGGCTGGTGCCATCCATGCGGCGTCAACACCGAAGTGAGCTTCGCGGCCAAGAATGCGCTGGCCAAGATCACGAAGGGCATCAGCGATAAAGGCACACGCCACCTTGGCTTCGAGTTCGCCATGGTTCGCAAACTCAAGGCAACTCTTGGCGGTGGCCACGGCAGAGGCGCCATGAGCCACGTCATAGGTCACGACCTGATTGGCGTCGATGCCACCGGCGTCGCGAATGGCTTGAATGGCAGCGTCAATGACGCCTTGAGCAACTTCAACCGCGTTGGCCGCGGCCTTGAGATCAGGGGAGGGGAGGCTGGTCATGAAAAAAAACTTAGTCGCCCCGAACCACCTTCCTACCGGGGCGATTCTGGCTTCTTGGCCACCACCGTGACGAGCGGTGACAACACGATGGATGAGTCCGACATTTCAACGCCGGTCAGGGCCTCCAAGGTGTCGGCAACGGGCCCTGGGCCAGCCCCTACAGGAGCAAAGGCCCAGGCTGCTTCAATATGGCAGCCCTGCGCGCGAACCATGGCGGCAATGTCGGCACCCACATCGGGGTGGCGAGCTTCGGGCATGGAAAGTGCCTCGCCATCGATGCGTCCAGCCGAGATGATGGGCTCCTCAATCACCAACCAGCCTCCGGGCTTGACCGATTTGACCATGGCCGCGATTGCCGTGATGGGGTCCCACACGTGAAGAAGTAAGAAGCGACACCAAGCCAAGTCCACTGCTTCGGGCAAGGTGAGGTCCTCCACGCTCTGCGTCAAGGTGACGACTTGGGTGTGGCCAAGGGCAATGTCAGCGATGGCGTCACGCGACGCAGGGTCTTGGTCGACGGCATAAATACGACCGGTTTTGGTGACGCGCTTGGCTAAGAGTTCCGTGATCACGCCCGTGCCTGCTCCGATGTCAGCGCAGTGCCAGCCAGGAGCCACCCCCGCTATGTCCATGGCGCGTAGTGCTGGCTCTCCCCAGAGGTCAGTTTCATGATCCATGGGAACCAGCATTCCATAGGCCGACTTGGAGTTCGCCAGCGCATCTTCTAAGGTCACGGCCGTGAACGTTGTGATGTTGCTTGCAGATTCAGCCCAGGTGGCTGATGGGAAATTATTCATTCTCGGCGGTGGCTGGTCCATCATTGGTCCAGACCCTTCTCCTTTTGCGGTGGCCATGAAGCTCGAAGTGGCATGGCACGAGGCAAACGCCGAGCATCACTGGGAATTGTTCTTGGAAAACGAGGATGGTCAGCCGGTCATCTTTGACACCCCACAAGGTCCATCTCCGGTGGAGCTTCGAGGTGACTTGAGTGTGGGGCCCGTTGAGGGACTCTTGCCGGGCATCACGTTGGACGTACCGATGGCAATCAACTTTGGTCCCATGCCTTTTGAACCGGGCGCTCGCTACACTTGGCGATTCATGGTCGATGGTGAAGCCATCACTGGGGGCATTCTGACCTTCTCGGTTCGCGACATCAACCTCGGCTAGGACTCATGGCGGCGCTGAGCTTGACGCCAGCGCAGCTAACGCGCTGGCGCAAGAAATTAGATGAGGCGCTGAAGGTCACTCGTGACTTGCCGTGGCGAAACACCCGAGATCCGTGGTTCATTTTGCTCGCCGAAGTCATGCTGCAACAGACCCAAGCGGCTCGCGTCATTGATCCCTATCGGGCCATGATCGCTACATTCCCCAATCCAGAAGCGATGGCCCAAGCACCACAAGCTGACGTCGTTCGACTCTGGGCAGGGCTCGGATACAACAGCCGAGCGGTTCGGCTCCATCGCTGTGCGAAGACCATCGTGGAGCGTTTTGACGGAATCGTTCCCAGCGAAGAGTCGGCGTTGTTGAGCCTCCCAGGTATCGGTTCCTATACGGCCAGAGCCATCATGGTCTTTGCCTTTGAACAAGACCATGGCGTTCTCGATACCAATGTTTCTCGTGTCTTGTCACGACTCGTTGCAGGGCAAGCGCTCACACGCAATCAGGCTCAATTGCTCGTCGATGCCCTGGTAATCCCGGGGCGAGCCTGGACCTTTAATCAGGCGCTGTTAGATCATGGCGCGACCATTTGTAAATCGACACCCGATTGTGAATCGTGTGATCTACGGCGCAGGTGCACGTGGGCTCGTAGGGGTTTTGACCAACCTGATCCGGCTTCGGTATCGGCATTGGCTCCCACCAAGCAAGCAACGTTTGCGGGATCAAATCGTCAACTTCGAGGCTCGTTAGTTTCGCTAGCGAGAGACCATTCGCTTGATGCCGCATCGCTCTCGAAGCTCCACGGTGCCTTTGGTGTCGATCGGGTCGATGCGGCGCTGGCGGCGCTCGAAGCCGAAGGTGTCCTCGTCAAAGAAAAGAAAGTATGGACCCTCGCCTAAGTCGGGCCGTGTTCGTTGTACCGTCGAAGCCATGGCTGAGATTCAAGAACAAGTGATTCCCGGGGTGTTGTTGGTAACCCCCACCGTCCACGGCGATGATCGAGGTCGCTTTGTTGAAACGTACCGCCGGGAGTGGTTCGCTGATCTGCCTGAAATGATTCAGGGCAACCGATCGGAGAAACAAGCCGGTGCCTTGGTGGGACTGCACTTTCACCGATTTCAAGCTGACTATTGGTACGTGCTTCGAGGGACCGCTCGCGTTGGATTAGCGGATCTTCGCGTCGGTTCGCCAACCGAAGGTAAGTCCATGACCATTGACCTTGACGGAGATAAAGACCAAGGGCTCTACATTCCTCGGGGCGTGGCCCATGGTTTTGCAGCGCTGACCGATCTCTTGCTCACTTATCTGGTCGATGGCTACTACAACCCCGACGACGAACTCGGAGTCGCCTATGACGATCCCACCTTCGGCATCGACTGGGGCGTGAGTGACCCCATCACCTCGGGGCGCGACAAGCAGAATCCACCCTTTGCTGAGTTGGATGACGCAATTCGTCCTCGTTGGTAAATTTCTTCGCTCTTCACGCCTCGCATAGGCCCGCTATCGGGTTGAATGGAATCAATGCGCACCATCATTGAACTGGTTCTCGTCGCCCTCGTGGTCGTCGCGGTCATCGTGGTGCTGTTGCGCCGTCGCAAAGGTGATGAAATTCACTCGATTGATCGCTATCGAGACGCGCTGGGAACCTTGAGCGACATGCGAGGTTCCGAGGGTCGCAGCTACGTCAAAGTATTGAGCCCCGAAGAACAGCGCACCGCACGCCAACCTGGTGTCGGCGAAGTGCGCCAGAACCTTCGCGTTCCCTCGGTGCAGGTACCCAAGCCTCAGGGCGACATGGTTTTTGACGATGGAGCCGAGGCAATAGCCGCTTCCAAACTCGCCCATTCGCGACATCACGATGAGCCAGAATGGGCGTTGGATCGCATGGCCACGGGCCCGCGACTCCAAAATCGCCAATTGCTCGCAGCCCTCATTGCAGTGGGGATTCTCGCTCTATTGGTCATCGTTGGCGTGCTGATCGGAGAGCAACCCTCACACCATCACCCAAGTGCTTCGACCACGACGTCAACAACGTCCAAGCCCCATACGACCACAACGACTACCTTGGCCACCTTGCCTGCCGCATCTCAGACCGCGAACGGCGCGACCTATAACGTCCCGGGAGCCACCGCGTTAACTGCCACACTGAGCGTGACGACTCAGTGTTGGACCATTGCAACATCAGGAAGCGCCAACACGCAGGTATACGCAGGCGTCGTTACTCCGGGCCAGCCAGTGTCGGTCAATGGAACCTCGACACTGTCCATCTCGGTAGCGGCCCCGAGCAATGTCATCATCGTGGTGAATGGCCTTCGCGTGGTGATGCCAAGTCACTTGACTATTCCCACGGTTTTGACCTTTAAGGCAACCACCCCGGTGTCGACGACGACATCGTCAACGTCGACCACCACCACGACGCAAGTGCCTTAAGAAGCAGCGCCCAGTACGTCGAGCAGCCACGCCATAGTGAAGGCCTCTTCGCGCCACGAGTCGTAACGGCCTGAAGGTCCCCCGTGACCAGTGCCCATCTCCATCCTCAGCAAGACGTCATTGGCTTCGTTGGCGTCACGAAGACGAGCGGCAAACTTGGCTGGTTCCCAGTAGCCCACCCGCGTGTCATTAAGACCACCGGTAATCAACATGGCGGGGTAGCGGTGAGCAGATCCGTCGGCATCGAACTCGATGACGTTGTCATAGGGCGAGTAAGACCGAATGGCGCGATAGGCCGCTTCGTCGTCAGTGGGATTACCCCACTCGTCATATTCACCAACGGTCAAGGGCAAGCTTGGATCCAGCATGGAATTCAAGGCATCAACGAAGGGCACCCCAGCCAAGATGCCAGCAAAGCGGTCGCCACCTTGATTGGCGACCGCCCCCATGAGTAGACCACCAGCGCTTCGGCCTTCGCCACACAACTGTGCAGCGGTGGTGATGCCCTTGGCGATCAGGTGATCGGCACAGGCAATGAAGTCAGAGAAGCTGTGGTGCTTATTCAACAGATGGCCGTCGTCGTACCAAGCGCGACCCATTTCGCCTCCTCCTCGAACGTGGGCAATGGCGTAGACGACGCCACGATCGAGTAGACCCAAGCGCATGGCTGAAAAGCCTGGGTCCATGGAGATCTCATAGGCGCCATAGCCATAAAGTAGACAGGGTGCTGGCTGTTTGGGACGGAGATCATCACCGTCAGGATCGGCAAGCAGCGAGCGCCGGTGAACCACCGATACCGGCACCAAGGTGTTGTCGGGAGCGCTGGCCCAAGTTCGATAGCAGACGTAGTCGTTTTGGTTGTATCCGCCAGGGACGACTTGTTGCTTGATCAACGTGGTCGCTTGAGTAGCCAGATCAAGTGACAACACGGCCGATGGCGAGATCATCGACGTCTGGCCAATGCGTAGTGACGTGACGGCACTTTCTGGATTGGCGCCTAACCACGTGCTGCCTGGTCGGTCTTGGGTGGTCACCACGAAGGATTGCTCGAGAGGGTTGGCGGGGAGCCCGTCTTCTTCGAGGGCAATGACGCGAATGAGGGTTTCGCCGGCCTCGCGTTCAGAAATCACCACGTAGCGCTCGAAGGCATCAATGCCTTCGATACGCGTGCCGGGTCGATGGGGCACCCAAGGTGACCACTGCGGGTCACCCTCGCCGACAGGGGCGATGTCAATACGAAAATCTTGGGCCTCTTCGTTGTGAACTTTGAGCCACCACCGTGCCCCCGAGGCCAAGGTTAGGTGTTCGAGGCCGTGTTCCACACCCGTAACGCGAGGGGCGACCACAACAGCTGGCTCGCTTGGTGCATTGGCGTCGAGTACAAGCGTTTCAGAGGTGACCGAGGAGGAAACACCAATGGAGATGATCGCATCATCACGGCTTCGGCCCACGCTGACCCCAAAGGCCTGGTCATCTTCTTGAATGACGAGGACGTCTTGTTCTTGGCCGAGGTGGTGGCGCCAAATTTGGTGAGGTCGCCATGCATCATCGACTGTCGTGTACAAACACGTGGCGGAATCATTGGCCCAGCAAAAGCCATAGGAGACGTTGGCTACTGACTCAGCGGGTGCTGGTGATCCATCGAGGTGACGAAAGCTCAAGGTGTAGCGCTCGTTACCTACCGTGTCAGTCGCGATTGCCAAGGTGTTGTGGTCCGGGCTGACTGAGAGAATGCCAACTTCAAAAAAATCATGGCCTTGGGCTTCAACGTTTTCGTCGTAGAGGATTTGTTCGAGCTCATCGTGTGGAGGATCGAGCGGTGGCTGTTCATCGGCAGCACCGGCAGGGCGACGACAGTGAATGGGATACGAACTTCCCTCGACGGTGCGGGTGTAGTACCACCACGGCCCCCGACGGACGGGAACGGACAGATCGGTCTCGACGATGTGGGACCGGAACTCTTGAAAGAGTTGTTCGCGAAGTGGGGCGAGGTGGGCAAGGCGTGCCTCGGTGTAGGCGTTTTCGGCCGTGAGATAAGCGGTGACATCGGGGTCTTCGCGGTCGCGCATCCATGCGTAGGGGTCAACGCGAGTTTCGCCATGAATGGTGCTGGTCGTCTCGATGCGCTTGGGGCGAGGGGGAGTTGGTGTCGTGTGCATAAGGGTCAAGCCTTGCAGGTCGAGGCCTTCGAGGGGGTTCGATTTGGCCGGTGAGTTGCTACTATGTGGATAGGACTAATTCTGGTCGCGCATTGGAGGATAGATGGCTATCGAAGATCTTGACCTTGGTCGTTACCAACTTGGGTGGAGCGACGCCGAGGACTACGTCTTCAAACCCAAAAAGGGCCTGAACGAAGCCATCGTGCGCGAAATGTCCGAAATCAAGAACGAGCCGGACTGGATGAGAGATTTCCGTCTCAAGGCGCTCAAGCGATTTGAAGCGCGTCCCATGGCCCCGTGGTTCTCGATCAACATGCCAGATCTCGACTTTGATGACATTTACTACTACATCAAGCCAACGGGCGGCCAAGTCAATGACTGGAACGATCTGCCCGATGCCATCAAAGACACCTACGAAAAGCTCGGCATTCCAGAAGCCGAGCGCAAGTATCTCGCCGGCGTCACTGCGCAATACGAATCTGAAGTGGTCTTCCACCGCAACCGCGCTGACCTAGAAGCCCAAGGTGTCATCTTCACCGACATGGACACCGCCGTTCGTGAGCACCCTGAATTGGTGCGTCGCTACTTCGGCACGGTTATTCCTCCCAACGACAACAAGTTCGCAGCCTTGAACTCAGCCGTGTGGTCAGGTGGCTCGTTTATCTACGTGCCACCAGGTGTGAAGGTCGACATGCCCCTGCAGGCCTATTTCCGTATCAACGCAGAAAACATGGGTCAGTTCGAACGCACCCTCATCATCGCTGACGAAGGGGCACAGGTTCACTACGTGGAGGGCTGCTCGGCTCCGGTGTATTCAACTGACTCCCTGCACTCAGCCGTCGTGGAACTTATTGCTTTACCCGGTAGCCGCATCACGTACACGACCATTCAAAACTGGTCGAACAACGTCTACAACTTGGTGACCAAGCGAGCTCGCGCTGAAGCCGAAGCCCACGTCGAATGGATCGACGGCAACATTGGTTCGCGCCTCACTATGAAGTATCCGGCCATTTACCTCATGGGCCCGAAGGCCTCTGGTGAAGTGTTGTCGGTGGCCTACGCCGGTGCGGGCCAGCACCAAGACACGGGCGCCAAGATGATTCACGCCGCCCCTGAGACCACGTCGACCATCGTGTCGAAGTCGATCTCGAAGGGCGGCGGCAACTCCACGTATCGCGGTCTCGTGCACGTGGACGAAGGAGCCAAGGGCGCCAAGTCATTCGTGCGCTGTGATGCCCTGATTCTCGATGACTTCTCTATCTCGGAAACCAAGCCCTACATGGAAGTTTCCGAGCGAGATGCCAGCGTTGGCCATGAGGCAACCGTCTCAAAAATCGGTGATGATCAGTTGTTCTATCTCATGAGTCGTGGCCTCTCAGAATCTCAAGCCATGGGCATGATCGTCAATGGCTTCATCGAGCCCATCACCCGCACCCTTCCGATGGAGTATGCGGTTGAGTGGAGTCGTCTCATCGAATTGCAGATGGAAGGATCCATCGGCTAAAGCGCTTGAGACTGAGGGGTAACTGAGCGGTCTAATATCGCTTCCATGTCCGAACGCTCCCGTAACCTGCCCCGCCGTTCATGCCTGTCAACCCCAGGTAGCTCGGAACGCTTCCTTCAAAAGGCCCCCACCGTTGAGGCCGACATGACCTTCCTCGACCTCGAGGACTCCGTGGCCCCCTTGGAAAAGGTTGCTGCTCGCTCAAAAGTCGTCGACGCCATCCGAGATCTTGACTGGGGCGACCGCGTCATGTGTGTTCGGGTGAACGCTTGGGACACCGAGTGGACGTACGGCGACATCATCGAGGTCGTTGGCAATGCTGGCCCCCGACTTGACGAAATCATGTTGCCCAAAGTCCAGACCGCTGCCGAAGTGGTAGCCATGGATTTGCTTCTGACTCAGGTGGAAAAGAACTGCGGCTTACCCGTTGGCCACATCGGCATCGAGGCACAAATCGAGACCACCCGCGGCTTGATCAATGTCGACGACATCTGTGCCGCTTCACCCCGCCTCGAAACCATCATCTTTGGCCCAGCTGACTTTGCGGCCTCGATGGAAATGCCGGTCTTGACCGGTGGTGTCGCCATTGATGAGTACCCCGGCGACCACTTCAACTACGTCTTCAGTCGCATCTTGATGGCTGGTCGGGCCAATGGCTTGCAGGTCATCGACGGCCCCTTCTTGAAGGTTCGCGAGCCCGAGTTGCTGCGTGAATACGCCCAGCGCACCCGCGTGTTGGGCTACGACGGCAAGTGGGCATTGACCCCAGACCAGGCAGCTGTCTTGAACGAGGTGTACTCACCTACCCAAGAGCAGTTTGACCGTGCCTATGACATCTTGGAGGCTTATCGCCAAGCGACCGAGACCGATCTCAAGGGCGCGGTCATGTTCGGTGAAGAGATGATCGACGAAGCCAGTCGCAAGATGGCGATCAAGTTCGTGACCCGCGGTGAGCGCGCTGGCCTGACCCGTTCGGCCAAGGCCTAGTAACGATGAGCACCTTTGATCGCTCCTTTGGTCGTGCCTTAGAGGACTTTGAGGTTGGCGACATCTACAAGCACTGGCCGGGAAAGACCATCACCGAAGCCGATGATCACCTCTTTTGCATGATCACGATGAACCACCACCCGCTGCACACCAATGCCTGGTTTGCTGAGCAAGATTCCGTGCAGGGCCGCAACGTTGTCGTGGGCAACCTCGTGTACTCGCTAGTACTCGGTATGAGCGTTCCTGATGTTTCGGGTGCCGCGATTGCCAACCTTGAGATCGAAACCCTGCAGCACAAGCACCCCACCTTTCATGGCGACACCATCTACGCCGAGACCCGCGTGTTGGAAGTCGCCGAATCAAAGTCAAAGAATGACCGGGGCATCGTGACGGTGGAAACCAAGGGCTTTAACCAGCACGGCCAAGAGGTTTGTTACTTCCGGCGCCGTGTCATGGTCTGGAAGCGCGAATTCCTCCCCGCTCGTCGTCGTCCCTATGGCGACGATGTGTGGAGCTAGGACCTTTCATAAGCTCGCAACCCGTGGGATTATGTAGTTATGGCGATGCGAGAAGAATGTAAGCACTTTCAATCCCGAACCTATGAGTCGGGAGAGGTTGCTCGTTTTTGCCAGCTTGATCTCGCCCCTGAAGCTCCCTGGCAGTGCCCTGAGAACTGTGCTTCTTATGTTCGCCGCCTCGCAGATGTGGGGTGGCAACACGGTTCACTCATTGAGCCTCGCCTCGAAGACAAGCCCGACGTGCCTAGCGAAGACATCATCTCAGTGCTCTCGGCCGCCGAAGAAGCGGTCAACGACATCGCTTCAGATGTCTTGGCTGAATTCACCGCGGAGCAAGAGAAGAAACAAGGCAAGCGCTGGAAGCGCAAGCGTCGTTAATTGCCTGAGAAATTTGGCGGACGCTTCTCGAAGTATGCCGTAATGGCTTCTTGAAGGTCATGGCTCTCGAGGTAGAGCGAGTTCCAAGCAGCGACAAACTCAAGACCTTCTGCCACACTTCGACCATCATTAGCTCGCAGTACTGCTTTTGTTCCCTGCACGGCAACTGGCGAATTCGCCGCTATCTCCTGGGCCAGCGACACAGCTCGCTCATAGACCGCCTCAGCATCGCCGAGAGCGTCATTGACAAGGTGAATCTCAGCCGCACGTGTGGCGTCAATGTCTTTGGCTGAGAGAGCGAGTTCGGCGAGATGCCCGGCTCCGATGATGGAGCGGAGACGTTGAAGACTTCCTAAGTCCGCCACGATGGCGATGCGCGCTTCTCGAACTGAATACATAGCGTCGGCTGATGAGAGTCGAATATCGCACGCGGCGATGAGATCGACGCCACCGCCGATGCACGAGCCATGGACCACCGCGATCACGGGCTTATCCGTATTGGCGAGTGAACTCACCGCGGCTTGAAGCTTGAGAATGGCTTGGTATCGCTCTTGATTTCTTGTCGCCGTGCTTCGTTGATCTGAAGCCGATGCGGGACTCAAGAGTTCGGGACTCATTTCTTTCAAGTCGAGTCCGGCACAAAAGTGCTTGCCCTTGGCGGCGAGCACAATGACGCGAACTCGTGGATCAGCATTCAGAGCAGCCACGGCGAGGGGCAGGTCTTCCCAGAACGCTCGGCCCATGGCGTTGAGGGCCTCGGGCCGATCAAGCCACAGAGTGGCTACGTGGCCGTCGAGTTCAAGGCTTAACACCGATGATTCAAAGTCTTCAATCGACATAGCGCTCCTTGGTCAGCCTGCGTTGGTGAAGCCTAGGACGCCTCCATGGCGTCGTGCTGCGTATTCGGAGCGCGCCGATAGGCTCTCAGAGCGACTCGGAGGGACCGAGAGGCACAATCGTCGGAGGGCTTGTGAGCACGTCAATCTCAGCAGCACTGGTTGCGAGTGGCGGCCCTGATTGGCTTGAGCGTCGACGACAAGCAGCGCTCGCCAAACTCGAAACGCTTGAGAGCCCAACGGCCTCCGAAGAAATTTGGCGCTATTCACCCATCGCTTCTCGGGATCTCGTCAACGCCGAGCGAGGCACCGAAGTGTCGATCACCCATGATCTCCCCATGGCCCCCACGATTACCGTTCGCGCAGACTCCATCACCATTGGTGATTTGCCAAAGGGCGTGAGTGCTGAGCGCTTTAGCGAGGCCGACGGTGCACCCGAGGTTGCCGACAGTGATGATTTCTTGGTTGCGCTCAATCAAGCCACCATTACTGATGGCCTCCGACTTCGGGTCGAACGGGCCCAATTGGTCAAGGAGCCCATCGTCATTCTCCATGAGATCCCTAGTGGATTTTCTTCAGGTCGGGTCAGCATTGATCTCGCCGAAGGTTCAGCCTGTGAGGTAATTGAAGTATTCGTGGGAGGCGACGCCTCAAGTATTTCCGTGCCGGTCACCGAAGCGGCCTTAGGGGCTGGTTCCTCGCTGAATCACAGTGCCATTCAACTCCTGGCGGAAGATGCGTGGCACTTGGGAACCATTGAGGTCGCCGTCGAACAAGACGCCAGTTTGGTGCAGTTCCTCGCCGGGATTGGGGCGGCCTATGACCGCTGCCGCAATGATGTGGCTTTGATCGGCGATGGAGCTTCGAGCACCTTGCGCGCCACCTATCACGGTGAGCAACACCAAATCCATGACTTGAGAACGAATCAAGACCATCGGGCCCCTCGAACAATTTCCAACATGCTGTGTAAAGGTGCCGTGCGCGATGAGTCACACTCGATCTATTCGGGCATGATCAGAATGCGCAACGGCGCCGTTCGCTCCGACGCGGTGCAGACGAATCACAATCTGGTGCTTGATGAATCCGCGAGAGCCGACAGTGTTCCTAACCTCGATATTGAAGAGAACGATGTTCGCTGCGCCCACGGCTCCACCGTTGGCCCCCTTGACGAGGACCAACGTTTTTATTTGGAAGCTCGTGGCATTGACCCCGATCACGTCGAGACTCTTCTGGTGCAAGGCTTTTATGCCGATTTGCTCAGTGGCGTTTCGCCGACAGCAGCCGCGATTGTCGCGCCAAGCCTCGAACAGCGTTTGGCCAAAGTGAGCACCCATGGCTGAGTCACAAGTGTTGTGTGCCTTGTCAGACTTGGAAGAAGCAACGCCCCGGCGTTTTGAGCTCAGCTCTGGTCCCGTCGTGGTGGTTCGAATCGCCGAGCAGGTCTTTGCGCTCGAAGATCGGTGCTCGCACGAAGATTTTGCCCTCTCTGAAGGCTTGGTCGACGCCGATACCTGTGAGATCGAATGTGCACGACATGGCGCGATGTTCAGTCTGGTCAACGGTGATGCCTGCTCGCTGCCCGCAGTCAAGGCTGTCCCCACGGTTGACGTTGCGGTGGTCGATGGCCAGGTGGAGGTAACGCTGCCATGAGCGTGGTACTTGACATTAGAGATCTCTGCGCTGAGGTGGCGGGTAAATCCGTCCTCAAGGGCGTCAGCCTGCAAGTCAGCGCTGGAGAAACCCACATCATCATGGGACCGAACGGCTCGGGTAAATCCACCTTGGCCCATGCGCTGATGGGCCGACCTGGGGTCACGATTACCTCGGGCAGCATCGTCGTTGACGGCCACGACGTCACCCATGCGCCGACCTTCGAGCGCGCCCGAGCAGGCTTGTATCTCGCTATGCAGCAACCCATTGAGGTCCCCGGTGTCTCATTGGCCGCCACCTTGCAAGCAGCTGGCGTACCCGAAGAGCAGGTACGCGGTCGGCTCGAAGCCGAAGCGACGCGCATCGGCCTGCGTCCTGATTTGTTGAACCGAGCGCTCAACGAAGATCTTTCAGGTGGAGAAGCCAAGCGAACCGAGATCGTGCAGATGGCAGGCCTTCAACCCAAGGTCGCGATTCTTGACGAAATTGACTCGGGCCTCGACGTTGACGCCCTCGATGCCGTGGCAAAGCGAGTCAAGGATGCAACCCATGAGTGGAATCTCGGCGTGCTGGCTATTACGCACTTCCGGCGCTTACTTGATGGTCTTGAGCCGACTCGCGTTCATGTCTTGGCTGATGGCCGCATTCAAACAAGTGGGGGCATGGAACTCGCCGAGGAACTCGAATCCTCGGGCTATGCCCAATACCGCTAACTCTGTGGAGTTCAAGAGGGTGACGTTACTGAGCCAGTCCTCGCCGGTAACCTAGGTAGCCGTGAGTTACTACAACGACGATCCCCGCGACGCACCGCGTCCTCGCCGGCCTCGAAGCCAAAGCGACAGTCAAGATGGCTTGCGCCGTCTCGGCCAGGACATGAATCGGCGTCCCGCACCGTCTCAAGGTCGCTCCGTTGAGCCAAGCAACAGAGGACGTGTAGCGAACCAAGCTGGCCTGGAAGCATTGGGAGGTCCTCCCGCTCGGCGGGCAGGCGGAGGTGGCCGCGGTGGAGAGCCGCCGCGTCGTGGTCCCGGCCCATCGGGTCGAGCTGAGCCACCCTCTCGCAGAAGCCGCCGGAGACAGGTCATTCGCCGCCGTCGCATCATCGCAGGCCTGACCGCAACCGCGGTATTACTGGTGGCAATCTTCGGCGGGGCCTACCTCTACGCGCAGTATCGATTTGGTCAAATCAAGAAACTCAACGTGGCAGCACTTGAAGCGGCGACCGGTGGCCCATTCAACGTCCTCGTTATTGGTTCTGACTCTCGGGTGGGCCTCACCCCCGCGGAGCAAAAAGCTGCAGGTAACACGACCTTGGTACAAGGCCAGCGTAGTGACGTCGACATGGTCTGGCACGTCGACCCGGGCAAGAAGCAAATTTCCGTGCTCTCCATTCCTCGTGACACGGTGGTGAACATGGGACCCCTCGCGAGCCAAGTAGGTCAATACAACCGCATCAATGCCGCCTATGGCTATGGACCCAATGACCTGGTGCAAATCATTGAAAACAACTTTGGCATCCCGATCAATCACGTGGTCCAAGTGGGCTTTGGTGGATTCGTCGGAGCGGTGGACGCCTTGGGTGGCGTCAAGATGGACTTCCCCTTCCGTGCTCGTGACGCCTATTCAGGATTGAGCATCGCTCACCACGGATGCCAGCTCCTCACCGGTTTGCAAGCGCTTGCCGTTGCTCGAAGCCGTCACTACTACTACTTTGACCACGGAGTCTGGAACTACGACGGCCTGAGTGACTTGAGCCGCATTAAGCGCCAAGATGCTTTCTTGAAAGCCCTGATTGACACGGCAAAGTCGAAGTACAACCCCCTGACCATTAACGCCTTTATCGGTTCCATCCCCCAAGGTATTGAAATCGACTCGAAGTTCAGCCTCAGTGAACTCGTTGGCTTGGCCGTCACCTTCCATAACTTCAACCCCAGCGACTTGATTAGCTACACCATGCCGTGGACGATTCCGCCCAATGGCGTTGGCAGTTTGGGCTCGGTGCTTATCGTGGAACAACCCCAAGCTCAGCAAATGCTGGTTCAGATCTTTGGCAATGAACTCAAGACGCCGACGACCCCTCCGCCAGATGCCAACCTCCAGCCCAACCCACCACCGGCACTTACTCCCACTGGGACCACCGGCACGGCCTCGGGTGGCGGATCGACGACGTCAAGTTCGCCCATCAGCTCTGGTGGATCAGCAAGTAGCGGTGGGTCAAGCGTTACGACCACGACAACGCCGGCCAACGCCAACACGGCGGACTACTGGAACCCGGTGCCCTGCTAGGCAGAGCAATGAGGAGTGTTACGCTCCTGCTTCTTCAAGCGCTTGGGCCAAGGTGTTCCAGCCCAAGGTGGCGCATTTGATGCGAACGGGAAACTTCACCACGCCTTGCAGGGCTGCGAGCTCGCCAAGGCTCTTCAAGTCAACCGCTTCGGGCTCGACATCAGACTCCTCGAGTTGACTTTCATGCACCAGCATGAGCCGCTTGAAGGTGTCGATGGTTGCGTGAACGTCCTCGACACTCTTGCCTTTCACGGCAGCCGACATCAACGATGCCGAGGACTGACTGATCGAGCAGCCTTGGCCGGCGATCTTGATGTCAGTAAGCACGCCATCGGTGAGCTCAATGGTGACCACGATCTCATCGCCACAGAGCGGATTGAAACCTTCGGTGCGCTGTGCTGGGGGAGAGGGCAGCTCGCCACGATTTCTGGGCGAGCGGTAGTGGTCCAGAATGATTTCTCGGTAGAGCTCTTCTAAGTCAGCCATGATGTGCGTCCGTTCTCACGCAAACAACTTAGTTGCGTCGCGTAATGCTTCGACAAGGGCATCGGCATCGGCTTGGGTGTTGTAGATCCCAAATGACGCCCGAGCGGTAGCGGGGACGCCAAGGTGGCGCATGAGCGGCTTGGCGCAGTGATGGCCTGGGCGAACACATACCGCGTGCGAGTCAAGAATTTGGGCAATGTCGTGAGCGTGCACGTCGCCGAGCGTGAAGGAGATGACGCCACCTCGACGGTCTGGGTTCCGCGGTCCATGAACCACTAGGTCGTCGCCGAAGGCCTCAAAGAGGCGATCCAAGGCATAAGCCGTCAGGGCCTCTTCGTGGGCGCGGACCTCTTCGAGCCCCAGTTCTTCAAGAAAGCGCGCCGCTTCGGCGAGGCCCACCGCCTCGGCGATGGGCGGCGTGCCGGCTTCAAAGCGAGCGGGTCCATCGGCCGGGATAAAGCCATCAGTTCGAACATCGAGAATCATGCCTCCACCCGTGAGAAAAGGAGGCATGGAAGTGAGGAGCTCTCTGCGGGCCCAGAGTACGCCGATGCCGGTGGGCCCGAGCATTTTGTGAGAGCTGAAACTCATGAGGTCAATGTCGAGATCGACCACGTCGACACTGAGATGGGGAACCGATTGGGCCCCATCGACGTGGATGATGGCGCCGTGGCGGTGGGCTGCTTGGGCGAGTTCAGCGATGGGGTTGATGGTGCCAAGCACATTCGACATGGCCGTAATGCTCAGTACCTTGGCCCCTGCCAACACGGTGTCAAGGTCCTCCAAGATGAGTTCACCCTGGGCATCAATCTGAATCCAGCGAATCTCAAAGCCGAGGCGTTCTTGAAGGACGAGCCAGGGAACGATGTTGGCGTGGTGTTCCATGATGGAGAGGACGACGACGTCACCAGGGCCGAGATTGGCGCCACCCCAGCTACCTACGAAGAGGTTGATGGATTCGGTGGTGTTTTTCGTGAACACGATTTCTTGGGGGCTGTGCTTGGCGCCAATGAGGGATCCCACCGCGCGTCGAGCACCTTCATAGAGATTGGTAGCTTCTTCGGCCGTCCCATACACACCGCGGTGCACGTTGGCGTGGGAGTGCTCGTAGTAATTCGTCATTGCGTCTAGGACGCGCTGAGGTTGCAGCGATGAAGCAGCGGAATCGAGGTACACGATGGGTTTGCCGTGGAGTTCGCGCTTGAGCAGCGGGAACTGCGCGCGAACTCGGGCTTCGTCAATCATGACTGCCACTTCGCATAGCCATTGCTCTCAATCTCTGCGGCCAATTCACGGCCACCGTGTTCGACGATGACGCCGTCGACAATGAGGTGGACGACGTCTGGCTCAAGGGCCTTGAGGAGTCGCTGGTAGTGCGTCACGACGAGGCAACCAAGGTCGGGCCGGCGAGAACGAACGGCATTGACCCCGTCGGCCACAATTTGCAAAGCGTCAATGTCGAGGCCTGAATCGGTTTCGTCAAGGACGGCGAAAACCGGGTCCAGCAGGGCCATCTGGAGAATTTCATTTCGTTTGCGCTCGCCACCAGAGAATCCGTCGTTGAGGTGACGCCCCGCAAAGCTTTCGTCCATCTTTAAGGTTTCCATCCACTCCATCAGCTCCATGCGGATCTCGAGGACGCTGACCTCGCTGTCTCGTCGAGCCGCCACGGCTTGGCGAAGGAACTGGGTCACGGAGACGCCGCTAATGGACTCGGGGTGCTGAAAGGCCAAGAACATGCCAGCCTTGGCTCGCTCATCAGTAGCCCACTGCGTGACGTCAACGCCGTTGAGATTGATGGAGCCTTGCGTGACTTCATACGCAGGATTGGCCAGCAAGACTGAGGCCAGCGTTGATTTTCCTGCCCCGTTGGGACCCATCAGGGCGTGGACCTCGCCCGCATTGACGATGAGGTTCACTCCCTTGAGAATGGCCTTGCCGTCGGCACTGGCGTGGAGATTGTCGATTTCGATAAGCGGAGTAGCCACGATCTAAAACACTAGCGTTTTAGTCAAGAATTCAAACCGGGCTACCAGCCTCGCTCAATCCAGGCCTCCAGGCTGGGCCGCTCAGTGCCAATGGTGGTGGAGAGACCGTGGCCAGGAAGAACCACCGTGTTGTCGCCAAAGGCGCCAAAGAGCCGGTCTGAAATGGACGTGATGATGGTGTCGAAATCTCCGCCTGCGAATGTGGTGTTGCCAGGGCCTCCCGGAAACAAGGTGTCGCCGGAGAACAACAGCGGCGTTCCGCGCACGGAAAAGCACATGGAACCTGGCGTGTGGCCCGGGGTGGCAATCGTGGCAATTTCGAGCCGGCCAACGAGCAGCGTCTGGTCGTCATCCAAGGTGAGGTCGTAACTGGGCAGCATTTGGGCGTCCCCTGGAGCGATGGCGACGTCATAGCCCGCTTCGCGCATGGCAGGCACGGCCTGGATGTGATCGTGGTGGCCGTGGGTCTCGACAATGGAGCGAACCCCGAGGGTCTTCGCGATGCTGAGCAAATGGTCATGTTCATCGGCTGCATCAATCAAAAGGGCCTCGCCTGTCTCGCGGCAGCGAATGACGTAGACATTGTTGTCATAGCCCCCGACGATGGTCTGGTGGACCTCTACGAGGGCGTCTTGGTACACAAGGTCAACGGCGATGCTCATAGGCCTAGTTTTACTCCTCATTTGGCCTTGACAGCGTTCTCGGACGCTTGGCGATCACGGTGGGACTATCCTGATCATGAATAGGGATCAGAACCCCTCACCATGAGGGGGCGAGGCCAGGGAATGTTCTGGTGGGGAGAGGAACGGACATGAACTTCGCTTTCAACGAGGAGCAAGAAGAACTCCGCCGCATGGTGGCAAAGTTCTTGGAAGAAAAGTCCCCCGAAACTGAAGTGCGTCGCCTGATGGAAACCTCTGAAGGCTACGACCCCGCCGTGTGGAGTCAGATGGCTGAGCAACTTGGCTTGCAGTCACTCACGATTCCAGAAGAGTTCGGTGGCTCGGGATTTAGCTACGTAGAACTCATCGTGGTCCTCGAAGAGATGGGTGCTGCGTTGCTGTGCGCACCGTTCTTCTCAACTGTCGTACTTGGCGCCAACGCCATTCTCACGAGTGGCGACGATGCCGCCAAGGCGAAGTACCTGCCGGGCATCGCCGCTGGCGAAACGATTGCAACCCTCGCGATCACGGAAGACAATGGTCGCCCGGAGTTCGATGCGATTCAAACCAGCGCCACCCAAGCTGGTGACTCATGGAACCTCACCGGAACGAAGTCCTTCGTGATTGACGGCCACATCGCTGACTTGATTCTCGTTGCTGCCAACACGCCGAAGGGCCTCAGCCTCTTTGCCGTTGAAAAGGGCGCTCCGGGACTCTCCGTGGAGCAGTTGGCCACCATGGACCAAACGCGCAAGCAAGCTCGCCTGACCTTTGATGCAACACCGGCTGAGCTCATTGGTAGCGATGGCGGGGCTACAGCAGGACTGACCAAGACCCTTGAGTTGTGTGCCGTGGGACTTGCCGCCGAGCAAGTCGGCGGTGCGCAGCGCTGCTTGACCATGGCGGTTGAGTACGCCAAGGCACGTATTCAATTTGGCCGACCCATCGGTTCATTCCAAGCCATCAAGCACAAGTGTGCCGACATGCTGCTTGAAGTTGAGTCGTCAAAGTCAGCGGCGTACTACGCCGGCTGGGCAGCGGCCGAAGACAACGAGGAACTCCCGGTAGTGGCTTCTCTCGCCAAGAGCTATTGCTCAGAGGCCTACATGCACACGGCAGCTGAGAACATTCAGATCCACGGTGGCATTGGCTTTACCTGGGAGCACCCCGCTCATCTGTACTTCAAGCGCGCGAAGTCATCCGAGTTGCTCTTTGGCGACCCGAACTACCACCGCGAACTCCTCGCACAACGCCTCGGCATTTAGGAGTTACCCCAGCGTGGCGCAGCAAACGCTGGAAATCGAAGGACCCGCCGGGACAATTTCCGGCGTGGTGTCAGACCCACCTCGGGCGATTGATCGAGGGCGCACCCTCTTTATCTGTCACGGCTTGCCCTTATCGAGAGATGGCGCCTCCACTGCAAGTCGCTTGCTTCCTGAACTCGCGGAGCGCGTTGCCCAAGAGGCGGGCTGGCGAGCAGTGGCCGTTTCGTTTCGAGGTATTGGAGACTCGAAGGGTTCGTTCTCGGCCTCTGGGTGGTTAGAAGATCTCAATGCCGTGCTCGATGCTGAACTCGGCGATCGCCGTGGCTATTCCATTGCCGGATTTGGATTCGGTGGCGCTATTGCCTTGCGCCAAGCAGCCAATGATGAACGTGCTCGAGGAGTCGTGGCACTGGCAACGCCGTCAAAATTACAAAAATGGTGTGGAGACGCGACCAATTTTCTCAACGCCTGCAAACACGCCGGCGTCATCGGCACTGCTGACAAGGTTGATGCCGACGCCCTACGAGACGACGTCATTGCGCTTGATCCCTGTGGGGCCATGGCCGCCATTCCACCGCGAAGAATCCTCGTCATTCACGGCAGCGTCGATACCACCGTTCCAGAATCGTCAGCTCGTGATCTTGTCGATGCGGCGCAAGGCCACGCAGAACTGAGGATCATTCAAGGTGCAGGCCACTGGCTGCGGGCAGATCCGCGAATGGTTGCC
This sequence comes from uncultured Actinomycetes bacterium, assembly GCA_903825305.1. Taxonomy (GTDB): domain Bacteria; phylum Actinomycetota; class Acidimicrobiia; order Acidimicrobiales; family RAAP-2; genus CAIQWC01. The sequence continues at coordinate 131,764 of CAIKAC010000011.1, forward strand.
ACCTTGCTTGGCTGGCTGGATCGCTAGCGCGACTCGCAGCGTGCAATGGCGTCGATGATGGCGCGTGCCGATGCTTGAGGATTCGATGACTGCGTGAGTGCTCGCACGACAACAAAGTGACGAACGCCAAGACTCCACAGACCATCGATGGCATCAGCATCGACGCCACCAGTAACGAAGACGGGTCGATCAGATTTTGCAAGGGCATAGCGAACGTAGTCCTCACCCGTACCGGGCCGACCAGGTTTGGTGGGCGTTGCCACGATGGGTCCGGCAGAGAGATAAGTCGCCGAGGTGGAGAGGCCAGCATCGAATTCTGATCGCTCGTGGGTGGAGAGACCAATAATGGCTTCGTCGCCAAGCGCACGCCGACAATCAGCCACATCGATGTCGTTTTGGCCTACGTGAATGCCGTCGGCTTCGGTGGCCAAGGTGAGCTCGAGTGAGTCATTCATGATGAAGGGCACGTTGAGATCGCTGCAGATCTTTTTAAGTTCCTTGCCCGCGGCTTCAATCTGTGCGTGATCTGCGTGTTTTTCGCGAAGTTGCACGATATCTACCCCGCCGGCAATACAGGCGCGCACAAATGCCCCTAAGTCGTCGCGCAAGGGGGTGCACAGGTAAAGCCGGCGGCTGTCGAAGTTCCACGTCACCCTTCCATTGTGGCCTTCTTTGGGCATCTAACTCTGCGGCCCTGCGCCTGCCACAATGGAAGGATGCAGATTCCAGCAAGAGCGGACTATGGCGTTCGAGCCCTCCTGACCCTCCACCGAGCCGGCAAGCCCCAGTCAGCTGAGGCTCTTGCCAACGAGCAGAACGTACCGGCGCGATTCCTCGGCGCGATTCTTGCGGATTTGCGCCGCCACGAAATCGTCATGAGCCAGCGTGGAGCCGAAGGCGGCTATCGCCTAGCCCGACCGGCAAGCGAAATTTCCATTGCGGATGTGATGCGGGCTCTGGTGGGTCCCTTGGCTGAGGTGCGAGGGCTACGCCCCGACCTTACGGAATACGACGGCGCGGCAGAGCACCTGCAAGAAGTGTGGATTGCAGTTCGCTCAGCATTGCGCAGCGTGCTGGAGTTCACCACCATTGAGCAAGTTGCAGAAGGTAACTTGCCAGAAGCGGTGACGCGCTACACCAAGGACCCTGACGCCTGGGTTCCCCACATCCGACTCGCCTGATGATTCGCGTCTATACCGATGGCTCTTGCCTCGGCAACCCTGGTCCGGGAGGCTGGGCCTGGGCTATCCCAGGAGGGGCGAGTGCCTCAGGCGGCGAAGCGCACACCACCAATCAACGCATGGAAATCCAGGCTGTCCTCGAAGCCTTGAAGGTGATCGAAGATAGCGAGATCGAAATCATCAGCGACTCGACCTATGTGGTGAAGTGCTTTCAGGACCGTTGGTGGGCCGGATGGCAACGCCGGGGATGGAAGAACTCACAAGGTAAACCCGTAGCGAATCGAGAACTGTGGGAACCTCTGTTCGAGCTGGCCTTGGATGAGCGCCGATCGATCACCTGGACCTGGGTGAAAGGCCACTCTGGTGATCAATGGAACGACGTCGTCGATCAAATGGCCCAAGCAGCGGCCGCCCAAGCTCGCCGTTAGGCCCAAAGAGGCGAATGGGGAGAGTCCTAGGCTCGGTAGGCTAGAAGGTGCTCAGTCGCCCCTCATATGACTGACCCTGCGAGAGGACAGAGAAGATGGCGGATGCCTACGACGTCGTAGTAATTGGTGGAGGCCCCGGAGGTTATGCCGCGGCGCTCTATGGAGCGGCAGCCGGTTTGAATGTTGCGCTGATCGAACGCGACAAAGTAGGTGGCACCTGTCTTCACCGCGGCTGCATCCCCGCTAAAGAATTTCTTGAAACGGCTGCCGTGTGGCGCACCGTTGGCGACGCCAGTGAGTTTGGTATCACCGCGGGCGCTCCCACCATTGACTTCTCGGTGAGCCAAGCTCGAAAGGGCAGTGTCGTCTCCACGATGTTCCAAGGCCTTTCCGGTCTGCTCAAGAATCGCAAAGTAACGGTCTTGAGTGGCACTGGACAACTGGGTCCCAACAAGACCGTGACGGTTCTCGACGGCGAAGATGCGGGAACCACGCTGACGGGCGCCAACATCATCTTGGCGTCAGGGTCAGTCCCTCGCACCCTGCCCGGCCTCGAGGTCGACGGCAAGGTCATTGTGACTTCGGATGAATTTCTCGATCTCGAAACGCTGCCAAGCTCAGCTGCGGTTATCGGTGGCGGTGCCATCGGTTGCGAATTTGCCTCGATGCTGAGCGACCTCGGCGTCAAGGTCACCATCGTTGAAGGCCTGCCTTCGATTCTCGCGGCTTGCGATGCAGATGTCACCGCCGTCATCAACCGCTCGTTCAAAAAGCGTGGCATCGGGGTTGTTGCCTCGGCGACGGTGACCGGTCACACGCCAAGCGCTTCGGGCACGACGCTTCACCTCGAAGGAGCAGAGGATCTTGAGGTGGACATGGTGGTGGTGTCGGTGGGACGGCGTCCTCGCACCGAGGGTCTGCTCGCTGATGGCACGGGCGTTGAGATTGACGAGCGTGGCTTTGTTGTAACCGATGAGCGCATGCACACGGCCGCCGAGGGCATTTATGCCGTGGGCGACATCGTGGCCGGAACACCTCAGCTCGCTCACGTTGGTTTTGCTGAAGCCGTTGTGGCGATCAAGGAAATCTTGGGCGAAGGCGGAACCCCCGTGGATTACAGCCGTGTGCCGTGGGCCATCTACTGCCACCCTGAAGTGGCCTTTGCTGGACTCACCGAAGCACAGGCAAAAGAACAGGGTTATGACGTGGTCACTAAGAAGGACCCCTTTGGTGGCAATGGTCGCGCTCGCATCATTGGTGACTTCGAAGGCATGGTCAAGGTGGTCGCGGAGCGTGACGCCGATGGCAACGCAGGAAGAATTTTGGGCGTTCACATGGTTGGCCCGTGGGTTACCGAACAACTCGGCATGGGCTATCTCGCTGTGAACTGGGAAGCAACGGCATCTGAGGTTGCTGAATTCATCCAGCCGCACCCTTCGCTCTCTGAAACCTTTGGTGAAACCATGCTGGCCCTCGCTGGACGAGGTATTCACGTTGGCTGATATCACGCTCCCGTCGCTCGGCGAATCGGTCACCGAAGGAATCATCACGAGATGGTTCAAGCAAGTTGGCGATCGGGTGGAACGCGACGAGCCCATCTTGGAGGTCTCGACTGACAAAGTCGACTCAGAAATGCCCTCGCCAGCCGCAGGCATCCTCATGGAGATTTTGGTTCCAGAAGGTGAAACTGCCGAAGTCGGTGCGCGTCTTGGTGTGATTGGTGATGCCGACGGCTCGGCACCCGCCCCCACGCCCCAGAGCGAGCCCAAGGCTGAAGTGAAAGCTGCACCTGCGCCCAAGGCTGCTGCTTCTTCGGGTGCTGCTCGCGTGCAATCTCCGCTGATCCGACGCATGTTGGCCCAGCATCACGTCTCTGTCGATCACGTCACCGCGACAGGTGTTGGTGGCCGCGTGACGCGAGAAGATGCAATTCGTGCCGCTACGCAGCCCAAGGAAAGTGGCACGCCAGGCGTGGCGCATCCGCCCATGTCGGCTCACGCGAGTCTGAGTGTGGACGTCGACTTTTCACACGTTGAGCGCTTTGTGAATACAGATGCCACGGCGTTTTCTTTTGTGGCTCGAGCCGTGGTGCTCGCTACCGCTGAGCATCCGTGGATGAACACGTCTTTTGACGGTTTCGTGGTGGCCGGGCAACCCGATGTCAACCTTGGCATTGCGCTTAGCGTTGGTGAGACCTTGGTGGCCCCGGTCGTTCAACATGCGCAACGTCGCAGTTTCTCTGATCTGGTTGCAGAAATTGGCGCCATGACGAAACGGGCTCTGGCTGGCGATGCGCGAGTCATGGACCTGCTTGGCGGCACCGTCACCTTGGTGCCACCCACCGTGGAGGGCATCACAAGTGCTCAGGCGGTGGTGCAGCCAGGACAAGTGGCTGCCCTGGCAGTTGGAACCATCACGAAGCGTGCATGGGTTATCGACCCTGACGGTGACGCTCTTATTGCAGTGCGGCCCATTGGGACCATCTCCGTGGCAATTGATGATCGAGCTGTTCGCTCCGACGAGGCTGCTCGCTATCTAGCTCGTATCAAGGAACTGCTTGAGACACGGGATTGGTCCAAAGAGCAGTGAGCACCCCTGTTCGAGTTAGGCATCTCGGTCGAGTTCCCTATCAAGAGGCTCGGGATCTCCAGAGCGCGCTCAAAAATTCAGAAGAGGACTATCTGCTCATCTTGGAGCACCCTGCGGTGATCACGCTCGGTCTCCATGCGGAATCAAGCCACGTGCTCGTTGACCCACAAGAGATTGGGGCAGAGCTGATTGCTACGGATCGTGGGGGAGACGTCACCCTTCACGCTCCGGGTCAAGTGGTGGCCTACCCCATCATCTCCATCGATATCGATCCGAAATCCGTGACGCAGCATGTCGCCAACATGGAACAAGCCGTTATCGAAACGGTACGTCGCTATGTCGATGAGCAGGTCGTCGGTGGCATTGGACGGCTTGAGGGCTATCCCGGCGTTTGGGTTGGCATCGACACAGCGTCACCCGCCAAGATTGCCGCAATTGGCGTTCGCAACACTCGTCACGGGAGTTACCGGCGCACCGAGCACGGTCTCGCGCTCAATGTTGCAACCAATCTCTCGCTCTTCGACGCCATCGTGCCATGTGGAATTCCCGATAAGTCCGTGACATCACTCCAAGCACTTGGTGCCGACGTAGACGTTCGAGAAGTTGGAGAGGTATTGGCCGAAGTGCTCGCCGAACAACTCTTCCCCGGCCGTGAGGTGGAAGTGGTTTCCACTGAACCACGGGTGGCTCGAGATGAGGTTCGCATCACCCAAGAATCCATGTCGCGCCGACGCTTGCGCGGAGCTGGCGTCGATCCTGATCAGGGACTTCAGATTTCTCAGCGAAAGCCCGACTGGCTACGCGTGCAGATGAAGTTGGGAGAGCAATTTGCTGCCACCAAGTCAGTGGTTTCTGATTTGGGCCTCGTGACCGTGTGTGAAGAAGCTGGGTGTCCCAACATTTCTGAATGTTGGGCAGATGGCACGGCAACATTCATGGTGAACGGCGAACGCTGCACCCGCGCGTGCGGTTTCTGCTTGGTAGATACCCGGCATCCTCTCGCCCTAGATCCCACCGAACCTGATCGGGTTGCCGAAGCAGTAGCGCGCATGAGGCTGGGCCACGCCGTCATCACCTGTGTCGCTCGAGACGATCTTGCCGATGGGGGAGCCGGAGCTATCGCGTCCACTATTCACGCCATTCGGGCTCGCCAACCTGAAACCCAGGTGGAAGTGCTTATCTCAGATTGCAAAGGCGACGCTGCCTCACAGCAATTGATTTTTGATGCTCGACCTGATGTGTTGAATCACAATATCGAGACAGTGGCGCGCCTGCAGCGTGCAGTTCGACCATCGGCTGGCTACGCGCGATCCCTGACTGTCTTGGCGCGTGCTGTTGCACAGGGACTCACCGCAAAGTCGGGCCTCATGTTGGGTCTCGGCGAGACCGACGAAGAAGTCGTGGAGACCTTGCGAGACTTGGCTTCGGTCGGAGTGAGCATTGTGACCATCGGCCAATATCTGCGGCCCACGGCGAAACACCTACCCGTTGCCCGATATGCAGAGCCACAAGTGTTCGAGCGCTTGGCTGACATTGGTCGATCTCTTGGTATTGCACATGTCCAGTCCTCACCGCTCACCCGTTCGAGTTATCACGCTCGTGAGGCATCAGAAACGGCGAGTGGGGTAGCCGTCGCCTTGCGCACTCGCTAGAAACTGGCACACCGTTCTCGTTGGAGGGCACGAAACGTGCCCCACTTAGGGGAATGGGTCAGAAGCGCTCGGGTTTCTAGATAAAGGGGCTGGGCAATTCAGCCAAATACCTCTGCGCCGAGCGCTTGCTGGGCGCCCCTATGAAGCATCCAATTCCCGTGATCTCGATGACAAATCTGAGAGTGTGACGGGATGCTGCGGTAGGTTAATGATCAAGCCAACGTGCAACAAAGCCAAAGGGAGTTACTCATGACGCGGAAGCTCCGTGAGGTTATCGCTGGACTACTTGGATTATTTATTGTGATTGGTGGTCTTGTCGCATCGACAACGCCGAGCCAAGCGACCACAACTCCTGCTGTCGTGGTGTCGACCGCTCTGTTGCCCAGCACTGGGCTTAATCCTGCAGCGAATGGACCTTTGATCATTTCGTCGACTGCGTGCCCGACCGCGAGTTGGTGTACCGCGGTGGGACAGTATCCATCTGCTTCAGGACCTCAACTTTTCGAGGGAATTTTGCAGCACGGTTCGTGGACACTTCACAACGTCTCGGTCTCGAGCCTGACGCCTGCGGCCACGGGGTTTGGAATCCAGTATGGCAGTGAGTATGCGTTCCTCCACATGTCTTGTGCGAGCACGAGTTACTGCCTTGCTACGGGCACCTATGACTCATCAGGTGCCTTTCTGGCTTTCAATCTGATTTATGACAATGGCAATTGGACGGTGGAGAATATTCCAAGCACAATCATTGCTGGAGTTAGTTCCGTTCCGACTGGAGTTTCTTGCACTGCCCCTGGGGTCTGTGTCGCATCAGGAATCGCAGTTGATCTCGGGAGTAGCTCTGCTCAAAACTACGTTGCGACACTCGCATCTGGAGTCTGGACGATTACTCCAGTCGGCAGTTCCTTTCCGACCACAGGGCCTGGAAGCGGACTTATTGAGTTCATTGCTCTGGCCTCAACGAACACCATCTCTTGCTCCTCGTCAACGAGTTGCACCTTTGCTGGGCTTGGTGTTTCAGGAGGATTTGTTTCCACGCTCGCTAATGGAGTCTGGAATACAACCCAACGTCCTCTCGTAGGTAGTTCAACGGTGGTGCTAGTTCCCGTTGGCATTTCCTGCCCTTCTTCGAACTCGTGCACCGCCGTGGGCTGGATCTTTGACAATACGTTTAATCCATCAGGCGGTTTTACCTCGACCCTTGCTAATGGTGCGTGGACTACTACCGCATTCGCCACAGCCGGGATCACGGGAAATCAAGGCATTCCCTTGGCAATTGCTTGCCCCGCCGTTGGCTCATGTGTGATCGCTGGTCAATCCTATGGATCGAGCGTTTCTCAGGTCTTTGTTTCCTCGTTGGCCAATGGAGTGTGGTTGAACCACATGGTCCCCACGACCAATCTCCCTTCTACAGCCACAGCTATGTGGCCGGTCTCCGTATCTTGTCCCGTTGCCCAACACTGCGTGGTTGCGAGTTCTGCGGTTGACTCGTCAAGTGCGGTGGTTGGTTCTTTTCTGGCGAGTGTTGATACCGCTCCACCGTCTCCGAGCAATGTCCGTGCTGTCCCGAAGGTTCACGCCGCCAAGGTGTCGTGGACAGGCTCTCAAGTAGCAACTCAATACGTCGCGACCGCTTCGCCCGGTGGCGCTCACTGCACCACGACGAGCACATCGTGTGTGATTTCTGGCTTGAAGAGTGGACAGACCTATAGCGTGAGCGTTACGGCAAGCAATGCTGTTGGAACCTCGGCGAGTTCGACCGTGGCCATGGTGACGCCATCGGTTGCGCCGACTACTACCACGACATCAAGTGAGCTCCCCAAGACCGGATCAAGCAGCGCAACACTGGTGATGCTTTCTGGCTTCCTCATTGCACTTGGTGCGACGAGCCTGCTGACGCTCAATAAGCGCCGTTGTCGGGCAACCCTCGCGAAGCACTCATAGGCCACCGCCTCCATAACGAGGTACCCGCAGTTCCATTGAAATGTGGTCCCCTAGGACCACCCAGGTGATGCGTCACGTGGGCTAATCAAGGGTGTTCGCCATCAACAGCCAATGGTCGTGGTGTCTCAACGGCTCCCCAGTTGAAGCTATTGATGACCAATGACGCTCATGGAATTTGAGATGCGGGTCTTAGCCCTTCACGTTGCGCACCGTGGCAGCAGGGCCCGAGCCTGCCCGGTTGGAAGCGACAACCGAAATGCTGTAGTGCTTTGATGGGCTGAGGCCCGGAATCTTGCAGCTCAACGCGCTGGTGACGCAGCGCTTTCCGCCAGGGGACAGCGTGACGGTGTAGCGAGCAATGCTGGCACCACCATTGGAATTTGGCACGTGCCACGAGATCTTCATCTTTGATCCACTTGCTTTTGCTGAAACCCCCAACGGTGCACTTGGGGCGTGAACGACAGGAGGAGAGACTTGCGTCGTGGCGATAGTGAGCGAAGCTGATGGCTGCCCAACGCCATCAGCGGCAACGGGTGTGACGACTACAACATATGACCTGTTGGCACTGAGTCCCGTGACCGTATACGAGGTTGCGCTTGAAGAAACTACGTAGTTGGTTGCCTGTCCTTGGCTCGGAGTCACGCTCACTTCGTAATTCTCTATGGATGCGTCCCCAGGTTGGGCTGCGGTCCACGTGAGGGCAATGGTTGAACTCGTCTCAGTATGTGCGGTAATTGTCGGCGCACTTGGAGGAATCGGTTCAGGTGTGGCTTGGCTGTAGCTGGTGGGTTGACCCGGCCCAGACGGCCCTATCGCCACAACTGATATGAGATAGGGAATTCCATTGGTGAGACCAGTCACGGTCGCAGATTGAGCGGTCGAGTTCACGCTCACGGTTTGAGTCGTGTGGTCTGGGCTGGTTGCTTCGACGATATATCCCGAGACAATGCCAGACGGCGGAGTCCAGGCAACCGAAAAACTCTGGTTGGCTGTGGTGGTGCTGGTAACCGTGGGTGCTCCAGGCTGGGTCTGACTGCCCAACACAGTCTCTTTACTTCCTCCCAAATCTGAAACATAGACAGCGCCAGTTGCCGCATCGACGCCGAGTCCGACGGGGTCAGTCGGGCTGTAACTGGCGATCTCGCTGACGGAACTATTAGCCACATCGAAGACGACCACGGGTGAGTTTTCTGCACCGAGGTAGAGCGTGTCCGTGGTGGGGTCGAATGCCATACCTTCTGTTTCGCTGGTGCTAAACGAAGTTGGGATGTCTTGATAGGAGAGTGTGTTGGTTGACGCGTTGTAGATCTGAAATTGGTCTTTCACACCAAGTGCTGACGCAATGAAAACAGTGTTGGTGGCTGGATCGACAGCAATATTTTGGGAACTATCGGTGAAAATAATGTTGCCGGTAAGAGCTGAAGCATCAATATCGAGAATGTTGCCGGCATCGCCAGCCACGTAAACGTGGTTGGTGATCGAATTCACTGCAATCGCAGTTGGCAATCCAAATCCGTATTCAGTAAAGGTTGACGTGACCGACTCGGTAGAGCCATCGATAATGGAGATCGAGCTCGAGGTGTAGTTGCCGACATAGATCGTGTTGGTTACTTCATTGACGCCAATCCCTTCAGGCTCTTGACCTACAGGAATCGTCGCGATGACGCGATTGGTGGCACCACTAATGGCGTGCACGGTGTTGTTTGAGGGATCCGACACGTAAATGGTGTCGGTGCGTTGGTTTACGGCAATGTCATTGATGAACAAGTCGCCATTAATGGAATTACCGACGGCGCCAAGAGAAATCGTGGCGACCACGAGGTTGGTTGCACCATTAATAACCGTCACGACATTGTCGGTGGTGTCCGAAACGTAAATCATGTCCGTGGCTTCATCGACGGCAGTTCCTTGAACTCGGAGGCCAGTCGGTGTTGTCACCCGTGCGGTGATGCCGAACGACGAAGTCGCCCCGGCTCTGCTCATGGTTAGAGAACTCAAGCCAAGGAACATGAGAACCGCCGCGAGGGAAGTAATCAGGAATGGGCGTAGCGATAGGGTCCAACGCACGAGAGACCTCCCAAGTTGTGGCTGAAAACCAAGTGTCACCTTACTTGTGGGTGCTCACTTAATTCATGCACGAACTGGCACATCCGCAGACAAGCCCATTGGCCCCTTGTTCAGGCGGCTCGCCCCAAGGCAGGCTCCGCGAGGGAATGTGCTGCTTAGGCGATGAAGTACTTAGCCTGTGGGTGGTGGCAAATGATGGCGTCGGTGGTTTGCTCGGGGTGGAGCTGGAATCCCTCTGAGACTTCTACGCCAATGCGAGATGCTTCCAACAGTTCGGCCACCACGGCATTGTCATTGAGATCGGGACAGGCTGGATAGCCCCAGGAGTACCGGCCGCCGTGATAGTGCTGGCGGAACAGTCCGGCCAAGTTTTGACCTTCTTGATCGTCAATCCCGAGTTCTTGGCGAATCCGGTAGTGCCACAATTCAGCTAATGCTTCAGCCATCTCTACACCCAGTCCGTGGAGAAAGAGATAGTCCTGGTACTCATTGGCTGCAAAGAGTTCTTGGCAACGCTCGGAGATTCGCGACCCCATGGTTACCAGCATGAAACTCGCGTAGTCCGCTTCACCTGATTCGACACTGCGGAAGAAGTCCGCGATGCAAAGCCACGGAGATTCCGCCTGTCGGGGGAAGTGGAAGCGGCACTGCTCCACGTTTCTCGAATCATCGGTGAACACCACCAGATCTTGACCCTCGGCGTTGACCGGGAAATGACCCCAGACAACTTGAGGGACCAACAAATCTTGCGCAACGGCCGCTCCGAGTTGTTCACGCAAGATAGCCGACACCCGAGTCTTGAATGCCTCGTCGTCTTCCCCGTCTTCTGGCCGGAATCCCCACTGATTTCTAAACAGCGCGGTCAAGTTGAGGTAACTCGCGATGTCATCAATAGCAATGCCCTTGGCCACGCGACTGCCTAAGAAGGGCGGCGTGGGAATGGGGTTATCCATTGCGACATCGGGTGCGCGCAACGGAGCATCGGCGGGAAGTTCACGCTCCACTCGGAATCGCCGGGTCACGTTGCGCGTGGAGAGCTCACGACCGAACGATGGGTCGATCTCGCCAGAACGCTTCATGTCCATGAGCTGCGTCATCACATTGAGACCTTCGAAGGCGTCGCGGCCATAAAAGACGGGGCCTTCGTGGGCGGCTCGAAGGTCACGCTCGACATAGGTGCGAGTCAGTGCCGCACCACCGAGCAGTACCGGCACCTGGCCGTGGCCGCGACTCACCATCTCTTCGATGTTTTCTTTCATGATGAGCGTAGATTTCACCAGCAGTCCACTCATGCCAAGAGCGTCAGCGTCATGCTCTTCAACCGCTGCAATCATCTCGTTGATGCCGACTTTGATACCAAGGTTGATGACTTCAAAGCCGTTGTTGGTAAAGATGATATCGACGAGGTTTTTACCGATGTCATGAACATCGCCCTTGACGGTAGCCAGGACAATGGTGCCTCGGCCTTGGGCGTCGCTTCGCTCCATATGGGGCTCAAGATGAGCCACGGCTTGTTTCATGGTTTCTGCAGAACCCAACACGAAGGGCAACTGCATCTCTCCGGTGGCAAACAATTCACCAACCGTCTTCATACCCTCCAACAAGATGTCGTTAACAATGGCCAAGGGCGCAAGGCCTGCGGCCATGGCTTCATCGAGGTCAGCCTCAAGGCCCGTTCGGTTGCCGTCAATAATGCGAAGGCGAAGGCGTTCTTCAACGGGCAAGTTGGCGAGGTCTTTGTCGGAGATAGTTTCAATGACCGCACCTTCGAAATGCTCCAAGAGGGCGGTGAGCGGGTCATAACCCTCTCGACGGCGGTCATAGATGAGGTCAAGGCAAAGATCCCTGGCGACGGGGTCAATCTTGGCCAAGGGCAGAATCTTGGAGACGTGCACAATGGCCGCATCGAGGCCCGCTTCGGCGCATTCGTGCAAGAACACGCTGTTGAGCACCTGGCGAGCCGCTGGGTTCAGGCCAAAGGAGACATTGGAGAGACCGATTACGGTCGAGACCCCAGGCAGGGCTTGCTTGATCATGCGAATCGCCTCGATGGTGGCAACGCCATCACCGCGCGACTCTTCCATGCCTGTCGACAAGGGAAGCGCGAGGGGGTCAATCATGATGTCTTCGAGTTGCAAACCATAACGCTCAACGGCGAGATCACAGATGGCCGTGGCAGCTCGAAGTTTCCATTCAGCAGTTCGAGCTTGGCCCTCTTCATCAATGCAAGTTGCCACGACCGCGGCACCAAATTCGCGAGCGAGGCGAAGGAACTTATCGAAGCGAGTTCCTTCGCCATCGCCTTCTTCTAAGTTCACTGAATTCAAAATGGGCCGACCACCAAGCCAGGCCAGGGCAGTCTGGGCCACGGGAGCTTCAGTGGTGTCGACCATGATGGGAACACTTGATTGGGTGGCGAGTTGCGCCATGAGCGCCTGCATGTCAGCGACTCCATCAGCGCCGGTGTAGTCGACGCACACGTCAATGACATGGCTACCTTCTTTGACCTGTTCCTTGGCCATGTCAATGCAGGTTTCCCAATCACCATTGAGCATGGCTTCGCGGAACTTCTTGGAGCCATTGGCGTTGGTGCGCTCGCCAATGAGTAGCACTGAGGTGTCTTGCTCAATGGGAACCGCCGTATAAATCGAGGTCAGCGAGGGTTCGCGAACTGGGTGTCGGGTGGCTTTGGTGGTTGAAGCCAAGGCATCGATCACGGCGGACAAGTGGGCCGGGGTAGTGCCACAGCAACCACCGACAATGTCAACGCCCATTTCGGACACGAATTGGCTCAGGTGCGTGGCGAGACCCTCGGGGGTCAAGTCGTAGTGCATCTTGCCATCGACCACGCTTGGCAATCCGGCGTTGGGAAGGCACGACACGGGAATGGTGGCGTGTTCGGTGAGATAGCGCAGGGGTTCGCGCATTTCAACGGGACCCGTGGCACAGTTCAGGCCGATGACATCGACCCCCATGGCCTCAAGCGATGCCAAAGCGGCGGCAACTTCAGTACCCGGCAACATGCGTCCCGTGGTTTCAATGGTCACCTGCACCTGAATGGGCAGCACGCACTGGGCTTCAGCCATGGCCAAGCGCACGCCATTGATGGCCGCTTTGGCGCCAAGGAGATCGAACATGGTCTCAATGATGAAGAGATCAACGCCGCCTTCAATGAGTCCGAGTGCTTGGTCGCGATATGAAAGGGCGAGCGTTTCATAGGGGATTTGGCCCAAGGTTGGGAACTTGGTGCCGGGTCCAATGGAACCTGCCACAAAGCGGGGTTTGTCCGACGTCGAATATTCGTCAGCGACCCGACGCGCAATGGCGGCTGATTGTCGAGAGAGATCAAGGGCCCGATCGGCCAGACCATATTCTTCAAGAACAATGGAAAATGATCCAAAGGAGTCAGTTTCCACAACGTCAGATCCCACTTCGAGAAAACTGCGGTGAAGTCGCTCAATGACGTCAGGGCGGGTTTCAACCAGGATTTCGTTACAGCCTTCCAAGTTGGGCCCGCCAAAATCGGCCGCCGTGAGATTCTCCATTTGGAGGTTGGTGCCCGTTGCGCCGTCAAAGACAATCACCCGGTCTTTCACGGCGGCCAAGTAGGCATTGGACGCAGCATCAAGGCGCGGAAGGATGGGAATAACGAGCGACATAGTCATCAAGGCTACCGGCCTACCGATAGCATCCGACAGGTGACCATTTACACGCGAAAAGGCGATGACGGAACGACTGGCCTTCTCTATGGAGGTCGAGTCCGCAAAGACTCAGATCCCATCGAGATCAATGGGGCAGTCGATGAGGCTCAAGCAGCGCTCGGCCTCGCTCGAGCCCATGGCCGAGCCGACGAGGAACTCGACGCCATGTTGACCGCCATTGAGCGTGACCTCTATTGCTTGATGGCAGAAATTGCCACCTTGCCTGAGAATCGCCACAAGCTCGTTGACGAGCAGACGCTCGTCACCCAAGCCATGGTTGATGCCCTTGAAGCCAACATCGATGCATTGGCAACGCGCGTTGAGATGCCCAAAGCCTTCGTCATCCCCGGCCAGAACTTGACCTCGGCGGCACTCGACGTAGCCCGCACTGCCATTCGACGCGCCGAGCGGCTCAAGGTGTCCTACCCCATCGAAGGGTCGTTAGCCGGGGCCTATCTCAACCGTTTGTCTGATTACGTGTGGATGATGGCTCGCTGGCAAGAAGGCGATGAGCACGTCATGGCAAAAGACGCTCAGAAGTAATGCCAGCTACGTCCCAGGTAACACTCCTTATTGGCGATCAGAGCGATCGACCTCTTGACCTCATCGTGGTCCCTTACCTTGCAGCCGAAGGCGGCGCCAAGGTCGTGCCAGGTCTCGTTGCTTCCCTTGGTGGATTCGAAATCCCTGAATTCATCGGGTCTGATGCCATCGCGCCCGCTCGCTTTCGAGGCGCGTGCGCTGAGCGCTTAGTGCTTCGTCAAGAACTTGGCCAGCCAAGCGTTGTGGCCCTTGGGGTAGGCAGTGCTTCGCCGTCATGGCCTGATTGGGCCAAAGCGATTGCCTCAGTAGTGCGAGAGAACAGTGCTGGTGTCATTCGTATTGCGCTCCCTATAGAAACGTCTGCCATCGAGGCCGCCACGCTGGGAGCGATGCTCGGTTCGTATCGTTTCTCAAAGCGCCGAGAAACAACGAGCAGCGAAACCGAGATTGGCTTGGTCGTTGCTGATGGCGATATTGCCATCGCTGAAGCTGCGTTCACGAAGGGTCGGGCGATCGCAGAAGCCGTCGCCTCCGCGCGAGACCTCATCAATGAGCCGGCGTCATCGATGACGCCGAGCATCTTGGCCGCCACACTGGCTGCGAACCTTGAAGGTGCGCGTGGAGTCGACGTCGAGATTTGGGATGAAGCAAAGATTGAGCAAGAGCGACTCGGTGGACTCTTAGGGGTCTCGAGAGGGAGTTCACAAGAGCCACGCCTGGTGATCGGCTCCTATCGACCCGAGGCGGCTACCGATGAGACGCCGCACGTCGTGCTTGTCGGCAAGGGCGTGACCTTTGACTCAGGGGGCCTGTCCCTCAAGACCGCTGCTGGCATGACCGCCATGAAGACGGACATGACGGGTTCAGCTGTGGTGCTGAGTGCACTAGGGGCCTTGGATGCTCTGGGTGTCAAGGTCAAAGTCACGGCCATTGCCCCCATGACCGAAAACATGGTGAATGGATCAGCAACCAAACCTGGCGATGTTTTGACTGCTCGTAATGGCCTCACGATGGAAGTGCTCAATACCGATGCCGAGGGTCGCCTGATTTTGGCCGATGCCTTGTGTTTGGCCGAAGAGATGAAGCCTGACGTCATTGTCGATGTTGCGACCTTGACGGGAGCGGCGGTGGTGGCCCTTGGCCGAGAGATCGGTGCGGTGATGGCACGACCCCGAAGTCTTGCCGCCGAGATCATCGACGCTGGCGCGAATACCTGCGAGGCATTCTGGGAGTTGCCTCTGTGGGATGGCTACGAAGGCCACATCGACTCAGACATAGCTGACATGAAAAACACGGGTGCTGCCGGAGAGGCCGGAACGATTAGTGCTGGTCTTTTCCTCGGGCGTTTCGTCAAAGAAACTGACTGGGCCCACCTTGACATTGCGGGTCCTGGTCGCTCGGAGCGTGCCACGGGTCTGATTTCCAAAGGTGGCACAGCCTTTGGCCTGCTGACGCTGTTGTCATATCTTCGCCAATTGGCTTAGCGCTGGGGCTTTACTCGACGTACCCGTTCTTGACGGGTGGGGCCGGGTCGGGAGAGTGATGCCGATGGGTAGTCATGCTCACTGGCAGCTCCAATGAGCACGGCCCCGTAGATCACGTCGTCTGAGTCAAGGTCTAGGAGTTCGCGCAGTGCTTGGTGATTTCTGAACGCGCCGAGAAAACAGGCGCCAAGGCCCTGGTCTTCAGCGAGCAAGAGCGCGCCAAAACAAGCTGCGCCAGCGTCACCGATCCAATAGGGAACCGGCCAGGCTTCCAAGCTTTCGCCAAGGCCGGAACTCGCCTTGTCGGACGCGCCGTAACGTTCGCGATAGCGCTCGGGCGAGGCAAGGCATATGCCAATGGCACTGGCGCGCTGCAAGCCTTCAAAACGCTTGGAATTACTCCGCCACGTCTCGTCGGTGGCGGCGGCAAAGTAGCGCGCCACCTCCTCAGAGCCAATCATGGTGACCCACGAGATGCCCCGAGCATGGCCCGCCGTGGGGGCTCTGAGTGAATCAGCGAACAGCTCGATAACGAGATCTGCGTCAAGTGCTTCGCCAGTGAAAGCACGACGCATTCGTCGCTGGGTGAGGGCTTGGCGCAACTCCATAGTTCCCCTTCGGCTAATTCCGATGTCGCTGGTAGTCTTTCACTTCACCCCTAGTACCGGAGCGAGCCATGGCCACCCCGAGAGATCTCCTGAATGACGCCAAGAGCCACATCGTCGAAGCCGAACCATCGGCCGTCGTTGACCAACTCGGCAAGGCTACCTTCCTCGATGTCCGCGAACCCGATGAATATGAACAAGGCGCGTTGCCCGGAGCCATTCACATTCCTCGCGGCCACCTTGAATTCCAAGTCGAGGGACGCATCCCTGACAAATCCGCCCCCCTCTACGTCTACTGCGCTGGTGGGGTTCGCTCGGCCTTTGCGGCCAAGACCTTGGGCGACTTGGGCTACACCTCAGTCGTGTCGGTCATTGGTGGCTTTAACAAGTGGAAAGACGAAGGACTTGCTTGGACGACCCCTCGCACGCTGAGCGCCGAACAGCGCAACCGCTATCAGCGTCACTTGCTCTTGCCAGAAGTAGGCGAGAAGGGCCAACAGCAACTCCTCGACGCCAAGGTGCTCATGTTGGGAGCGGGCGGCCTTGGTTCCCCGGCGGCGCTCTATTTGGCGGCAGCTGGTGTGGGCACCATTGGTGTCATCGACATGGACGTCGTGGATGCGTCGAACCTGCAGCGCCAAGTCCTTCACAACACCAGTCGCATTGGCGATCGCAAAGTCGATTCAGCGAAGAAGACGCTGGAGTTGCTCAATCCTGATCTCACGGTGAACACCTATGACACTCGTCTTGGTGCGGACAACATCCTCGACATCATCGATGGTTATGACCTCATCGTCGACGGCACAGACAACTTCCCGACGCGCTATCTCGTCAACGATGCTTCGCTCCTCAAGAAGATCCCCGTCGTTCACGGTTCCATCTTCCGTTTCGAAGGCCAAGTCACGGTCTTTCACCCCTACGTCGGGCCGTGTTATCGCTGCATGATCCCCGAACCGCCTCCCGCGGAGCTGGCACCAAGTTGTGCTGAAGCTGGGGTGTTGGGCGTTCTCCCGGGCATCGTAGGTTCCATCCAAGCGCTCGAAGCCATCAAGATGATTCTGAATCTTGGCGACCCCTTGGTTGGGCGCTTGCTGGCCTTTGACGCCTTAGAAGAAAGCTTCCGCACCTTCAAACTGCGCCGTGATCCCCAGTGCCCAGCCTGTGGGGAGAACGCGGGCGAGATCGTCATTGCTGAATATGACGATCTCTGTATGCCTCACGGGAACTAGGCCGTATCTGGGGTCTCGGCCCTGATCTGCTGAGACTGGAGAGCAAGGCGCAGGAATTCGGTAGGCTGAAATTCTGCCTGCATAAAGGAGCACCCGATGGCTGAAGCTTGGATCATTGACGCAGTACGCACCCCCCGAGGAATTGGGAAGAAGGGCAAGGGCTCGCTCTCTGAGATTCACCCACAGATGCTCGGTGCCGCCGTGCTGAAAGCACTTGCTGAGCGCAACAACCTCAACACCTCAGATGTCGAAGACATCATTTGGGGTACGTCTCGCCAAGTGGGCTCACAAGGTGTGGACCTCGGTCGCATGGCAGCGTTGAGTGCGGGTTATGACATGCACTCAAGTGCCGTGACCATTGACCGTTTTTGTGGAACCGGCATCACGACGGTCAACTTGGCCGCCGGCATGATTATGTCGGGACTTGAAGATCTCATCGTTGCTGGTGGTACCGAAGTGATGTCGTCCTATGACGTCAACAACTCGACCAACCCAGACGCACAGGGCATGTTGGACGCTGGCAACCTGTACTTGCGCAAGCGCTACCCCCAGCCCCACCAAGGTGTTGCCGCTGATGCGATTGCCACCTTGGAGAAAATTCCGCGCTCAGCCCTTGATGAGCACGCCTACAGCTCACAACAACGAGCAGCCCAGGCGATCGCAGAAGGTCGCTTCGACAAGAGCCTGATCCCCGTGTTCCACGAGGATGGAAGTGTTGCCCTCGACCATGAAGAGTTCCCGCGGCCCAGCACCACCGTCGAATCACTGGCCAATTTGGCACCAGCCTTCCCGGCCATTGCTGACTTCCCCTTGAACGAAGAGGGTCTCACCTTCCGTCAGATGGTCAAGCAGGTCTATCCCGACCTCGACATCGAACACGTTCACCACGCTGGCAACTCTTCGGGCGTGGTTGATGGTGCAGCGGCACTCTTGCTGGCCAGTCCCGATTACGCCAAGGCGCATGGCATGAAGCCCCGCGCTCGCATTGTCACCACCGCCAACATTGGCGACGACCCGACCTTGATGTTGAACGCTCCGGTCCCGGCTGCCAAGAAGGTATTAGCCAAGGCCGGCTTGAGCATTAGCGACATTGATCTCTTTGAAATCAATGAAGCCTTCGCGGTGGTCTCAGAGAAGTTCATGCGCGACCTCGATCTTGACCGTGACAAGGTCAACGTCAATGGTGGAGCGATGGCACTCGGTCACCCCATTGGTGCCACGGGCGCGATTCTCATCGGCACGGTGCTGGATGAACTCGAGCGCCAAGACAAGCAATTTGGCTTGGTGACCATGTGTGCTGCTGGTGGCATGGCCCCAGCAGTCATCATCGAGCGCATCTAGCGCTCGACAACGTTAGGGTCGGGCGAGAATCTCGCCGTGGACCAAGATGAACGTGGCGTCGCTCGCGTGAGACCAGTCAAGAAACGCATTCGAAATCGCCTCGAGTTCACTTTTGGTGCTGAGGCCTTCTGACAAAGCTTGCGTGGCAAAGTCGCTCTCTAGCGCTCGAGCCGCCCAGAGCTCACCCCACCAGGTGACGCTCTCTTCGTCGGCATAGGTCCAGGTGGACGAGGTCATGGTGATCTCAGAACAACCTGCTGCTTGGGCCCAGGAGCGAAGTTCTCGGCCGGCATCAGCCTGGGCATGATTGGCACGCGTGACTTCGTAATAGAGCTCTAGCCACCGGGTCAGCCATGGATCTTGGGGCCACCAGGCGAAAGTTCCATAGTCTGACTCTCGAAGCGCAATGAGGCCTCCGGGCTTGGTCACGCGGCGCATTTCTTGCAATGCGGCCACCGGGTCCGTGAGATGCTGCAAAACCTGATGGGCGTAGACGACATCGAATTTGGAGTCGTCGAAATCAAGTTGGTAAGCATCGCCCACACGAAACTCGAGATTCGGATAGGTGGCCAGTGGATAACTCGACCGCGCCCGATCAACGATGTCTGGTGAGCGATCGAGAGCGGTTATCGATCCCGTGGGCAGATAATTCGTGAAATCAGCACTGATGTTGCCCGGGCCGCAGCCCACGTCCAAGAGTTGTTCGTTGCCCACAAGGTGGGGGAGTAAAAAGCCGGCTGAATTTTCCGCGGTTCGCCACAAGTGGCTTCGCAATACTGATTCGTGGTGGCCGTGGGTATAGCGATCAGGCTGTTCAGGCGGTGGCGTCACGAAACTCCTTGATCGCCGCGGCCAGTTCGAGCGGCGAATCTCCTTGGAGACTGTGGCCGCCGTTAGGGAAGTGCTGGACGCGGCCGTCGGGAATGCGAGCCAAGAATTCTGCTTCGCTCTCATCGGTCACGACGGAGCCTTGCTTCATGCCTCGACACAAGAGCACAGGAATTTGAATCTGTTCAGCGAGCAACCACAGCGCATCTGAATCGATGGCGATGTCTGGCTGGCCACTTCGCAAGTGGCGCCAAACCCAAGAGCCATCGTCACGCTGCACAGCATTGTGCAAGATGCCTCGTCGCAAACTCGCCTCAGTACGCGTCGGGTTATGCGCCATGGTGCGCTCGAGAATCTCGTCAAAACTTTCAAAGCTGCTCGGTCCATCGAGAAAGTCAATGATGGCTTGGGCTGCTTCTGGATTTGGTCGTGGCGTGATGTCGACGAGAATGAGCCGCTTGAAGTTCAGGGAATGGGTCGCAAGGAGCGCTACTGCCGTGAGCCCGCCGAGAGACATGGCAACCAAGGTGTCAGCGTGAGGAGCCAGATCAGGAATGGCAACCGCGAGATCCTCAGCGTTGCCGATGACGTCATGATTGGCCACGTTGGGTGGACCTGAGTGACCATGGCCTGGCAAGTCGACACAAAGCGAGGGGAGTTGAAGGGCGAGCATGGTGGTATCCCAGGTGTGGGCATTTTGTGCCCCCCCATGGAAGAAGACCACTTCTGGGGTGGCCGTTCCCCACTGGATGGCACTGATGATCCGGCCGTCGGCGAGGCGAGAGCCAACGCGCTCTACCGCTGGCTGCTCGGAGAAGGGAATCCCAAAGTCCGCGGCGTTCTCGGAAAGAAAGCTGAACTCCTCATAGGGGACTCGATCCATGCTGCTCCTCAGGGGGTGGTGGCGACCTTATCTAATGTGCCGCTGGCTGCGTAATCTATGATTATCATTTCTAACCTTAGCCACGTGGGTCGGGGGAATTACTTGTGAATATCACCATGCTGCTTGAGATGGCTGCCGGCGCTATGGGCGACCGGATTGCTGTTGGCACCAAAGCTGATGGCATTACCTATCAAGAGCTCTACGAGCGCGCCCAACGGGCCGCCCAGGTCATCAGCGATGCCGGCGTAGAGCGAGCGGGCTTGGTTGGTCTCAATGGCGATGACCTTCCCCTCATGCTGTTTGCCTGCTCACTCGCGGGTGTCGGATTTGCGCCCATGAATTACCGCTTGAAAGACGAGCAACTCCGAGGCATCGTCGGTCGCACCGCCCCGTCGCTTGTTGTGGCGGACAAAGACGTTCTCGGTCGCATCGAAAACATCGAAGGGGTTGATCTTCGTGAGCGCCACGCCTTTGCCGAGCAGGTAACGGACAGCGCCATGATTGAAGCGGGCTACACCGATCCTGAGTCGGTAGCCATTTGGCTCTTTACCTCGGGCACAACGGGCGATCCCAAGGCCGCTTTGCTTCGTCACCGTCACTTGGTGTCCTATGTCTTGTCGACGGTGGAATTCATGGCTGCCGATGAATCAGAAGCCAACTTGGTCAGTGTGCCGCCGTATCACATTGCCGGCATGGCAACCATTCTCTCCAACACCTATGCGGGACGCCGCACGGTCTACTTGCCGCAGTTCGACCCTGAGGTGTGGGTAGCCATGGCCTCAGAAGAACACATCACCCATGCCATGGTGGTCCCCACCATGTTGGGACGCATTCTCGATGCCATGGAAGCGACGAACACCACGCTTCCTCACCTTCGACACCTCTCCTATGGTGGTGGCCGCATGCCCTTGCCGGTCATCGAGCGTGCCATGACCATGCTGCCCGACACGGGCTTCGTGAATGCCTATGGCTTGACGGAAACCTCATCGACGGTTTCCGTGTTGGGGCCCGAGGATCACCGCGAAGCCTTCGCCAGCGATGATCCGGCCATTCGTGCTCGCTTGGCTTCGGTCGGTCGGCCCTTTCCGAGTCTTGAGCTAGAAATCCGTGACCCAGAAGGCGCGGTACTTGGCGCTGGTGAAGTGGGGGAGATCTACGTACGTGGTGAGCAAATCGCAGGTGAATACCACGGCAAGAGTGCACTGAACGCTGAAGGCTGGTTCCCCACCAATGATGGTGGCTACCTTGACGCCGATGGTTTCTTGTTCGTGGAAGGTCGCCTCGATGACGTGATCGTGCGTGGTGGCGAGAACATTTCTCCAGGAGAAATCGAAGATGTCATCTTGAGCCACGAGGCAGTCGAAGCAGTAGCCGTGATTGGCATTCCCGACGATGAATGGGGCGAGCAAGTTGCAGCTGCCATTGTCGTGAAGCTAGGTGCGTCACTGAGCCAGACGGAGATTTGTGACTATGTTCGTGAGCGACTTCGCTCCACCAAGACACCTGTCGTCGTTCAATTCCGAGAAGAATTGCCATTTAATGACACCGGCAAATTACTTCGACGAGTCCTTCGTAGCGAAGTGGCCGAATATCGCGCTTCGCTAAACAACTAAGTAAGCCCATTTTCCAAGGAGCGCAGTAATGAGTCAGGATTTGAAAAGCGGCAGCCGTTGGCAGTCAGTCGTCTGCAGCGGCGAGGTAGTCATCGTGAAGGCCCCCTCAGCGCCAGTCGTATTGACCATTGGTGGGGTGGAAGCGGTCCTGGCGGGCAGCCAAGAGGCAAGTGGCGCACCAGCCGAAGGCCATGAGGGCGGCACGCAGGTGGGCAAGCGCTATGAACATGGCGATTCTGGCCTCGAAGTGCTCTGCACCAAGGCGGGAGCCGGATCCATTGCCGTTGATGGCCAGATCTTGGATGTCAAAGGCGCCCAAGCCCTTCCTTCATCTGACTGATGCCTCAGTTAGGACTTGGCTCGCAGCCGATCTAATCTCGTAGCCGTGACCGATCCCTCAGCCATCAATCGCCAAACCGATTCGGGTATCTCTATCGAAGAGCTTTACACCGAAGCTGATCTCGCCAACTTTGATCCAGAAAGCAAATTGGGCCGACCGGGTTCATTCCCGTTCACGCGTGGCGTCCACGCCGAGATGTACCGCCGTCGCCTCTGGACGATGCGCCAGTATGCGGGCTTTGGCAATGCTGAATCCACCAACGAGCGCTTCAAGTTCCTGCTCGATGCAGGCCAAACCGGCCTGTCATGCGCCTTCGACTTGCCCACCCAAATGGGATACGACTCGGATCACCCCCGCTCAGAAGGTGAAGTTGGAAAAGTCGGCGTGGCCATTGACTCACTCGCCGACATGCGCCTGCTCCTCAAGGATCTTCCTCTTGACCAGGTGACAACGTCGATGACCATTAACTCAACGGCTTCGACGCTGTTGTTGATGTATGAATTGGTCGCCGAGGAACAAGGTGTTGACGGTTCCAAACTTCGTGGCACCATCCAAAACGACATCTTGAAGGAATACGTGGCGCGCGGTACCTACATCTACCCGCCACGGCCCTCAATGCGCCTCATCGTCGACACCTTTTCCTACTGTGCTGACAACATGCCCAACTGGAACACAATTTCCATCTCGGGCTATCACATCCGTGAAGCAGGATCGACGGCTGTTCAAGAAATCGCCTTCACCATTGCCAATGGCATCGCCTACGTAGAAGCCGCGCAAGCAGCTGGCTTGGATGTTGACAGCTTTGCCCCTCGTTTGAGTTTCTTCTGGAACAGCCACAACAACTTGTTCGAAGAAGTGGCGAAGTTCCGGGCGTCGCGTCGCATTTGGGCCAACATCATGACCAATCGCTTCCACGCTAAAGATGAGCGTTCTAAGGTGCTGCGCTTCCACACGCAAACTGGTGGCTCAACCTTGACGGCTCAGCAGCCTGAAAACAACATTGTGCGTGTCACCATTCAGGCATTGGCCGCGGCCTTGGGCGGAACTCAAAGCCTGCACACCAACGGTTTCGATGAAGCCTTGGGCTTGCCCACCATGAAGGCCGCCAAAACGGCTCTTCGCACCCAGCAGATCATTGGCTATGAATCTGGCATTGCCGACACGGTTGACCCACTCGCCGGCTCCTATTTCATTGAGAGCCTCACCAACGAAATCGAGCAAGGGGTCCTTGAGTACTTGGCTCGCATTGATGACATGGGCGGAGCAGTTGCGGCCATTGAAGCTCGATTCATGCAAGATGAAATCGAGTCAGCGGCCTATGCCTACGCCAAGGCCATTGACTCGGGGGACAAGATTGTGGTGGGCGTTAACAAGTTCACGGAAGATTCAGGCGAACCCAACGACGTCTTCCCGATTGACCCACAACTCCAAATTGATCAAGTCGCCCGCCTCCAAAAGGTTCGCGCTGAGCGCGACCAGGCCGGCGTGGAGGCTGCGTTGGCCGATGTTGAAGCAGCAGCTCGTGGCACCCAAAACGTGCTCGTGCCGATGAAAGAAGCCCTGCGGCGCATGGCCACCCTCGGTGAAGTGGCCGACACGCTTCGTGGCGTCTACGGCGCGTATCAGCCAGGCGGCTGATTACGCCAAGGCGTCGGGGACCAGAACGACGCGTCCCGCAACAGCTCCACTTCGAAGTCGGTCGTGGGCTTCTTGAGCCTGAGACAATGCAAGCGTCTCAATGGGGCTCTTCAAGTCATGCGCGTTCGCTAGTTCGATGAGTTCATGGAGCTCGTCCAAGGTTCCCCAAATGGAGGTGGTGAGTGAGGCCTCGTTTGCTTGAGCGCCAAGACCAAAGGGCACCCGGCCACCAAAGAGGCCAACCACCACGACAATGCCTTGGCGGGCAACGGTGGATGAGGCTGCCGCCAAGGTTGCATCGGCACCAACAAAATCAATGATGGCGTCGTAGGGACCCTCGAGTTCATCCAAGGTGAAGGCGCGATGTGCTCCGAGCTCTTGGGCCGTGGCGCGTTTTTCAGCGGAGGTGTCAACGGCCGTGATCTCAGCCTTCGAGAGCAGTGACAAGTATTGAATCGAGTACTGGCCCAGGCCGCCGGCACCAATGACCGCCACGCGGGCGCCGTCGTGGCCCAAGTGGGCGAGTGCTTTTTTGGTGGCTCGATAGGCGGTGAGACCTCCACACGCCAAGGGAGCGGCTTGGATGGGATCAAGGTTGCCCAAGGGGACCAGATAGTCCTCGGAGGCGACGACAATTTCTTCGCAGTAGCCGCCATCGACCACCAGGCCCACTTCAGAGGAGTTGGGGCAAATCATCTCTTGGCCTGAGGCGCATTGTGGGCAGTCACTCTGTCGACACCCCCAGGGGGCGTAGACGATCACGGGGCCCATTCGGTCGTGGATGCCGACGATTTCGTGGCCCAAGATTCGAGGGAAAGAAACGGGGTAGTCGCCATCGACAACATGGAGATCCGAGTGACAGACCCCACAAGCGGTAATGGTGATGCGTTCTCCGCCGGGTCGCTCCGTAGGGCCGTCGAGTTCAACGGGGGTGAGCGGCTGTCCAATGCCGTTGAGAATCATGGCCTGCACGTTGAGAACTCCTTAGCTATGACCTCCCGCTGGAGATCGGTCTAGATTAGTTCTATCAAATATCAAGAATCAGGGGGACGTGAGTATGGTCACGCAAGCAACGCAACATCTTGACGACATTGCCAAGATCTGTGAGGCAAACGCCATCCACACCGTGGAGTTGGTGTTCGTTGATACCTGGGGCATTCCCCGTGCCAAGCGACTCCCCGTTCGCCAATTCTTGAAAGGCGCTGGCTTCGCCGTGGCCATTGCTCCCTTGATGTGGAATCCACGTTGTGGCATTGAAGACACGTCTCTAGCCACCGTTGGAGACGGGCTTCCTGACATCCATGCCACCGCTGATTACGACTCTTTCCGAGTAGCCGGCTGGGAAGAAGGTTTGGGCACCGTGATGTGTGATTTGACCGATCTTCACACCCACGAAGCGGTTCCCATGGCGTCTCGCGCCATGCTCAAGCGCCAGCTCGCCAACTTTGCCTCTGAAGGCATGTATCCCCAATTGGCTACTGAGTTGGAATTTCACTTGGCCACGGCTAATTGGGAACCGCTCTACAACGAGATCTTTTGTTATTCGAGTGACAAGGCCACCGAACTCGAACCCATCATCGGTGGCATCCGCCATGCGCTGTTGCGTACCGGCATCGAAGTAGAAGCGTCGAACTCTGAATATGGCCCGGGCCAAGTAGAAATCAACTTGGTCTATGGTCCAGCACTCAAGATGGCCGATGACACCGTGTTGTTCAAGCACATTGTGCGCCAAGTGGCTCGCCAGCATGGCTTGAACGTCACCTTCATGGCCAAGCCCTACATGAACGAAGCCGGCAACGGCATGCATGTGCACCAAAGCCTCGCCAATGCCGAGGGCACCAACCTCTTTGGTATTGAAGACATCGAAGGCCCCATCCCCTCGTCGCTCATGAAGCGCTACTTGGCCGGCGTGTTGGCGCATCATAAGGATCTCCAGCTCATCGCCACGCCAACCATTAATGGCTACAAGCGCTTGGCTGACTATTCCTTTAGCCCTACCCAAGTCACCTGGGGCCTTGATCACCGCCTCGTAGGGGTTCGCAGCATTGTCGAAGGCGGCGCCGCGAACCGCCTCGAGGTTCGCTGGGCCGCAGCCGATTCCAACCCCTATCTCGTTCTCACGGGTTGTCTCGCCGCTGGGTGGCATGGCCTGCACGAGGATCTACCGCTCATCGACATGGTCATTTCAGATCCCCACGCCGATGATCGCTGGGAGCGACTGCCTGGCACCATCGGTGAAGCGGTAGCCAATTTCGAAGCGGCGAGTTTTAACCGTGAAGCCTTTGGCGACATGTTCGTGACGGTGTTCTCAGAAATGCAGCGCTTGGAAATTGCCAGTTTCCAAGCGCACGTCACCGACTGGGAACTCGCTCGTTATCGCGACGTCATCTAATGGCCTTGCGCGCACTGATGCTGGCCCACGAGGCCGAATATGGCAAAGACATTGCTGGCCATGTTGGGGCTGAGTTAGAAGTTCGGGGCTATGAGTTGAGTTTCCATGGAATCTTGGAACTCGACGGCAGTATCAACCTTTCGTTTCCAGAGGCGAGTGACTTTGATCTCATTGTGGTCTTTGGTTCCTTCCACCACGCCTATTCAAAAGATGATCAGCACTGGCTCGAACCAGAGCGCCAATGGATCGCCGGGATCCAACAAGCCAACATCCCGTATTTAGGGATTTGCTTTGGGGCGCAACTCTTGGCACAGGTCATTGGTGGATCAGTGCAACCCTCTCAAGCGGTTGAAGCCGGTGTCATCACCGTTGATGCGGTACCTGATTGCCCCATCCCGGCCGGTCCGTGGTTTACCTGGCACGGAGACTGCATGTCCTTGCCTGAGTCAGCAACCATTCTTGGCTCCACCGAAATCGGGCCACAGATCTTCACTATTGGAAGAAGTGTCGGCGTGCAGTTCCACCCCGAAGCCACGCCAGAATTAGTGGCCTCGTGGTTGGCGGTGGGTGGCGATGATTTGCCCGCTCCCCACACGCCTGAAGCCGTATTCGAAGCCACCGCAGCGGCCGCTGCGGCCACCAAAGCCAACTGCATTGCTTTGCTCGATGTGGTGACGAGCGGTATTGCCGAGGCATGAGCGGTTCGGCCCCACTCGCGGGCATCAAGGTCATCGCCCTCGAACAAGCGGTCTCGGCACCGTATGCTTCTCGTCAACTCGCCGATATAGGCGCTGAGGTCATCAAGATAGAGCGACCCGAAGGGGATTTTGCTCGCGACTATGACCACTACGTGGCGGGCACTTCGAGTTTTTTCGTCTGGGCTAATCGATCGAAATCAAGCGTCGTTCTTGATCTCAAAAACGAGACGGATCGCGCTCGGCTGGAGTCGATGCTTGAAGATGCTGACGTGTTCATCGTCAACTTGGCCCCAGCGGCGGCCCAACGACTCGGCCTCAGCGCGGCCCAAGTAGGGGAGCGCTATCCGCGCATCGTGGCGTGTGAAATCACGGGTTATGGCGCGGGCGGTCCTCGAAGCGATGACAAGGCCTATGACCTCGCCATTCAAGCTGAAGCTGGGGCGATGTCGGTGACCGGCGACAAAGACGTTTCCAAAGTCGGCTTTTCCGCGGCCGACATCGCAGCGGGGAGTTTTGCCTTCAGCGGAATCCTGGCGGCCCTCGTTCGCCGGGGCCGGACAGGAGAGGGTGCCGTGTTGTCGGTATCCATGCTCGATGCCTTAGCAGAATGGCTTTCGGCGCCTTTGTTGGCTGCCCACTATGGACCGGGTCAACCCAAGCGAACGGGTCGCCGCCACGCATCCATTGCCCCCTATGGCACTTTTGAGCTTTCTGATGGCACCACCATCCTCATTGCCATTCAAAATGATCGTGAGTTCCACGCCTTCGCCGATCTTGTCTTAGGCGACGTCTTGATCGCCGAAGATGAGCGTTTCCAAAGTGCTGCAGCACGAATCGCCCATGTCGATTCGCTCGAAGCACTCATCGCTCAGGCCTTTACAGACATTAAGGCCGAAGAGATTCGTCGCCGATTGGCACTCGCCAAGATTGCGGTGGCCAATGTCAATTCCCTTGATGAGGTATGGGCTCACCCACAACTTCGAGCTCGGCATCGCTTCGTAGATGTCGAGGCTCCCGAAGGTTCAGTGGAGGTTTTGAAATTCCCCGTTGAGTTCCAAGATTTCGAACCACGCTATGGCCGAGTGCCAAAACTCGGCGAAGCTACTAGCTAACGAGCCATACCGATCTCAGCGCGCAGCGCTTGGAGTTCTTTGTTGAAGCCAATACCAACGATGCCAACGAGTCGGCCATGATTGCGATAAGCCACGACGACATCGCCCGACAAGTCACCACATTCAATGGTCACATCACTAGGTTCATTGCCAGCCAAGCCGGGCAAGCCAAAGGCCTGGAGGCGAAGGTCAAATTGATCTGACCAAAATGCTGGCATGGGCGTAAAAGATTCCTTGGATCCCTCACCCAGTCCCAGATCTCCCAACAGGGTCGTCACTGCTCGACGAGCGGTATCGGTAGGGATGTTCCAGTGCTCAATGCGGCGAGGGGCATCGTCAAAGAGGGGATTGGGGAAGCGAGCCACGTCGCCTACGGCCACCACGTGTTCTCCACCAATCACGCGCATATCGTTGTCACACAGCACCCCATCGGTGAGATCAAATCCCTGACCTTCGAGCCACTCAACGTTTGGGATGGAACCGATGGCCTCGACGATGACCGATGCCTCGAGTTGTGTTCCATCATCCAAGGTCGCGGCTGCACCTTCAGGCGTCTCATCAATGGCTTGGATGCCCGCGCCTAAATGGAACGTCACGCCCCGTGCTTCGTGGCGTTGCCGCAAGGCTGCGCCAAAACTCACCGCAAGGGGCCGAATCATGGGTTCTTCATCGACGGCCACGACTGATACCTGACAGCCCAACGTGGTGGCCGTGGCCGCCACTTCACAACCAATAAACCCGGCACCCACCACGAGCACCTTGGCACCAGGTTGCAACCGTTTGCGAAGAGCGACGGCATCATCCAAGGTGCGCAAAGTCATGCGACGAGAGGCCGCACCTGCGAGGGGAATGGTTCTTGGGCGAATACCCGTCGCTATCACGACGCCATCGGCGTCGAAGCGAGTGCCTGATTGCGTGGTCACGGTGGTGCCAGAGAGCGACTGGGCAGCGTCGCCGAGGTGCCAGATCACATCTGACACGCTGGCACGCTGGCGAAAGGCAACGGCTTCGTGGCTCACCTGATCAGCGAGTACCTCTTTAGAGAGGGGAGGGCGGTTATAGGGTGCGTGAACTTCGTCGCCGATGACGACAATCTCTCCGGCGAAGTGCTGAGCTCGAAGAGCCTCAGCAGCTCGGAGGCCGCCAAGGGAAGCGCCGACAATAACGATGCGTTGCGTCACCTAAAAGGTTCAGTCTTCGACGACGATGGCCTGCAAGGGGCAGACATCGGCGGCATCTTCGGCCTTTTCGCGCAGCGCTTCATCCACGTCGGATTGGTAGACCAGGTGGCCATCGTCGTCGAGGGAGAAGATTTCGGGGGCGGCAAAGACGCATTGGCCGTGGTCTTGGCACACATTCATGTCAACGACGATCTTCATGAGTCCTCCTGGTTTGGGATCGAATGATAATTTATCGAAAATTGGCTATGCTCGCAGTATCGCAGAGAATCTGCATAAAAGGGGACCATCATGGCAATCGAGAACACCGACCTCACGGACCTGAGTCTGTTCGAAGAAGGCCCCCCGTATGAAGTGTTCAAGGCCCTGCGGGAACAAGACCCGGTGCACTGGAATGAAGAGGCCGGCCCCAACCACGGATTCTGGTCGCTCACTCGTCAATCAGACATCGTTCGTGTGGACCGCGATGAAGAGACCTTCTCTTCTGAAGTCGGCACGGTCAATCTAGAAGAACTCGAGCCCGAGACCCTCGAGATCCGCAAATCCATGTTGGAGACCGACGGCGCCCGCCACTGGGCATTGCGCCGCCTCATTCAAAAGAACTTCGCACCCCGAGAGCTGCGTGGCTATGAGCCGTTCTTACGAGAACTGACGCGCAGCACGCTTGATCAAGCTTTGCCCAAGGGCAACTTTGACTTTGTCAAGGAAGTCTCGGCGGAGATCCCCATTCGGGTCCTCGCCAACATGATGGACATCCCCACCGAAGACACCGACCAGGTGATCGAGTGGGGCAACCGCATGATCGGCAATTCTGACCCTGACTATTCAGACGTGCTCTTTGATTCAGAAGAATCAGAGAAGTACAAGCATTTGCCCTTCCGCTCGCCAGCCGCTTTGGAGGTCTTTGAATACGGCTTCGCCATGCGCGCAAACCGCAAGGGCACCGAAGGTAACGACCTCGTTCGTCGATTGATTAATCAAATCCCAGAAGATGGCATTGAGCTTTCCGACCGAGACTTTCGCAATTACTTCTTGCTGCTGATTGTGGCGGGCAACGAAACGACACGCCACACCATTTCCCACTCGCTTCGCGCACTCATGCAACACCCAGGACAACTCGCCCTGTTGCAAGAGCGACCTGAGTTGATAGAGCCAGCCGTCGAAGAGTTCCTTCGTTGGGCCACGCCCATTTATCACTTCCGTCGTACCGCCACGCGAGACGTAGAACTTCGCGACAAGAAGATCCGCGAAGGCGACAAGGTCCTCATGTGGTTCACGAGTGGCAACCGTGATGAAGAAGTATTCGAAGACCCCGAGCGTTTTGATGTCACGAGAAGCCGTGTGGACCACGTCACCTTTGGCAAAGGTGGTCCCCACTTCTGCCTAGGTAACGGTCTGGCTCGACTCGAAATTAAAGTTCTCTTCGAAGAACTGCTTCCGCGCCTTCAGACCGCTTCGTTTAATGGCGAGGTGAAGGTGATGCGATCAAACTTCGTCCACGGCATCAAAGAATTCCCCGTATCGATCACGACCGTCTGAGTGACACCCCTCACCGTGCGCAGAAGGGCTGCACTAACAAAGGTGCTGTGATTCTGAACCATCAAAATGCGGTAGCTGTGAACTCCAGATCGATTCTGGTGCGGATCTGGCCCAGTGCTTCGCCCAACGCTTTGACTTCGCGCGCAGGCAAGCCTTATCTCTACAACAAGAACGTTTAACGATCGGGGTCTATTGTCTTATTAGGCAAATGGCACCTCGGAAAATGCAAAGAAACGACAGTAGGGAAGACATGAAAGCCAGCAGCGATGGATTTGAGCGAGCGGGCCTCGACCAACTCGTCGATCGCTCGGTGCGTCTGGTTGATTTCCTTCTTGCATCCGTCCGTGCCGGCGAGCAAATAATCAGTCAGTTGGAGGGCTACCCGGTTGCCTTGGAGCTCACCTATATGCCTGATGTTCTGTCGACGACGCTCAGGCACTCTGCGAGTTCTGGCGAAGTTCTGTTCTCGGTTTCCAAGGTGTCTCTTGAGCCACCCCCTCGACCGCCGCGCGACCTTCGTCCCTGGCTGGGCGATGACTTGAACGACTCCTCGGTCGATGTTCTCGAACTGAGAGAAGATCGCTTAGGGAATCTTCCTCCCAAGAGTTTGATTACGTCTGAGTCATTCATCACCTATCAGCGCAGTTGGCAAGCATGGGCAGCCCGCGATCGACTCGACAAAGAGCATCTTCGTTGGTACGAAGAGTTGGAACGTTGTCGCAAGCGGCTCGAATCCGAAGGTGACTCCTTTGAGTTGGTTCTGGGGGTTGGTGCGCTTTCTTGGAAAACTCCCGGTCGTGTCATCGAACACCCTGTAGCTGTTGTCCGATGTCAAGTGAAGCTTGATAAGAAATCAGCTCGCCTTGATGTGGCCATCGATGGTGATGCCGTTCCACGTTTTGTAGATCGCCAACTTCTCGAAGGTGTAGATGGTTACCACTTTGATCGCACTCTCGGGCTGCGTGAGCAGTTGAGGCAGGCATCGGTTCCCATCCTCAGCGAAGACATGAAGTTGATTGCGAGCAGGTGGTTGGATTTAGCCCTTGAGCGGCATCGCCCGTTTGAGGAAGGAATCGTAGAGATTGAAGTGGCTGAAGAGATTCCGGCTATGTCATGGTCACCAGTCCTCATTTATCGAAAGCGAGACCGTTCGAGCTTGATCGGGTTCTACGAGACGATGCTGGAGGAACTTTCTGGCGATGATGTGGACTTACCTCTCGGTCTGGCGGAAATGGTCGAGGCCATTGAGCTTGAGGATCGAGAGCAGTGGCTTGAGGACGAGGGGGCCGTCAAAGGTGAGGTCCTAGGGAGTGACCCTTTGTTCCCCCTTCCCTCCAATCCAGAGCAGCGTCAGATCATCGACCGGCTCCGATTCGACAACGGCGTTGTTGTTCAAGGGCCGCCAGGTACCGGTAAAACGCACACCATTGCCAATCTCCTAACAGCACTATTGGCGAGGGGGCAGCGAGTTCTTGTCACCAGCCAAAAGGACCAGGCCCTGAGGGTCCTGAAGGAGAAGTTGCCTCTGGAAATCCAACCCCTCTGCATAACAAGCACTGACCTCAAACGTGGCGGCTCCACTGAGCTTGATCAAGGAGTCACTGCACTTTCAGACCGACATTCGCGATTTTCTCCGGAGCAACATGCCCGTGAGCTCGATGGCCTTGTTGCTCTCCGACGCGATGCCCTTGTTGCGCAGAAGCATGCAAAAGAGGAGTTGCGCAGTCTTAGAGAGAGTGAGACGTTGGTGCATCCTGAGATTGCACCCGGATATCAGGGGACTAAGGCAAAGATCGTGCAGGCACTATCTCAGCACAAGGACTCATTTCCCTGGATGCCGCTTCCTGTTAGTGCCGCTACGCCTAAGTCCCCTTCTCTCAGTACGGATGAGTTAGTTGAACTATTACAACTCCTGCGTTCCGCCACGCCAGAGCGAGTCGCTCGTATTGATCAAGATTTCATCGACGTCGCTCGACTGCTCGCTCCCGAGAAGTTCCAAGAGATGGTTGAAACTGAGGTGCAGGCAGCACGCGTAGCCCGACAACTTGCCTCATCAGTCTCCGAGTTGCTAAGTGCCCTCTCTAAGGCAGAGACGTCTCAGTTGCAAACAGACATCGTGGCATTGGATGATCTTCTCTATCAACTGCAGCTCGGCCAAGAGATTGCGTCATGGCCAGACAACTGGGTTGTAGATGCCATCAGGGCTGGCTTGTCTAATGATGGCTTCGGAGCCTGGACGCAGCATGCGACTGTTGCCTCTGCTGCAAACAAGGCGAAAGAACTTCTCGACAGCATTGGTACGCAGGCAGTATCCCTTCCAACTTTCTCGGACGACGGCGAGTGGTCTTTGCCCGCGCAACTCGCAATCGCCAAGTCATTGCAGGAGCAGATCGCTTCGGGAAGAAGCATTCGACCCCGGCTTCTCCGTTCTGGCGTACAGCGAGAAGCATCGCGCCTGATTGACGAGGCGACGGTGGACGGTCGTTCGATCGCTGATGACCCGAAGTCCCTCAGGTCGCTCATTGCAGTCATGGAGGCGCAACTCCATGTTCAACGTGTAGTCAACTCTTGGGCCAGTCTTGGCGTGAAAGTGGTTGAGATTTCCTCGCTGCCGGCAATGGCTGCAGAGTTGGTCGTGATGACAGATCGACTTGAACGAGTCATGAGATTGACAGCTCGAGTTGCTGACATCGATGTTTGGCTCGTCAAGCGCGGCATGCGTATCGGCCTGACGTCGCCAAGAGACGTGGGTACTCTTCGCGATGCGGTCTCTGGGTTAGAGGCTGCGTACCAAGCCGAGGAGGCATCAGGGCGAATACAAATCGCGTTCGACTTTTTCACAACGGAAGCAGTCAAATCCAGCACCCCTCCCGAGATCGCATCAATGGCACACGCCATCTCGATGCGGGACACTGTCAGCTACCAAGAATCCTATGAGCGGTATCGAAGTGGGCCACAGGAAAAACAACTGCAGCAACGATGCGATGAACTTCTTGACAGACTCAGAAACGACCATCCGGCTTTAGCTTTCATGCTTGCGGACACTGCATCAGATGGAGATTGGCCACAGCGGATCGCTCAGATGCCTGAGGCATGGTCCTACGCAGTTGCGTGGTCGTTTATTGACCGCCAGCGGGACCCGGGGCGAGATGCAAGGCTCGCTGCTGATTTAGAAGCCGCCACTCGTGCGGTCCTTCGCGCCACGGCGGCCGAGGCAGCTTGCCGAGCCTGGGGAGAACGACTGCCCAAGATGAACGCTGTCGAAGTCACCGCGCTCAAGGCCTATCGTGCTGCAGTCACGGCCCGCGGCCACGGGTATGGTCGGTGGGCCGGCCGATATGCGGCGGATGCCCGCCAGGCGATGACGGCAGCACGTTCAGCGGTCCCAGCTTGGATCATGCCGATCAGCCAGGTGGTGGAGACCATCAAGCCCGATCGTTACTCGTTCGATGTTGTGATTGTGGACGAAGCATCTCAAGCAGGCATTGATGCAATGTTTCTGTTGTGGTTGGCTCCACGAATCATCGTCGTTGGCGACGATCGGCAGTGTGCTCCGAGCGAGATAGTTCGTGGGGGCAACCAAGCGGTATTCGATCGACTCGACGATTACCTTCCGGATATGCCGAGCTATCTGCGCGGGCAACTGACTCCGAACTCCAATCTCTTTACCCTGCTCTCCACGCGCTTCGGTTCGGTCATCCGCCTTCGCGAGCACTTTCGCTGCATGCCAGAGATCATTACCTGGTCATCCCAGCAGTTTTATCGTGATGAGCCGCTCGTGCCGCTTCGGCAGTTTGGCGCGGAACGTCTCCCACCAATCCGAACTCATTACGTTGAAGATGGGGTATCTGAAGGCAAGTCGACGTCAATGGTCAATCTGGCCGAGGCCAAGGCACTGGTCAATCAGCTTCGAGAATGCCTCGAGGACGATTCCTACGCTGACAAGACTTTTGGGGTGATCGTCCTGCAAAGTGCAGCCCAGGCTCAACTCATCGACCGCCTCATACAGGAATCGATCCCGCTGGACGTGATTGAAGATCGACGTATTCGTGTTGGCACACCCCCGGACTTCCAAGGTGACGAGCGAGACGTCATATTTCTGTCTCTCGTGATTTCAGATCGAGCCTCGGCGTTCACGCGAAAAGATTGGCAACGTCGCTACAACGTGGCCGCCTCTCGTGCAAGAGACCAGATGTGGCTTTTCCACTCAGTTACGTCGGATCTACTTTCTCCCCAGGACTTGCGACGAAGTCTCCTGACATACATGTTGAGCCCGCCACCGCCGCTCGCTCGAGGTTCCTTCCCGGACTTGACGTGGGATTCGCCTCTCACCGACCCCTTCGATTCGGTCTTTGAACAACGGGTTTACATCGAGCTGCGAGATCGTGGCTATGCAGTGACTCCCCAGTTTGAAATCAACGGACGACGCATCGATCTCTTGGTGACGGGAGCCAAAGGGCAGCTCGCTGTTGAGTGTGATGGAGATTACTGGCACTCGTCTCCTGAGGCGGTTCAGAAGGATATCGATCGAGAACTTGAACTCCAGCGGGCTGGAATGCGTTTCTGGAGAGTCAGGGAGTCGGAGTTCTACCTCGATCGGGAAGGCGCAATGAGCGGACTTTGGCGCACCTTGTCGGAGCGTGGGATTGAGCCTGGGTCTTTGGCGGTTGGAAATACCAACGTTGACCCAGGATCTGAAGAGTGGACAAGCGTAGTTCTAAGTGACGAGGAAGGATTGGATGGAATCGACGGTGATGCATCCGACCTTGATCACTATGAACGCACGGATCGGCATCGCGCTCGGCGTTCTCGGGCCGCTCAAATAGCTCGTCGAGTTGGTCAGTTCGCATTCGACTTGAACTCAGATAGTCCGCAAGAGTCGAATGAGTTCAAGCGTGATGAAGTGTCGTCAGGTCAGGCCGATACCGCCGCCTCTTGGGAAGTTCGCAAGTGGGCCTTAGAGCACGGTTTCTCGGCCGGAGTTCGAGGTCGCTTACCTTCCGAGGTGATTGAAGCGTGGAACCGGCAGTATCCGGAGCGCCCCTTTTACGGTTGAAGACCATTTCGGCTCGGCTCGTGCGAAGGCGGACGAAGAGTTTGAATCGCTAAATGCACAGAGCACACTGGTGCCGTAAATCGGTTCTTTAGCGCTCTACCAAACGAGCGTAAGTTGCTATCGTCTTAGATGGTGACGGAACATCTCGACTACTGGAGTGACTGGAGGACTCGAGAGTTCTTTTGCGGATGCGGTTGGTCTGGGGTTGGGCCAGAGGAGAACATTGTGGCAGGCAAGCATCAGGCAGGAAGCTTCGGACTCTTCACCCGCTCCCTTGTGGGACTCGATCAAACTGCAGCGAAGGAGGCATTCGGGGCATTCCTGGCCAAACAGAACTACGACGCTGATCAGATCAATTTCGTCAACCTTGCCATCAGCGAACTTGCCCAGAATGGCGTGATCTCTTCAGCCAGTTTCTATGAAGATCTCTATGCGAGTTTCAGTTCAACGGGTCCACAAGGGCTGTTCACTTCGGAGCAGATTCAGGATCTTGACGAGATTTTTGACGCTGTCAGAGAGAATGCAACGGCAGCATGAGTTCAGAGACGCCCAACCAGCACTACGTCTACCTCTATCGGTCGGCGACTGGAAGACCCATGTACGTCGGATATGGCCACCACGTTGCTCGTGCGCTTTCCCATTCAGGTGGGAGCCATAATCCGCAACTTGAGGAGTGGCTGGGCAAGAACAACTTCGACCTCAGGGTCGCTGGTCCCTACGGCAGCGAGGATGAGGCAAAGAAGGTTGAAGCTGCCTTGATCTCAGCACTCAATCCTGAACTCAATCACGCTCCAGGTGATGGTCCACAATTCGTGCCGGTTGGGGTACCACCTGGGCTGTGGGAGCGACCCCAGATGGATCCACTGACGCTGCGAGAGATCGGCATTGCGACAGGAGGCGCACTTCTCGTGTACCTCGCACCTGGAGATCAACTTCGAGATGGGCGTAAGAAATTTGATGCTGCACTTCCCACCGATCAGGACGCAGTTTCGAACATCGAAATGTCTTGGGACATCGACCGGCACCTTGATGAGTGGCGAAGTAGTCCGAGCGCCGCGCCCAAAGTGGTCCTTGGTGTTCACGGCCCCGTGAAGCATCGCTTTGTCGTGGGATCTTTGGCGATCAAGACTGAGGAACTTGGCAACCCTGAGTTCAAGAGAGAAGCCAAGCAATGGAATGGGCACCATCGTTGGCGGATCCCACTCTTGGACCGCACCGAACTCGATGTTGCTCAACTTCGTGGAAGGCGGTTAGAGGGCGTCCGCTTTGGTGCCTTCAGCCACCAACTCCACATCTGGGTCGATGGAAAGGGCTCCGTTAGGCACCCCAGTAGCCACCAAATTGGGTGAGCGCGATCAAGACGCATCGGCGAGATGCCGGCACACCGTATTCCTGCTGACATCGATTGAACGCCGAATAGAAGGTGAATTGGAGCCAACATGGGCTGGAGCATTACAGGCAAGGATGATGCCGGCAGGGATAGGTTCGCCAGAGCCAACGACGATGGATCATGGGATTCTGACTTAATCACTGAATCTTGGCTAATTCAGATGATCACCTCTAAGGAGGTCGTCTATGCCACCGCTACGGACGTAGGCCGCATTGTGGATGGCTACGACCTGACCGCCATCTATCTCGCCACGCTTCAGATCTGGAGAAAACAAATGTCCCCAGAGACCTTCGACGAGATCAAGATCGCCGACTCTCCGTTCCAAGATGTGGAAACCGATCCAGACGTGGTCTATTAACTACTGAGGCTTTTAGCCACACTGTTCTCAGTTTTGGTGATGGAGTTCAACGGAAGATTCGCACTGCTCCGTGACACTTCGCAAGACTTCCGTCAATATTTTCCTGGTACTACCTCAAACAAGAAGTCAGAAACATCTGTAGAAATTGGCCATCAAAACAATGTGCATCTCACTCCCTTGTTGCGAAGTAGGAATTATTAGTGGATTTGTTTCGGCGCCTATGTGAGGTAAACACCTCGTCCATGATTAGCGAAGGACAAACGGCTCACCCACGGCCTCATCTGAAGATTCAATCCAGATGGCCTTGGGCTTGGTGACTTCAGCAAAGCCATCCATGCCGTTTTCGCGTCCGTAACCTGAAAGTTTTGAGCCACCAAAGGGTGTTGCAAAGTGCAAGGCGCGGTACATATTGATCCACACCGTTCCGGCATCAAGGCGCTTGGCAACCCGGTGAGCGACATTAACGTTGTGTGTCCACACACCAGCAGCCAATCCAAAGGGTGAATCGTTAGCGATGGCGATGGCGATGGCTTCGTCCTCATCGCTAAATCGAATGACAGAGAGTACCGGCCCGAAGAGTTCGTTTTGGGCTAAGTCCATGGGATTCGTGACGTTGTTCAGCACTGTTGGAGCCAAGAACCAACCCCATCCTGGAACTTTGGCTTTAGGGCCACCTGCGATAATCTCCACGCCTTCAGACCGCTTCGTTCAATGGCGATATGAAGGTCATGCGATCAAACTTTGTCCACGGCATCAAAAAATTCCTCGCATCAATCGCGACGGTCTGAGCCACACCCTTCACCGCGCGTAGAAGTGCTGCACCAACAAACATGGAGTGATTTCGTATCACCAAGATGCGGTAGCTGCGAACTACAGATCGATTCCGGTACGGATCTTGCTAAGTGCTTCGCCCAACACTTTGACTTCGCGCGCAGTCAAGTGATCAAAGACCCGCCGGCGAACATTGTGAAGCTGTATGGGGTAGGCCTCTTGTAAGGCCATGAGGCCCTGATCAGTTAACTCAGCGTAGGAACATCGAGCGTCACTTGCTTGTTGATGCTTGGTGACCATGCCATTTCTTTCCATCTGATCGACGAGACGCGACATCCGACTTGGCGAGAGACCCGCCACAGCGGCGAGATCTCCGATGCGGAGTTGTTGCTGATCTGCTTCTGAGAGATGAACCAGCACGACATATTCGGGAATGGAGAGCGCTGCACTTCGAGTTAAGTCTTCACCGAGTGATTTGGTGAGGTGATTGGCCACATAGGTCAATGCTCTCCAGGCATCTTCTTCGTCGGGGTTCAGCGGCGAAACGGTTTCAGTCGTCATGGATCCATATTAGTGCGTGCGCACACAAATAATAGGGTATGCTGAGCATCGATTACTCAGTCAAGGAGCCAGCATGGACGCATTTACCGAATCTGAACGCAACTATTTCGCCTCGCAACCATTGATGCGCTTTGCGAGTGCATCGCCAAGCGGCAAACCCGATGTTGCCCCGGTTGTCTTCTCGCTCGATGGCGATGACATTGTGACGGCCGGCTTCGACATTGCGAGGACCGTGCGCTACCGCAATGTCATGGCAAATCCTCGCGCAACGCTTGTGATTGACGATTTGGCGTCCATGGATCCTTGGAGTCCGCGAGGCATCAAGATCATGGGTCTGGCGCGTATCGAGCAAGGCAACGATGGGCCTCATTTTCGAATCAGCCCCGAAGTGATCGTGAGTTGGGGGATTAACGACACCACGCCAGGTATTCCTCAGATGGAACGCCGCGTGGTTGAACCTACCAACTAACCAATTCGCACTACCAACAGAAAGCGGGATGAGACAGTGGCTACCTACATGATTGTGTGCACCTTCGATCCGGAGACGAACTGGGATGACATCTCAGCCGTGATCCCCGATGAGCAGATCGCCGCAGCCGAGCTTCAAAAAGAAGGTCGGCTCTTGAGCGTTCGAGTTTCCAAGAGTCGAGACAAAGTATTTCTCGAGGTGGTCGCAGACGACCTAGAAGACGCTGAAAACACGGTGCAGCGTCTTCCCATGGCCAAGTGGTGGGATCTCGAGATCTACGAGATTGCCCTACCGGTGTAAACGCCTGCGTCGACTCGCGATTACAACCAGTCCACCCAGACCCATCAGTGAAGCCGCTAAACCAATCAGGGTGCTGGTTGGAGTGCCGGTAGCGGCAAGCGTTGAAGCTGAAGCGCTGGCTGCGACCGCCACGGTCGTTGGCGTAGTGTTAGGCGAGCTAGTCGGGGTAGTAGTTGGTGTGGTCGTAGGTGAAGTGCATTCGGTTGCGGGGTCAATCTCGACTGCGCCATTGCCGGTTCCCGTGTGACCGCTCCAGGTGGTCATCACGCTGGTTGCGCTAGGAATGGCATAGCCAGAACCGCCTCCGCCTCCACCGCCGCCGGTAAACATCTGGTTGTAACTTCCACCACCACCACCACCGAAGTAGCCGCCACCGCCACCTCCACCGCCTTCGAAGCCAGCCCCAGATCCACCGGCCCCTCCCAGGCCACTGCTTCCGGAATAGCCCGCCACGCCGCCGCCACCAGCGGCACCGCCACCTCCGCCAGTGATGAGTGATCCACCACTGCCGCCCATTGCCTGGGAAGAACCAAAGTTCAAAGTCGTCGGTGCTCCGTTGCCTCCGACCTGGCCAAGGTTGCCTCCAGCGCCACCCGTCGGGTCGCTATCAAGTGCACCCGCACCGCCACCGCCACCTGCAATCACCAAGGGAGTGGAACCTTCGTAGACACCCGACAGTCCACCGCCACCTCCAGAACTCGCGGTGCCACCGCCACCGCCACCGTAGACAGGACTCGGGGTGTTCCCATTTCCACTAACAGAACCATTGCCGCCAGCCAGACCCACCACGACAGTCAAGGAAGCATTTGGCGTAACGGTTACCGTTGCCGAACCAACGCCACCAACTCCACCGGGGCCACCGTTGTAGTCAGTTCCACCTTGCCCACCCGCGACATAGATCGTCACAGCGCAGATATTGGCCGGCACGCTGTAGGTCTGATCCGAACCGGTGGTTGTAAACGTTGTAGCTGCAGGTAGGGAACTGGCCCCAGCTTCAAGGGAACTAAATGCCAATCCCGTGCCCGTTAGACCCACCGCCAAAATTGATGAGCAAACAACCTTGCTTGACAGAGCTGGTTTCATGGCGGACGCCTTTCCTGCAGTGTTTGTGGCTGAGACCTTAGTCAGGAAATTTCTAGGGTGAACGGTGCCGCGCTTTCCCATGGAGACGATGTTGCTTGTCAAAAAGGGTGGCCAAATTGTTGGATTCGTTTTGAAAGCGAAGACTTTGCGAAGTCCGTCATCTCTAAATTGAGCAAGCAGCAAATTGCTCAAACCTGGAATACTTGATCCGGCCAAGAAATCAAGGCGGCGTAAGCAGTTTCGGCTTGCCCAATTGATAACTTGACACCATTTCTGCTGCCAGAATTTGATGA
Source organism: uncultured Actinomycetes bacterium (assembly GCA_903825305.1). GTDB lineage: Bacteria > Actinomycetota > Acidimicrobiia > Acidimicrobiales > RAAP-2 > CAIQWC01. The sequence goes on from CAIKAC010000011.1 coordinate 173,027, forward strand.
ATTTAACGTTGAACCGCCACGGAAGCTATAGCCAGTCTGAACGAGTGTTCCGAGAGAGATTTATACAATTTGGGTCAGAAATCTGAGGGCTTATTCCGCAACGAGCCTAAGGTGATGGAAAGCAAGGTGGAGGTTAGACAGTTGGCAGTTGCCTATTTGAAGACCAAATCAGAATTCCTTGCCGATGGACCTCATATTGCTGATCGAGTTTGGGAAGGAGTCCGAGATCGCCTTGGCCTCAATCTCGCCAAAGATGGTTCAGAGTATCGAAGTTGGGCATCATCGCTGAACGCAATGTACTGGGTTCTTAACGACTGCTCAATTCCGGAGAACACTGGCGTGGCGCTCGAATTTCGTATCGTTGGAACGAAGCAACGAATAGACATGCTGTTATCTGGTCGAGATGCGACAAGTAGCCAGAGCGTCGTGATCGAACTAAAGCAGTGGTCGGATGCATCTCTTGAGTCTCTGGATTTGCCTGATCATGTTCTCATGATGGGGAGAAGGGAAGAGCATCCATCTGCTCAGGCTGCGGATTACGCATCAATCCTTTCCGACTTCTACGAAGTAGTTGATTCTGAGCCCATTCAGTTAAGTTCCTGCGCTTATCTCCATAATCTTGAAGACCGAGGAATACTGGAATCGACAGGCCGACCAGAAACTCTCTCGGGATCACCATTTTTCGTCAAATACGAAGAGGGCGCTCTTCGAAATTTTATTTCAGAGCGCATTCCCTCTGGCGACGGTGCGACCGCGTTGAAGCTCATTGACTCAAGCCCCATATCGCCCTCGCGTCAACTTGCCGATCGAATGGCCTCAATGTTGAGAGGCAATCCAGAGTTCACCCTCAAGGGAACTCAGCGCACGGCATATGAACTCATTCGAAAAGCGGTGAAGGACACCGGGGCAACTGGTCGCAAGGTACTTATCGTCAAGGGTGGACCTGGGACAGGGAAGTCGGTAATTGCACTTCAAATGCTTTCTACCGCTATCAACGAGAGCCTCAATGCTCGCTACGTGACCAAAAATGCCGCACCGAGAAATGTATATGCACAAAAACTCAAAGGTGACCGGCAAGGCCCTGGTGTTAGAAATCTCCTGATCAGCGCTGACGGTTTTCATGCTCACGTCGGTGATCCGTTTGACTTACTTCTCGTTGATGAGGCCCATCGTCTAGTCCACAAATCTGGAAGATTTAGAAATCTTGGTGAGAACCAGATCAAAGAGATCATGGAAGCCTCAAAGGTTGCTGTTTTTTTCATCGATGAAAATCAGGCAGTGACATGGAGGGATATGGGCACCATCGATGAGATTGCATCGATAGCGATGGGCCTTGGTGTCGAGCTAGACGTTGTCGACCTTGAAGTCCAGTTCCGCTGTGCTGGTGCAGACGATTACATGGCATGGCTAGACCAAATGCTTGGCATCTCTGATCTTGATTACCAGCTTCCGTTGCGTTCCGACTACGAAGTCAAAGTCTTCGATTCGCCTTCCGCGCTCAGGGATGCGGTGTTCGAGCAGAATCGCCACGGCAAGCATGATTCACGACTACTCGCAGGGTATTGCTGGGACTGGGTCAGCCGAGATGATTCAACTCAGTTCGATATCACCTTTGAAGACGACAACTTCGCGATGCAGTGGAATTTGTCGCGGCACGGACAAGGCTGGATGGCACAACCCGAGGGTGTACGTCAGGTTGGATGTGTGTTTACTTCACAAGGCCTTGAGGGTTCGTACATGGGGGTAATCGTTGGCGACGACCTCATTGCTAGAGATGGGAAAATTCTCACCAATGCGAAGGCTCGAGCCAGAACTGATAGGGAGTCTCTTTGGGGCTGGAAATTAGCCATGAAGAAGCAACCTGACGAGACCCAGGCAAAGATTGAACGGATCATCAAGAATCAATATCGGGTTCTCATGACCAGAGGAATGAAGGGCACGTATCTCTACAGCACCGACCCAGAAACACGTGAATACTTTAGGGACCGACTCAGCGCTGCTCGTGCTCTGGGTATCTAGAACCTTCGTATTTGGTACTCAAACTAAAGAGCGGGGGATATAAACAAAAGAGTTTGTGGCATGTTTGAATAAGGAGGAAATCGTTCTCCCTTCAGAAAGTTACTCTTTTGGCGACTTGGCCTGCGAAGGTTACCGCAAAATAGCATCAAGTGAATAACATGCTATTTTGTCATATATGAAATGATCAATTGGTTGCGGGAAGGAAGGTTTTACCTGCTTACTTTCTTCGCCATTTGGGTTGTCATCTATAGTAAGAAGAGAAACAGTAAGGAGAAAATGACTATGTTTCGGGCAGCAAATTGCAGAATTGGCAAGATGGCGGGTGTTTCAGTAGCTGTGACTGTTCTGATGATGACTTCGAGTTTTTCTGTCGCCAATGCGACTGGCAAAAGCGGCATTCATCTATCCGCGAGCGATGGAAAATTTAAATTCACGGTCACATCAATATCTTGTGGAACAAAAAGTTACTCAAGTGCTGATGGATTTGAGACCGCGACGGCTCAAGGGGTCTTTTGCAAAGTAGCAATGACTGTCAAAAATACAGGAAAGCAACAACAGATGCTTGATGATTCGAGCCAATATTTGTATGGCCGGGGCGGTACCCAATTCTCCGCTAGTTCTCAAGCTGATTTGTACCTAAATAGCAATAACATGTGGACATTGACGTCGCTCAATCCTGGACTATCAATCTCGGGCTTTATTTACTTCGACGTTCCGAGGCACACGAATATCGGGTGGATGGTAGTGCACGACAGTATGTTCAGCAACGGTGCGACCATTTCTCTGAAATCTCTCAAAATTAAAGCTTAAATTATTGTCTAGCTTCCAGATATCGCGCATGGCCACGAACTCTTCCACTGGTGTTCGGTTTTCGTGAAGTTGCCGTAGGCGCTAGAGACACTGTGGTTACCAAACCTTTGCGATATTTCCTGGCGGCGCCGGAGGATTTTTTACACACGGGCTCCCTTAAAAATCTTATCCATATGGCATCCAATTGTTCATTTAGGTTTTGGATTTCTTATTTCCCAGTTTTCAATCTGGCGAAGAAAAACGTCGGGAGTTGAGACGACTTGTTGGGCTCTTTCGGAGTGCTTCCGTCTGAGCAATGAGATATCCGCAAGCACAACTTGTTCCTGAAGCAAGTACTCTAAAAGGTCGCTCGCGGTCTTTGACGTGAAAGCAGATCTTCGCTATCGAACCATGCCTTTGGACACATTCCTCGATATGGAGCAACGACTTGTCGCAAAGATCCTTGACGTCACGAAGCTCAACGAAAAGCACTCTTTTTTGTCGCTGAGGCTTTTCCTCTCATTTGCTCCCAAAGGTGGAGTAGATGTTGCGGCGTTAATGTCAACTTTAGAACTTCACAATCTTGCCTTTGATGTACCACTGCTCGCCATTGGCAAAGATAGCGACCTTGGCTCGTTGGCCGTAGGTCATTTCGACGAGGGCGTTCCCTCCGGCCGCAGTAATAGTTTTCACGGCCCGTTTCTTCATTTCTGTAGGGTTCAGGTTCTGTCGAAGTTTGACTACCAGATCAAGTTCCTTCAATATTTGTGTCCCTTGGGGCGCCTGTCCCTCCGTAAAGAAAACACCTTCGATCTCTGAACCTTCCAGTCCATGCTTCTCCATTTTGGGCTTAGTTCACCTTCTCCATGATGACGATTAATTCCTCTCGCGTTGAAAGTCCCCCCTTAAATTCTGCAGTCACGGCTGCCTTGACGACCCAACCGTCTACGGCATAGCCATTGATCGCTAGTTCCAGTGCTTCGGGATTGAATTTTCCCGAGAAGCGTCGGTCCCTCTGAGTCAGAACTTTGTATTGAGCAGCCATATTTAACACTCCTTGAATTGGAAGAATAACCTTTCTAAACATAACAAATATCTATGAATGAATTTGCATCTTTTTAGCGATAATTACTTTGGGGGTCGAGTTAGTTGGCTAACGGGCGGATACAACACGCATTCAGCATTCAAATAGGTTCAGGGCTCATTATTCAATTAGGACCTGATGAAAATCTTGACGAGCATGCATCTTTAGCGTCGAATTTCAAAAGCCTCAGCTTCTGAAAATTTAAGAACTTTTTGTGGTTAGAAGGTTGGTGCTTCTAATCTTTCCCGCTTCGCCAGGGGGACTCCAGTGCCGTCAAGGCGGTTACCATGGGGGGTGATCAAGCCCCAGCCCAATTGGGTGGGGTGTCTTACATCGTGATCTTTGGTGTTGAACTTTGGTTTAAACAGCTAGAAAGCATGATGGAGAGTCACACTTTGGTGACTTTACTCTCCAGGTACTAAATATTGGCAGAGTCTCATTAATCGAGATGACATGAAATTATTTATCGACATCTGTTTGTGTCAGAAACTCGCGGGTCGAATTGCGGTTGATCGGGTGAATGAAATTTAGAACTGTCGTAACTTTGAATAGCACGCTAACTCCATTTATTTCCTGCATCAGAATTTTAGCGAAGCACAAATGGATCACCCACCGCCTCGTCTGAAGATTCAATCCAGATGGCCTTGGGCTTAGTGACCTCTGCAAAGCCATCCATACCGTTTTCGCGTCCGTAACCTGAAAGTTTTGAGCCACCAAAAGGAGTTGCAAAGTGCAAGGCGCGATACATGTTGATCCATACCGTTCCGGCATCAAGGCGCTTGGCAACACGGTGAGCAACATTGACGTTTTGTGTCCACACACCAGCAGCCAATCCAAAGGGTGAATCGTTAGCAATGGCGATGGCTTCGTCTTCATCGCTAAATCGGATGACGGAAAGTACTGGACCGAAGAGTTCGTTTTGGGCAACGTCCATTGAGTTCGTGACGTTGTTCAGTACTGTCGGAGCGTAGAACCAACCCTCTCCTGGTACATCGGCTTGAGGCCCACCAGCAATGATTTCAGCGCCTTGAACTACCGCTTCATCAACGCGGCTGCGAACACCACTCAAGATCTTCTCTTGGCTGATAGGACCCATCTCGGTGTCATCAGAGGTGGGGTTACCAATGCGAATCGATTGCGCGCGCTTGGCGACGAGTTCCACGAGTTGATCAGCAATGGATTCATGGGCCAAGAGCCGAGACCCGGCCACACAGGTTTGACCAGCAGCTGCGAAGATGCCGGCGATGACACCATTGAGCACCTTGTCGAGGTTCACGTCATCAAAAAAGATGTTGGCGGACTTGCCACCGAGCTCCAGCAAGGTGGGCTTGAGCCCACCAGCAGCTCGAGCGGTCACTGCCTTGGCGGATTCTGGCCCGCCGGTGAAGAAGATCTTGCGGACATCTTCATGGCCGACGAGGGCATCTCCTGCTTCGTGGCCGTAACCCACCACGATGTTCAAGCAACCATCAGGGAGGCCAGCTTCTTTGGCGAGTTCTCCCAATCGGAGTAGGGAGAGTGAGTTGACTTCAGGGGCCTTGACGACCACGGTGTTGCCAGCAGCGAGCGCAGGGGCGAGGCCCATGGCGCCAAGCAACATGGGGGAGTTAAACGCTGGGATTACGCCGATGACGCCATAGGGCTCACGCGAGGTATACGCGGTGATGGATTGGCGGTCTTGGGGGATCTGGCGACCTTCTTGGTGGTGAGCCAAGGTGGCGTAGTAGCGATACCACGACTTCAAACTGAGCTGTTGTCCCCGGACTTCACGAATGACTTTGCCCGCATCACGAGCTTCGAGGCCACCCAGCTCATCAGCGTTGTCGGCAATCAGTTCTCCGAGTCGCCACAGCACTTCTGCGCGACGAGATGGGCCTGCGTCGCGCCAGGCGGGAAAGGCTCGAAGGGCGGCATCAACCGCCATATTGATGTCATCAGTGTTGCCTCGAGCCACTTCAGCCCAGGGCTGGGCAGTCATGGGGTCGTAGGTGGGAAGGTATTGGCCTGAGCTCGGGGCGCTGCGGTGTCCGTCGATCCAGTGGTCGTGGCGATTCATGGTGTACTCCTTTGTACGGGTTACGACTTATTGATTATTTGAGAAATAGCCCAACTCGGTCAATTGGCTGACTGCATGACGGCCACCATCGCTGAGGTGACTCACCATGGCTCGCTGTGCGCCGTCTCCATCGCGAGCCTCGAGGGCACGAAGAATAATTTCGTGTTCGGCACAGGCTGCTGTTTGCCAGCCGTGAGCGAAGTCGTAGTAGTTGGCGGGGAGACTGCGAGCCAAGAGACGCAAGGTGGAAAGCAGTCGTCGACTCGAACCAGCGAGGTTGATGATGCGGTGGAACTCAAAGTTGAGTCGTTCTTGCTCAGCGGTGTCGGTGGCGGTGGCGAGTTGATCATTCACTTCGCGCAGCTGAGTGAGTTGCTCGTCGCTCAAGTTCTCGGCTGCTCGTGCACAAGCAAGACCCGAAACCAATCCAAAGATTCGGTATTGGTCGGCGATGTCTTCAGGGGTGAGCTGAGGCACATAGGAGCCACGCCTCGCAATGGTCTCGACGAGGCCCTCTTGGTCGAGTTGGATGAGCGCTTCTCGAACGGGCAGTTGACTGACCCCAAGTTCTGCCGCCAACTGGTCCTGATCAATGCGCTTTCCTGGAGTCAGGCGACCGGTAAGGATGTCGTTACGCAAACGGTCTGCAACGTCTTCTCGCAAATTGCGTCGACGCACCGATCGTGATTCAGGTGGCGTCATGATGGCTCCGAGAGTTGAATCCAGGTTGATTTGAGGTCAAAGAATTTTTCCAAGGCGTGCAGCGATTTGTCACGACCAAATCCCGATTCTTTAACGCCACCAAAGGGAATGGTCATGTCGCCCTCTTCGTAGCAGTTCACCCAACACACGCCTACACGAAGTCCACGAGAAATCGCTACGGCGCGGTCCAAGTTCTGCGTCCAAACTGCTGAGGCCAGGCCATAGCGGGTGCCATTGGCAATGGCGAGAGCTTCAGCATCATCTTTGAAGGTCGAGACTGACAAGACGGGGCCGAACACCTCTTCTTGAGCGATGTAGGCATCGGGGGCGACATGGTCAAAGATCGTTGGCGGGAAGTAATACCCTCCTGAATCTGCATTGACTCGCTCGCCGCCAACAATGAGCTCGGCTCGATCCTTGGCACCGGTTTCCACCATGGTCTCGACGCGCTCCAAGTGTTCTTTCGAGACCAAGGCACCCATGGCAGCATCATCAGACAGAGGGTCCGCTGGCTGCATGGCACTGGCAATAGCGCTGACGCGTGCCACCACTTCGTCGTGGATGGATTCGTGTACGAGCAGTCGTGAACCAGCGGTGCACATCTCGCCTTGGTTGAAAAAGATGGACCAAGCAGCCGTGCTTGCGGCCTTGTCGAGATCGGCGTCGGGGAAAATAATGTTGGCTGACTTTCCTCCGAGCTCTAAGTACACGCGCTTGAGATTCGATTTCGCCGCATAGTCAAGGAAGTAGCGACCAACCTCAGTGGATCCGGTGAAGGTCAAGACATCGACGTCGGGGTGTTCGCCTAAGGCTCGGCCGGCAATGTGGCCATGGCCATTGACGACATTGAACACACCTTCGGGAAGACCTGCTTCAAGGCCGAGTTCGGCAAAGCGCAAGGCGGACAGTGGTGAGTTCTCGGCTGGCTTGAGCACCACCGAACAACCAGCGGCCAATGCAGGTGCGACTTTCCAGCCCGCCATGGTGAGGGGAAAATTCCAGGGAACAACGGCGCCAACCACGCCGGCGGGTTCACGGGTGATGAGCGCAAGGGCGTCGCGAGAGGTGTGGGGGAGTTCATCGAGAATCTTGTCGCAGGCCTCTCCGAACCAAGCCAAGGTGTTGGCAACGGCTCGCACCTCAATGGCTTTGGCTTCATGAGCGGGTTTGCCCATCTCGAGTGCCATGAGGAGGGCAAGTTCATCAGCATTGGCTCGACACAATTCGGCCCAGGTCATGAGTACGGCCTTGCGCTCAGCTGGAGCGCGCTTTGACCAGCGACCATCTTCAAAGGCTGCCCGGGCTGAAGCCACCGCCTTGTCAACATCGTGGACACTCGCGAATGACACATCGGCCACGGATTTGCCGTTTCGAGGGGCAATGACCGAAAACGCTTCGCCGGCGTCTTGGAATCGGCCCTCAATGAGCAATCCGGTGCGGGGAGAAATCTTGTCTGCGAGCTCATGCCATGTCGTTGTCATGGCTCTGAGCCTAGAAGAGATTTCTGATAAATGATAGTTTGCACATCATGATCGAGATGGGCGCACGACACGAATTCGATGACTTGAGAGCAGGAGTTCGAGCGCTCTGCGAGCGTTTCCCCGGTGAATACTGGCGAGGCCTTGAACCAGAAGGTTACCCAGAGGAATTTGTCGATGAGCTCACCAAAGCGGGCTGGCTCGCTGCCTTAATCCCTGAGGAATATGGCGGCGGCGGCGTCACCTTGGCCGAAGCGGCCGCCATCATGGAAGAAATTTCAGCATCAGGTGCGAATCCAGCCGCCTGTCACGCCCAGATGTACGTCATGGGCACCTTGTTGCGCCACGGTTCAGAAGAGCAAAAGCAGCACTTTTTGCCAAAAATTGCCGCTGGAGAACTTCGCCTCCAGGCCTTTGGCGTGACCGAGCCTACGGCCGGATCAGAGACCACCCGGATTCAAACCCGAGCCGAAAAGACCGCTGACGGCTGGCTGATTAATGGTCAGAAGATTTGGACGTCGCGGGCCCTGTATTCAGATCTCATGATCTTGCTCGCTCGCACCACGCCCTATGACGAGGTGACCAAAAAATCCGAGGGCATCTCGGTCTTCATCTTGGATCTCCATAGCCCAGGCATTGAGATCCGACCCATTCCCACCATGATGAATCACAACACCACTGAGGTGTTTTTCTCTGACGTGCTCATCCCTCACGAAGCCCTCATCGGCGAAGAGGGCAAGGGCTTTAAATACATTCTTGATGGGATGAACGCCGAGCGAATCTTGATTGCCTCGGAATGTATTGGCGACGCCCGGTTCTTCCTCGAAAAAGCTGTGGCCTACGGTAACGAACGCGTGGTCTTTGGTCAGCCCGTAGGAGCCAATCAAGGGGTGCAGTTCCCCCTCGCCAAGGCCTATGCCCAACTTCGCGCTGCTGATCTGATGCGATTTGAAGCGGCTGATCGTTTCGATCGCGGCGAAGCCTGTGGAGCCGAAGCGAACATGGCCAAACTCTTGGCCTCAGAAGCTTCGTGGGCTGCCGGCAACGCCTGCATCGATACCCATGGGGGCTTTGGCTTTGCCCAGGAATACGACATTGAGCGCAAGTTCCGTGAAACACGGCTCTATCAAGTGGCGCCGATTAATAACAACCTCGTGCTGGCCTTCTTGGGCCAAAACGTGATGGGCCTACCCCGGAGTTACTAGCGCTGGACGAAGCGAGGTCTCCTCGGTATCATTTGGTTCCAAACGACTACCTGCAAATGGCAGTATCACGGGGGAGAACACCATGGCTCGTATTGAAGTTGAACTGGGCGACGACCACGCTGACTTGACGAGTCACGACACCTTTGTCAATGGCGTCCCCTACGCCACCCTCGATCGCCTCCGCCGTGAAGACCCGGTGAGCTGGTGGGATGAAGAAGACGGCCGAGGTTTTTGGTCGGTCACTCGCTATGACGATGTCTTGACGGTAAGTCGCAATACGGATGTCTTTTCATCGGCGCAAGGTATTCGTCTTGAAGACATGGACGAAGAAGAAACCAATGCGCGGCGAACCCTCATGGAAATGGACGCACCAGAACACACTCGCTATCGCCGCATGGTCTCGCGAGCCTTTTCACGCCGTGAAGTGATGGCCTATGAAGCCGCCATTAGAGCTCTGGCCACACAACTCGTGAGTGAAGTTCGGGGCACGCCTACTCTCGACTTCACCAAGATGGTTTCTCGACAACTGCCCATGCGCATGTTGGGCCAGATGCTGGGTTTGCCCAATGACGACTCAGAATGGCTCGTCACCCGCGGTGACGCCCTGATCGCTAATACTGATGACGACTTCACCGAATACGTCGTCGACAAAGTGAACACCGATGATTACCGCTTGCTTCCCTTCCGCAGCCCCATTGCCTTGGAATTGATGGATTATGCCAACAAGGCCTTTGCGGAGCGTCGAGCAAATCCCAAAGAAGATTTGCTCACGCTGCTCCTCTCTCCCATGGTTGATGGAGAGTTTCTTACCGAGGCCGAACTCGCCAACTTCTTCACCTTGATGGTGGCGGCCGGCAATGACACCACGCGCTATTCGATGTCAGCAGCCATGAAGGCCCTCATTGAGCGACCCGAAGTTCGCCAGCGCCTCGTCGAAGACCCGAGCCTCATGCCCGTGGCGGTGGATGAAATGTTGCGCTGGGGATCCGTGACCATGAACTTTCGTCGCACCGCCATTCAAGACACCGAACTTGGTGGCAAGTCCATCAAGGCGGGGGACAAGGTACTCATGTGGTTCGTTTCGGCGAACTATGACGCTGACCAATTCGACGAGCCCTATTTCTTCAACATGGAGCGCACCCCGAACAACCACGTGACATTTGGGCTGCACTCTCCTCACCTGTGTCTTGGCGCTCACCTGGCCCGCCTTGAGCTTCGGGTGCTCTTTGAAGAATTGCTGCCTTTCGTCAATGACATTGAGTTCGCCGCTCCTCCCACCCGACTGCGGTCGAACTTCATCTCCGGTTTGAAGACCTTGCCGGTTAACATCGATTGGAAATGACCGCACCCCTCATAGGACTCTCCACCCGACGCTGGCCTCTGGCTATGTTGGGTGACGCCATTCCACCCGCCTATGCCGACGGGTTCTTCGATATGGGCATCACCGATTACCCCGAGGCCGTGGCCGCTGCTGGTGGCATTCCCGTGCATCTCTCTCGAGATGCTGATGTGGCCGGGACCCTCGAGCACCTCGATGGTTTAGTTATTACTGGTGGAGCAGATGTTGCTCCTCAGCGCTATGGATCCATTCATCCAGAATTGGCCGGGCCCACAGAACCTGAGCGCGACGCTTGGGAAGCGGCGCTCTATGAAGGAGCGCTTGAGCGGGGGATACCGGTACTTGGTATTTGTCGAGGCTTTCAGCTCATCAACGTGATCAATGGCGGCAGTTTGGTCGAAGACGTTGGTCGCCATGATGGCGATGGCCATCCTCGTTTTGATCGTGATCGCCACGAACACGGCCATGACGTGCGAGTTGAGGCGGGCACCTTGGCGGCAGAACTCTACGGTGAAGCCGTGGCGGTCAACAGCCTGCACCACCAAGTGGTGAACCAGGTGGCTGAAGGTTTTGTCGTATCGGGCCGATCAAGCGACGGCACGGTCGAGATCATGGAATTGCCAGGGCGCGACGTCTTCTGCGTGCAATGGCACCCTGAATCCCTCGTTGATGATCCCTCGCTGCGCTGGCTAGTGAGCGCAGCGAAGCGTTACGCCACTTCCTAGAGGAAGGGCAGATACTCGTTGCGCTCCCAGTCCGTGGTGGCGCCGAGGAACTTGTCCCACTCGGTGCGCTTAATCGCCACGTGCTGAGCAACGATCTCTGCACCAATGGCCTCTACGAGTTCGGTGTCGGCTTCGAGAGCATCGAGACCTGCGCCCAAGTGTTCGGGGACGCCCACGGTCGCGTCAACATTCTCGAAGCCATCGCCGCTTTCGGGTGCTCCTGGGTCAAGGTCATTGACGATGCCCAGACGCGCTGCTTGCAATACGGCGGCCATGGCGCTGTGCACCGGAGCTGCTCCATCACTCAAGCGGTGCTCGATGCGCGTCGGAGCTCCTCGTTCTGGTGGGATGCGAATGGTGGCACCGCGGTGGTCATGTCCCCAGTTGGCCCAGTAGCCAGAGAGCTGTCCTGGGCGAAGGCGACGATAGGCATTGACCGTTGGGGCGCAGATGCCAGACAAGCCCTGGTGGTGGGCCACGAGGCCAGCGATGACTTGCTTGGCCACGGTAGCCAAGCCGTCTTCGGTGCTCGGGTCGTCAAAGAGATTGCGTTCGCTGTCGTCAGCAAAAGAAATATTGAGGTGCAGTCCTGAGCCGCCTCGATCGGTGAAGGGCTTGCCTAAGAACGTCCACATCAGACCATGCTTGGCCGCGAGTTCACGGGCCAGCAGCTTGAAGAGGAAAGCGTCATCAGCCGCCTTGAGGGCCCAGTCATATTCCAGCGTGAACTCGAATTGGCTCTCGTCGTATTCAGAGTTAATGGCCTCAACCGGCAAGCCCGCTGCTTCGGCGGTGCGCCACAATTCATCGATCATGCCCCGAGGGTCAACCGATGGCCCGGTGCCATAGACATAGGCGCCGGGCGTCGAAATGGGCTGCCAACCGCCACGGCCATCGGGTTCAAGCAAGAAGGCTTCGAGTTCAATGCCTACCTTGGGGTGGTATCCCAACTCATTGAGTTCAGCAATGGCGCGCTTCAAAGCATTGCGAGGAGATACCGCCACAGGCTCACCGTGGCGCATGAGGTCGGCAATCACGATGCCGGTGTTCTCTTCCCAGCCCGGACGCATGGTGATGGGGTCAAAGACCGCATCCATGTCAGGCAAGCCTTCAAAGAACAATGATCCTGGCGTTCCCGGGGTCATGGTGCGGTCGAACCCTAAGGCCCAGGTGCCGGTGCAGTGGCGTGCGCCTCGATCAACGAGTCGCATGGGCACGTATTTGCCGCGAGCGAGACCCAAATGGTCCGGCCACAGCACGCGAATGCGGTCATATGAAGCGTTCATTGCAATTCCCCCGGTTCCTTCAAGTACTCAGCAATCAGAATCGTTCGGGTCCAAACATAAATGGATGAGCGTCCAGTGTCAATCGCCGTGAGCGTCAAGGTCACTGACGCGTTGCGTTACCTTGCGAAGCAAGGTGGCGAGTTGCTCTTGTTCGGCCTTAGTCAACGTCGAGGTGGCCAAGCGCTCATGAGCGTTGAACTCAGGGAACGTGGACTTGATGACCTTGGTTCCCTGGGCGGTGAGCTTGACGAGAACGAGGCGGCGGTCTTTTGGATGCGTTGTTCTCTTGACCAGGTTTCGCTGCTCCAAGGTTTTGAGCACCCCCGTCAAGGTGCCCTTAGTGGAACCGGTTTCTTGAGCAATGTGGCGCGTCTCTTGTTCTCCCCAGATCCACAGCACCCACAACACCGTGAAGGCCGCCCAAGACAGGTCATGTTCGGCGAGCACTGTTGATTCCATGTGGCTTCTCACGGTCGTGGCAGCTCGATAGATGTTCGACACGGCGGCCATGGCCGAAAAGTCGAAGGGCTGGCCCTCGAGTTGTTCTCGGATATCGGCTTCTGCTTGGGAGATTTCGGCAGGCTTCGAACTCGAGAGGCGACGACTCATTCGCCCATGCTAGGAGGTAGTGATGGAGATGAGCGAGGTAAGGGTTGCGCGAGGGCAATTCAGCCCCTATCGTTCGTATCCTAACGATCTATGGGGAGGATCATGAGCGCCGAAACCCGCCGCATTCTGTTCGATGGTGTTGCCACCCACGTGGAGCGCCACGGAGATGAACTCGTGGCCGCTGATGGCCGCCGCATCCACGTCGACGAAGCCGTTCACTTGCCACCGGTCTTGCCGAGCAAGATTCTGTGCTGTCACCTCAATCACATCAGCCGGGTTCGTGAATTTGGCACCACCTTGCCACCAGCCCCGACGTATTTTCACAAGCCCATTTCCTCGCTCAATGCTCATGGTGCGGCCATCGTTCGGCCGTCGAACTGCAAGTGGCTGAACTTTGAAGGTGAAGTTGCCATCGTGATTGGCAAGACCGCCAAATCAATTGAGTACGAAGAGGCCGGCGACTACATCGCCGGCTACACCGTGGCCAACGATTACGGCTTGCACGATTTTCGCGACACGGACTCTGGTTCCATGCTGCGGGTCAAAGGTGCAGACACCTTGTGCCCCATTGGACCTGGTCTCGTGACCGATTGGGACTTTCGCGATAAAGCCATGCGCACCTATGTCAATGGGGAACTCAAGCAAGATGGCTCCACGGATGAGATGGCGTGGGACATGCACTATCTCGTGGCTGACTTGGCTCGCCTGATCACCTTGGAGCCCGGCGACATCATCTTGTCGGGCACCCCGGCCATTTCTCGAGCTGTGCAGCCTGGCGACGTCGTGAGCGTCGAAGTAGAGGGACTCGGTACCTTGACCAATCACATCGTGGAAGGCCCAACGCCAGTATCCACGCGATTCGGTGCCCAGCCCACCGAAACCGACGAAGTGCTCTCGACGGCCATGGGTGGTGACTGGCCGGACCGCGGCAAGCGAATCCCCGGTTCGACGCCTCGCGACCAACTGCCTATGCCCGAAATTCGTCCTCGGTGGGAGAAGTAAATGACTGAACACCCTCGCGTAGAAATTGCCGGATCTTCGGTCTCGGTTGATCACTTCATCAACGGCGTTCGAGTGGCGTCCGAAGCCACCTTCGAAGATCGCTCGCCGCTTGATTGGAACTGGCTGCTGGCTGATATTTCTCGAGGCGATGCCACCACCGCCGATCTCGCCGTCACGGCCGCAGTCGATGCATTCCCCGCTTGGGCTGCCTTGAGTTCGGTAGAGCGTGGGAAGTATTTGAAGCGTTTGGCTGATCTCATTGATGAGCACCAAGAAAAGATCGCCCTCGTTGAGTGTGCCGATATGGCCATGTTGGAAGAGTCACTTCGTCTGCGTGTTATTGCTCGCGGGGCTCGCAACTTCCGGGCTTATGCGGAGTTGGCTGAAGTCTTCGAGGGTCGCCACTGGGAATCAAATGGCACGGACAATCGCATTCAGCGCATGCCTGCTGGGCCCACCGTGGTCATTACCCCTTGGAATGCCCCCTTCATGCTCTCGACCTGGAAGACCGCTCCGGCACTTGCGGCTGGCAACACCGTGATCTTGAAGCCAGCTGAATGGTCACCCTTGAGTTGTTCCATGCTCGCTGACTTGATTGCCGAGGCGGGCTTTCCTCCTGGCGTATTCAACATTGTCCAAGGCATCGGCGAAGAGATCGGTGCAGCCCTTGTCGCTGACCCACGAGTTCGTCGGGTGAGTTTTACCGGTTCTCCCGAAACGGGCCGCATCATTGGCGAAGCCGTGGCGCGCAACCTCACGCCCTTTACCGCCGAGCTCGGCGGCAAAGGTCCTCTCATGGTCTTTGCCGACGCTGACCTTGATGGCGCAGCCAAGGCTGCCGCGAACATGTACGACGATTCCGGCCAGGTCTGTCTGGCTGGCACGCGCATCATGGTGGAGGCATCCATTAAAGATGTGTTCCTCGAAAAAATGCGCACCATCACGCAAGCGCACGTACTCGGCGATTCGCGAGATGCCACCACCACCATCTCTCCGATGATCCACCCGGTTCACTTGGCCACGGTCGAAGGTTTCGTCGAGCGGGCTCGGGCCAACGGTGACGAGATCATCTTTGGCGGCAAGCGCTGGAAAGAAGATGGCCTTTGGTATGAGCCAACTTTGATTGCGCCAAAGTCCAATGACTCTGAAGTAGTCCAACGCGAGATCTTTGGCCCGGTCTTGACCTTCCAAACCTTTGAGACTGAAGACGAAGCCATTGCCCTGGCTAATTCGACGGCCTATGGCTTGTCGGGAATTATCTGGACCTCGAGCCAAGAGCGCGCAGAGCGCGTTGGCACGGCGCTGCGCGCGGGAACCGTGTGGGTGAACTGCTTCTTGGTTCGTGACCTCACCGCTCCCTTTGGTGGCTTTGGCATTAGTGGCATCGGTCGTGAAGGCGGAGACTATGCCTTGGACTTCTATAGCGATCTCAAGACTTTGCAGATCAAGGAACACACCACTGAGGCAGGTGCGTGATGGGGGAGATCGTCGGAGCAGCGCTGTGTGCTCATGTCCCTACCATCGTGTTGCCGCAAGAAATTCGCTACGAGCTCAACGATGGCAAAGAAATTAGCTTGGTGCCAGGGCTCCATCGCCTTCGAGAGGAATATCTCGCCCCCCTCAAGCCCGATGTGATTATCGTGCTCGACTCGCACTGGTTCACCACGGTAGAGACCGTGGTGACCTCAGCTGATCGACGCCAAGGCTTCTTTACGAGTTCTGAGTTGCCTCGTGGCATGTCGTCGATGCCCTATGACATGCCCGGTGATCGCGAACTCGCCGAAGCCATTGCCGCTGAAGCCGACGACATCGATGAGTGCTGGATCAGCGCCATTGATAATGAGCACCTGCATCCTGAGTATGCGACCATCAACATGTTGCCCTTCTTACAAGGCGACGAAGCATGGCTTTCAGTATCGAGCGTGCAGACTGGTGACCCGCTTGATTTTCACAACGTGGGCCTCGCCATTGGCCGCGCCGTTGCCAAACTCGATCGTCGCGTTGTGCTTATTGCCTCAGGTGCGATGAGTCACACCTTCTGGAGCCTGCGAGAACTGCGCAAGCACGAAGCGTCAGACCCTTCGCATGTCACGCCCCCTGGAGCGGTTGAAGCAGACCACAAAGTGCTCGACGCTTGGTATCGAGGTGACCACGCATCGGTCATTGACAACATGCCGGCTTACAGCGCATTTCGACCCGAAGCGCGCTTTGCCCACTATCTCTCGATGGTTGCCGCCATTGGTGGCCGAGACTGTCGTGCCGTTGGTCGACCCTTCTCCGATTACGAGAACTCCATCGGTACTGCCCAAATCCACGTAGCCTTTGACCGTCCAGCCGATGGCTGGACGCATTGAGAAAGGACCATTGTGCTCTCAGGTTTTCTCTTCCCACGAACTGAATCAGGCCGCAGCTCGCTGCTGCCGCCACCGCCGTGGAACTATTCCGGCGATCTGCTCACCATTGAATATAGAACCGATCCTGCGGCAATTCGTCGGGTGCTGCCCGAACCCTTGAGTTTGGTCAACGACGATGAAGACCCTGGTGCCGTCGCGGTCATTTTCGCTGACTGGCAATCAAGCGCCGATGATCAACGCGAGTTCGTCGATCCGATTCGCATGCAGTACAAAGAAGCCTTCGTCGTCGTGCGTTGTCGCTACGCCGGCCAGATTTTCTCTCGCTGCATCTACATCTGGGTCGACACTGACTTCGCCATTGCGAGAGGAAACTTGCAGGGTTATCCGAAGAAACTCGGATCCATCCACCAAAGTCGTCCCGTCTCCGTTGGTCGCGGTGGCCCGCGTTTGGAAAAAGGTGGCCTCTTTGCCGGCACGCTGGCCGCCTATGACCGTCGTTTGATTACCGCGAGTGTCACGCTCGAAGAACAAGTCGAGACCGGTGGTTTCGTCAATGGTCACGCCATGCTGCACCACCGCTGGATGCCCAAGATTGAGCTCAATGGTGAAGACACCATCTCTGAGTTGGTCACCATGCGTGGCGTCAACGTCGAGCTCGGACCAATCTGGTCAGGAACGCCAAGCATTGAACTCGGCGATTCACCTGTTGAAGAGCTCACCGACTTGGCCCCTCGCGAGATGCTCGGTGGTTACTGGCAGAGCGTGGGCACCACCTTTGCTGGTGGCACCACGCTCGAAACGGGTGTTCCTTCGCGCTAACGCTTGGCGATGTCGCTGAGGAAGAAGTTCACCAAGGTCGCAACGTTGGCTACGGCTTCGTCGTAGCGCTCATCAGTCTCTTTCAAAACCGCATCGACATTGAGGCCGAAGTTGCGCATCTCGTCTTCGCCGCCATTGGGGAGCCAGCGCTCGAGTTGGCCGCGTTCAATTTCGGGGTGGAACTGCACCCCGAGGTTGCGACGAATCGAGAAGGCCTGCACGCACAGTTCATTCGTGGCGAGTACTTCCATCTCGTCGCTTGGCAAGCAGCGGTCCCCATGGAATTGGAACCACTTGGCGTCGGGAACGCCGGGGTTAGTCGAATTGATCTGATACCAACCAATTTCATAATCACCGGATGACTCAACCACGCCACCGTGAGCGACACACAGAGCTTGGGAGCCGAAGCAAATGCCCAACACTGGGATTCTTGCTTGGTCGGCCTTGTGAAGGAAGGCGAGTTCATTATCGATCCAGTGACCGATGGTTTCGCGGTCATAGACCGACCACTTGGACCCTAGGACCACGGCGAGGTCGTATTCGGTGGGGTCGGGAATCGGGCCATCGCGCAGCACGTTGTGGACGCTGATCGTGGCGCCACGGCGCTCGAGTTCAAGGCCAATCAGGCCAGGGTCATCTTCACGGTGATGTTTGAGCACGATGACGTTCACGGCAGGCCTCCTTGGCGAGTACAGCGTTGAGGATAGTAGGAACCACTCGAGCTGGCTTCATGTGTAACAGTCGTGACATGACGATCAAGATGGTGTTGTTGCTCACGGAAAACGAAACGATGCGACCAACTCCCGATGTGAGGGATCTCGTCGACATGGCCGTGACCGCCGAAGCGGCTGGCTTTGATGCGGTGATGATTTCAGAGCATGTCGTTCTCGGCCCTCGAGCCAATGAACACGGCTTGCCGGAGAATCCGAGAGATTACGCGATGCCCGGAAATCAAGATCCCGCCACCATTTGGCCGAGCCAGCTCGTGCTGGCAAGTGCGGTGGCCCAAGCCACCTCCACCTTGCGCATCATCCTGGGGGCCATGATCACCCCCCTTCATCACCCCCTAATCATTGCCAAGGATCTCGGAACGCTTGATCGCTTGAGTGGTGGTCGCCTCATCGTGCAGCCAACGGTGAGTTGGCATGAAGATGAATATCGCGCCCTTGGGGTCGATTTCTCCAAGCGCGGAGCCATTTTGGATGAACAGCTCGAGATTTTGCGAAGGGCCTGGACTGCTGGCTCAGGGAATCCCTTCTCCTTCCATGGCGAACACTTTGATTTTGATGACATTTGGATGGAGCCCCAGCCAGCGACGCCAGGTGGGCCTCCCATGTGGTTTGGCGGCTCGCATGTTCATGGAGCGCTCGCTCGACGCCTGGCTGAATTTGGCTGTGGCTGGAATCACCTCGGGGCCATGAGTGACGACGACCTTGATGCCTTGGCGCAGTCCCTCGCCAAACGAGGCCGAAGCCTCGACGACATTGAATGGGTGGGGGGCACGCGGGGCATCTTTAGCGACGCCTCGTTGCCGTCGCCTCTGGCGCCGGTGCTTGCAACTATTGATCCTCAAGTGGAGCGAGGCTTTCACACCATCTGCATCAAGCCAGCCCAATTCATCGACGAGATGGAGGATTTCCCCAGTTTTTGTGCTCAGGTCATGGAATACGCAGCCAAGTTCGATTGATGCTCTAGATTTCCTTGCATTGGATCGTTGGGTTACATACGATCAAATATCAACTTTGCGCAGTTCGCGCCTAGATGGGGGGAAGTAATGGAAAACGACGGCGGAATTCTTCTAGGAGAAGGGAAGGGCAAGCTCACCACGATTGACGCAATTGGTCAGTCCATGGCAGCCGGTCCTATCTTCTCAACGGCCGTTATCGGCGCGTTCATGTTCTCGTTCTGTCCAGGTGCTTCACCGGCCACGATGATCCTGACGACGATCGGCATCATGGGCCTCGGTCTCGTCATTGCGGCCTTCGCCAAGAAGTTCTCTGGTGCAGGCGCACTCTATGAGTACCTGGCTCACTCCATTGGCAAGAAAGCCGGTGTGCTCGGTGCTGGCGCTTACTACATCGCCTACACCGCCTTTGGTGTGTCGATCCCAATCATTGCGGGTTGCATCATCTCGCCATTCTGCTCTGCACACCTCGGTTTTAACCCGCCATGGTGGGCCTGCACCTTGGTGGTGCTTGCGATCATTGCCGTGTTGAACATCGTCGGTGTTCGAGTCTCGGTCAAGACCCAGTTGACCGTTCTTGGTCTCTCCATGATCCCCTTTGCCATTCTCTGCATCGTGGTCATTGCCAAGGGCGGCGCCACGGGCAACACGCTGGCCGTCTTCAACCCAGGTCACGTTCAAGCTGGTGGTTCGGTCTTCAAGGGCATGCTGTTTGCCATCTTGATGTTCGTTGGTTTCGAACTCTCAGCCTCACTGGGCGAAGAGACCGCTGAACCCAAGAAGTCGATTCCTCGTGCCGTGATCTCGGTCATCTTGATCGTGGGCGCGATCTACACCGTGACCCAATACGTTGGCTCCATCGGCTCCGGTGGCCCCAACAAGATCCCCTTCGACTTCGGCGTCATGGCCCAGGTCTATGTCGGCTCATGGCTGTCGATCTTGGTGAACATCGCCATCATCTTGGACATCATTGGCATCGGTATCGGCTTCTTCTCCGGTCTGAGCCGCGTTGGGTTCGCGTTGGCTCGTGACGGCTTGCTGCCTGCCCCCATGGCCAAGATTTCTCAGCGTCGCGTTCCTGCGGTGAGCCTGTGGGTCACCATTGTGCTGACGCTCATTGGTACCGTGATCACCGGTATCGTCTTCGCCTTCGACAACCGTGCTTCATCAGCGCTTGGTTTGATCAATGCAGCGTGGGGCTATGAGATCTTGTCGGCCATGGGCACTATCATCGTTGCCTTGGTCTACGCAGCACTGTGTGTTGCGGGCTTCAAGATGTTCTTGAAGGAAAAGCAGTGGATCACCGTCGTTGGTGCCATCGTTGGTTTCGCCGTCGCGGTGGGAGCCGTTGCTGCTCAGTTCATTCCTGGCCTTGCCCCAACCGGCGATGCCGCCATTGGACGCACCATGGGATTCATCGGTGTGGTGGTCGCCATTCTTTGGTTGGTCTTCCACTCCGTGAAGAACCCAGATCGTGTCGAAGCTGCTGCTCAGCACGCGTTGCAGCACGAGTTGGCTGAAGTCGAACTCTAAGCACGAAATAATCAATTCATGACCCAGCACGATGCCACATCAAAAGTGGCAATAGTGACGGGTGGTGCAACCGGCATCGGTGAAGCAGTCGTAACGGCGCTCACCGATGCCGGTTGGCATATCTGGGCCCTTGGCCGCAGGCGTAGCGCCCTTGATGCGCTTGAAGCCGCAACGGGTGCACGAGGCCTGGTCTGTGATGTCAGTCAAGCTGACGCCGTCAATGCAGCTGTTGCCGAAGTACTCGGAACCGAGGGCCGCCTTGATGGCCTGGTCTTAAATGCCGGCATCATGGTGGAGGGCACGCTGGGCGAAACCAGCGCTGCGCAGTGGGATGAGGCCATCAGCGTCAATCTCACCGGCGCGTATTTGGTGGCTCACGCATGCTTAGAAGCGCTCAGTGTCTCACAAGGTGCGGTGGTGAGTGTGTCGTCGGTGGCGGGACTTCGCGCCGCTGGGGGAGCAGCGGCCTATTCCATCTCCAAAGCTGGATTGCTGATGCTGAGCCACTCCATTGCCGTTGACTATGGGCCCTTGGGCGTGCGGTCGAACGCTGTGTGTCCTGGTTGGACGAGATCAGAAATGGCCGATGGGGAAATGGCTGCATTTGCTGAGATGGCCGGAGGCGACGTAGAGAGCGCCTATGAAGAAGTGACGCGCTTGGTGCCCCAGCGTCGGCCAGGAAGTTCAGCAGAGGTGGCTCAGGCCATTGTGTGGTTATTGTCTGACACTGCGAGTTACGTCAATGGCGCAACCTTGAGCGTTGACGGGGGCCTTGGCGTCATTGACGCTGGGACCACGGCCTATGGCTTTAGGGTCACGCCTCGCGACTAAGCGGTGGCGATGACCTCGAGGTGATCAACCGCCGGGTCTCCCACAAAATAAGGGCTGATAGCTTGGCGCCAAGTCACAAAGGCTTCTGATTCTCTAAAGCCCACCGTGTGGTCTTCCAGCGAATCCCACTCAATCAACAACACGTAGGTGCCGGGAAGCTCTATGGATCTCGTGACTTTCACTGAGCGACAGCCCGGGGATGCTTTGACCAAGGCAACCGCTTCGCTGAGTGCGGCATCGACGTCAGCAATGCGCTCGGGATCCATTTTCAGAATTGCGTGTTCAAGAACCATGCCTTGATTGTTCCACGCTTCGACTTAGCGACGAAGCAGACGCTCTCGAATGGCGGGATCGCTCGCCGCGTCGGCTCCAACGCTGGCGAGCGAACAGGCACCATCGAGCAAGGCGCGCTCGGCATCGGGGCCGAGGCAGGCATCAGTGAATTCAGGTTGATGATTCACTGCGCCGTGAGTCTTGATGTCAATCAAGGGGTGAATAGCAGGCATGGCGAGTGAGACGTTGGCCATGTCCGTCGAATAGGTCGGCAAGGGTGCTCCTGAGTCATCACGCTCAAAGCTTCGCCCTTGCGCGCGAGCATGTTTGGCATAGAGGCTCAGCAAATCGGCGTCTTGTTCCATGTGGGTGTAGGCGGGGCTGATCTTCTCCATGCTGAGCTCGCAACCTGTGGCCAGCGCTCCCGCTTGGAAACACGCCTCCACCCGAGGCATGAGCGCGCTGAGGCGCTCAGCACTTGTTGATCGACACATGTAGCGAGCGGTGACCAAACTCGGGATGACGTTCGCCGCTTCTCCGCCGTTGGTGACCACGCCATGGATCTGATCGCCTGCGGGGAGTTGTTGGCGAAGCAAGCCAATGGCCACTTGCGACAAGGTCATGGCATCACCGGCGTTGAGTCCTTGCCAGGGAGCAGCCGAGGCATGGGCCGTGCGGCCAGTGAAGCTGACATCAAAGTGTTCGACGGCCAGACAGGCTGACTCGAGTTGATCGAAAGACCAGGGGTGCACCATGAGCGAGGCGTGAATGCCATCGAAGCCACCACGGTCCAAGATCAGCACCTTGCCCGCCCCACCTTCTTCGGCAGGGGTTCCCATGATGTGTACCGTCACGCCCAACACATCAGCCACCGCTGCGAGACCAAGGCCTGCGCCAAGCGACGAGGCAGCAATGAGGTTGTGGCCACAGGCATGACCAACGCCAGGCAGGGCGTCATATTCAGCCAAGAAGGCAATGTGGAGGTCCCCAGAACCAAACACCGCATCGAAGGCGGTGTCCATGCCACAAAACGGAGACGTGACGCTAAAGCCACGCGAGGTCAAGAAATCAATGCAGAGGCGCGCTGAGACGTGTTCTTCGAAACTCAACTCAGGCGACGCATGAATAGCCTCGCTGAGCGCAATGAGATCAGGTGCGGCTTCGTTGATGACCCGACGAGCACTCTGAGCGGCGTCGGTATCCATCACTATTCGATGATAACGACGACGTCGCCGTTTCCGACCGAGTCACCGACGGCCACGCGAACTTCCTTGACCGTTCCGTCCATGTCGGCCGAGATCACGTTCTCCATCTTCATGGCTTCGAGGACACAAACCGTCTGACCAGCGGTCACGGCATCGCCTGCTTCGACGAGGACCTTGACGATGGTGCCTTGCATGGGAACCGTGATGGTGCCCGAGGCAGCCTTGGCAACCGCGCCACCCGAAGACTTGCGCTTGGCGCCAGCCTTGGGAGCAGCACCAGCCACGACGGCCCCAGCGGCAGATTCTGGCAAGAAGAGCTTGACGTCATAGCGACGGCCCGCAACCTCGGCTGTCACGGTGCGCTCCACCTTGGGCTCGGCCTCATCGCCACCAAGGACAGGGTTGACCTGCAAGGAGGAGAGATCCAGCGTTTCTTCGACCCACTTCGTGGAGTGAATGCCAGCGGCAAAGTCGGCGTGCTCCAAGATGGCTTGGGCGGCTGGGATGGTGGTGGCAACGCCTTCGATGACGGTCTCTTCTAAGGCGCGCAGCATGCGACGACGAGCACCTTCGCGCGTGTCTGACCACACAATGAGTTTGCCGATCAAGTTGTCGTAGTACTGACTGACCGTGTCGCCTTCTTCGTATCCGGCATCGAGGCGAACACCAGGGCCCGATGGCTGACGGAACTTGGTGATGGGACCAGGCGATGGGGTAAAGCGACCACCCGAGGGGTCTTCCGCGTTGATGCGAACCTCAATGGCTGAACCCATGCGCTTGACCTCGTCTTGGCCAAAGGGGATGGCCTCACCAGAAGCAATGCGAATCTGCCACTCCACGAGGTCAAGGCCGGTGACGAGTTCAGTCACGGGGTGCTCAACTTGGAGGCGAGTGTTCATCTCGAGGAAGTAGAACTCGCCGTCTTGGTACAAGAACTCCACGGTTCCTGCGTTGTAGTAGCCACAGGCCTCGGAGACCTTGACAGCGGCGGCACCCATGGCTTGGCGGATTTCATCGGGGAACTCAGCGGCAGGGGACTCTTCAATGAGCTTTTGGTGGCGACGCTGACTTGAGCAGTCACGCTCACCGAGCCACAGGGTGTTGCCGTGGGTGTCGGCGAGAATCTGCATTTCAATGTGACGAGGCCAGGTTAGGTAGCGCTCGACGTAGCACTCGTCGCGACCGAAGTAGCTCAAGGCTTCGCGCTGTGCCGACTCGAGGGCTTCAGCGGCTTCTTCAGCTGAGTGCACGACCTTCATGCCTCGACCGCCACCACCGAAAGCAGCCTTGATGGCCACGGGCCAACCAAACTCTGTGCCAAAGGCCACGACTTCATCCGATGAGGTCAAGGTCTCTGAGCGTCCTGGAACACCACTGACGCCAGCGGCTTCAGCGGCGATGCGCGAGCTGATCTTGTCACCCATGACTTCGATGGACTCGGGGGGTGGGCCAATGAAGGTCACACCCTTGGCGGTGATGGCACGAGCGAAGTCGGTGTTTTCTGAGAAGAAGCCATAACCCGGGTGAACGGCGTCAGCACCTGAATCTTCAATGGCCTTCAAAATGGCTTCGGTGTTGAGGTAGCTCTCAGCTGCGGTTTGTCCACCAAGGGCATAGGCCTCGTCAGCCAAGCGCACGTGAAGTGCGTCTCGGTCAAGTTCTGAGTACACGGCTACCGTGCCGATGCCCATTTCGCGACACGTTCTAATAACGCGAACTGCGATCTCACCACGGTTGGCAATCAAGACCTTCTTCAACACGTTTTGACCCTCTCCATCCGTCGTTCCAAGAGTTTCGCCGATGCCGGCGCCCTAGGGGGCGACATATCTTTCCATTGACTCTAGGGTGTCCGCATGAGGCCTCAGAACTATAAGGTCAGTCACTTTGACGAGATTGACTCCACCAATACCCAACTCGCCGCCGCCGCAAGGGCGGGTGCCCTAGATGGAACGGTCTATTGGGCTGATTTTCAGTCCGCCGGGCGCGGTCGTCTTGACCGGGTGTGGGAGGCCCCTCCCGGCAGTTGCCTGATGGCTTCGGTGCTGCTTCGTGAACCCGGTGTAGCCGAAGAACGCCTCCATGGCGTCACCTCCGTGGTCGCCTTGTCGTTGTTGCAAGCCCTCGAGGAGCTCGACATAGCGGGGGTGTCGATGAAGTGGCCCAATGACTTAGTGGTGGGTGAACGCAAACTCGCCGGGGTGCTCGCCGAACTCGTGGAGGCGCCTCCTCACACGACCGTGGTGGTGGGCTTCGGGGTCAATGTGACCTATGCCGGGCCGGATGAAGCCAAGGCCACGAGTCTCGAGCAAATCTCAGGCAGAGCAATGGATCGAGCCGGGCTACTTGATGCGATGCTCACGCGCTTGGCGGAAAATCGCCTGCTGATGCGAGACGATGAGGGCTGGGTTCAGTTGACGCGTCTCGTTGAAGCCAACTGTTCGACCATTGGCCAAGAGGTCAGCGTCGAAATGGGTGATCAGCAGGTGGTGGGCATCGCCTGTGGGCTGAGCCCTCATGGCCATTTACTGGTCGAGAATGACGATGGTGTTGTCGAGCTCGCGACGGGTGATCTCACCCGGGTTCGGGCAACGGGCGCTTGAGCCGGCATTCGGTAGGGTTGAGGCCATGAACATTCTCGTTACCGGCGGTGCCGGATTCATCGGTTCCGCATTTGTCCGCTACTGGGTAGCCAACCACCCTGACGACTCGGTCGTGGTCTATGACGCGATGACCTATGCGGCCACCATGGAGTCCATTGCATCGGTTTCGAACGACATCAGCTTCATCAAGGGCGACATTGGCGACATTGTGGCGGCGACCGCTGCCTTGCGCGATCACAAGATTGACATCGTGGTGAACTTCGCCGCCGAGTCACACAACTCACTTGCCGTTCTTGACCCCACGCGCTTCTTTTCCACCAATGTGCTGGGAACCCAAACCATGCTCGAAGCGGCTCGTCACGTTGGTGTTGGCCGCTTCCACCACGTCTCGACCTGCGAGGTTTATGGCGATTTGGACCTCGACGCGGAAGTTGCCTTCACTGAAGAATCTCCCTATCGGCCCCGCACGCCCTACAACGCTTCGAAAGCTGGTGGGGACCATGCGGTGCGAGCCTATTCAGAGACCTATGGGCTTCCCATTTCCATTACCAACTGTGCGAACAACTACGGGCCCTACCAATTCCCCGAAAAGGTGCTGCCCCTCTTTACGACTCGTGCGCTGAATAACGAGTCCTTGCCGGTGTACCAATCATCAGAAAACCGTCGCGAGTGGCTGCACTGTGATGATCACTGCCGTGCCATTGAAGCTGTGTTGGATCGAGGCCGTGAAGGCGAGACCTATCACGTCGGTTCAGGCGTAGAGGCATCGGTCACCCAAATCGCTGACCTGGTGCTGGCCACGCTCGATAAGCCCCAGTCGCTTAAAGTCACCGTGCCCGATCGTCCCGGCCACGATCGTCGCTACGTGCTCGACTGCAGCAAGATTCGTCGAGAGCTCGGCTGGGAACCCCAGGTGGGATTCGACGAAGGCGTGGCAGAGACCATTCGCTGGTACGCCGACAACCGTGACTGGTGGGAGCCCTTGTTGGGCCGAGCACCGGTCGTCGAAAGCGCGTGGGGCCAGCCCTCGGCATGAAGATCCTCGTCACTGGCGCCACCGGCCAAGTTGGCAGCGATCTCATCCAGGTGTTGCATGGGCAACAACCTCGAGCCGGCAGGGCCACGGCGCTGCTCGGTGCCGAAGCAGTGCGAGAGGGTGAATTCGACGTCGTGGCCTTCAGCCACTCGGATCTTGACATCACGAACGCCCAAGCCGTGTCGGATGCAATGGCGTCACTGCGCCCTGACGAGGTGGTGAATTTGGCGGCCTATACCAAGGTTGATCTGGCCGAAGATCACGAAGTTGAGGCCTATCTCGTCAATGAAACGGGAACGCGCCATCTTGCCCAGGCGGCCGAACAGTGTGGCGCTCGCACGATTCACATCTCTACCGACTACGTGTTCTCTGGCGATCTTGGGCGAGCACTCGTCGAAAGCGACGAGACCAATCCGCAATCGGTCTATGGCGCATCCAAACTCGCGGGGGAAGCGCACGTGGGATTAGGCACCGTCGTGCGCAGCTCATGGATTGTGGGACTCGGTGGTCGAACGGTGATTGATGTCGCGATTAGTGCTGCCCAAGAGGGACGCGAACTCAAATTCGTGGCTGACCAAGTGGGAACGCTGACCTCATCTGCTGATCTCGCAGCTGGACTCGTTGCACTGATTCGCGAACCGCTCGATGGCGTGGTTCACCTCGCGGGATCCGGCGAAGCCAGCTGGTTCGAGATCATTGCCAGTGCAGTTGAGTTGGCTGGGGGATCGCGCGATCAGGTGCAGCCCATCGCCACGAGTGATCTCAACCCGCCGCAACGAGCAAAGCGGCCGTCATATTCACCCTTGATCTCTGAGCGTCTTTCCAACACGCTGCCTGACTGGTCCGATGGACTCGAGCGTCTTGTTCGCGCTCGCTTGAACGACTAACTATTCATGGCCAAGCGGTGGGATACTGGGCCACCTATGACTAGCCCGTCTTCTTCTCTTGCGTCGGTGGCCGCTGTTGTTGTTGACTACAACGCTGGCTCCATCTTGAAAGAAGCAGTGGCGTCGCTGATGCGCGAGCACGTGACCACCATCGTGGTGGTTGAAAACGGTGATCAAGGCAGTGTGGCCAGTGCACTCGGGGATGAGGCGGACAAGGTTGTGATCGTGCAGCCGGGATCCAACGGGGGCTTTGGAACTGGCGTCAATCGCGGCGTGGCGGCACTGGCTCACGATCAATCAGTCGTCTTGGTGTGCAATCCCGACATTGCCTTTCACGCAGGCGCAGTCCAATCGATGATGGATGCTCTTGAGGCCCACCCCACCTGGGGCATCGTTGGCCCCACCATCGTGACGCCATCGGGGGAGCTCTACCCTTCGGTTCGACGCTTCCCCAACGTGCTCGATGCAGCTGGCCATGCGCTCTTTGGGGTGATGTCGCCGAACAACCGGTTTACTCGCCGCTATCGATCACCGAGCACGCGAAGTGATGGCGGGGTGGACTGGGTATCGGGAGCGTGTTTTGCCATTCGCCGCGATGTCTTTGAAGTGCTTGGTGGATTCGACGAATCCTTCTTCATGTTCGCCGAAGACATGGATCTGTGTTGGCGCTGTCATGAGGCGGGCTGGAACGTGGGCGTCGCGCCCACGGCTCGTGTCATGCACCACGAAGGGGCTACGCGCCAATCCAAGCGCTACGCCATGATCATCGCCCACCATCGCTCAGCGTTGCATTTCCAAGCCAAAACTACCCGGCACGCCAAGGCCATTCTCATCCCCTTGGCGAGTGCCGTGCTTGGTATTCGACTCGTCGTGGCACTCGCGAAAGAGGCGCTCAAGGGGCCCGGTCGGGGTCAAAGTTGACAAAACTTGTCTGATTTGGTCAGAATGGTCGCGGGAAGAAGATCCCGTAACCATTTCCTAGGAGGATAAGTGTCCGAGAACCAAGGCTTTGAAACACGCCAAATCCACGCCGGTGCAGCACCTGACCCCACGACGGGTGCCCGTGCTACACCGATCTACCAGACCACGAGTTTCGCGTTCCGCGACACCGCGCACGCTGCTGCTCTCTTTGGTCTTGCCGAGCCAGGCAACATCTACACCCGCATCATGAACCCCACACAAGGGGTCTTCGAAGAGCGCATCGCCAGCTTGGAAGGTGGCGTCGGTGCTCTTGCCTTGGCCTCGGGCCAAGCAGCAGAGACGCTGGCCATTTTGAACCTCGCTGAAGCGGGCGACCACATCGTGGCTTCGCCTTCGCTCTATGGCGGTACCTACAACTTGTTCCACTACTCACTGCCCAAGCTCGGTATTCAGGTTGACTTCGTGGAAGACCCTGACAACCTCGAGCAGTGGCAAGCAGCCGTCAAGCCCAACACCAAGGCCTTCTATGGCGAGACCATCGGTAACCCTCGCGGTGACGTCCTCGACATCGCCGGTGTGGCAGGTGTCGCGCACGCCAACAACGTGCCGCTCATTGTGGACTCAACCTTGGCGACGCCGTTCTTGGCGAATCCCTTGGCTCACGGTGCTGACATCGTGGTGCACTCAGCCACCAAGTTCATCGGTGGTCACGGCACCGCAATCGGCGGCATCATCGTCGATGGTGGCACCTTCGACTTTGGAGCGTCGGGTCGCCACCCAGGCTTCACCGAACCTGACGAGAGCTACCACGGCTTGAAGTACTGGGAAGCACTTGGCCCAGGTGCCTACATCATCAAGGCTCGTGTGCAAGGACTTCGCGACCTCGGTGCGGCCATCACGCCGTTCAACTCATGGTTGTTCATTCAAGGCCTCGAAACCTTGAGCCTTCGCATGGAGCGCCACACCTCCAATGCTCAAGCCGTTGCCGAATTCCTTGAGTCGCGTCCTGAAGTGACGTGGGTGAACTACCCCGGTCTCGAGAGCTCGCCATGGCACGAGCGTGCCAAGACGGTGCTGCCTCGCGGCGCTGGTGCCATTTTGTCCTTTGGTCTTAAAGGTGGCGCCGACGCGGGTCGCAAGTTCATCGACTCGCTGGAACTCTTCAGCCACCTGGCCAACGTGGGCGACGTGCGAAGCCTCGCTATTCACCCAGCCAGTACGACGCACTCACAGCTCACCGAAGCCGAGCAAGCTGCAACGGGTGTAACGCCTGACGCGGTGCGGCTCTCGGTTGGTATCGAGTCCATCGCCGACATTTTGGCGGACCTCGATCGCGGTTTGCGCGCAACCAACTAGTTCCTCACTAGCCTCAATGGGCGTGGATGCCACGCACGGACAAATGAACCTACCCGCCGTAACTGGCGCATGGCGTCCTGGCATGGCACCAGCCCTTCGATCCTTCGCCACCCTCGGTCACCCGTTCGTGACCGAGGGTGGCGACGTGATTGGCACCCAAGCCTCTCCCGTCACGGTGGCTTATGAGACCTATGGCTCGCTCAATGAGGATCACTCAAATGCCATTTTGTTGCTCCATGCCTTGACCGGCGATGCCCATGCGGCTGGGCCGGCTGGACCGGGTCAGCCCACCGAAGGCTGGTGGGATGCCTTCATTGGTCCCGGTCGTGTGCTTGATACCGAACGCTTTTTCATCGTGTCCCCGAATGTGTTGGGAGGCTGTCAGGGCACAACAGGACCCTCATCACTCGATGATTCGGGCCGAGCTTGGGGGAGTCGTTTCCCTCGCATCACCATTCGAGATCAAGTGCGGGTTGAGATGGAACTCGCCGACCTGCTCGCCATTGATGCATTCCATGCCGTGATCGGTGGATCTATGGGAGGCATGCGGGCGCTCGAATGGTCGCTGCTGGCACCAGAGCGCGTTGAGCGACTTATTCTGCTCGCCACGGGAGCTGCGGCCACGGCCGAGCAAATCGCGCTGTGCCACGTACAGATCGAAGCGATTCGTCGCGATCCCAAATTTCGCAATGGCGATTACTACGAAGCCGAACCTGGCGATGGTCCTTGGCAAGGCCTGGGTATTGCCAG
This sequence comes from uncultured Actinomycetes bacterium, assembly GCA_903825305.1. Lineage (GTDB taxonomy): Bacteria > Actinomycetota > Acidimicrobiia > Acidimicrobiales > RAAP-2 > CAIQWC01. The sequence continues at coordinate 203,570 of CAIKAC010000011.1, forward strand.
AAGCATGGGCCAAATCACCTACCGCGCTCGAGCTGAACTGATTGAGCGTTTTGGTCGAAGCCCTCAAGAAGGCGAAGACCCCCTTGCGGGTGGGCGCTTTAGTGTCGAGGGCTATCTCGATTATCAGGCATCAAAGCTCAACGAACGCTTTGATGCCAATAGCTATGCCTTGTTGAGCCAGGCCATGAATCTCCACGACGTGGGCCGAGGCCGAGGGGGCGTGGTGAACGCGCTCCGCCAGATTTCGGCTGAAACAACTGTGATCGGCTTTGATTCGGACCGGCTCTATGTGCCCGACGAACAACAACTCATTGCCCAAGAAGTCCCGGGTTGTGAACGTCTGATCTTGCTGAGTTCACACTTTGGTCACGATGCGTTTCTCTTGGAATTTTCGCTCATGGCTCCACACCTCATCAGGGCCTTGGCCTGAAGCACCCCCGGCGAGGACGCTAAGGCTTTGGCCGGTAGGCTAGAGGACTTATGAGCGTTGTCTCCAAGATCCTGAGAGCCGGTGAAGGCAAGAAAGTCCGTCGCCTGGCAGAACTCGTCCCGCTGGTCAATGACCTTGAGCCGGCCATGGAGGCACTCAGCGATGAGCAACTTCAGGCTAAGACTGCTGAATTCAAAGAGCGTCTGGCTAATGGTGAAACGCTTGATGACCTCTTGATCGAAGCCTTTGCCGTGGTGCGAGAAGCCGCATGGCGCGTGCTGGGCCAGCGCCACTTCGATGTCCAGGTCATGGGTGGCATGGCGCTGCACTTTGGCTGGATCGCTGAAATGAAAACCGGTGAAGGAAAGACCTTGGTCTCCACCTTGCCGGTGTATCTCAATGCTTTGGCGGGCAAGGGTGTTCACGTGGTGACGGTGAACGATTACCTGGCCACTCGTGACTCTGAATGGATGGGTCGCCTTCACTCGTGGCTGGGGCTTCGTGTTGGTCGTGTCGGTCCTGACATTACGGACTTTGCCGAAAAGAAATCGGCCTACGACGCTGACATCACCTATGGGACGAACACCGAATTGGGCTTCGACTACCTGCGCGACAACATGGGTACGAGCCGCGAGCAGATGGTGCAGCGTGGCCATCACTTCGCCATCATCGACGAAGTCGACTCCATCTTGATCGACGAAGCTCGGACCCCGCTCATTATTTCTGGACCGGCTGACCAAGCAGCTCGCCTCTATTACCAATTCGCCGGCATTGCTCGCAGCTTGACGAGAGACACCGACTACGAAGTCGATGAGGAAAAGAAGCTCGTCTTCCCAACTGAAGCCGGTATTGCCAAGGTGGAACAAGCCTTGGGTGTCGAAAACCTCTACGACTCAGTGTCGGTGGGATACGTACACCAACTCACCCAAGCGCTGCGCGCCAAAGAGTTGTACTTCCGCGACAAGGACTACCTCATCGCCAATGGTGAAGTGCAAATCGTCGATGAATTCACCGGACGAACGCTGGAGGGTCGACGCTGGGGCGATGGACTGCACCAAGCGGTAGAAGCCAAGGAACGCGTTCGCATCCAAGATGAGAACCACACCTGGGCCACGGTAACGCTGCAGAACTTCTTCCGCCTCTACGACAAGCTCGGCGGTATGACCGGTACCGCTGAAACCGAAGCCGGCGAATTTGCCTCCACCTACAACTTGACGGTGGTGCCGATTCCCACCAACCGCACGCCGCTGCGCATCGATCAACCCGACCTCATCTTCAAGACCGAGGCCGGAAAATTCAATGCCACCGTCGACGACATTGCTGAGCGTCACGAAAAGGGCCAACCGGTCCTCGTCGGTACAGCGTCAGTGGCGAAATCCGAAGAGTTGTCTCGCCTGTTGGCCAAGCGGGGGATTCCTCACGAGGTTCTCAACGCCAAGCAACACTTCCGCGAGGCTGAGATTGTGTCTCAAGCAGGACGCCTCGGTGCGGTAACGGTGGCCACCAACATGGCTGGTCGTGGTGTCGACATTTTGCTCGGTGGCAACCCGGCAGGCCTTGCTGCTCGCGAGCTTCGTGCTCGTGGCCTTGATGCCAACACTGAGGAAGGGGCCAAAGAGCTCGCTGAGCTCGAAGCCCGCTTTGCTCGCGAATGTGCCGAGGAAGGCGAGAAAGTCAAAGAACTCGGCGGCCTCTACGTCTTGGGTTCTGAGCGCCATGAATCTCGTCGTATCGACAACCAGCTCCGTGGTCGTTCGGGCCGCCAAGGCGAACCCGGCGAGAGCCGCTTCTTCTTGTCCCTCGAAGACGAGCTCATGCGTTTGTTCGCCGGCGGTGCCATGAGTTGGGTGATGGACCGGGCCCTGCCTGAAGATCAACCCATTGAAGCCAAGATGGTGACCAAGGCCATCGAGCGCGCTCAGAACACGGTAGAAGGTCGCAACGCTGAAGTACGTAAAGACGTGCTCAAGTATGACGAAGTGTTGAACGAACAGCGCAAGGTGATCTACAAGCGTCGCTTGCAAGTCATTGATGGCGACGACCTGCATGACTACACAGCAGAACTTCTCGAAACTGCCATGCACTCGGCCGTGACCACCACCTGTCCGAGTGACTTCCCTGAAGAGTGGGACTTGGCGCAGCTCATTGCAGAAGTGACGCAGTACTACCCGACAAAGTTCTCCGTTGCTGACCTTGCCCAAGCGAGCACCCAAGATCAGTTGATTGAGTCGCTCGTGAACGAAGCGCTCGATTTCTACGAAGCGCGACCTGCTTCGTTCCCCGAAGGCGAAGAACAAGCTCGTCGCATCGAGCGCGAAGTCATGCTCTCGATCATCGACCAACGCTGGCGCGATCACCTCGCTGAAATGGACTACTTGCGCGAAGGTATCAACTTGCGAGCGGTCGCTCAACAAGACCCGCTCGTGGCGTGGCAGCGTGAGGGTTACGCAATGTTTGGTCAACTCATGGAACACATCGATGAGGACTATCTGCGCTACGTGCTCCACGTCGACGCTGGTTCAGATCAACAGGTGAGTGAGCCTTCGCTTGACCAAGCGGTCTACGTTGCTGCTGAAGACCCGGTTGCCACGATTGCTTCGACACCGGTCGCCCCCATGGCCGTCGATGAAGGCGTCGCAGCGCAACCGGCTCCTGCTGATTTCGTCCCTGTGGTGAAGGACGAGCACCAAAAGGTGGGTCGCAATGACCCGTGCTGGTGTGGCAGTGGCAAGAAGTTCAAGCAGTGCCATGGCGCAGTCTGATGCTGTCGGTGGCGCCCGCGACAACGCCTCGGTCCTAGACGAACTTGCCCATCGCCTCCACGAGGCCGAAGGCTATTTGAACATTGCCGAGGCTCGGTCGCGCAAGGAAGAACTCGAAGCGCAAGCCGCTCAACCTGACTTGTGGGATGACCAAGACAAAGCCCGAGCGGTAACCACTGAACTCGGTCGAGTCTCCGACGATGTCAATCGCTTTGATGGCTTGGCGGAATCTCTTGGCGACGCCCAAGTCGCCCTCGAAATGATCACTGAAGCAGCCGCTTCTGGTGAATCTGACCAGGGCCTTGAAAGCGAACTTGCGGCATCGCTTGAAACACTCGAACGAGCTTTGAGTGGCCTGGAAGTCCAGAGTCTCTTCCAAGGTGAATACGACGAATATGACGCCATCGCCGAAGTCCACGCCGGAGCTGGTGGGACGGACGCTCAAGACTGGGCCGAGATGATGCTTCGCATGTACTCGCGATGGGCTGAGCGTCGTGGCTTTGACGTCGAGATTGATGAAGCTACCGAAGGTCAAGAAGCGGGTCTGTTGTCGGCCACTTTCATCGTGAAGGGTCGTTTCGCTTATGGCTTGCTCTCAGCTGAGCGAGGCGTCCATCGCTTGGTGCGCATGAGTCCCTTTGACTCCCAGCATCGCCGTCAAACGTCTTTCGCATCCATTGAAGTCACGCCCTTTATCGAAGACATTGGCGACCAAGTCGAGATCGACGAAAAAGATTTGCGAATCGACACCTACCGGGCTTCGGGTGCCGGAGGCCAGCACATCAATAAAACGGACTCGGCGGTACGCCTGACGCACCTTCCCACCGGCATTGTGGTGAGTTGTCAAAACGAGCGAAGCCAGCACCAAAACAAGGCCCGCGCCATGCAAATTCTCCAGGCCAAGCTCATTGAACGAGCACGGGCCGAACAAGAAGCGGAGATGAATGCCTTGACGGGGGATAGAACCGACAATGCCTGGGGCAACCAGATTCGCTCCTATGTCATGGCTCCCTATCAATTGGTCAAAGACCTTCGGTCCAATGTGGAGACCGGCAACGTCGATGCCGTGCTTGATGGCGATCTCGATGAGTTCATCGAAGCTGAACTGCGCCGTCGCCGTAGCGCTTAAACACCTGAGGCAAAGCCCTTAGACGCCTTTCAGGCAGTTCCGGAATTCACAGGACTCGTGGCCTAGGCTCGACACATCTCACTATGAGATTGAGCGGAATAGGAATTATGCCAAAGCGTCGATTGTCGAATCATGTTGCCCGGATATCTGCGCTCGCACTAGCGGGTCTCGCCATTGTTTCCGCCACGGCACTGAGTTTGCCCGCTTCAGCATCGTCTACAGCCGGAGCTAGTGCACTCATCACCATTGACCCAACCGGCAGCGTGCAGACCCAACCGACGGGTGCCGCCCAGAGCTACCAGATCCACCTTTCTTGCTCTGGTGTCACCTCGAGCTGTGGCCCCAATTCAACGATTCGCATTCCGCTCGATACGGCAACGACACCTCCCATGGACGGGGGTAAGTGGAGTTTTTCGGCTTCGAGCTCAACGAGCGGCTTGATTACTGGCGGGCCCACCATCGATGGCACCGACCTCGTGATCTATCTGGCCGACGATCGCTTTGTTGCTGGGTACAGCGGCTCCATATTGTTGAAAATGACACCCCCGAATGGCATTACGCCCAACAACACCACGTGGTCGGTTCGCCCCAGCGTCTCAGGCGACAACATCACTACGGTGACCGCGCCGACTCCAAGCGAATCCAAGGCCACTGCTTCGCCACAAACGTCAGTGGCGAAGCAGACCGCCGATGGTGGCAGTGTCTACGAAGTTGGCAGCGAGGTGACCTATCTCATTACAGCGAAGTGCACGTCGCCATCGACGGGGAATCTCTTCGTGAATTCGGGTTCCATTGTCGACACCCTGCCGGCTGGGGTTACCTATGTGTCTTCTGAGCCAGCGGGGGCAAGCGTGTCTGGCCAAACGGTGACCTGGCGCGTGTCCAAGAATGAGCTCGCCACTATGCCTGCCGGCTGTGCTGAGGGGGCAACGGGACCCACCAGTTACAAAGTGGTCGTCCGTATGCCAAACACGACAACGGGTTCGCAACTCGTCAATGCGGCGAGTTTCTCGGGGACGGGCCCCGACGCCGAAGTGCCCGCGGGCAAGACCAGTACCTCAAATGCCAGTATGCCGGTGGCCTTAGTGACCACGCCGAATGTGGGACCGGGGCTGGGTTATGCCGGCATTTCGAAGACCTCGCTTGCACCGTTGGCACAAGGTGGCATTAGCTCTGGCAACCAATACGTGGCCACCTATCCCGGCGACTGGCTGCCGCTCACCCAGACACCATCGTATAGAGCAGGAGCGGCTGCGGCTTCGTATCAGACCACCGTGTCCTATGGGCTGGTGGGAACCTACGAAACGAAATTGATTGATCCGCTGCCGTGCATTGACAACTATTCAGGCACTGGCAACGTGTATCCGTCCTCTGACTACACCAACCCCAGTTGTTCCAACTTGGCGTTTCACTCGCAATATTTCAATGTCTACTCGCCCGGTTACGACACGAGCGTGAATGGCCTCGGCCAGGCCTATGCCAATGGCTGGCGCCCGCAAATTGTGATTCAAGGCAGCGCCAATCCGATTTCGCTGAACGCTACCGCAGCGGTGGCCGCGACGGCGACGAGTGCAAACTTCAAGATCCCGAGCGGCGACGAGGTCATTGCCATCATCCTTCCGACATCGGCGCAGCTCAAATGCAAGACCCTGCAGTTGACCGTGTGGGGATATGCCGATGCATCACTGTTGAACTTGCATGGCAATTTGGTAAGTGAACTCAAGAACATTGCAACGGCCATTCCTGAGTATCCGGCAGGCACCCCGCTGCAACCGGTGCAGAACAACGCATCAATCTTCACCGTGCCCCCCAAGGTGGGCTTGGGTATTTCGAAATCCTTTGGTGCCCTCGGGGCAGCGTCTGGTGGTGGAACTGAGTTGACGATGGTTGGCCAAGTATCAAGCCCAACTGCGCTGACGAACAACGTGGTGTTGACTGACTTGCTTCCTACGGCCATGCAGTGGCTGAACCCCGTTACCTCTATGGCGGTGTCGTTGGCCCAAGGCTCGCAAACCGCCATCAAAGCCGCTGCCACGGTCGATCTCATCCGCGATTACGAGAATTCGGGCCGCCAACTCATTCGCATCACCATTCACGCCAGTGCCTTCACCACGGCCGGTAGTTGGAAGATCACCTTGCCAACGGGTGCGATTCGCGTGACTGTGCCGACAAGTCAACCGGCGATCTATCCGAATACTGACCAAATCTTCTTGTACAACTTCGCGCCGCAACAAATCACCCAGCAGTGCACGACGCCAACGCAAACATCCGGCGGTATCTCCACGGCGACCTTTGAAAACGACAACTCGCAAGATTTGGCGGGAGATGGTCAAAAGAGTGAGAACTACTGCCAGAACTCAGCGAGTCTGCAAGTCAAAGGATCGGGTCCCGCCATGGCGCTCATCAAGACGGTGCAAGGGGATCTCGACTCAGTGCCACGAGGTGCCTTGGGCGTCGGCAACGTCATGCCAGGTTCGGCTGGTTACGCCGACTACACCTTGACTTGGGCCAATGTGGGAAGCGACACCTTGGCTAATCCCGTGATTTATGACATCTTGCCTTTTATCGGCGACACGGGGGTGAGCAAGGCTCAAGCATCAGTACCTCGTGATTCGCAATTTGCTCCCACCTTTGTCAGCGTCGGCACCTTGCCATCCAACATCGCCGTGTCCTATTCAGTGTCAAGCAATCCCTGTCGTGGGCCGGTGTATTCCCAGGCTCCCGATTGTGTTGACGACTGGAGTCCTTCACTGCCGAGCCCACCTTCATTGGTGCGAGCTCTTCGCTTTACCGCGGTAAATGCTGCGACCACCTATCCCAACGGATCGAGTTTCGCAGTGTCGGTGCGCGTCACCATCCCGGCCAACGACTTGAACCGAACCGCGTGGAACTCTGCAGCCACCAATGCGACCGACGTCACGTCACCGTCCTCGCACCCACTCCCGGCTGAGCCACCCAAGGTCGGCATCAGAGCTACGAGCCCGCCGGTCTTTGACACCACCGCCTCAACCAACGCCACGACGGTGGATGAACCTTTGGTCGACAACATCCACCTCTCGGGCGTGGGGTCTTCTGCGGTTGATGTGACGTGGACGCTCTATGGACCCCTCGCACCCGTTGATGGCTCCTGTAGGGGTCTTGATTGGGCTGGCGCTCCCGTGAACTCCACGGGCACCAAGACCTGGGTTGACGGCGATGGTAACCGGGTGTTGGGCCCAACGAATGTTGGCTTGTCAGGTTGTTACTCGTGGGGCTATGAGCTCGTGGACGCGGATTACTCACTCACGCCTGACGTGATTTATCCCGGAAAAGCGTCAGAGACCACCTTGGTGACGAAACACACGCCCTCGATTGAAACGCACGCCAGTGTGATGGGATCGTCGCCGACCAAGGTCTATGACAACGTCACCATCTCGAAATCTGGTGTTGGCATTTCACCACATGCGGACGCAACGGCGACGCTGACCTGGCAATTGGTGGGACCCGTACCGGCCGTCAACAATGCGTGCAGTGGGGTTAATTGGGCACAGGCGCCACAGGTGGCGACCGGCACGATCTCCATTACGCGAGACGGTACCTATAGGACGCCAGCGACGGCGATTGGCACGCATGGGTGTTACTCCTTCATTGAAAGCCTTGACGGTTCGATCCAACGCGACGCCGTGGTCTCGGGAGTGGGGAAGCAGCCTGAATCCATTCGACTGCCGCTCTCTCCCACGCCGACACCAACACCTCAGCCCAAACCGCTTCCCGATACCGGATGGAACGCTGCTCGGTGGGGTGCGATGGTGCTCGTGCTGGTCGCTGCTGGATTGTTGAGCTTTGGCTTACGGCGTCGACGTGCCTAAGGGCGCACAGCCTTTGAAATCCGCTGGATGCCAGACAATTCAAGCGACCCCAAGTTCAAAGGGTGGCCGAGTAGGCTGGAGAAGCCCAAAGCCTTGTTGGTGAGGGCATTGACTGCACCATGATCAGATTCGAAAACGTCACCAAGACCTACAAGGGCCACACGCCCGCGCTGAGCGACGTGTCCGTCGATATTGATAAAGGTGAGTTTGTCTTTCTGGTGGGCTCATCGGGTTCAGGTAAAACGACCTTCTTGCGACTCTTGCTCAGAGAAGAAGCCCCGACCAAGGGCCGCATCATTGAGGCGGGTCGTGATTTGGGAAGTTTGCCTAAATGGCGAGTTCCCTTTTTGCGACGCAACATCGGGTGCGTGTTCCAAGACTTCCGGCTTCTGCCCAACAAAACCGTATTTGAGAACGTCGCCTTCGCTCTCGAAGTCATTGGACGACCAAAGAGCGTGGTGAAATCGCAAGTTCCCCAAGTACTCGAGCTCGTTGGCCTCGGCCAAAAGATGGAGCGCTTGCCTTCTGAGCTCTCCGGTGGTGAGCAACAGCGCGTTGCCGTGGCCCGAGCCTTCGTAAACCGACCACTGATTTTGTTGGCGGACGAACCGACGGGAAACCTTGACCCCACCACGTCTGAAGGCATCATGACCTTGCTGGATCGCATCAATCGAACCGGTACGACGGTCGTGATGGCCACGCACGACAAGCAAATGGTGGACCGCATGCGTCGCCGGGTGTTGGAGCTTGATCACGGCACCTTGGTTCGTGACCAAAGTCGCGGTGTGTATGGCCTTGATGATTCAAGCGGCGGTCAGGCATAATGCCGAACTTCGCCGATTACGCCATTCGCGAAACCGCCTCCAACCTGTGGCGAAACCGCTTGATGACCATTGCGGCCATTTTGACGGTCACCATTTCTTTGACCTTGGTGGGCGCGGCCTTGTTGTTGAAACAAGGCGCTGCAAATGCCGCGCAGATCTGGCAGCGAGACACCCAAGTTTCAGTCTGGATGGCGCCAACGGCCTCAGCGTCAGAGATTTCAGCGGTGGGAAGTCAACTCACCCAACTGCCCTATGTGCGCGATTGTGTCTATCGCGATCAGACCTATGACTACAACGAAGCACGCAAATTGCTCACGCCAGCTGAATTCTCCGTGCTTCGCGTCTCAGACATGCCAACGTCATATCGATGCACGCCAGTACAAAGCCAAGACGCCCAAATCATCGTCGATCGCTTTATGACCCAACCGGGCGTTCAAAATGTTCGCGCACCCTTGCAGCAAATTCATGCCATGCAACAAACCATCACCGTATTGCAGTGGGTGTTTTTGGCCATTGCCGTAGTGCTGTTGCTTTCGGCGGCTGTCTTGATCATCAACACGATTCGCCTCGCCATTTTTGCTCGCCGTCGAGAGATTTCGGTGATGAAGCTCGTGGGCGCCACCAACTGGTTTATTCGCATTCCCTTCATGGCCGAAGGACTCACCCAGGGAATCTTGGGATCAGGCTTTGCTGCACTTTTGGTCTATGGACTCCACGTGTGGCTCAACGCGCTTGGTAACCCAAATAACCCCAGCGCAATTCTCACTCAAATCAGCGTGAACGGCTGGAATATGGTTGGGACCGAGGCGGTTTTGTTCGGTTTCGGCGCCCTGATTGGTGGCGTTGGCTCCTCACTGGCAATTCGTCGATTCCTCGATGTGTAAGGCTGATCGCCGCGACCGTTGTGGCTCAGCGCCACCGGATGAGCCCGTGGCGATGATCCACGAGGAGATCTCATGGCTAGTGCACTCCACCTCAGCGGCAACCTGACTAAAGACCCCGAGATTCGCTATCTTGGCGACGGTACGGCGATCACCACCTTTTCGGTCGCGGTGAATCGGCGCTGGCAAGACCGAACGAGCGGGGAATGGTCAGAATCCACGAGCTACTTCGACGTGGCGTGCTGGCGAGATCTTGCCGAACACGCAGCGATGAGCCTGAGCAAGGGGGACCGCGTGTTGGTCAGTGGATACCTCGAGCAGCGAACCTGGACCTCCACGGAAGGCAAGATGCGCTCTCGTATCGAGCTAGTCGCTCAAGACCTTGGGCCTTCCCTGCGCTTTCGCCCGGTGAGCCCTAGCGTCGAACTTGCGGTCTAGGCGTCTTTACGGTCGTAGTCGATGGCGAGTGAGTTCACGCAGTAGCGCAGGCCACTATCGGTTGGGCCGTCGTTGAACACGTGGCCAAGGTGACCACCACACGAGCCGCACACAATCTCGATGCGCAGCATGCCGTGGCTTCGATCTTCCCGTTCAATGATGGTTCCAGCCGCTGCGTCAAAACTAGGCCAGCCGCAGCCTGAATCGAACTTGGCGTCAGTGGTGAAGAGCAGGGCGCCACAACCTCCACAGGTGAACTCACCGCTGCCTTCAACGTGGTTCAGCTCCCCACTAAAGGGACGCTCAGTAGCTGCCTCGCGCAAAATGGCGAAACGCTCGGGCGGCAAGATTTCGCGCCACTCTTCTTGGGATTTGCTCACTGGAAAATCGCTCATGGCTCCCTCGTTCCGGTCAGATCGTGCTGTTTAGCGTAGGGGTTGGGCGCAAATCTGTGGCCTTGGCGGAGACATCGGCGACCTGGTCTAGATTCGCTACATGCGCGGAGTACTACTTGCAGGCGGAACCGGGTCACGACTGCGACGACTGACCAAGATAACGAACAAGCATTTGCTACCGATTTATGACCGCTCGATGGTGGAGTGGGCCGTGGAAGCTCTCGTCACAGCCGGCGTTACTGACTTGCTGTTGGTCACGGGCGGATCTCGAATTGGTGACTTCATGCAGTTGCTTGGCGATGGCCATGAGTTGGGCTTGCACACCTTGAACTATGCGGTGCAAGAGCAAGCGGGCGGCATCGCCGAGGCCCTCGGGCTGGCTGAAAGCTTTGCTGAGGGCGAACCCATCGTGGTGATGCTCGCCGACAACGTCTTTGAGTGGAGCTTCGCGCCAACCATCGCGGCCTTTAAAGCCGACCCGACGGGATGCCGGCTCGTGCTCAGTGCTTCTGATGACCAAGACCACTTGCGTCACCTCGGCGTGCCCGAGATCGATGACGCCGGAGCGATTCGCTCCATCGTGGAGAAGCCGCAAGACCCGCCGAGCAACTTCGCGGTGACGGGTGTGTATTGCTACGAGCCGTCAGTCTTTGACATCATAAAAACCTTGGTGCCTTCAGGCCGAGGCGAGTTGGAGATCACAGATGTCAACAACCACTACGTGGATGCTGGTCGGGCACGCTACGACGTGCAGCCTGGTTTCTGGGGCGATGCCGGAGAGTCCATCGCGGCGTATCAAAGTGTTGGAGAATTCGTCTCGCGCAACGGCGCGAACAAAACTCGCTAACGCGGTTCCTGCGTTACCGGCGCTGCTTTGAGCAGTCCGCGGATGCTTTGGGTGATACCGTCTGCATCGAGGCCGAGTCCCGCCAAAATTGATTCTGGAGCTGCTTGAGCGAGGTATCGCTTGGGGACGCCCAGTGATTCACTCTGCGGACACGTGACGCCACGAGCCATCGCTCGCTGTGCCAGCGCGTCGCGAAGATGGGTTCCAGCCCCACCGATGCGAACACCATCTTCAACGGTGATCACCACCTCGTGAGCGAGAGCATCATCAAGCATGTCGGGATCGGCAGGCGACACGATTCGCGTATCCCACAAGGTGACGTCGATGCCCTCCGCCATCAAAGCGAGAGCCGCTTGTGCACAGCGCGCCGTCATCTTGCCAACGCCGAGGACGCACACCTTCGATGATCCTTGTCGCAGCTTTCGGGCGTTCAGGCCTGCACCAGTCTGACCGTCAAGGCTCACGGGTGGGGTTTTGGGGAACCGAATGGTGGCGGGACCGTCGAGCGAGAGGGCCGTATTGAGCATGACCGACACTTCTTCGGTGCACGAGGGTGCGAACACGGTCATGTTCGGGATGCTGAGCGCCAGCGACATATCGAGCACGCCGTGGTGGCTTGCTCCGTCGTCGCCGGTGATGCCAGCTCGGTCCAGCACGATGGTGACGGGTAGCCGGTGGAGGCCGACGTCGTAGTAGGCCTGGTCAAAGGCCCGGGTAAAGAAGGTGGAATAGACCGCCACGACAGGGCGAAGGCCGCCCATGGCCATGCCGGCTGCTGCCGTCATTTCGTGTTGCTCGGCAATACCAACATCAATAAAGCGCTCTGGAAAGCGATCTTGGAAGGGAATGAGACCTGTTGGCCCCGGCATGGCAGCAGTGAGGGCCACAATACGGTCATCAAGCGTTGCGGCGTCAATGAGGGCCCGACTAAACGCTTCGGTATACGAGGCCACTGACGGCTGATCGTCACCACCGGTTGGCGATGCTTTGGGGACTTTAAAGTCGTGGAGTCGCTGTATCTCGTCGTGTTCTGCTGGACCATAGCCTCGGCCCTTTTGTGTGAGGACGTGAACCAAGATCGGTCCGTCCCATTCGGCAGCATTTTTCAAAGCCTGCTCTAAGGCGGGCATGTCATGGCCATCGATGGGCCCCACATAGCGCACACCCAGCGCTTCAAAAAAGGTATGCGGGCTCACCAATTCGCGCAGTGCGGAGGTGATGCCATGGACGCCGCTGTAGGCCACCGGTCCAAAACCGGGAATGTCACGCAACATGCTGCGAAGACGTTCTCGGGCTTGCACATAGGTGGGGTGGAGTCGCAGCGACGTCAGCGACTGAGAAAGTTGTGACACCGTGGGGGCATAACTGCGGCCATTGTCATTGAGCACCAAGACAGCACGGCGTCCGGAGTGGCCGAAGTTATTGAGCGCCTCATAGGTCATACCGCCCGTGAGGGCTCCGTCGCCAACCACTGCCACGATACGGCGATGGCCGCCTCGACCCTCCATCTCGCCTTGGAGTTCAAAGGCTGTGGAGAGTCCGTGGGCGTAACTCAGCACCGTTGAGGCGTGGGAGTTTTCGATCCAGTCATGTTCTGACTCAGCGCGTGAGGGATAGCCGCTCAACCCACCTTCTTGGCGTAGGTCTTTAAAGCCATAACGGCGCCCCGTCAGGAGCTTGTGGACATAGGTTTGGTGGCCGGTGTCAAACAAGATGGCGTCTTCGGGAGACGTGAAGACTCGATGAAGAGCCAGGGTGAGTTCAACGACGCCCAGATTGGAGCCGAGGTGGCCGCCCGTGGTGGTCACGGTTTCGACGATGAACGACCGGATCTCTTGGGCGAGTTGGACCAATTGTTCGGGGCTCAAGTCCCGCAGGTCTTCTGGCGTTTCAATCTGAGGTAGCAACATAGGTCCACTTATCAGGCTACTACTCGGACCTTGGGACGCTACGGGCGGGTAACCTGCCGTGCGTGACTCAATTAACTGATCTGGTATCTGCCACCACTATTCAAGCGGTGCTCAACGAGGCCATGGGCCGCGGCGCTGATTTTGCTGAAGTTTTCTGTGAAGATCGCGTCAATCGAAGCGCCTCACTCGACGATGGACGCGTCGAAGAACTCAGCACGGGAGCCGAGCGTGGTGCCGGCATCCGAGTGGTAGTCGGCGGGACAACTGGTTTCGCCCATACGGCAGACCTCTCCGAGGCCAGTTTGCTCGAAGCCGCTCGAACCGCAGCCTCGGTTGCAAGAGGCGGGAGTTCGCGCACCGTGGCGGTCGGGACGCCTCAGCGCCATCGTGCGCATGCTTCGGAGGGCATTGACGCGACGCCGACGGCCATGAAATTGGCGCTGCTCACTCAGGTAGATGAGGTGGCGCGATCTGAAGGTGGCGCCATCGCTCAAGTGCAAGCCGGGTACATGGAAGGCAGGCGCCAAATTTTGGTGGCGAACTCCGATGGCGTGTTCTCGACTGATGATCAAGTGCGCACTCGGTTCAATGTGATCTGTGTCGCTTCTGGCGACACCGGCTTGCAAACTGGTTTCGAATCAGCAGCTCACACTCGGGGCTTTGAAATGTTTGAAGACATCGATGTTGCTGAGATGGCTCGCCTGGCGGCTCGTCGGGCCATCACGAAATTGTCGGCGAGACCTGCGCCGAGCGGTGAACTACCCGTTGTGCTCGCCAATGCTGGCGGCGTGCTCTTCCACGAAGCCTGCGGACACGGCCTTGAGGCTGACCATATTCTGAAAGATTCATCGGTCTATGCCGGCAAAGTGGGAGAACTCGTGGCCAGTCCACTCGTCACCTTGGTGGACGATGGATCCATGACGGGCGAGTGGGGATACGCCTCCATCGATGATGAAGGTCATCCCTCAACGCGCAACGTATTGATCGAAAATGGCGTTCTCACCGATTACATGTGGGACATGCTGCGCGCGCGTAAACAAGGTCGCGCTGGCAGCGGCAACGGTCGTCGACAGTCCTATCAGCACCTTCCCATTGTTCGTATGACGAATACCTTTGTCATGGAGGGCACCCAAGACCCCGAAGAGATCGTTGCGCAAACTACCAAGGGCGTCTACGTAGCCAAGCTCGGCGGCGGCCAAGTCAATACGGCCACCGGCGACTTTGTCTTTGGCACCACGGAGGCCTACCTGATCGAAAACGGCGAGATCACTGCCCCCATTCGCGATGTGAACATGGTCGGCAATGGTCCCGATGTGCTTCGCAGTATTGATGCGGTCGGCTCTGACTTCTCCATGGTGCCTGGCACTTGTGGCAAGCAAGGCCAAGGGGTGCCCGTTGGTTGCGGACAACCTACCTTGCGCCTCGCCGGCATTACCTTCGGAGGCACGGCGGCATGAGTGATCTCAGTGCCATTGCAGCCAGAATTATCAATGAGGCGTTTTCCGATGAATCGATGGAAGCCTATGTTTCTCGTGGCGTAGAGACCGATATCGCAGCTTACGACGGAGAGGTCGAGTCACTCACCCAGGCTTCATCTTCGGGGGTGGGGGTCAGAATCTTGCGTCCCGCCGACGGCGGATTCCAAGTTGGATTTTCGTGGGCGGGATCACTTGATGACGATTCCGTACGCCGTGCGATCACCCAAGCTCGAGAAAATGCCACCTTCTCCTCCGTCGATCCCTATGCGGGCTTGGCAGAACCCGATGGACATGCGATTCAACAACTTGAGCTAGCTTCGTCCACCTTTTCAGCCATGTCGATCGACGACAAGATCGCACTAGCCTTGGAGCTTGAGCGCGCCACCTTGGCTCGAGACAGGCGCATCAAAGGTGTCGATCATGCTTCTTATGGAGATTTCCGTGCTGAGGCGGCCATCGCGACCACCAGTGGCATTGCGTCCGCTGACGAGCGCACTGGTGCGTATCTCTCGGTATCAGCCCTTGCGGGAACTGATGACGAGACCCAGTCGGGCTATGGCCTCTGTGTTGGTCGAGACCCTAAGGACCTCGATGCCGATCTGGTGGTCCGAGATGCCGTAGAGCGCTCCACGAGATTGCTCGGAGCGAGCAAACCAGCCTCGGGTCGCGTCACCATGGTGTTGGATCCTCGGGTGACCTCAACGGTGCTCGGACAAATCGCCGCTGCGCTCTCGGGAGATGCAGTCGTGCGAGGCCGGTCATTCTTTGTTGATCGACTCGGCGAAATGGTGGCTTCTGAGCGGGTGACCTTGGTCGATGATCCAACTGATACAAGGTTTTTCGGAGCCTCGGCGGTGGATGCAGAAGGCTTGGCCTGTCGTCGCAATGTCTTGATCAATGAAGGTCGATTGGAGCAGTTTGTCTATGACTCACAATCCGCTCGTCGCGCTGGTGCTCAATCAACGGGATCGGCGGTTCGCGGAGGCTTTGCCGGTCACCCAAGTGCCGGGTGTCAAGCATTGTTGCTCAGCCCGGGAAGTCAAGACCTCGACGCCCTCTTGGCCGAGGTGCAAGATGGCATCTACGTGCAATCAATTAGTGGGGTGCACTCAGGTGTGAGCTCGATTAGTGGAGACTTTTCTGTCGGCGCCGAGGGCCTCATTATTCGCAACGGCGCCCTCGCGGAACCCTTCCGGGAAGCCACGGTGGCCTCGACCTTGCAGCGAATGCTGCAAAACGTGATGGGCGTGGCTTCTGATCTGACCTGGCTGCCGGGACTCGCGGCAGGGGTGAGCGTCGCGATTGGCGACGTGCAGCTCTCTGGCCGCTAGTTCACGAAGCGGAATCGCTGCTGCTGGTGCCAGCCGGGGCGGGAATTGCCGCCGGTGTTGAGCTTTCGCTCGATGTCGTCGACGCTGGCGATGTGCTCGAGCTCGAACTACTTGACGATCCCCGAGAGTCGTTCTTATAAAAGCCGCTGCCTTTAAAGACAATGCCCACATTGCCAAATACCTTGCGCAAGCTACCCCCACAGTCTTCACAGGTGGTGAGGGGGTCGTCACTAAATGACTGGAAAACGTCGATGTGCTTGCCGCACTGATCGCAGGCGTACTCGTAGGTGGGCATGGATCCTCCGGGGCTCACTGCTGGTCGTGAGATTCAATGTTACCGGAGCGATCACAAAGGAGAGCCGCCGAGATCGCCGAGGGGCTTACGAAGCAGAGCCAGCGTCAGCGATGGCAGCCAAGCGCAGTTCTGTTGTGGGATTGCACGAGGTGCAGCCAGGTAAATGACGCCAAGATCGAAGTCGTCGACTTCCCGATTCATTGAGCCACAAGACGAAACCTTCGCCATCGTCATCGAACTCGATGGCAAAGCACGGTTCCCAATCGGTAGCGGCTGGCGTGGAGGAACCTTCGCTTCGAACACTGCGGCGATAGCGGTGTTGAGCCAAGTCAATCGTCCACGTCGAATTGCAAGACTCGATTATCGCAAGGCTTGTCGGGTTTGCATCCACGCCGTCAGCATGACAATGCAAGATGTCCATCAGGGGACAAAAGCGTGACGCTATGACAAATTCTGTGATTCGTTCCCGTCGGGTCCCGACTCTCGAATCATCTGGCCGCGGCGCTCAGCGCGAGCAAGCGACCGCTCCACGTCGCTCCAGCGAAGTGGTGATTGTTCAGCGGATTCGTCGGTGGGCATGCGGCTGAACATGACGTAGGCAATGGTCCACAGCACGCTAAAGGTGCCGAGTTTGGCTATGTAGCCGGCGAGCTGTTGATCCGCGAGCGCCGAGAGATGAAGGACCGTGCTCTGACCTGAAAATGCTCCATAAAGCGGCCGGCTCGAAATAATCCAGGCAAAGGACAGGAAGGTTGGTGCCACGCTTTGGGCGACGAGATAGCCAACTTTTCCCAATGGCGACAAACGCGGCAACCCGGGCACCTTGTCTAAGACGGGTTGGAATAACACGAATCCAGCGGCCAGCATCAACAATCCCATAACGCCAGCCACGAGCCGGTTATGGCAACTCCAAGCAACGGTTGGCGGAACACCAGTGACGGCCAAGAGCACGGTGGTGGTGACAATGGCGATACCTGGTCGGGCGAGATGGACGACCAACCAGTCAATGGGCGCAGGGCTTGTGAGGCGTGCTGCCAGCGGGTCAGGAATACCCAGCATGAGTAAGGGCGCGGCTCCAAGCACCAGCAAAAGACGCTGCAGGACCAGCACCGCCAAAGAGGTTGAGTGGGCAAGATCGGCCACCGGCCAGCTCATGGCAATGAGAAAGATCAGTAATCCAGAGAAAAATGCCCAGCGCTGCCGTGTACTCGCAGGGGTAGCGCTCGCCCGGGTTGCTTCGAGGTACCACAGGCCAATTGCGACCGCGAGGAAAAACGATCCAAGGTGAAGTCTCGGTGAAGTCCAATCAAAGGTGGCAATCACGGCGTAATGTCACCTACGTGGCTGGAGACAATTACAAACTTGAACGCTTGACCGATTTGATTCTGACGTTGCTTGACGCCAAGAATCCCATCCCCCTTGATGAGCTTGCGCGTGAAATCCCTGGGTACCCCGATGGGGCCGAGGCTCGACGCCAAGCTTTCGAGCGAGACAAGAAACTGCTTCGCGGAGAAGGCATTGAGATTGAGGCTGTCGCTATTGATGGTCCGGCCCAGTTTGGATACCGCATCAACCCCGATGCGTTCTTCTTGCCCGACTTGGACCTCACGGCGGAGGAGCAAGCCGCACTGAACTTGGCGGTCGCGGGTGTCCACATGGGTAACGATAGTGGGAGCGATGCCCTGAGGAAACTCGGCATTTCCGACGTGGAAGATGCCCAGCCCATTGCCCTTCTTGGCAGCGTGCCGGGGCTTGATCGACTCTTCCAGGCCATCACCAACAAAGCCGAAGTGCGGTTCCGCTACCTCGACCAAGCCCGTCGCGTGGCTCCTGTCCAGTTGCGCTTTGCCGGTGGACATTGGTACCTCTCGGGGTGGGCGAGAGAGCGTGGCGCTGCTCGCATCTTCCGCGTGGACCGTATTGAGGGAGATATCGCGCTCGGCCCGGCTGGATCGGGCATCCCTGAAGGTGACGTGTCCACCACCATTGATCTCCCTGGCGCGACCACCGCGCGAGAAGAAGATGCGGCAGATGCCATAACCGTGACGGTGGCCGTTGATGCGGCCTGGGTGTGGCGGGTCAGGGCTGAACTTGGCGACGCAGCACTGATTGAGCAGCGAGAGGATGGCAGCGCGGTGTTCAGTACACCCATGCCCCGTTTTGACCTCGCCCGGACCTGGGCCTTAGGGCATCTCGATCACCTCAGCGTGTTGGGGCCGCCCGAACTCGTCGATGACGTGACCCGGGTGCTTACGCTCACCATTTCGCGCCACGAAGGGGACGGGGAAGCGGTGGCCGAGATTCCCGAATCCAATGAGCTCAATGGCGATGGAAGCCGAAAGGCCCCGGTCATTCAAGATCGTCTCCGTCGCTTGCTCGCCATGCTTGAGTGGCTCGCGACGGAAGGTTCGGCGACAACGCAAGAAGTCGCCGAGCGCTTTGCTATGACGCCTGAAGAAGTGGTGGCCGAGCTCGAACTTGCGGCATGTTGCGGTCGACCCCCGTATTCGCCGGGCGAACTCATGGACATCATTGTTGATGCTGATGAGGTTCATGCGACCCTGCCAGACTTGGAACGCACGCGACGCTTCACCGCCTCAGAAGGTGTGGCCATCGCCGCAGCCGCCCGAACCATTCTGGCGATGCAAGGTGCTGATGCCACCGGTCCGCTCGCTCGCGCGCTCTCCAAACTCGAAGCTGTGTTGGGTGAGCACGATGCATTAGAGGTGGACTTGCCGACGCCTCCGTTACTCGACGAAGTAGTCGCTGCCTGCAATGGCAGTCGGCAACTTGAAATTGAGTACCTCTCGAGTTCACGAGACGAACACAGCATTCGAACCATCGACCCACTTCGCGTAGGGGCTGATCAGGGGCGTTGGTATGTCCAGGCTTTTTGCCATAAGGCGGGAGAGCTGCGCACCTTTCGCATTGATCTGATCAAAGAATGTCGCGATCTGGGCGAGGCACCACACCACGATGTGCCCAGCGAACCACTCACCGCCTTTAGTGATGATGGTGCGGCTGAGGTGGCCATGGTGCGCGTTGGCGTCGGCGCACGGTGGCTGGCCGACTCGATTCCTGTTCGCGGTCGACGCGCAGACGGTAGTGATCAACTTGTGGCCATCAGCGTGTCGGGCCAACGCTGGTTTGAGCGACTCATCATCCAAGCCAGTCCTGATGCGGAGGTATTGAGCCCGGCTGATCTACGAGAAGGGGTGCGCCTCAGCGCCCAGCGCCTCTTGGCGAGGTATCAACCGACAGTGTGAACCGTCATGGTTCACGTCCAAGTACTCAAACGTTCCAATGCCGAGTATCTCGTTGGCGACCCAGCACGAGAAATAACGGACGTAAGTCAGAGGGCCACAGGCCAATGGCGTGGCACGATGGCGAGTCGCGTGGGCCTCACAGGGAAGGTGAGTGCCGCCGATCTTGACGGCGTCTACCGAGGTCAATTGCCACAAGGAAACCTTCGCGCGTCAAGCAAACGAAGCACGGTGGGCTGGGACATCATCCTCGCAGCACCAAAGTCAATCAGCCTGCTGTATGCCGATGTAGATCACGCCCGCGCTCGGGCCGTCATTGAGGCACACGAGCGTGGCGTCGATGCCGTTATTGATTATCTCGAAGATTCGGTGATGGTGGCGCAAAGAAAGGATCGAGACGGTGAACCGCTCCGCATCCGCGGGATTTGTGCGGCGCGTTTTACCCATGGGGTGAGTAGGTCGCTCGATCCGCACCTTCATAGTCATGTCTGTTTGCCTAATGTCGCCCAAGCACATGACGGCCGCTTTGGGGCACTCGATGTTCGAGGCCTCTTTGCACATCGTCAGGCCATGGACGCGCTTTATAGGAGCGTGATGCGTTCGAGCTTGACGGCGACACTCGACATTCCGTTTGCCAGTTTGGAAGCTGGCTGTGATCGTATTGTCGGTATTTCCCGCACCCAAGAACTTGCTTTTTCACATCGACGCCTTGAGTTGCTTGAGGGGCAACAAGGCCGCGATGACAAAGCCACACCATCTCGTCGTGAACTCGAAGCGCTCTGGCGCCAGCGCGCGAAACACCTCATCGACGTCGTCGAACCGATGCGTCGACGCGGCGCCAAGACTCTTGATGAGTACCACTTCGCCCAGCATCTTGAAATGAGCTCTTTTCGCCCACGAGACGTCGTGGCGTCGCTGTGCAACGCCGCGAGCCATGGATTGAGCGTCGAAACGCTGGGATTGATGACCACGTCATGGAGCGGCCGACGTGGCGTTGGCGTGTATGAGGTTCCGCTCATGAGACAAGACGTCATGCCCTCGCCTCACGAGCTTCGCGTGCTGGGGCCTCGCCCTAGCGATTTCGAACGGTACGAGCAATGGGAGGTGGCGCGACGCGTTCTTGATCTCGACCGGCATCGCGATGTTCGAACACAGCAGCGCGCTCGAGGCGAGTGGGGCCTTCGATGAGGTCCTTCCACGGTTGGTCTCGATACGCAGGGCTGAGTGTGACAAACCCGATTGATTTCTTCGCGTCAATAACCAGCGCCTGGCCATCTGCTCCTTGCGCAGTACGCGACACCGGAAATCGAGCCTCGAGTGCAAGCGAATCTGAAACACTGGTCTCTCGTCGTCCATGAAGTCCGTAGGTCACCGTGCGACGAGGAACCAAGCCTTGGCCGCCTAGTGATTCGATGAGCTCAAGCGTTGCGCGGTCTGCAATGCCCGGCAGTACCACCGTGGTCGAAAACAATGAGACGAAGCCATCAGCGATGGAGCCCCACCGGCCGCGAGCCTGGGAGAGATCTTGGAGGCAGCCGAGGATCAAGAGTCCCTGACCAGCACCTTCACTAATGAGACGCGGCAAATCAGGGAGGGGCGCGATATTGGCGAGTTCGTCAAGCGCGAAGAGCGAATGGGGAACAGCTTGGTCGCGCTCGAATATGGCTTCACTGATGTCGGTGATCATGCCGACGATGAGGGGAGCTAACAAGCGTTGCGAACCCGATGATGCACAGATGTAGAGCGTGTCGTGAGAAGCCGCAAAGTCGCGAGCGTCAAAGGCAGACGCTTCTCCTGCGCTTCGAACTTCCTCCGCCCGATAAACACCCAAGGTTCCAGAGGTCGTGGAGAAAATGCCCGAGAGCTCCCGAGCATCGGTGGCCATAATGCCAGCGAGCAAGTCACGCGATGGATGGTCACCTCTGCGGGTATCCAAGGTGGCGAGCGCCTCGCCGAGATGCCGACGATCAACCCACGAAGTCACGGTCTTCATCTCCAATTCTTCGAGAGCTGCGGCATGGAGCAAACACGCCAACAATGCTCCGGCCCGCTCAGACCAATGGTCGTCTCGAGTGGCACCGCTCAACCGCGATGTTGCGACCATGGCGTTTGCTGCAAGCAACGCTCCATCCCATGAGCGAGCGCGCTGAAGGGGAGACCAATGAATTCGTTCTACGTCAGGCGGTGCAACCACTGTGTTGAGTGGATCAAAGAGATAACACCTTCCTGCCTGTTTTCTACTGCGAACCGTTGCATCAAGGACATCTTGTTTTGTTGACGTCACAACGACAGAACCCGGTGCACACAAGACGTTTGGAATAATGAGTGACGACGTTTTTCCTGAACGCGTTGGTCCAAGTGCAAGACAACTTCGTTGCGCACCCGACCACACCCACGAGCGTTCATCGCGACCAATCATGATTCCCGAAGACGAATTGTTCATGTTGCACATCTGTCACGAAACTCGAAATGCTTGACAATGTGTGCTGAACGTAGTGGCATTGATGAAGTTGCATTAACAAATTACGAATTTGAAAACACGTTGCGCATTGTTAAGACGTGCAACAGTTTTTGAATGACACATTTGTTTGTGTGACGGTGAGCCAATTTGGTTGCACCGACAGCATGGTTGCTGGCGGTCGCAACAGGATGGTCCACTGATCTACACCAGGCCTTCATCTGTTGTCCGTTCGACGTCGGTGGAACGATGCAGACAAGGTCCCGACGTAGGAAATGAGACCTTAGGAGGTACTCAAATGGCAGTTGCTAAGAAGGCAGCGAAGAAGGCCCCGGCTCGCAAGGTCGCGGCTAAGAAGACAGCAAAGAAGGCTCCGGCTCGCAAGGCTGTAGCGAAGAAGGCTCCGGCTCGCAAGACCGCAGCTAAGAAGGTTGCCAAGAAGGCTCCGGCTCGCAAGACCGCAGCTAAGAAGGTTGCC